>NZ_JBFLUL010000005.1:0-550000 GCF_050470705.1 Chryseobacterium sp. NRRL B-14798 | reverse complement strand
CTTTTCCTCCGGGTACTTAGATGTTTCAGTTCTCCGGGTTTGCTCCTCTTGCGAGGTGACATATCTTCAATATGCCGGGTTGCCCCATTCGGATATCTGCGGATCAATTCGTGTGTGCCAATCCCCGCAGCTTTTCGCAGCTTACCACGTCCTTCGTCGCCTCTGAAAGCCTAGGCATCCGCCATACGCCCTTAACGATTTCTTTCCTATTGGTTACTCAAGCGCTTTATGCGCTCGGTTTTCTCTTTGTGATGTCTTTACCGTTAATGTCAATGATCTTAAATCTATTTCTGATTTAATTCGCAAATATTGTTTTTGGCTCTATTTGCTTTTTTAAAACTAAACCATCTATGATGGTGGAGAATAAGGGAGTCGAACCCTTGACCTCCTGCGTGCAAGGCAGGCGCTCTAGCCAGCTGAGCTAATTCCCCCTCTAGGTGCTGCAGGCTTTACGCTATAAGCTTTAGGCGTATCGCCTACTGCTTCCAGCTTAATGCTTACCGCTTTAATTAGTAGTCTCGGGCAGGCTCGAACTGCCGACCTCTACATTATCAGTGTAGCGCTCTAACCAGCTGAGCTACGAGACTGTCTTTTAGACGTAAAAGATGATAGACTGATAGATAATAGACTAATTTCTTCGTCTTTCTCTCTCTGCTTTTATCTTCTTTGCCTCTCTCAATCCCTTTACTAATTTCTAGTGGGTTTTGTATTTTTAATATAAATCAACCAAACAAAAAACTAAAGCTATGCTTTAAGTAAGTATTTTGTATCTTACGATACTGATTTTGTTTAACGTCCTAAGACGCTCTAAAATGAGATGTTCCAGCCGCACCTTCCGGTACGGCTACCTTGTTACGACTTAGCCCTAGTTACCTGTTTTACCCTAGGCAGCTCCTGTTACGGTCACCGACTTCAGGTACCCCAGACTTCCATGGCTTGACGGGCGGTGTGTACAAGGCCCGGGAACGTATTCACCGCGCCATGGCTGATGCGCGATTACTAGCGATTCCAGCTTCATAGAGTCGAGTTGCAGACTCCAATCCGAACTGAGACCGGCTTTCGAGATTTGCATCACTTCGCAGTGTAGCTGCCCTCTGTACCGGCCATTGTATTACGTGTGTGGCCCAAGGCGTAAGGGCCGTGATGATTTGACGTCATCCCCACCTTCCTCTCTACTTGCGTAGGCAGTCTCACTAGAGTCCCCAACTTAATGATGGCAACTAGTGACAGGGGTTGCGCTCGTTGCAGGACTTAACCTAACACCTCACGGCACGAGCTGACGACAACCATGCAGCACCTTGAAAAATGTCCGAAGAAAAGTCTATTTCTAAACCTGTCATTTCCCATTTAAGCCTTGGTAAGGTTCCTCGCGTATCATCGAATTAAACCACATAATCCACCGCTTGTGCGGGCCCCCGTCAATTCCTTTGAGTTTCAAACTTGCGTTCGTACTCCCCAGGTGGCTAACTTATCACTTTCGCTTAGTCTCTGAAACTTACATTCCAAAAACGAGTTAGCATCGTTTACGGCGTGGACTACCAGGGTATCTAATCCTGTTCGCTCCCCACGCTTTCGTCCATCAGCGTCAGTTGTTGCTTAGTAACCTGCCTTCGCAATTGGTGTTCTAAGTAATATCTATGCATTTCACCGCTACACTACTTATTCCAGCTACTTCAACAACACTCAAGACCTGCAGTATCAATGGCAGTTTCACAGTTAAGCTGTGAGATTTCACCACTGACTTACAGATCCGCCTACGGACCCTTTAAACCCAATAAATCCGGATAACGCTTGCACCCTCCGTATTACCGCGGCTGCTGGCACGGAGTTAGCCGGTGCTTATTCGTATAGTACCTTCAGCTACCCTCACGAGGGTAGGTTTATCCCTATACAAAAGAAGTTTACAACCCATAGGGCCGTCGTCCTTCACGCGGGATGGCTGGATCAGGCTCTCACCCATTGTCCAATATTCCTCACTGCTGCCTCCCGTAGGAGTCTGGTCCGTGTCTCAGTACCAGTGTGGGGGATCACCCTCTCAGGCCCCCTAAAGATCGCAGACTTGGTGAGCCGTTACCTCACCAACTATCTAATCTTGCGCGTGCCCATCTCTATCCACCGGAGTTTTCAATACCGAATGATGCCATTCAGTATATTATGGGGTATTAATCTTCCTTTCGAAAGGCTATCCCCCAGATAAAGGCAGGTTGCACACGTGTTCCGCACCCGTACGCCGCTCTCAAGATCCCGAAAGATCTCTACCGCTCGGCTTGCATGTGTTAGGCCTCCCGCTAGCGTTCATCCTGAGCCAGGATCAAACTCTCCATTGTATGTTTGTCTGACTCACTCAAAGTTTTTAACGCTTTAGTTTTTCCTTACTTGGTTGTTATATTGTATGTCAATGATCTTTATATCTTTCGCTTTTCAACGAAGCAATCTCTCTGTCAGTGTCGCTCCGTATTTGCGAGTGCAAAAGTAAAACTTTATTTTTTAATGACCAAATGTTTTTGAAGAAAATTTTAAAGTTTTTTAAGTAACCTTAACCCTTCTCAAAACCTCAATCTCTATACTCCCGCGCTCCCTCTAATTGGGACTGCAAAGATACAAACTCTTTTTAAACTGGCAACTTTTTTTACAAAAAAATTTAAAGTTTTTTTTCGTCCGTCTCTTTTTTGAAGTAATATTGTCTCTGCCCATCTAAAGGTTCTTCTGCGCTACTGTTCTACTCTCGTTTTCAGTGGGGCAAAGATAGTAACTTCCTACAACGCAAAACAAGTTTATTTAACATAAATTTTACATTACAGTGATATTTATTCCTAAAGGACTGGAAGGCAGGGAGAAAAATTTTAAACATTTGTTTGGAAGATCGGGGTGAGAGCGTGGGAGTGTGGGAGGGTTTGAGGGTGAGAGAGCGTGAGATGTGGGATTTTGGGGTTTGGAACATCAAATAAGGTATCTATAATAAGGTGCAGGTTTGAATTGAATTCAGATGGAGGGAGTATCTTTATTAAATGGGATTCATTAGACTAAGCTCAGGATTTTAGCCCGTTCCCTATTGACATATATAATAAGTTAAGGGAAGATTTTCAATAAAGCCTGTAAAAAATGTGACTGGAAAAACATTTGAGCTAAAACTCAATACAAAGATTATATAAAAGAACGGGCTTCAGCCCGTTCCTATTGTTGATTTATATAGGCCAAAAACCTACAATTGTTTAGTATAGAATGTTTCTAAGGTTTGATTTCCTTATATATTACGCTCAAAAACTCAGCGTAGGATTTCTCCAGACCAATAATATCCCCGGATTTCAGATTCAAACCACCCACTCCTGAGTTGTCTGATTTTACTTTCAGGGAGGAAACCTGAAAATAAAGATTGTCATCATTGGCTTTTGGCTGAACTTTCACTGTAGAGCCTAAAAGCTTTTTGGTTGAAATCGTATAGATTTCTCCCGGAACCACTTTTAATTTTAAAAATGATCTGGGAGAAATAATATAGTCTTTACGGTTAACATTTATTTTCTGATCTTTTTCAGAAGATGCAAATATATACATCTCCCCATTTTTAGCCGCCAATTTTTCTTTAGGTGTGTAATATAAAGCAATTTTATAATTGGCAGCATTGAATGTCTGCGGAGTACCATCAACATTTTCGAAAGGTTTTAATTCAAATGTATTGGCACCAATCTCTTTTGCTTTTTTATATACCATGGAAAATACGAGTGCGTCATCTTTTGAACCCCCCTGTACTTCTACTTCTCCTAAATAAACAGCCTCTGCAGCGGCAGTATCTTTTCTGTAGAAGAATTTATCTGCATTGTCATTTGTTTTTTCAACTCTGGTCATATAAACATTCTGTGCGCTCCACAGCTGGATACATAATACGGAAAAGAGGATTGTAATATTCTTCATATATACATTATTCGTGTGAAAGGATTTCAACACATTCTTCAAGACTGTTTTCCCAATGTTTGGGTTCTATTTTATAAACTTCTTCTATTTTATCCAGAGACATGGTACTTCTGACTGGTCTTTTGGCAGGAGTTGGGTACTCTTCGGTTGTCAATGGATTTAATTTTACTGATGATTTTGAAAATTCAGCAATTTTTTTGGCAAATTCAAACCAGGTTGTCTCCGGATAGTTTGAGAAGTGAAAAATGCCGTAGGTTTTCTGTGGTGCTTCGATAATTCTCATAATAGCTTCTGCCAGATCGTTGGCATTGGTTGGTTGTCCAAACTGGTCAGCAACGATACCCAATTCTTCTTTCTGAGAGAAAAGATTCAACATTGTTTTCACAAAGTTCTTATTAAACTCGGAATACAGCCAAGATGTTCTTATAATGATTGTTTTTGGGTTGATTTCCAGAGCAAGCTCCTCTCCTTCTTTTTTTGATGTTCCGTATACACCTATGGGATTGGTAAAATCATCTTCAGCGTATGGAAGATTTGTGGTTCCATCAAAAACATAGTCTGTAGAAACATGAATCAGAACAGATTTATAATCTGCACATGCCTGAGCAAGGTGGGCTACTCCGCCGGCATTTACTGCAAAGGCTTTTTCTTGTTCCTTTTCTGCCAGATCAACTGCAGTGTATGCGGAGGCATTGATGCAATAATCAGGTTTGTTATCATAAAAGAAATCGTTCACCTGCTCTTCATTGGTAACATCTAAAGTAGATGAGTCCGTAAACAGGAACTCATATAGATGTTCAAAATCCGGGGCAATCTTTTTTATGCAGTTTCCCAATTGTCCGTTACTACCTATTACTGCTATTTTTTTCATTTGTTTATTATTAATTTTAAATTGGAACCTTCAATAAGAAATGGAGTTAAGAGTTCTTGGCATTCTGAGATCTTAAGAACTTCACTCTTGACTGGAAGTCTTTTTGGATAAGATCTACATAAAACTGATCAAAAATTTCTTTGATATCTTCTGGATGAACTTCAGATTTTCTTGTTTTAACATTAAAATAAATAACAGTCACCCAAAGTACAGCATGAATTGTTTTTTCATCCAAACTCTTCATGAGAATTTCCACTTTTGCCGTTCTATCCTGTACATCGATGGTCTTGCTGCTGATCACTACCTGTGTATTATATCTTACTTCTTTGAGATAGGCTATTTCGTTCTGAATAGCAATCCAGGTACAGCCGGTTTTCTTGGTATATTCTTCATAAGTGAATCCATAAAATGTTTCCACATGATCTTCTCTGGCATTGAACATATACTCAAGATATTTTACATTATTCAAATGTCCAATCGGATCACAGTCACTAAACCTAACTTTGACCGTAGTTGATACTTCTTTTTCCATTCCGCAAAAATAAAAAAACCACCTCTAAAAGAGGCGGTTGGTTTTATAAATCTTTGTTAATTTGCTGAAATTATTGAATTCCTAATTCTTTCTTCACAGCTGGAGTTGCGTCTGGTCCTCCTTTATAAAGGAATGCTGTTGAGTTTGCATCCATAATATAATCGTATCCGCCAGCTTTAGCTACTTTTTCTACTGCATCGTTTAGTTTTTTCTCAATAGGACCAAAAGCTACATCTTGCTTAGCTTGTAGATCTTTTTGAGCTTTTTCCTGCATTTGCTGGATTTCTTCAGCTAATTTTTTCATTTCTGCTTCTCTAGCATTGTTTTCGTCAGCTGTTTTCTTAGGAGCTTCAGTTTGGTATTGCTGATATTTAGTTTGAGCTGCGTCAGCTTTCTTCTTGATCTCAGCTTGTTTAGTATCTAAGAATGTTTTAAGATCAGCATCTGCTTTCTTTTTCTCCGGCATCGCGTTAAGAACTCCCATTACATCTAAAGTAGCAATTTTTTGAGCTTTTGCCATACCTACAGATACAACCATCATTACTGCTGCAAATAATACACTTAATTTTTTCATAACTGGTAAATAAATAATTTAATTTGTTTTTAGATTTTAAAATATAGCAAAAGTTAATTCTTTTATTATTTTTTGCCTTTACTATTTGTTTTTTCCTTCTTGTCTGTTCCTTTTAATAAGATAGACAATACTTTTTCGGTGTAATCATATTTTGACTGAAGGAAAATAACACTAATGTTATTGCTTTTATCAAGAACTATGCCCAAGCCATTTTTTTCGGACATTGTTTTGATGGCTCCCCAGATCTGATCCTGAAAAGGCTGAACCAGATTTGTTCTCAGTTTTGTAATTTCACCATTCGCTCCAAAACGTAAGCTTGTTGTCGTTTTAATATTTTTATCTAGGTCTGTAACTTCTTTTTCTCTAAGTTTAAGCTGATCACCTATCAATAAAACTTTTTCACTTTCAAAAGCAGCTTTTTTTCTTTCATATTCAGACTGAAGATTTTGAAGTTCAGACTCCCAGGTATCGATCTGAGAATTTAATCTTGCTTCGGCTTCTTTATACTGAGGTAATTTATTTAAAATTTCATTAGTATCCACTACTCCGATTTTCTGGGCATTGTTCAACCCGAAAAGCAAGAGTAATGCGAATGTGAAAATTATTTTAAAGTGCTTCATATTTAATAATTATAATGTTTGGTTCATCAAGAAGTGGTTTCTCCATCCGGACTTGTCACCTGATAATGTCTTATCAAGACCTAGTGCGAAGTCGAATCCGATCAATCCAAATGCTCCCATATAAACTCTTACACCAACTCCGACTGATCTTTTCAACTGAAATGGGCTGTAAGAACTCCATGAGTTCCATACGTTACCACCCTCTGCGAATGTCAGGGCATAGATTTTTGCAGTCTGGCTCATTGAGATCGGGTATCTTAATTCTAAAGTAAATCTGTTATAAATTGTACCTCCTCCTCTTTGAGTAATATCATCAGCCTGACCTCCTTCTGTACTGGCATTTTCATACCCTCTTAAAGGGATCAATTCTCTACCGTCATATCGACCTCCGAAAAGACCTGTACCTCCCATATAGAATCTTTCAAACGGCGGCGCTCCCAGCTGGCTGTTATATCCATCCATGAATCCCATTTCAGCAGAAGACCTTAGCACAAGTTTTCCAATGATCTCATTGTAAACATCTGCTTTGAATTTAATCTTATAGAATTCCATCCACTTATATTTGTCAATAGGTGACATTGTGGAGTAATCTTTCTTCTTAAACAATGAGTATGGAGGAGTCAGTTTTGCTGAAAGCTCAATATTGGATCCCATTGTTGGGAAAATCGGGTCAATACCTGCTGAGTTTCTGCTCAGTCCTAAATTGACACTGAAGTTATTGGCAGTACCGTTATTTTCTGTGGTATCCCCAAACTGGAATGGATAGTTCTTGAAGTCATACTTCTGGAACTGTAAACCTGTATAAAGAGAGAAGTAGTCATCCGGCCAGTTCAATAGTCTGTTCAGACCTACTGAAGCAGAGAAGATGTTCAATTTCTGGGCTTCTCCATATTGATCTGTGTATCTTACTCTTGAGTTATTTAAACTTACAGAAAGTGCTGTTGGTCTAGTACCAAATAGCCAAGGCTCTGAGAATGATACTCCATAGTTCTGGAAATACTGTCCTGCCTGTACCTGAATAGAGAACGTTTGTCCGTCTCCCTGAGGTACCGGTTTGAAATCTTTAAACTTAAGGAAATTCTTTAATGAGAAGTTATTAAATGTTAATCCTAAAGTACCGATAAAACTGTTACCTCCGTAACCTGCCTGTAACTGAACCTGTGAAGATCCTTTTTCTACAAGCTTCCAGTTGATATCTACAGTATTATCCACCTGGTTTGGCTGGATATCCTGTCCGACCTGCTGAGGATCAAAGAATGACATTCCCGCTAAATCGAAATAGGTTCTTTTAATTTCTGTTTTTTTGAATAGCTCTCCCGGTTTTGTTCTTAGTGCTCTAAGAATTACGTGGTCATGGGTTGTTGTATTTCCCTGCCATGTTACTTTATTCCAGGTAGCCTGTTCTCCTTCATTAATTCTTACTTCAAGATTTACGGCATCTCCTGAAACTGATTTTTCAACCGGCGTTACATTTGAGAAAAGGTAACCGTTATTCATGTAAACAGATTTAATATCTGAATCATCTTCTTTACCTCCGTCTTCCCCAACTTTTTTGTTGAAACCTACTGCATCGTAAATATCCCCTTTCTTATATCCTAATAATCTCTGCAAATATTCTGTTGCGTATACGGTATTACCCGTGAATGTAATATCCCCGATGTAATATTTTTTACCCTCGCTAAGTTTTACATTGATTTCGTAGTTATTTCTTTTGTTTCTCCATACTGAATCTGAAACGATTTTAGCGTCTCTGTATCCCAGGGAGTTGTAATAACTGATAAGGCTTTGTTTATCTTCCTGGTATTTATCTTCAATGAATTTTGAGGATTTCAAAATACCACCGATTCCGAAACGCTTTTGTTTGGTTTCTTTGAAAGCTTTATTTCTAAGTTTGCTATCGGTTACATTATCGTTTCCTTCAAATTCGATATGGTCAATTTTAATTCTTTTACCCTTATCTACATTGATTGTCCAGTCTACCAAAGCAGGATCTCCTGCATTTACTTTATCCTGGATAGTAATTTTGGCATCTGCAAAACCTTTTTTGATGTAGTCTTTAGGGACATTGGTTTTAAGGCTTGAAACCAAGTTCTGAGTGATCTTAGTTCCTGGTTTAAGGTTGTTATCCTTTGCCAGTTTTTCACTTTTAGATTTACCGATTCCTTTTCCTGTAAATTTCACTTCTCCAAGTTCTTTCAGATCCTGCAGATAAAATTTCAGAACGATCGTCTGTCCTTCAATGCTTTGAACATAAACTTCCACTTCAGAAAAAGATTGGGTATCCCAAAGTTTTTTTACAGCGTTGCTGATTTTCTGTCCCGGAATGTCTACACTTTCTCCTTTTGTAAGGCCCGTAAATCTTAAGATCTGAGCTGGTGTATATTTTTTTACCCCATCTACAACGATGTCTTTAAGAGTATAAGTTCCTGCCTCATTTTCTGCATGTACAGCATTATTTACTTTTGTGCTGTCTTGTGGAGTTACTTGTCCATAAAAATGTGCAGAAGCAGCAAACATAATGATGGGTAATAGTCTAAACTTCATTTTATCGAGTCTTTCTTTTCTTAAAAATTTATTGGCCTTTTACCTGTTCACCGGTTAAACCATATCTTCTTTCTTTGTTTTGATAATCCACAATACACTGGAAGAAAATATCTTTGGTGAAATCCGGCCACAGAACATTTAAAAACTGTAATTCAGCATAAGCAATCTGCCAAAGCAGGAAGTTGCTTATTCTTATTTCGCCGCTGGTTCTGATCAGTAAATCTACAGGAGGAAAATCTTTTGTATAAAGATAATTTTCAAATAAACTTTCGTTTATATTTTCTATCTCTACTTTTCCTTCTTTTACATCAGAACTTATGTTTTTTACGGCTTCCAGTATTTCATTTTGTGAGCCATAGCTAATAGCCAATACAAGGTTTCCTTTTGTGTTTTCTTTTGTGAGTTCTACCACACGTTCCAACTGCTCTCTTACTAATGCAGGCAACTTCTCAAGATTCCCTATAACATGCATTCTCAATCCTTTGCTGAAAATCTCTTCTGCTTCCAGCAGTAAGGTTTCTACCAACAGATTCATAAGGGTATTCACTTCTTCGCTTGGACGATTCCAATTCTCTGAAGAGAATGTATACAATGTTAAGTAAGGAATATTAATCTCATTACAAGCATTAATAGCATTTCTTACTGCATTAATGGCATTTTTGTGACCGAAAGTTCTTTCTTCGCCACGAGATTTTGCCCATCTTCCATTACCATCCATAATGATGGCTACGTGTTTTGGTAAATTCTCAGAATTTATTTTTTCTTTAATCAACGACATATTATTCACAATAACATGGAGGTCTTCCGAACGAATATGTCAGTCCTAAACTGAAAGTATTTATCCAGTCTCTGGATCTGTCATCTCCAATATTTCTCTTTTTAATAAACTCTGCTTCTCTTTCTTTAGAAACCGCATAATAATTTCCTGACTGTAATAATGAACCGCCTGTGGCAGGATCCAAAATATCAGCATTATAAGAAGTTTTTACATCTTTGGAAAGGATCTTGCTGTGATCCAACTGATCCGTCAATGTATATCTGAATGTAGCTTCTGCAAATATAGCCCAGGAATGGTTGAATTTATACTTTAAACCAACACCAAAAGGGATATGCATTGTTACTTTTTTGCCCAAGGAATAATCTGTGGTGGTTGTAAAATCCAATTCATTGACCGGAGCCTGTGCCACACCATCAGCATCTCTTCTGAAGTCATTCACAAGAGTAGCTTTAGGAGCATCAAACATCAAAGCACCGACACCTCCGAAGATATAAGGGCTCAGCATGCTTATCTGCTCATTATTTACCGGGAAAAAGTTATATTCAAACATTAAACTCGCCTCATACACATTATTTTTTCCGTATGAGTTTCTATTTCTTCTATAATCTTCTTTTGCCGCTTTATCACTGAACTGGATCTGGTTGTATCCTAAATCCAATCTGATAGTCTGATGCGGGTTAAAATTAAATCTATATAATAAACCACCATAAAACGGGACCCCCCAATCTGACGTTCTGCTTAAATCCAACGGCTTCTGTAAAATATAATTTGTCCTTCCTACATCTCCCACTAGGTTACTCATACCTAGACGAACTCCCAATTCGTTTCTTTGTGCTTTAACACTTACCACTCCAAGGAAGGCAAGGAAGCTAAACAATAATTTTTTATTCATAAAAGAATATGGATTTATGGTTATTTTAAAATTTAATTTTTGCAAATATAAAACATTTTTATATTAATGATAATCTTAATGTTTAGTTAAAAATAAACAAAAAAACATAATTTGTTATAAAGTAAACGGCAAAGTGGCAAAAATATTCTTTTTTTCATAGAATGAAAATACTTTACATATGAAAAAACCCCCATTAAATGAGGGTTTAATGCTTTATTTTTTATTAAATAATACCTGTACTTTATTTCTGATCCTTATCAGTAACGGCTCTTTATAATTTTTATCTTCATCGAAATAACCATAACCATAGCCATAGCCGTAACCATAGCCATAGCCGTAGCCTTGTTTGGTATTATAGTCATTATAGACAAGTCCCAGATTATTGACTTCATCGTTATGATACTTTTCAGTAATCATTTTCAGCATATATTTTTCTGTGTATTCATGGCGTACAACATATATATTAGCATCAGAATACTTCATCAGTTCATACGAGTCTGCCACCAGACCTACAGGTGGTGAATCTATAATAATGAAATCGTATTTTTCTTTGAGTTCTTCTATAAATCTGATATTTCTCTGACTCATTAAAAGCTCAGATGGGTTTGGCGGAATAGGACCTGAAGTAGCAACATCCAGATTAGGGATCTTGGTCTTGTTAATTATCTTGTCAATATCTACTTCTCCTGTAAGATAATTGGAGATCCCATATTTATTATCAATCTTAAAGTCTCCAAAGATTTTCGGTTTTCTAAGGTCCATTCCTAACAAGATTGTTTTTTTATCACTTAATCCTATTACGGATGCTAAATTGATGGAAATATAAGTTTTTCCTTCTCCTCCAATGGATGAAGTAATCAAAATAACTTTTCCCTTTTCACCTTCATTGTCCATCAGAAATCTCATATTGGCTCTTATTCCCCTGAAGGCTTCTGATACAGATGATTTTGGCTGCTCCAGAACGGTAAGCATATTTTCATTGCTGTTATTTCCAATGACTCCAAGAAGCGGAATTTTCGTTGCACTTAAAAGTTCTTTAATATTTCTGATTTTACTATCTAATACTTCACCTACAAAGATAAAAAGTAACGGAAGCAGCAGCAATCCTGAGATAATGGCAGTTTTCGCTAACTTGACATTAGGTGCAATAGGTCTTTGTCCCAGATTTTTGGCTGGGTCAATCACTGTAATATCAGATTGATTGGTCGCCATTCTCATTTTAGTATCACTCTGTCTTCCCAGAAGACTATTATAAGTCGCCTCAATCATATTATATCCTCTTTCTGCATCCAGATATCTTCTTTCTTTTTCAGGGTAAGAAGCTAAGTCCGAGTTGGCTCCTGAAATATCACGATCAATTTTGTTGATCTCCTCATAATATCTGTTATAGTATCCTCTTAAACTGTTCGATGATCCCATTCTTGCCTCATCAATAAGCCTGTTGATTTCTCTCATAGGCTCTGATGAAGGTTTGTAAATAGAAGCCATTTCTGCTCTTTTGGTATACAGAGCTTTAAGTTCAGTAACTGTTGCTGAGAATACTCCATCTTCAAAACCTGCAGCATTGGTTCCAATCATTTTATCAAAATTCTGAGACTGCAGCGTGTTTTTTATATTGTTAAGAGAATTGATTTTGCTTATGATATCTGCTTTTTTAGCCTCGAGTTCTTTTATTTTTTCAAGAGATTTTTCGTCTCTGTCTTTAATATTATAAAGTTTTTCCGAAGTTTTTAAATAATTGAGCACACTCGCACTTGAATCAAGTTTTTTACGGATGTTATCCAGATTATCCTTTAGAAAGATATCGGTATTCTTATTGACTACATTTTTATCAGCCAGTCTCTTTTTTTGTAACTCTGCAACAGATTTATTAAGGAAATTTACTGTGCTGTTGAGATTATATCCTTTTTTAGTAATAATCATAATGGACCTGATTTCTTTATCAAAGTCAACACCTGTAGTAGAAACAATTTCGTTTACACTTTCATTGACCGATTTCAGGTTTACAATAATATTATCCAACTTAATTTTAGAAGGAACAGGATTTTTAAGTAATCTGAACCTCAGGTTCGGAGCATTGTACCATTCGTTGATTTTAATGATTTTATCAGCGGGTCTGCTATAATGATTGATAGTCTGAAAACCTTCCACTTCATAATTATACAGGTTAGTGGATTCTCCTTCTTCTGGTAAAACTACCTGATATGCTCCATCGCCTTTGGGGATCAGGGTAATAGGATAATCAATCTGCTGAAGATGTTTTTTATCAATCTGAAGAAAAACCGGTGAATCATCTTTATCCAGGTAGGTGGATTTTATCAGTCCTTTGGTAGAATAATTAACAAAAAGATCCAGTTCTTTTACCAAAAATTCATTGTGTGATCTTGATAAAAGCATTTTTTTCAGATAAAGCCCATCCTGATTTCCGGTATCACCCCAGATGAAGTTGATGGATTGGTTAGACTGTGTTGGTAAGAACTCAGAACCTTTACTGGAGGTACTTAATGATAAGTCTGATGCATAAATATTTTGTGCATAGTATTTACTGTATACCCATGCAACGGCATAGCCGATAAAAAACATCAATACAAACCAGTACCAGTTTTTAAGGACTCTTCTTAAAAAGTGTTCTAAATCAAATAACGCAAACGACCCATACTTTTCTTTCTGAGAATTATTCTTCTCTGCAGCGGTTACTCTTTCTGGAATCATGACTAAAGATTTTTAAGAAGTAAATAAATAGACAATGCCGTAGTAATTACCGAAACTCCTGTTGTTAAAGTCTGAATAGGATCTTTTCCGAATCCGTTCAAGCTTTTTGCTCTTGTGCTCAGATAGATTTCATCTCCATTCTGCACATAATAGAAAGGAGAGTTCATAAGATCTTCTCTGGTAAGATCTATTTTGGCAATTTTGATTCCTTCCGGAAGTTTTCTGTGGATAACGATCTCTTTCTTATCAATCGTCCTGTTTAGCCCGCCATTAATGGCTAAAGCTTCAGTAATGGTAAGTGTATTTTTATGAACTACTTTCTCTCCTGAAAGACCTGTAGTTTCAACATCACCAAGAATATAATAAGTGATACCGTCTGTATTGAGTCTTACTTCAGATTTACCTTCCTGGAAATTTTCATTTACCTTTTCCTGAATTTCTTTTCTGATATCCTCTAATGTTCTTCCCTCAGCTTTTACATAGCCAATTCCAAAAACATTGATATCACCATTGGAATCTACCTTGAGTCCGTTAAAATAGAAATTCGTATTTCCTCCTCTGCTCATCCCGGAAGTAGTACCAACTCCTCCCCCTACAGAACCACCGCCAGACATGGCCGGACTTGTTACAGCTCCGGTTCCGGTCCCTCCTGAGGAATTGTAAGAAGAATAAAACTGTGCAGCATCTCCTTTGGGAGTTGTTACAATGTTAAGATTGAGGATATCATTTTTGGTAATCCTGTATACAGGGATATTGTAGGGAACAAGACCTTCTTCATTAATTACGAGACTCTCACTTGGTTGTAAGTATCTTACATCCTTTGTTGTAATACATGAGGTAACTAAAAGAGGGAATATTAAAAATAAATATTTAAAGTTTTTCATCATATATATATAATATTGTTTACAAAAGTAATATTTAATTGTTAATTTTTGTTATTTCTTACTCGATATAGTAAATCTGGCAAATATGCACCAAAAAAACCCAGTGAAACAATCACCAATAATAAAAGATTGACATTAATATGTCTTAAATAATAAGCCACTCCAACAATCATCAGATAGTAAAGAATAATATAAAAAGTTGATCTCCTATGGGTAAGATTCAATTTCAGCAGTTTGTGATGAATATGGTTTTTATCAGCATCAAATGGTGACTTTTTGTTGTAAAGCCTGATCATAATGACATTCAGAGTATCTACAATCGGAAGAATCAGAATAGCTACCGCTACTACAGGAGCAGACTGAAGGTGATATCTGGGAACATCGATCAGTTTTTTATCTATAAAAATATCGATAAAACAGATGGATGTAAAAGCCAATAAAAAGCCAAGGAGCATAGAACCGGTATCTCCCATAAATATTTTGCGGGTACGGTAGTTTGACAGATTATAATACAAAAATGCCAGCACAGTTCCAATAATAACAACAGACAGTATTACCAGCGGATAATTATATTCCCCCAGACGGTAATAGCTTATTCCAAATAAAGCACTACAGATAACGGAATAACCTCCTGCCAGCCCATCGATCCCGTCAATCAGATTGAACGCATTAATCAGAATAATAAATGTTACGATACTGAATATCACACTTACGAAATACTCCAGTTCGTATACGCCGAAGATTCCGAATAAACTTCTTATTCTGATATCCGAACCAATAACAATCAGGGAAGACACAACAATTTGTGCAACAAGTTTTTTGTAAGCTCTCATTACAACAATATCGTCCATTACCCCCACATAGAGCAGGATAATTAATGAAGCAAATAAAAATTTGTAGAGATCAAACAATTCATAGGCAAAAATAGAGGCACAGATTCCTATTGAATAAAAGATGGCGATTCCACCAAGATTGGGAATTTCTCTAAGATGCGAGCTTCTTATTCCAGGCTCATCCATCAGATTCTTTCTTCTTGAAATCTTGACAATGGTAGGAATAGAGAAAAATGTAATTAAAAAGGAGAATACGAAGCCTAATCCTATTTTTATATAGAAAATAGGTATCCCCGATCCGCTTAAGAACAATTCAAAGTTTTTCATTCTTTTCTAATTCAGCACTTGTATCTCCAAAATAAAAAATCATAACAGGAACTTTATTATCATTTTCTATTGACCGAAACAATAGTACTTACATTTGTGTTTACTAAATCAACTTTCTTATCAATTTTTTTTGTCCTCCAAAAAACAACAGATAAAAAATCTTTTTCTTCAAAGGCAAAGATAAAAGATAATTCTTACCAAAACGACTATACTTCAATATATCTTGAATTTTTATTTGTCTTTCCTTCATAAAAAGGTCTAACTGATCAGACATACTGTAAAATATTTCGTCTTTTTTCACATACGCCAGGTAGGCCAAAAACGAGTAAACTCCCTCAAAAATCTGGAAATTTTTCAATTCCTTGCTTTTATTGGAATAGGAAGATTTACCGAATACCTGCTCTACATCAGAAACTGCCTTTAACATATCAAGCCCTTTTTCTGTGTGGGTTTTTGTAATAGAATCAGTACGTTCAAGATACTGATAATGAAAATTCTGAGTCTGCGCAATGGTTTCACATTCCAGCAAAAGCTGAGGAATCAGCTGAATATCTTCAAAGTGAACTCCTTTTTTAAATCTTTTCTGATTAAAAAGTTCTTTTTTAAACAGCTTATTGCATGCAAAATAGCTGATATCAGAAAATACAGAAAAGTTATGTTCAAGGGCTATTTTCTCCGGCATATCGGGAAGCTGTGTCAATTTTTGTACAATTTTTCCGTTCTCATCCACTTTCTGAATATTACAGATGACCATTTTCGCATGATGCTTTTCCGCTAAAAGAAACATTTCTTCAAACATGTTTTCAGTAACATAATCATCACTGTCTACAAAACCTATATAATCTCCGGCAGCCCTGTCGATTCCAAAATTACGGGCATCACTCAGTCCACCGTTTTCTTTGGTAAAGGCTTTTATTTTATCAGGATATCTTTGTGCAAATTCTTTAATTATTTTTTCAGAGTTATCTTTGCTTCCGTCGTTTACTACAATAATCTCGATATTAGAAAGGCTCTGCTTTACCAGAGAATCGAGGCATTTTGCCAAATAGTTTTCGACATTATAAACGGGAACAATAATGGATACTCTTGAGGGAACATTTGTCATACATTAAATTTTCGTCAGTCTTGCATTCAGCCAGCCCTTTTTAGCTTCATCAAAATCTTTTCTGGAGCAGGGAATACAGTTTTCTATATTTTCATCATCACCAAAATACCACAAATTACTGAAAGTATCACGTCTGAATGCATATTGTCTGTCATCTATCAAAACGTAGAACAGCTCATAATGCCTTTCTTTCGGATGGGAATGCTGGATATTGATTCCTTCGATCAGGTACCACAGCATCTGTGCTAAGAGCTGATGGTTCAACTGGTTTTCAGAATAAATATTATAATTAAAAATTCCGACAGATTTCAGGTTTTCACTCAATCCGATTTCCTTCATATAGGCACAGATCTCTCTTCTGTTCAAACCATTTACCTGTGGATTCATTGAAAAGGGCTCACTAAAGCTTTCAATAGCATCACAGTTTACGGTCACCAGATCTGCTTTTCTGAAGAACGGTTCTGTTTTTTCTGTAGAATTCATCATTTCAGCCAGCCGGATAATATCAAATTCTACTTCTTTGATCAGCCTTACAGAATCCAATTCATTCAAATGCTTCTGGTAGCCCAGATGATGGTAGTTTTTAATGGAGAAATTTTTGGCTCCGAAAATTTTGCTCAAAAAAGTATTTTCATTGATGGTTTCACCTTGCTGAAGGGAAATAATATTACTGATCTGGGTATAGTTGATGCTTTTCTTATGGAAATTCAATGCTGAAAATAATGAGAAAGCAAAGTCATTGGAGCCCCCGATAATTACCGGAATAGCTCTTTTATAATGACATGCCGACAGGACTTCCTGTAAGATATAGTGAGTATCCTGAACAGATTTCCCGGATACCAGATCACCAAGGTCTACAACAGGAATTTCGAAATCCATCTGTGAAAGCTTGTAAAATTCTTTTCTTACCGCCGTAAAATCCTGCACTTCCGCATCGCCGCCCGCACCTCTGTAGTCTGATACAAACAAAAGAACAATACTGTCTTCTCTGATATCTTTTGTAATCCGATTTCCTATCTGCCAGCTCTCTGTTTTAAAATTTCTTGGTGAAATGATAAAGTCTTCGAAATCCATATTTTAATTTAAAATGTAATAATTGATTAATTGCTTGATATAACAAACATACAAAAAACACAGGAACTGAGAAGACATGTTTCTCTTTGTTCATAAAAAAAGCCGTCAACAGGAGTTGACGGCTTGTATTGTAACCATAAGGATTATTTATTTTTTAGCTGCAGGTTTCTTAGTTGCAGTTTTTTTCGCTGTTGCAGTAGTCTTCTTAACTGTGGCTGCCTTTTTTGCTGCAGGTTTTTTCTTTTCTGCAAAAGCTTTCGGATCCTGATCTGTAATCCATTTTTTAACCTCATCAAGAGAAAGTTCTTTCAGTTCCTCAGCTTCATATTTTGTATCGTCTGCTTTTTTTGGAATTTTGAACATGGCTTTTCCGAACTTGATGAAAGGTCCCCATCTTCCGTTTTCAATGGAGATTTTTTCTTTTTCCCATTGCTGGATATATCGGTTGGCTTCTTTCTCCAATTTAGCGTCAATCAGTTCATTGATATCACTTTGTGAAAGGTTTTCGAAATCATATCTTTTAGGAACATTCACAAAGATATCTTTGTACTTGATAAATGGTCCGAATCTTCCGGATCCTTTCGTGACAGGTTCACCTTTATAGGTTGCAATAGGAGCATCAGCAATCTTCTTTTCATTGATAATCTCCTCAGCACGTTTCTGATCTACAGAAAGCGGATCTTCACCTTTCGGAATACTGATATACGTTTCACCCCATTTCACATAAGGCCCGAATCTTCCTACTCCTACAGAAACCGGCTGTCCGTCAACTTCGCTTAAGTCAAACGGCAGTTTAAACAGTTCCAGCGCTTCTTCAAAAGTAATGGTTGCAATATTCTGCCCTGTCATTAATGAAGCAAAGATTGGTTTTTCCTCATCATCCGTTTCTCCGATCTGAATCATTGCTCCGAATCTTCCGATTCTTGCATGTACATTTTTACCGGTCTTAGGATCTACTCCTAAAAGTCTGTCTCCTGTTGCACGATCTGCATTTTCTTCTACATCTTCAATTCTCGGGTGGAATTTTGAGTAGAAATTCGTCATCATTTCTTTCCACTTCTGATCACCACTTGCAATTTCGTCAAAGCTTTCTTCAACTCGTGCCGTGAAACCGTAATCAAGGATTTCCCTGAAGTTATCTGTAAGGAAGTCATTAACAACTTCACCTATATCTGTAGGAACGAATTTATTTTTATCACCGCCAAACTTCTCCTCAAGAACTACTTTTTTGATCTTATCTTTTGTCAGAGACATTTTGATCACTTCACGGGTGTGTGGTTCGATTTCTCTTTTATCCACATACTCTCTGTTTTGAATAGTCTGAATGGTAGGCGCATAAGTAGAAGGTCTACCAATCCCTAATTCTTCAAGTTTTCTCACCAGCCCGGCTTCAGTATATCTTGCACTTGGTCTTGTGAACTTTTCAGTAGCAGTAATGGTTTTATAGCTCAAAACTTCTCCCACGCTTACTTTTGGCAGCAGCTTATCGTTGTTTTCATCATCATCGTCCTCTGTTTTTACAATTCCGTAGGCTTTCAGGAAACCGTCGAAGATGATAACTTCTCCTTGTGCCTCAAAATGATGCGGTAATGATGTATTTCCTATTTCGATCACTGTCTTTTCAATTTTGGCATTAGCCATCTGAGAAGCAAGTGTTCTTCTGTATATTAATTGATAAAGTTTGTTCAGCTGTGCATCTCCTATGCTTTTCACTCCAAAATCCGTAGGACGGATCGCTTCGTGGGCTTCCTGTGCTGAAGCTGATTTTGTGGTATAGTTTCTTGGAGAAGAATATTCTGCTCCATATTCTGAGATAATTTGTTTCTTAGCTCCTTCAATAGCTTCCTGGGATAGATTTACAGAGTCTGTTCTCATATAGGTAATAAACCCTTCTTCGTATAATCTCTGTGCCAGCCGCATGGTATTGGTCACATTATATCCAAGTCTTGACGAAGCTTCCTGCTGTAAAGTGGAAGTTGTAAACGGAGCTGACGCGGAACGTGTACCTGGTCTGGTTTCAACATTGAGAACTTTAAATTCTGTAGTTTTAGCCTGTTCCAGAAATTTTTCAGCCTCTTCTTCCTTTTCAAAATCTTTTTTAAGCTTAGCAGCAATTTCCTGCTCTGTTTTATTTAAAAAGATTCCGTCCAGCTTAAAGCTTGCTTTTGGCGTAAATTCACGGATTTCTTTTTCTCTTTCAACAATTAACCTTACTGCTACAGATTGTACTCTGCCTGCAGACAGCCCCGGTTTTACTTTTTTCCATAAAACGGGAGACATTTCAAAACCTACGATTCTGTCCAGCACTCTTCTTGCCTGCTGGGCATTTACTAAGTTCTGATCAATATCTCTTGGGTTGTCGATTGCTTTTAGAATGGCGTTTTTGGTAATCTCGTGGAAAACAATTCTTTTTCTGTTTTCAGGCTTCAGCTTCAATTCATCCGCAAGATGCCATGCAATAGCTTCTCCTTCGCGGTCCTCATCGGAAGCGAGCCATACCATATCGGCTTTCTTTACGGCAGCCTTTAATTCGGTTACCAGTTTCTTTTTGTCTGCTGAAACTTCGTAATCAGGACTGAATGTAGCAAGGTCTATCCCCATTCCTTTTTTAGGAAGATCCCGGATATGTCCGAAACTGGATTTCACTTCAAAATCCTTTCCTAGATATTTTTGAATAGTTTTTGCTTTTGCCGGGGACTCTACGATTACTAAATTTTTCGACATTCTAACTAAAAATTTTTGCAAAAGTAAAGCTTTTTTATTATATACTTTTTGTTAAAAGGGTTTAATTTAATAATCAGGGCGCTTTATACTCTCTTTCAATACTCATTTTTTGAATAAACAAATCCTTTGTAGTATAGGTTTTAGACTGTTATACAACAATCAGCATTCATTGATATAGAATTTTTCATCAGCCATAATAGATGTAAGAAATATGCCGGCTCATACAAAAGCAGAACAAGAAGTCTTATTCTGCTTTTTAGTATCTTATTTTATTTATTGTTTTACAATTTTTACATTCGCTTCAGAATTATTTATTCTTATTAAATACACTCCTGCGTTTAAAGATGAAAGATCTGTCTGATTATTGATAAAATGCCCAGACCTTACAAGTTGTCCCAGCATATTAAAAATCTCAAATTTGTACTCTTTATTTTCTGCAGCCCTGATGTAAAGAATATTAGAAAAAGGACTCGGATAGAGTGAGATCTTGTTATTAATCACCGTAGATTTTGCATTTTCTTTAATCAATTTATAGCTATTGGGTATAACTGAAATTCCTGATGCAGGACCCTCTTCATTACCATTAGCATCATATTTTATTTTCACACATCGGCATCCTGTTCCGAAGTAGGGGTCATTATTGTCATGAAAGACAATCATTCTGTTAGTGGTAGAAGCTGCATCAAACAACAGATTAATAGATCTTCCGATATAATTTGAATTTAAAGCAGCCGTCCATACAGCAGGATACTGAAAGTTTAGCATATTAAATGTTCCCTGAGCACTTTGATTAGCCATCACACTTCTGAATCCTCTTGATCCGGAATCAGGATAATTTCCTATGGAATATGCCGGATTATTAAAGATATATCCTACTGTAGCATTGGCAGAATTTCTTACTCTTATACCTGAATAATCTGTGGCAATACTGTATGAGGTTGCTATATTCTTATCTTTTTTGTACCATGGTGTCTGTCCGAAATCTGCTCCGGAAACCAACGCGACATTTGTAAGGTCCGGAATTCTCCAACCTTCAGGACAAGGATCAAAAGGTGATTTTTTACCCCCTCTTCCCCATCTGTCAGGAGCTAAATTGGGTTCCTGTGCCAGCCAGTCTGTACCGTTGGTATAATTGGGTGTTGTACTGTTGTAAGGAGCAAAAGTACTTGGAATCATATATACCAGAGGATTCTTCACAGAATAGGATATGATCTTGGAGATTTTTTCTGACGGTTTATCGGTTACCTGTACATTTGACAGTGAGGCATAAGTACTGTAAGGTACAATATAGTTTCCTGAAAGATTATTATAGTCAGACTGATCAAGCGTACTGTACGAAACTGCTCCCTTGGGAGCAGGAGTTCCCAGAAATACATTATAAAAACTCCTGTTATCTGCATACTGGAATGGGGGGATAGGGTCTTTCCTTCCCCACTGATAGTGCATTCCTGTAGAGGCACGGATTTTTAACAGTTCATCAGCAGTTGGAGCCTGAGGATTGACAACGTTGGGAAAAACATCTGTTGCCCCCAGATTACGATCCATAAAAACGGTCTGTAATGCAACATCAGCTTTATTGACATAATTCACATAATTTGTAACTGCTGCAGGAGTTTCTGTAGTATAAGAATAAGATCCCACAGGAGAATCCGTAACCCAGATATGCCAGCTCCAATATACCGGGGAAGATGCACTGCCGTTATGCAATGTAACTACAGCATTTCCACTTTCATTGGGAGCAATTTCTACAGATATTTTAGAATTGCTGATATCCTGTAGTGATAAAGGTGAAGGATTTACTATTGAGATCCTGCTGATTAAAGCTGTATTGGTAGTCCAGAGAACATTAGTTTTTAAATTATTAAAATTGGAAGGGTTCAATATCTCAATATTATCCAGCAACTGACTTTGCACAGAAAATGCTTTACTGACCGGAATTTCGATAGTTGTACCTGTTTCGCTTTTAACAACCTGATAGGTATTCGGATTATTCAAACCTTCGTTATATTCTGCAGTTGCAGGCAGATATTCTGTTGGAAAATCATAATCATTAATGGTGTAGAGCGGATCTTTTATACATCTGCAGCCGTTTGCATCTGAAGTATACATTCCGGCCATAGGAAAATAATAATACCGTCCTTTAATATTGGGATAATTAGGGTCCGGAATATCAGGCTGTGTTTTATCCGGAATCATAGAAAGCCCCCTTACAGTAACAGCAGGAGAAGTATCAAACAACCGGGCTAAAGTTGCAGTCCACAATGCAATATGATGCTGATCACTATACTGTCCTGAATGAGCCCCTCTGATAAGTTGTCCGTTTCCGGGAAAAATCCCCATATTAAATCCGCCGACTACCGAAAGATCAAAGCCAAGATTAGGGTAAATTCTAAATCCTGTCATGAAGGTGGGAACTCCTGTATCAGTAGGCTTTATGATATGATATTTATTGGTCTCAAAAACATTTTTTGCCATACTGGTTTTTACTCCGAAAGGCGAAAAGTCTATTCTGATATCATCCACATAAGAGGGAGAAGCCAGATTTGCCACCAGCATTGAAGGGATACGCCATCCATTGGGACAAGGATCATAAGGAGATTTATCTCTATAAGGTTTTGTTTTATCATTGGTATTGTAAACGGTTTCAATTTTCCCTTGTGCATTATCAGACCAAAGATTGAGTTCTGAAAGCCTGTTATTGGGCAACGCTGTAGATTTTCCAAACCAGTTGACCGGAAGATTGAGGTTATTGTTATAATAAGCCTGTCCTGAGTTATCATCTTTATTGACATAAATAAGGCTCATAGGATTTTTTACAGAAAGCCTTATATTATTGGTAACCTCTGCAGCGGAAAGCAGAACAAACTTTCTGAGATCATCAATACTCACTGCATTGGTCATATTTTTGGCTCCTCTATGTCTTACTCTGCCTATCGATCCGGAAGCTTCATAAAAATCATTTCCTCTTGTAACCAGGGGTGGAATTGGATCTTTTCGTCCCCATTGATAAAGAAGTCCGTTACTCCGGTTCCAGTCTGATGCCGTGATAGAATTTGTGATTGCTCCCAGATTTCTGTCCATCCATTTCCAGTCGGAGTCCGGAATAATTTCCGTTGTTCCATCCCATCTCATTCTTTTTATGTTGCTGAAACTTTTATAGGAAACTCCATTGGTGGGATCATCCGTTACCCAGATATGCCAGCTCCAATAAATCTCACCATCTACCCTGAAAACAACCACAGCATTTCCTTTTTTTGTCTTATTAACAGGCACTTTAATCTTAGCATCCTGCCCTGTTCCTATTATTTCAAGGGCGTAATTCGATCCGGATTTTATAAGTCCATGAACATCTTCCCATAAAACATCAGCAGTTACCGTCCCTGCCGGTATACCACTCCCGTTAAGATATCCGCCACCCTCCCACATCGCATAAGCTTTTTTTACGGGAACCAGCAATCCTCCGCTGTTCTGAGTGGGATCAAAAATGTAACTGTTAGGTGCTTTTTTCCAGTCTGGAAGCAATAATCTCATCGGCTCATGAACCGGTTTCAATGAGTCTGTATTCTCACTAAGCCATATTGCTTTTACATGTCCAATCGAGGGAAGATTCCCTCCGATATTACCTTTGGAAGTGATTCCAAATAATATCAGGCATATGACTGCCGCTAATTTTCCAGCTAATCTTTTCATACCTTAGGTTTTAGTGTCTTTAGCAGAATACAATTATTAAGCCCATTTCTATTAAAAGTGATTTATTATACAAATAAAAACACACATATTTGAATTATGTTATTAATAATGTAAAATAAAACGCGATAAACAGTATAAAAACCAACAAGGTATTTACATAAAAAAAAACAGCCCTAAGCTGTCTTTATATTTTAAGATTCAAAATTCTAAGGAAGAATATGGTTTTGATACCGGTCAATCGAAAATCGCCCGGCCGTGATATTATTAAATATAGAAAAGACAACAAAATTGAAGACGACCAGTGCGATTATAAATGCATAGATCATATTCTTAACTCTTCCTGAAACCACATACATGGCATTCGGAATAATAATGTATGAGAATCCGATAAACGCTCCTGCCAGCCTGGAAGAGAAGATAGGGTTATTTCTGAAAATAAAATAAAGGCATATCCCGATTACAGCATAGTTTCTATGGTATTCATAGTAAGGATAAAGTTCTTTCATTTTATTATCAAAAACGAAAAGGAAGAAAGTAAGGATTGCCATCATCACCTCTGGAATTCCGATACCACCATTAAGTCGTTGTACCGTTTCATCCATATATCCATTAAACCCTTCAACAAGTGTACTATTAGAGGCCATCCCATCTAAGAAACCACCGAAACTTCTATATATTTCAAATGGGGACAGAAAAACAGAACCGATAATCATAATCAGCATTACCGTTTTGTTTAACGGAACGCGGGCCAGCCAATACATCGGGAGGAATAAGTAACAAACACTGTGTATACCCGACCCTATGAATATAAAAAACAGGTAATGCCAGAGTTTCCGCTCTTTAATATACCGTATTGCAAAATACACGATAAAAGTCCCGAGGTTTTGTCTGATCTGCCCACTTTCCCCGATAAAGAAATTGGGAATAAACATGAAAAGGGTAAAAGTAAAGGGATAAAAAGTATTATCCTCAGTATATTCTACTTTAAAGATCATCGCAAAAATAGCAATAACCAATGTTACCATATAAAAAGGTGCATCAAAAAAATTGAGAAGGATCTTATTAATCAAAGTATACAGCCATTCCACGTCCAGCGTTTCCGGTCCTTCCATATGGAGCATCTTCATAAAGATACTGTAATAGCTTTTGGTATCGGAGTAAATATAGATTCCTTTATAACTTCCGTAATCCGGGCCTACACTGTCTCTGAAACCAACAATAATAATAAAGTAAACAGCAAGGAACCAGAACCACTTTTTATCAACCTTCTTTCCATACACCTCCTGAACACTGAAGAACAGCATATAGACGATGGCAATTATATAATATGGATGTAGTAAACTCATGCTAACTTTCTGATGTTTTTTTAAACTGATGATATGCTGTGATGAGTCCGGTCAGAATTAAAGGCAGGAAAAGCCTCACTTCCCAGAAAAGCCCTACTAAAGTAATCATAAGAAGATAAGGAATGGAAAAGAAAAAATATTTTCCAAAAACACTCTTGTTTTCCTCTGTACAAAGGCCATATATAAAATAAATCACTATTAATGCAAAGATCAACCCTGCAAGATTGAAAGGGCTGGAAAAGTTTCTGTTGATATAAAAGCCTTCCACAAAAGTCGTTTCATCCTGAACAAGTATAGCTCTTAATCCCAGATAGGGAATAAGGAAAGCAGCAACCAGCGGTATAATTTTCCAGATTACCTCATAATTCCCTTTCTTCAGCTCATCAATATTGAAAAATACGGCTGCAAAAAAGGCTATATTCAGACAGGCTGTTTCTCTTACTAAAGTAGAGATCCCGATAAGTCCAATGAGGGTAAAGAAGAAAATATTTTTTCTGGTTTCCAGATATTTAAGAGTCAGAAATACACCTGACAGATAACAAAAGAGTGCGATGGTATCACAATTTGTCGGCGCATACTGCGTGATCACAATGAAAAATACAGATAAGAGATGAATAATCCTTCTGGCATTAACATTCAAAAGAAGTCCCGTAGATTTCATCCGGAAAACAGCATTCAAAATCAAAGAACATAAAACGAAGAACACACTGTTCATAAGGAAAAGCCCATGATAAAAAGGGGTTCCGTTTTTGGACAAAAAATCTTTGAAGAAAGAAAGCGGGCCATTGATCAGATTGTACATCAAATCCGTCATCTGTACACTCAGATAATTGGGAATCACTCTGTAAGCATATACGGAGGAAAATAAAAAATCAGGGGTTTTCTCTGATGTTTTCAGTCTTGTGTAGGATGATTCAAATCCATAATAAGACATGGCAAACAACAGAAGCGGAAGAACTATTACCAATAGAAATCCGTTTATTTTTTCATCATTTCTTTTCAACATATCTAAAACAGATTCTTATTTTTTTAATAATAATGGTGGTTTAAAATACATTTTTTCAAAAGGGAACTTTTGCAAAAGTAGAATATTTTTTCATTCTTCCTAGAATATTTTATTGATTTTCAGTTAAAACTTATCGCTAACTATTTTGAACTAATACTTAAAAAATTAAATTTGCAGACTTGATTTAAATGCAATGCATCGCCTTTTTATATTTTTATATTATCTGATTTCCAAAAATAAAATTCTATCTGTACTGACAGCTCTTGGAATTGCCGCTTTATGCATTTTCTTTGCGTCGAAGATCAATTTTGAGGAAGACATCAATCAGATTATACCCAAAAATGAAAAGTCGGATCTTACTGCAAAAGTTCTTAAACAGCTTAATTTTTCGGATAAGATTATTGTTATTATCGAGAACAGATCCGGCGAAGACAGCTTCCAGCTTTCTGAAACGGCAGATACTTTCCTGAAAAAAATTGAGCCCTTACAGAAATATATTGGTTCTGTTCAGGGTAAAGTGAACGATAATGAAATCTCTGAAACCTTTGATTTCGTTCATCAGAATCTACCATTATTCCTTAATGAGAATGATTATAAGGAAATTGATCAGAAACTCCAGAAAGACAGTATTGCAAAACAGGTAGAAAATAATTACATCTCCTTGGTTTCTCCAACAAGCCTTGTAACCAAAGAATTTATTAAAAAAGACCCTCTTGGATTTACTTTTCTGGGAATCAAAAAATTAAATGCTTTAAACATCAGCAAAGACTTCAAACTCGAAGACAGCTATATTGTTACCAAAGACGGAAAAAATCTTTTGCTTTTCATTGATCCTAAAAACAAAAGCAATGATACGAAAGCCAATGAGGCATTTGTGGATCAGCTCAACACCATCAAAGATGGTATTAACAAACAATTCAAAGGAAAAACAGAGATCAGCTATTTCGGTTCTCCGGTAATTGCTGTAGCCAACGCAAAGCAGATCAAAAAAGATATTCAGAATACAGTGGCCATTTCCATGACGGTTCTTTTAATCCTTCTGATCTATTATTTCAGAAATATTTTCACTCCCATCATTGTATTTCTACCCACCGTATTTTCAGTACTGCTCGCTCTCTTAATCCTTTATTTTATTAAAGATAAGATTTCAGCTATTTCACTCAGTGTAGGAGCGATTCTTATTGGAATTACGATTGATTATGCCCTGCACATCCTTACCCATTATAAGCATAACAACAATATTGAGGAGCTTTACAAGGAAATCACGCAGCCTGTTATATTAAGCAGTGCAACAACAGCCGTTTCCTTTTTGTGTCTCGTTTTTGTTCGTTCTGAAGCATTAAAGGACTTAGGTCTTTTTGCTGCCATTACTGTGATTCTTTCTTCAATCACAGCATTGATTATTGTTCCTCAACTTTATAAACCAAAAGAAAAGGGAGAACACCTGAACACAAATTTCATTGACAAGATCGGCTCTTATCCGTACGAAAAAAATAAGCCTTTGATTATTGGGTGTTCCATTATTATTCTTGCCTGTCTGTTTGGATTCAGACATGTAGGTTTCAATGAAGATATCGGGGATCTGAATTATATTCCGAAAGAATTAAAAATCAGTGAGGCAAAACTGCAGAAACTTTCTGATATTACGTCAAAATCAATTTATACTATTTCTTATGGAAATTCTGAAGAAGAAGCACTGTCCAGAAATTCCGAATTGAGCAGTTTCCTGGACAAAGAGAAAAAAGAAGGAAAGATCTTAAGCTATAATTCTATCGGAAGCGTTGTTCTTTCAGAAAAGGATCAGCAGAAAAAAATTGACCAGTGGAACCGTTTCTGGAATGACCAGAAGAAAAGCCTAGCCATTTCCGAACTGATCAGTAACGGGAATAAATTCGGCTTCAACAGTTCCGCGTTTGACAGTTTTGATGAAGCTTTGCGTAAAAATTATTCTGCATTGAGCCTGAAGGATTATCAACAAGTGAAAGCGCTTCAGATTTCAGAATTCATGAGCAGCGAAAATGGTTTCTACACCGTTTCCAATGTAGTAAAAGTAGACGAAAACAAAAGAGACACTTTCATCAAAGATATTGATAAACAGCATGATGCCATTGCTATAGACCGGCAGCAGATGAATGAAAATTTCCTTGGTTTGCTGAAAAGGGACTTCAATACACTGATCAGTTATTCTCTTCTTGCCATTATTTTAACGATCATCGTTTTCTTCAGGAATTTTGAATTAACAGTTCTCACCATGTTCCCGATTGTTTTAACGGGAGTTGTTACAGCCGGAATCCTTTATTTTCTGGGATTGGAATTAAATATTTTCAGTACTGTAGTGTGTACATTGGTATTTGGAGTGGGAGATGACTTCAGCATCTTCCTGACACAAGCTATGCAAAAAGAGCATACTACCGGAAAGAATGAATTACCTACGTACAGAATTTCTATTATTCTTGCTGTTTTCACGACAATTCTTTCCATCGGATCTTTGATATTCGCCAAACATCCGGCATTGCATTCTCTGGCATTAGTAGCCCTGATCGGAATGTTCTCCGTTATTATTATCACCTCTACCCTATATCCTTTCTGGTTCAGATTATTCATTACCAACAGGGCGAAAAAAGGACTTTCTCCAATCACATTCAGATTGTTTGTATGGTCAGTATTCTCATTCCTTTATTACGGATTAGGTGGACTGCTGTTTTCTGCCTTCGGAAGTTTTTTTGTTAAAAATTCCAAAGGGCAGACCCTGAATATCATCAAACTTATTTTAGCCAGATTTTTAACTTCCGTTCTTTATTCTAATCCTTTTGTAAAGAAGAAGGTCATTAAAAATACATCTGAAGACTTCAGCAAACCTGCAGTTATCATTGCCAATCATACTTCTTTCCTCGATACGCTGGCTATTGCAATGGCTACCCATAAAATCATTTATCTGGTGAATGACTGGGTATATCAGTCTCCTGTTTTCGGAAAACTGGTAAGAGCACTGGGCTTTTATCCCGTTTCACAGGGAATCGAGAATGGAATGGACAAACTGAAAGAAAAAGTTGACCAGGGATATTCACTCGTTGTGTTCCCTGAGGCAGAACGTTCTTACACCAACGATGTGAAAAGATTCCATAAAGGAGCTTTTTATCTCGCTGAACAGTTCGGGCTGGATATTCTTCCACTCTATATCCATGGAAATTCTGAGGTGCTGCCGAAAGGAGATTTCATTATCTATGACGGAAGTATTACCGTAAAAGTAGGCAACAGAATCAGCAAAGATGACATGAGTTTTGGACAGAACTATTCTGAGAGAACAAAGAAGATCAATGCTTATTTCAGAGAAGAGTTTGCCAGACTGCGCGAAGAGATTGAGAATGAGAATTATTTTAAAAAGAAATTATTCCTGAGCTACCTGTATAAAGACAGTGAAGTGGTAAAAGAAGTAAAAGAAGACTTTAATACCAATAAATCAGTATATTTCGAACTGAATAAACATATTCCTCATGATGCCAACATTCTTCATATCGCTACGGATTTTGGACAGAAAGATGCTTTATTAACTCTATATCAGGCAAGCCGAAGAATTTTTTCTCTGATTCAGAATGATGAAAAAAGAGCAGTGGCAGCCCATAACTATCTGGTAAAAAGAAGAAAAATACAGTATATTAAAGACCTTTCTGAAGTAAACAAAAAAATTGATGTTCTTTTGATTTCGGATGAACACTTTTCCATGAATGAAATTCAGGATCTCTCTGAAACAATCATTTTTGTAAATACAAAAAACACTTCGTTTGAAAGAGATAATTATGCACTAAAATTTAGTTCTGAATCATTAAAAGTATTTAAAACTAAATAATAAATATGAAAAACATACTTTTGTAAACGCTAAAGAAAACTAATGAAGAAAAATATACTTGTCATATATTATTCACAAACCGGACAACTCGAAGATATCGTGAAAAATATAGCCCAGCCTTTTGAAGCGAAAAAGGAGGCTTATGATGTTACGTATTACAACATTCAGCTAAAGGAAGATTTTCCTTTTCCCTGGCCAGGTGATGTTTTTTTCAACACTTTTCCTGAATCTTATCTACAGATTCCAAAAGAAATCCTTCCTCCTTCGGAAGAAATTCTGAACAAAAAGTATGATCTTATCCTGTTTGGGTATCAGGTGTGGTATCTCACACCATCCATTCCTATTATTTCTTTCTTAAAGAGTGATTATGCAGAGCGAATCCTTAAAGACACTCCTGTAGTAACCATTTCAGGAACCAGAAATATGTGGATGCTTTCCCAGGAAAAATTAAAGGTCTACCTAAGAGATCTGCAGGCTAAACTCGTAGGAAATATTGCTTTGGTAGACAGACATGACAATTACACCAGCGTATTAACGATTCTCCGATGGCTTACCACAGGTCAGAAAGAAAAATCAGGAATGCTTCCCGCTGCAGGAGTTTCAGATGAAGAAATTGCAGGTTCTGTAAAGTATGGCGAGATTATTGAAAGACATTTTAATAATAATGACCTTAATAGTTTACAACCGGATCTTGTGAAAAACGGAGCGATTGAAATCCGTGCTTTTTTAGTACGGGTAGAAAAGGTTGGAAATAAAATTTTCACAGTATGGTCTAACCTGATTATCAAGAAAAAAGAGAAACGTCCATTGCTGATAAAATTCTTTAAGGTATATTTGATGGCAGCGATATGGATTATCTCACCTGTCGTTTTGGTATTACACCTGCTTACAACCCCTATATTTTGGTTTAAAAGACAAAAACAAAAAAGATATTTACAAGGAATTAATTTAAAATAGAATGTACGACGTATTTATAACAAAAGCATCAACATACTTACCCAATGAGCCGGTAGCGAATGATGAAATGGAGACTTATCTTGGACTTATCAATGATGCGCCATCTAAAGCAAAATCACTTATCCTAAGAAATAATAAGATCACAACAAGATACTACGCTTTAGATAAAGAAGGAAACCCTACCCACTCTAATGCACAGCTTACTGCAAAAGCTATCGAAGGACTTTTTGACGAAAACTTCAAAAAGGAAGATATGAAATTATTATCTGTAGGAACCACTTCACCGGATCAGATCCAGCCTTCTCACGCATCCATGGTACATGGCGAACTGAACATCGGAAAATCTATTGAAATTAATACTTCAACAGGTCTTTGCAACTCAGGAATGAATGCCCTGAATTATGGATTCCTTTCTGTAAAAGCCGGTGTACAGGACAACGCAGTATGCGCAGGTTCTGAAAGAATGTCTGCATGGATGACTGCTGACAAGTTCAATCATGAGGCTGAAAATTTAAAACTACTGGAAGAAAGACCTATCATTGCTTTCAAAAGAGAATTCCTGAGATGGATGCTTTCTGATGGAGCAGGCGCTTTCCTTTTAGAAAATAAACCGAGAGAAAACAGCACTTCCCTAAAAATAGAATTCATTGATTTCTATTCTTATGCCCACGAAATTGAAGCTTGTATGTATGCAGGATGTGATAAGCTGGAAGACGGAAGCCTGAAATCATGGGCAGACTACCCTTCTGACGAATGGTTGAAACAATCTATTTTTGCGATTAAACAGGATACTAAAATCCTTGATAAATACATCCTTGTAAAAGGAGCAGAAAGTTTAAGATCATCTTTTGACAAACATAACCTGGATCCGGAAAAAATTGACCACGTACTGGCTCATATTTCTTCCGGATACTTTAAAGACGGACTTAAAGAAGAATTTGCCAAAAAAGGAATGGATTTCCCCGCAGAAAAATGGTTCTATAATCTTTCTGAAGTTGGAAACATCGGAGCAGGATCTATATTTATCGCCCTTGAAGAACTGATGAATTCCGGAACATTGAAAAAAGGAGAAAAAGTACTTCTTTGTGTTCCTGAAAGTGGAAGATTTGCTTATTCTTGTGCTTTATTAACGGTTTGCTAATGGAAAACAGACTGCCAACATCCGATAAAGATTTTGTAGAAAGTCTTATTCCCCAAAGGTTTCCTTTTGTGATGGTGCATGAATTGTCAGAATATTCGGAAAGCCATCTTTTATCCGGTTTTGAGATAAAGGAAGACAACCTTTTTATCCAGGACGGATTATTCCAGGCTTCAGGACTGATTGAGCATCAGGCGCAGAGCGTTGCCCTTCATACCGGATATAAATATTATCTGCTGGGAAAAGATGCTCCAACCGGATATATCGGAGCCATCAAATCTTTTGAAGCTGAAATACTGCCTAAAGTGGGAGATCAGCTGAAATCTGAAGTAACCATCCTTAATGAAGTAATGGGAGTAACCCTGGTAGATATCATTACGAAACTGAACGGTGAAGTGATTGCAAAATCTCAAATGAAAACCGCTGTAAAATAAACTGGAAATGGAAATAAAGGAAGAAAATATCATCAATATACACAACTTTTTACCGCATCGTGAACCGATGCTCATGGCAGACTATATCCTGGAACTGACCAAAGAAAAAGTAGTGACTTCCTTTGAAATCAAAGAAGATAATATATTTGTTCACAACAATGAGTTTGCGGAAGCCGGCTTGATCGAAAATCTGGCTCAGACCTGCTCTTCTATCCTTGGGCAAAGCTTCTTTGAAAATCCTGAAGCAGATACAAAAGTGATCGGGTTCATTACCAATATCAAGAAGATTGAGGTTTTCGGTCTTCCGAAGGTGAATGACAAAATTATCTCCAGGGCATCACTTATATCACAGTTTGAGAATATCTGCCACATATTTTGTGAAACATTTCATAATGATGAATTGTTAATCAGAGCGGAAATCAACCTGTTTATTCAGGAAGTAAAGTCGTAAAGTCAATTCAACATAGACATAGAAAAGCTGTACGTTTTTGTACAGCTTTTCTCTTTTAAATCAATTTTATATTCTCTAATAGATTGGTGAACATTTGTGCATTCATTTGTTTTATTCGTGTTTAAAATATAGGTTTTGGCTACAGTCAATTAATTTTTCTCTTTTTTTAAGCGAGCTAAAGCCCACTCCTATTGAATTGATTATAAAAACCCTAGATAAAAACTCCGTTTTTGTTTATTTACACATTCACTACTTCTTTATAAATCAACTAATAATCAGCTTGATACAACCATTAAGATCTCATCATCAGATGAATTATTTCACGTGAAACATTCACAAAATCCGTGAAACTCTGATCCTTAGAGAGAAACAGTTTTTAACCACAAAAATTTAGTCTATAATTTTTTTAATACGGCCTCAGTTTTGAAGTAGTAACTCCTCAGATTTAATATGATTTACATATAATGTATTTTCACTATTTTAGCCACCTGATTAAAAGAATCAAAAACAGGTGAGCATATTTCATCTGGAATCTAAAAATATAAACATTATTTAGATGAAAAAACAAGACCTGCCTCAAGACGAAAGTAACCTGAAATCCGCCAATATGACTGAAGTATTGTATGTGACGGATGAGAACGACAACTACACGACAGCAAACAGCACCGGCTGGGATGCCAAAAAAGCTGCTCTGGATGAATCGATGGAACTTATTTATGAAAGAATTGAGGAAGCAAAACAAAATGTGGCCAATAATACAGCAAGTCCCATTGTTTATTTTATGGAACTGAACAAAATGGATATTGGCGTTCTGGCTTCATATGTAGGAATGTGGCAATGGAGGGTAAAAAGACATTTTAAACCAAAAATATTCAAAACACTAAGCGAAAATGCACTGAAAAAATATGCCGATGCGTTCGGAATTTCAGTGGATGAATTAAAAAACTTCAACGGGAAATAAATGAAACAAGGCTAAATATAATGCCTGGTATCATTTGACCAATGAAAAGATACAATCAGCAAATGAAATTAAACTTTGAACACCATCAGACTGCGCATTGCGAAAACGGTGTTGCTTCTAATCTACTGCTTAACAAAGGACTGAAACTAAGCGAACCTATGATCTTCGGGATCGGTTCAGGACTTTTTTTTGTCTATCTCCCTTTTCTGAAGGTGAATTTTGCTCCGGGCTTCAGCTATCGTCCGATGCCGGGTGCTATTTTCAGTAAAGCAGCCAAAAGATTAGGAATTAAAATCAAAAGAGAAAAATTCTCAAATCCTCAGGATGCCCAAAAAGCGCTTGAAAGAAATCTGGAACAAAATATCCCTACAGGACTTCAGGTGGGCGTTTTCAACCTTACTTATTTTCCTGAAGAATACAAATTTCACTTCAATGCTCACAACCTTGTAGTGTATGGAAAAGAAGACGGAAAATTCCTGATCAGTGATCCTGTAATGGATTATACCACTTCCCTTTCTGAAGCAGAACTGGAAAAAGTAAGATACGCAAAAGGGGCACTTCCTCCGAAAGGACACATGTACTACCCTGTTTATGTTCCGGAAAATGTGAATCTTGAAGAGGCCATCAAAAAAGGAATCAAAGATACCTGTAAAAATATGCTGGCGCCTGTACCACTTATTGGGGTAAAAGCCATGAGATGGGTAGCCAGAAGCATCCCGAAATGGGCAGAAAAGAAAGGTACAAAAGTGACCAACCATTATTTGGGACAGCTGATCAGAATGCAGGAAGAAATTGGAACCGGAGGCGGAGGCTTCAGGTTTATCTATGGTGCATTTCTTCAGGAAGCGGCTGTTATTCTTAAAAATGATGAGCTAAAGGAATTATCAAAAGAAATAACCTCTATCGGTGACCTTTGGAGAGATTTTGCCGTTGATATTGCCAGAGTGTATAAAAACAGAAACTCGAAAAGCAATATTTACAATGAACTTTCAAAAACAATGCTGCATATTGCAGACCTGGAAGAAGCTTTCTATAAAAAACTGAGAAAAGCGATCTGATATGGCGGAAAATATGATTGAAATTAAAAACTTATACAAAAAATACAAAAATTCTGATGAGTTTTCTGTAAATGATATTTCTTTGAGCATCAGTAAAAATGAAATCTATGGAATTCTCGGGCCCAACGGAGCCGGGAAAACAACGCTGATTTCCATGCTTTCAGGATTAATCAAACCTACTTCAGGACATTTCACCATTAACGGTTTATCTCCCCAGAAGGATGGGTTCAAAATAAGACAGATTATCGGAATTGTTCCCCAGGAATATGCCTTATATCCTACGCTTACCGCCAAAGAAAATCTTATGTTTTTCGGAAGTCTTTATGGTTTAAAGCACAACCAGCTTAAAAAAGCCATTGACGAATCCCTTGAAATCATGGGGCTTTCAAAATTTGCCAACAAGCAGGTAGGCCAGTTTTCAGGAGGGATGAAACGCCGCTGCAACCTCATCGCCGGAACGCTTCACAATCCTAAAGTTTTATTCCTGGACGAACCTACGGTAGGAGTAGATGTTCAGTCTAAAAAAGCAATTATTGATTATCTTTTAGATTTAAATAAACAGGGAACGTGCATTATTTATACTTCCCATCACCTTTCTGAGGCTGAAGAATTCTGTACAAAAATTGCCATCATCGATCATGGAAAAATTCATGCTGTAGGAACCCCTGAAGAACTTGTTTCACAGATTGCCAATGCCGAAAACCTTGAAGACGTTTTCATTTCATTAACCGGAAAAGAATTAAGAGATGTTGTTGTATAAACTGTGGAGAAGTTTTATTAAGGAAATTCTTCTGCTGAAAAGAGACATCGGAGGAATTGTCATCATCTTTGTGATGCCTTTGCTTTTGATTGTCACCATTACCCTTATTCAGGATTCTACCTTTAAAAACCTTGAAGGATCAAAGATTCCTATTATCTTTATTGATCAGGACAAATCTGAAGTTTCAAAAAATATAAAAGCAGAACTGGAAAACAGCAAAACATTCCAGCTGCTGACCAACTTCAATGAAAAATCTGCTCAGGAGGCTGTTTTTTCCGGAGATTATCAGATGGCGATTGTCATTCCTGAAAATTTAACGAAAGATTTAAATTCCAATATTGATTCGAAAGTTCAGACCATTGTAAGTTCATTCGGGCTGGAAGGAGATTCTGCAAAAGTAAAAACAGCAGTTCCCAAAGCCAAAGAAATTCATTTGTACTTTGACCCTGCTACCAATGTGGGCTTCAAAAATTCGGTGATGAATTCTGTCAACAAAATGGTTTTTGAAATTGAAAATAAAAAGATTTACAAAGCCTTCCAGGATCAGCTGGGAACAACGGAAAATCTTGACGAAAATAAAAACCTGATCAGCTTTAAAGAAATCACTCCCAAAAAAGGAGCAATGGATGTCATGCCAAATTCCGTTCAACACAACGTTCCTGCATGGACACTTTTTGCGATCTTCTTTATTGTTGTCCCTTTATCCATCAATCTGGTAAAAGAAAAAAGCCAGGGAACAAGTGTAAGAGCAAGAATAAGCCCTACTCCTTATTTTGTCCATATTTTAGGAAAAACATTTACCTATCTTATCATCTGCCTTATTCAGTTTTTACTGATGGTTGCCGTAGGAATTTACCTTTTCCCTTATATGGATCTTCCGGCTTTTGATGTATCCGGAAAAATGTTCCAGCTTCTGACAGTAACACTGTTTGCAGGACTGGCAGCTATTGGATTTGGAGTTTTATTGGGAACTATAGCCGATACACAGGAACAATCTGCTCCATTTGGGGCGACTTCTGTAGTGGTTCTGGCAGCCATTGGCGGAATCTGGGTACCTGTATTTCTGATGCCGGAATTCATGCAGACCGTAGCGAAATTCTCTCCTATGAACTGGGGACTGAATGCTTATTATGATATTATTTTAAGGAACAGCGGAATTGGTGGGATTGCCAAAGAACTGGTTTTCCTCTTCTTATTCTATATTGCCACCGTAGCTATTTCTATTTTTTACGAAAAAAAACAAAATGCAGTCTAAAGAAAATATATTAACCTGTACCGAAGAAGTAAGAGTACGCTTCAATGAAACAGATCCGCTGGGCATTGTCTGGCATGGGCATTATATCGTGTATTTTGAAGACGGAAGAGAAGCTTTCGGTCGTCTGCATGGTCTTACCTATCTTGATATTCAGAATGCAGGATTTGTAACACCGATCGTAAAAAGTACCTGTGAGCATTTTCTTCCTTTAAAGTATGGAGAAACATTCAGAATTGTGACCACTTTTATTAATTCTGTATCTGCCAAACTTATTTACAGATATGAGCTTTTCAATCAGGAAGATCAACTGGTATGCAGCGGAGAAACCATTCAGGTATTCCTCGACAGCAATGGAAGCTTATGCCTGTATAATCCGGAATTTTTTCAAAACTGGAAAGATAAAATGGGATTATCATGAAGAAGGAAATTTATATCACAGATTACAATTGTGTAACTCCGCTGGGCTTCAATGTTGAGTCCAACTGGAACGCTCTTTTGGAAGGAAAATCGGGAGTCGCTTCACATACAATCATAAACAATCAGGAGGCTTTTTATGCTTCTATGATTGATTCTGAAAAACTGAATGAAGAATTCAACAGATTCTTCGCTCAGCATACAACTGATTTCACAAGACTGGAGAAGATGCTTCTTTTAAGCTTACAACCTCTTGTTGAAAAACATACCGTTTCGGAAAATACGGCTTTCATCCTTTCCACAACAAAAGGAAATATCAGTCTGTTAAAAAACCAGCCGGAATTACCGGAAGGTGTTTATTTATCAAAATTAGCAGAAAAAATTGCTTATTTCTTTGGATTTAAAACCAAACCGATCATCGTTTCTAACGCCTGTGTTTCAGGAGTAATGGCAATGTCTGTGGCTAAAAATATGATTCAGGCAGGAAAATATAAAGATGCCTTTGTGATTGCAGGTGATGAGCTTTCTGAATTTGTTATCTCAGGATTCAATTCATTTCAGGCAATAGGATCAGGGCCTTGCCAACCTTATGATAAAAACAGAGACGGAATTAATATTGGTGAAGCAGCAGCCGCAATTTATATCACCTCATGTCATTGCGAGGAACAAAGTGACGAAGCAATCTCACAAAACGAAAAACCCAGGTTTAAAGTCCTTGGAGATTCAGCAGTGAATGATGCCAATCACATTTCCGGACCTTCAAGAACCGGGGATGGTTTATATGCCAGTATCAAAAATGCGATGACTGAAGCAAAGGTTTTTCCGGAACAGATTGATTTTATCTCTGCCCACGGAACGGCAACTTTATATAACGACGAAATGGAAGCTATTGCCTTCAACAGAATGGATCTCCAACATATTCCGCTCAACAGTATGAAAGGCTATTACGGACATTGCCTGGGTGCTTCCGGTCTTTTGGAAAGTATTATTTCTATGGAAGGAGCTCTTCACAATACTTTGATCCCCTCAAAGAATTTTAAAGAAATGGGAGTAACCCAACCTTTGAATATCATCAGAGAAAACCAAACTGCAGAAATTAAATACATTCTAAAGACCGCTTCTGGCTTTGGAGGTTGTAATGCAGCTGTTGTACTGGAAAAATGTTAAACTGAAAGTGATGAAGAAAATAAATACCTGTACCATAGGACATTCAAAAATAACCGTTGACGGAAATCTTATTTTTGAAAGCCCAAGCAAAACCTTTCAGGAATTTGCCAAAGAAGCTTATAAAAGTTTAGACCTCAGCTATCCAAAGTTTCATAAAATGGATAACCTGAGCAAGCTGGCTTTTCTTTCCGCCGAAACCATTTTGAAAGATGATGATCACAGCAGAACAGCCATTGTTTTTGCCAACAGATCTTCCAGTCTGGATACGGATTTCAAATATCAGGAAAGCATCAACGATCAGGATAATTTCTATCCAAGTCCTGCCGTTTTTGTGTATACTTTACCCAACATCTGTGTAGGAGAAATCAGCATTAAACACAAAATGCAGACAGAAAATGCTTTTTTCGTACTGGATGATTTTGATGAAGAATTTTTGAATGACTATTCTGAACAGATTCTTCTATCCGGAAAAGCCGACAAAGTATTGTGCGGCTGGGTGGAATTGTATCAGGAAAATTACAAAGCTTTTGTATATTTGCTCACATTATAATTTAACAATGTACCAATCTGATAATGTACCAATGCTAAAGGCAATAACAACCATTGGTCAACTGGTACATTGATATATTGTTACATTAAAATACTATTTATGGAAAACTTAAAAACAGAATTGAAACACAAAATTATCGAAGTTCTTAACCTTGAAGATGTATCTGTAGAAGAAATCAAAGATACTGATCCATTGTTCGGAGGTGGATTAGGATTAGATTCTATCGACGCTCTGGAACTTATCGTTCTTCTTGATAAAGACTATGGAATAAAATTAGCAGATCCTAAAAAAGGAAAAGAGATTTTCCAATCTATCGATACGATGGCAAAATTCATCGAGGACAACAGAACAAAATAAATTAATATAAAAATCTAACAGTGTAACAATGTATCAATTATTGGTAAATTATCCGATTGTTACATTGTTACATTATTGAATACCATGAGTCAAAAAATTGCCATAACGGGAATGGGCATCATTTCCTCCATCGGAAACAATGTGGAGGAAAATTTTATTTCATTGCAAACCGGAAAACATGGAATTTCAGATATTGAAATGTTTGAAACCCGCCACGCCGGAGCCATTAAAACGGGTGAAATAAAATTATCCAATGAAGAACTTGTACAACAGCTTCAGCTTGATGAAGACAATAACGTAACAAGAACTTCTTTATTGGGAATGATCGCTGCAAAGGAAGCTGTAGAAAGTGCAGGAATTTCAGATATCAATGGTTATAGAACCGGCTTGATTTCTTCTACCAGTGTAGGCGGAATGGATATCACTGAAAAATACTTCTACTCTTACGAAGACTTCCCTGAAAAGCAAAAGTATATTGACGCACACGATGCCGGAAATTCCTCATTGGCGATTGCCGGTTATCTGGGATTAAAAGGGATGGTTTCTACCATTAGTACAGCCTGCTCATCAGCAGCCAATGCTATTATGATGGGCGCAAAGCTCATCAAAAACGGGGTTTTGGACCGTGTGATTGTAGGAGGAACAGATTCTCTTTCAAAATTTACTTTGAACGGATTCAATACCCTGATGATTCTTACGGATTCCTACAACACTCCTTTTGACAACAACAGAAAAGGGCTGAATCTTGGGGAAGCTGCGGCTTTCTTAGTCCTTGAATCTGAAGAAATGGTCAAAAAAGAAAACAAAAAGGTTCTCGCTTATCTTTCCGGATATGGAAATGCTAATGATGCCCACCATCAGACTGCCTCTTCAGAAAATGGGCAGGGTGCATTTTTAGCGATGCAGCAGGCTCTGAAAATTTCCGGCGTGGAAAAAGAGCATATAGATTATATCAACGTTCACGGAACGGCTACTCCTAATAACGATCTATCTGAGGGAATTGCCATGATAAGAATCTTCGGAGAAAACCAGGTGCCTGAATTCAGCTCCACAAAAGCATTTACAGGACATACTTTGGCCGCAGCAGCAGGAATTGAAGCCGTATTTTCAATTCTAACCATGCAAAACAGTGTGATTTTCCCGAACCTGAATTTTAAAACAAAAATGGAAGAGTTTGACCTTACTCCTGTTACCGAATTGAAAGAGAAAAACATCAATCATGTGCTTTCCAATTCATTTGGATTTGGAGGAAACTGTTCCACCTTAATTTTCTCAAAATCATGAGTGCAGTATACATCAACAGTGCATCCTGTATCTCGGTTCAGGACACTTTAAACGACAATATTCTTCAGAACCTTACTGTTAAAAATTCTTCAAACATCATTAAAGCGATAGAACCTAATTACAAAGAGTTCATTCCGCCTGCGATGATCAGAAGAATGTCTAAAACCGTAAAAATGAGCTCCGTAGCATCTCACTACGCATTGAAGGAAGCTGAAATTGAAAAACCGGATGCTATCATTGTAGGAACCGGAATGGGCTGCTCTCAGGATTCTGAAAAGTTCCTAAAAAATGTGATTGATAATCATGAAGAGTTTCTTACGCCTACCTTTTTCATCCAGTCTACCCATAATACGGTAGCAGGACAGATTGCTCTGGGATTACAGTGTCATGCTTACAACTTCACGTATGTAAATACTTCTTCTTCACTGGAGTTTTCGTTACTGGACGCTCAGCTTCAGATCAATGACGGAGAAGCAGAAAATGTTCTGGTAGGTTCTACAGACGAACAGACGGACAGAACCATGGAACTTTACTGCTTAAATAATACGATCAAAAAAGAAGCAGATCTTCCTGCAGATTATTTGAATTCTAATACCAATGGCGTAATCTGGGGCGAAGGAGCCAGCTTTTTTGTAATTGGAAAAGATAAGACCGAAAACTCTTACGCTAAGCTTAAGAATATCCAGATCAGCAACAAGGTTGAATTGAATGAAGTAAAGGATTTTATCCAGAATTTCCTGGTTCAAAACAATCTTTCCACTCATGATATTGATGCGGTTATTTTAGGATTCAGTGGAGATGCACAATCAGATATGTATTATACAAAAGCAATGGAACTGTTTCCTGATTCAGCACAGCTGTATTATAAACATCTGAGTGGAGAATTTAATACGGCAAGCGGGTTTTCCACCTTTATGGCCTGTCATATCCTGAAGGAACAGCAGATTCCGGAAGTAATGATGATCAATGCAGAAAAAAAGGAAAGTATAAAGAATATACTTCTTTACAACCATCTGGCGGGTGATGATCACAGCCTGGTGTTATTGGAAAAGGCATAATTGTTGAAATTGAAAATTATACGGTCTATTTGTCCTTCAGAGCGAAACGCAGTGAAGCGTGGAATCTAAATTAGAAATTAGTCTGGACTCCTATGGAGTGACAATGGTATACAATAAATATTACGACTATAAAACTTGTAATAAAACAATCAGCAATGAAACATTATCCCTTCATCCTGTTCTACCTTTTCTGTAACGTTTTTATTTATGCGTTCCACGGAAGTATTTGGGTATATCTGTTTTGTTTTTTTGCTTTTTCTGCAGTAGTTGTCTGGGGTTCTTTTGACATTGAACTGGGATATTTTGTGAACAGTATTACTCATAAGCGTACCAGAATAAAAGAAGTGGCCCTTACATTTGATGACGGACCTACTGAATTTACCCCAAAGTTTTTAGACCTGTTTAAAGAACATCAGATAAAAGCAACTTTCTTCTGTATCGGAAAACAGATTGAAAAATACCCTGAGACGTTTCAGAGAATCATTGCAGAGGGACATACTATAGGAAATCATACGTTATCACATTCCAATTCTACAGGGTTTTTATCGACTTCAAAAATGATTACAGAGATTGAAAAATGTGATGAAGTCATAAAAAATGTGGGAAATATCAGCACCAGCCTCTACAGACCACCGTTCGGGGTAACGAATCCCAATATTGCGAAAGCAATTAAAAAAACGAATAAAGTAAGCATCGGTTGGAATGTCCGGTCATTGGACACCATCATTGATGACGAAAAGAAAATCTACAACAGAGTGACAAAAGGCCTGAAAAATGGGAGTATTATTCTGCTTCATGACACTTCGGAAAAGACATTTCGCGTGCTGGCCAATTTATTAGTATTTTTGAAGGATAAAAAATATTCAACCTTTACTGTTGATACAGTGATAAATTCAAATAGAAATGATTAAAAATATTGCTTTCGGAGCATTCTTACTGGTTTCCGGTTTCTTTTTTGCTCAAAACACAGCAATGTCAGGAGCTGAAGCCAAAGCATTTGTATCGAAAGTTTCTTCTGATACAAAAGGAATTAAAACGTTGCAGAGTGATTTTACCCAGACCAAAAAAATGGATTTTCTGGATAAAAGCATTGTTACTTATGGGAAAATGTCTTTGCAAACACCCAATATGCTGAGCTGGAAATATACAAAACCTTATCAGTACAGCATTGTTTTTAAAAGCAATAAAATCTTCATCAACGATCAGGGGAAAAAATCTTCTGTAGATGCCAAGAGCAAAACATTTGAAAAAATCAATAAACTTATTGTAGGAAGTTCGAACGGAACCATGTTCAATGATCCTGAGTTCACCGTTACCTATTTTAAGAACGGAAATTACAATGTGGCGAAGTTTATCCCAAAAACTTCTCAGCTGCTGAAATATATTAAACAGATCGAACTGTTTTTCCCTAAGAACCAGTCGACAGTTTCACAGGTCAATATGACGGAGGCTTCCGGAGATACTACGAATATTGTTTTCAAAAATACCAAGATCAATGCTTCAATTCCTGCGTCAGAGTTTACTTTATAGCCTGATTCTGATCCTGGCTGTTTCCTGTAAAACCTATAAGTTAACAGAAGCAAAACCTGTCTCTTCTTCTGAAAAGATGGTGGAAAACTTATATTTCTCTTCCGGTGAAGATTATGTTTACAAATGCCAGATGGATATTTATAAAAACCATGTAAGCGGTATTCTGATCATCAAAAAACTGAATGAAACAACGCATCGTGTTGCCTTAACTTCTGATTTCGGGAATAAACTGATAGATTTTGAAGTCTCTGATAATGATTTCAGACTGAATTATGTGCTTCCTGACCTGGATAAAAAAATAGTCATCAATTTCCTGAAAAACGACTTTCAACAGCTTCTGAAAAGGAAATATCCGGTCAGTGAAAGTTTTGAAAACGAAAATGCTAAAATCTACCTTTCAAAAATCGAAAATAAAAGCTATTATCTGTTTTTCAACAAAGAAAGTAATTTGCTGAAGCAGATTATCTATACGAAAAACAACAAAGAGAAAATCGATTTTACTTTTGATGCAAAAAAACCTATCTTCGCAGACAGCTTAAACCTGCAGCACAAGGACTTTAAGATCAACATAAAACTATTTCAAATAACCGAAACAGAGTAATTTCTGCCCTCAAATCTATGGATATATCTATTTTTTGGAAAGAAATTGATTATACTTTAATCTTAAAAAAATAAGATCATGCAAACGATTCTTACAGACTTTTATACTTTAACATCATACGATAAAGCAGAAGACGGAAAGTTTACTGCTCATATTCATCTTAATAAAGACCACGATATTTTCAAAGGACACTTCCCTGGAAATCCGGTGACTCCCGGTGTTTGTATGATGCAGATCATTAAAGAACTTACTGAGGAACTGACGGGTTCAAAATTATTCCTGAAAACCGCTTCGAATGTAAAGTTCATGGCAATTATCAATCCCTTTGAAACCCCTGATCTGGTACTTCAGCTTGATATTACTGAAAATGAAGACGATGTTAAAGTAAAAAACACCACTTCTTTTGGCGAGACTATTGCATTGAAATTGTCTGTAAGCTATAAAAAAATATCATCATGAAACTAATCTTATCATTCATAGCAGCATTTGTTTTTTTCTTTCAATCTGACCTTGAAACGCTGAGAAACAGCTATGCTAAGGCGAACGAATCCACTACCAATACTGCGAGCTTTATTGAAACTGCGGAAAAACAATCAGGTTCTGATGCTGTAACTGTCGGATATAAAGCAGCAGCAAAGATTATGGAGGCGAAAATTGCTAAAAGCAACAGAAAAGCTCTGGTAAAGACAGGCGCTACAAGTCTTGAAGGCATTATTAAAAGTAATCCTAATAATGCAGAACTTCGTCTGATCAGAATGAGTGTTCAGGAAAATATTCCTAAGATCGTAGGATACCGCGGGAGCCTGAAGGATGATAAAGCTTTCCTGCTGAATAATTACAGCAAACAGAATACAGCTCTGAAGGGCTATATCAAAAGGTTTGCAATGCAATCTAAAACCATGACAGAGGCGGAAAGAGCCACTTTAAAATAAAAAAATGCTGCTTGCTGAAGTACAGGACGCCATTTCTGAAAAGAAGATATGCGTTTTAATCCCTACCTACAATAATGAAAAAACCCTGAAGAGGGTTATTGACGGTGTTCTCAACTACACCGGAAGTATTATTGTGGTTGATGATGGTTCTACAGATTCCACGCCTCAGATCCTTGCTCAATATCCTCAGATCACTGTAATTTCCTTACCGGAGAATAAAGGGAAAGGAAACGGCCTAAAAACAGGTTTCAGAGCAGCAAAGAAATCAGGATATGATTACGCCATCACCATTGATTCGGATGGGCAGCATTATCCGGATGATATTCCGGTATTTGTAGAAGCTCTTCTTCAGGAAAAAGAAGACGTTCTTCTGATCGGAAACAGAAATATGTCTCAGGATGGCATTCCTAAGAAAAGCAGTTTCGGAAACCGTTTTTCCAATTTCTGGTTTTGGTTTGAAACCGGTATCAGGCTGGAAGATACACAGTCCGGCTACAGACTTTATCCTTTGCATAAAATTCCAAAGAAATATTTTACCCCTAAGTTTGAATTTGAAATTGAAATCATTGTAAGAACTGCCTGGCGACATGTTCCGGTAAAAAATGTTCCGATCAAAGTTTTGTATGATCCGGCAGAGCGGGTTTCGCATTTCAGACCTTTCAAAGATTTTACAAGAATCAGTATTCTGAACACCATACTGGTAACGATTACTCTACTTTATATTATTCCGAGAAATTTCGTGAATAATTTCAAAAAAAAAAGCTTTAAAAGATTCATCCAGGAAGATGTCTTAGAAAGTGACGGAAGTAACCGAACAAAAGCATTTTCCATAGCTTTGGGAGTGTTTATAGGACTTTCTCCTTTCTGGGGATTCCAGACTCTTCTGGTGATCAGTTTATCTGTACTTTTTAAGCTTAATAAAGTCCTTGCATTTGTAGCCTCCAATGTGAGCCTTCCTCCTTTTATCCCTTTTATTATTGCCGCTTCTCTGTTTCTGGGAGCTCCCTTTGTAAGTGGAAACAGCGATATTCTAAGTCAGGATTTAAATTTCGAACTGATCAAGAACAATCTTCTGCAATATGTGATTGGCAGCTTTATCTTAAGCACAACACTTTCGGTCATTGCAGGAATAACCTCTTTTCTGTTTCTGAATAAGGTAAGCCCGGAAAACAATTAAAAAAGCCCGGAACAAAGTTCCAGGCTCATTATAGCAATAATCTTATTGTATTTATTTCAGAATAAAATCTGTAATGTCTTTCAAAAACTGTTCATCCACTTTTCCTTTTATTTCATAATCTTTTGGAGATGGTTTTCCGGAACCTTCAATAAATAAGTGACTTAATGCAGGATAAAATTTAAAAACAGCTGTTTTATCATTTTTCAATGTTTCTTTCCAAAGATTAAAATCTTTTTCAGTCACCTGATAATCTCTTCCTCCCTGTGCGAAAAACATCGGAGCTTTGATTTTTTTAACTTCGTTAAGCTGATTATAATCCTTCAAATACTTCCAATATGCGGCAGACTGGCCCAAAGGAAGCTCTGATGCAGGAGAATGTAAGTTAAATTGGGATGAGTTTAAAAAAGCAACCTGCTTTTTAATTTCCTGAACAGCTTCGACTGTAACTTTAGCCGGATCCATCGTATGAAGATATTCATATTGCTCAACAAGAAGATCCTGCAGCGCTCTTGCATTCCCAGCCATAAAAACATATTTTGAAACCTGTGCCTTTTCTGCAATTTTTGGAATCATATACGCTCCCTGGCTATGACCCAGAATAACGATCTCATATCCTTTATAATCAGAACTGTTTTTAAAATAAAGAGCTGCGTTTACGGCATCATTGACGGTCTCTTCTTCTACAGTAGACTTTTCAGTGAATGCTTCAGGGGAAGAATATGTTCTTTTATCATATCGATAGGAAGCAATTCCGTTGTTTAAAAGATATTCTGCAATGTCTTTAAACGGCTTGTTTTCTCCAATAGTTTCATCTCTGTCATGAGGTCCGGAGCCGTGAACGAAAATAACCAACCTCTTTTTATTGTTGGAAGGTGGAATTAATAATGTTCCGTTCAGCTCAATAGCATCACTTTTTATTTTCAATGTGGTTTTCTCATCTCTTTTTTCAAATGTTTTGTGAGGAACCAGGAAGAAACCCAGCAATTTATTATTCTCACTGAAAGTAAGCTGAATATCCAGTTTTTCCTTTTCAAATTCAGAATAGTAATAATAGGTGTTTCCTTCGTTATTTACTTCAAGGATCTTTTTCAATCCTCCAATCTGGCCCAGGAGCTGTTGCGGAATCGCTTTGAGCTGTTCCACCGGAATTTGTCCCGCTACGGAAGAATCAAAATAAGAATGTGCTTTTTCTATATTTTGATCAACCAGCAGAGCTTTAATGAAAATATTTCCAATCTCTTTTCTATCCTGAGAAAAAGCTGGCAGAAAATATACGATAAAGAATAAGGTTAAAAGTTTTTTCATAATTAATTATTTAAAAACCACATCAGAAAATGAAAGTGGCGTCATCATGATGGTAACAAATATCGAAATAATAACCAAAGCGAGCTGGGTGATATGATATGTTTTTTCCCTTTCCTCTTCCTTCATTTCAAAGGTAAATTTTATTTTATCAGGTCTTCTGATAATCAACCAGATAAACACAAGAACAGCCAGATTCATCAGTATGGGAAACACAAGAAATATTTTACTCCCATAGCTGTCTTTCATACTTCCGTAACCGTGAATAATGATGGTTTCAGGTATTGAGCTGTACACGGTGCACAAATACACAGAATAACAGATGATAATAACAAAAGGAATACAGAACAGCAGTTTTATATATTTGGGGATCATTTCAGTTTCTTTAAAGTTTTCTTCAGGTATTTTTCTACATTCTTTCTATCCGGAACCGTCGTAATTACTTTAGTCAGCGCTTTTTCAAACTCCATTTTTGCCTTTGAATATTCTTTTTTGCTAAAATAGTATTTTCCGGATTGATAATAGATCAGCCAGAAATCGGGGTTCATAGCCTGATAGGAATGAATAACATCATCCGTCAGCAGTGTATTTTTATTGCCAGCAGCCTCACTGATTTCTTTCCCGTACATTTTAGACAACTCATAGTTTTGAAATTCTTCAGAATCCGCAAATGGATCTCTTGGAATATTTAAACCTGATTTTGAAAGGTCATCAGGCTGCAATCCTTTGTCTGAAAAGATTTTGTTCAGATCATAGCAAACAAATTCTCCCAGCTGATACGGATTGGAAGAAACCCAAACCAGTTTTTTCTGTGGCGAAAATATAACAGCATGGTGAGCTAGCAGCTGATTGAGTGCTTTTTCATTACCGTAACCGATGCTTTCATCTTTTAAACCGGATCTGTTCCTTAAAATGGAAGCCATCTTTTCCGGTGTTATTTTCTTTTCTTCCTGCAAAAGCTCCTGAAGCCTTTCATAACGGTATTCAGAATGGCTTTCCTCAATATGTTTCTGATTTCTTTTGTCATCTTTATAAGCTTCCGACTGAAAATGATTGGTACAAAGAACTCTGCTGGTATTCTGCACGCTATATACACCGAAATTCTTAGGCGAAACTTCAATGATTACCGCATTTTTGTCTGCAGCGCTTCCCACCAGAATAGATTCCGAAACAAATACTTTTCTTTTTTTAGCAATCGCAATGGCTTCTTCTATATTTTTAGCATACTGCAGAATTTCTCTTGTAACAAGGGAAATCGGGGTTTTGGCTGTTAAAGGAATTTTTGATTTCCCCGCATTAATGGTTACTGTAATTCCTTCCTTATTCATTCCTGAAACCACACCAATCATTCCCGGCCAGCTTACCGACATGTAAGGAATTCCTTCATCTGGCTGAACAAATTCTACCAGCTTGTTCCTTGAAAAATCATCGCCTACATAAAAATCAAAATTTCTTCCGATCAGCAAATCCCCATCTTCGGTGTTTTCGTTCCATACGGCAAGAGAAGTACAGCCCACCATGGCCAGATCCTGCATCGCATGTCCTATATCATGAGCTCCGTGCAGATAAAGGCTTCTTAAATATTTGGGAGCAATAAAATCATACTGATCCGAGGAATATTGTGACAAACCATATAATTCTGCCTGATAATCTTCTCTTACATTGAGGTACATTTTTCTGTTATACCATTTTAAAAAGCCCCTTAATATCCTTTGTCTGAATTTTGAAGGGACAAAACTTTCCACTTTTGAAAAGAAAATGCTTTCCTGCTTCTGCATTAGGCTTTGTGTCAATGCTCCATTATTATATCCTAATTGTAAAGGATTTCCTTTAATATAAAGTTCCCAGAGCTGTTGTTTATTTTTGGTAAGATAATTCTGATTATAGCTGAAAGTGCTGTCGTTGATTCTGGTAATTTTTGGAACCTCCAGAGCATATTGTTTTACCTCAGGAATATGCCGGATAGATTTTGATATTCCGCAGGATATGAAGAAAAAACAAAGAGTGAGATAAAGAAAGGTTCTTTGAACGGATGTATAAATGGTTTTAGTTTTTTTCACTTTAGTTTTTATTAATCATTTGTGTCAACCGCATGTCTATCGTTTCTTTTCCAATAATCTCGGCACAGGTATTAAAGGCTCCGATCGTAACACCTAAGATGCCATGCATATTCACGGATTGTCCCGTCAAAAAAAGATTGTCAATTTTCGTACGTGGGGAAACCATTGTTTTAAGAGGGTTCTCTGAACTTTTCATATATCCGTACATATTTCCTTCAAAATTACCAATATAGTCCCTGTAAGACAAGGGAGAAGAAGTATAGAGTGTTTTAACAGCGTGTCTTATATTGGGAATCTTCTTTTCCAGGGCATCAAGCATTTTCTCAGTCTTTTCAAGCTTAAACCTTTCATAAGTTTCTCCTCTTTCATGCTCATCCGCAACTGTATTGAATGTATTTTCCCATTCTTTAACCTCATCAAAATCCATATAAGAAATCGCGGTAAGACTTTCTGCAAATTCAGGATGATGTTTTGAAGGGGTAGATGAAAGCATATAAGTTTCCGGCCACGACTCTTTTTGGTATTGGGATGCATTCCAGACCTGATCTTCCGATGAATAGTGGTATCTGTTGTAATTGAAATTCGGAAGACTGTGAGGTTTTAAAACCAGATAAATACTAAAACACGAAGAAACAGGCTTCCAGCTTAAAACCCTGTTCAGAAAGGATTTTTTCAGTCTTTCCTCGCCTATCAGTTTGATGGTGGAGCGTATTTCTATATTTGATATAAATTGTTTTGCCTCGTATTCTTTTCCTGCTTTCGTCTTTACAGAAGTCAGTGTATTATTTTCATTAAAAACAAATTCTGAAACTTCCGAGTGCTTGTGTACTTCGGCTCCATATTCCCGGAGTTTTCTGATTAAAAGTTTAGAAATCTGACTTCCTCCTTTCACACATTTGTAAGCACTTTGAATGTAAGAATTTACCGTCAGAGCATGTACATAAAAGGGAACATTCTCCGAGTCTCCGGCATATAAAAAGTTGGAACCCAGTAAAACTGACTGCAATTTTTTATTCTGGGTAACAGACTCAATGAATCTTTTAGTATTGAGGTGCAGGATTTCTTCGTTGTAACTGTCCTTTCCTACTACATGATATCTTGGAAACTGGCTGCATACATATTGAATTTCTTCACAGTAGTTTTCAAGGTTTTCTTTTTCTTCGGGGAAATATTTTGAAAGCTGTTCAACAAAATTCTGATAGCCCTGTGCATGAGGATATTCTATTTCATCATCACCGAAACTGATTCTGTCATAGCCATCTTCATCCATCAACTGAAGTTCAAGGTCATCCATGATTTCCAGATAGGAAAAAAACTGATTCAGGTTTTGCCCTTTGGATAAACCTCCCAGATAGTGGACTCCTGTATCGAAAATAAGCTTATTCCTTGAAAAAGTCTGAAGATTTCCGCCATATTGGTTATTTTTCTCGAGAACACATACTTTCAGACCTTCTTTCGCCAAAATAAGAGCCGAAACAAGACCTCCCAATCCACTGCCGATTACAAGTATGTCGTATGCTTTCTTCAAAAGAGAATGTGCTTTTAATAATTAAGAAACAGGGAATTTAAGATATTTAAAGTTTACTTTGGTAAAGTAAGCATAGAAATTTTATGGGTTCTCTTAAATCTCGGTAAATCTTAATGGTTTTTTAGTTTTTATTCGTTTTTCGGGATAAAAATAGAAAAATTAATCAACATCATCCCAAAAATCAAAATAATTAAACCATTGAAGCGGGTATTTTTTCACCATGGTTTCAAGATTCTGAACATAAGACTGTAAAAGTCCCTGTGAATCACGGTTTTTGATATTCTGTGCCACTCTTGCGTACAGATGGTAATGAAGATTATTCTCCTTCATCACATAGACATATACTACGGGAACGCCTAACCTTGAGGCGATCAAAAACGGGCCGGCCGGAAATTTTGCACTTTTACCCAGCAGTTCTGTTTCCAGATATTTGGAACCTTCAAAATAACGGTCTCCGGTAAAGCAGATGAGTTCATTATTAGACAAAGCCTGATTGATCTCAAAGATATGAGACATGTCCTCCTTCACGTAAATAAACTTAATATTACTCTTTTTTACCGCAACACTTTCCAGATATTCCTTGATCACGGTCACTTCCTGATCTGTGGTTACCAGATTGATCTGGCAGTCGAAGTCGATATCTGCAAAAAAGTGTTCTGCAATTTCAAAATTACCGATATGGGCACTGATGAGCACACCTCCTTTTTTAGCAGCTAAAAGATTTCTGAGGTTTTCAATACCGTCAAATTCATAGGTATATTTTTCTCTGAGTCCTGCTGAAATAGCTGTTTTATCAATCAGAACTTTTCCGAAGGTAAAATAGCTTTTAAAGATGGAAGCTTTGGATTTCCAGTATCCATAGTTCAATCTTTTCTGAAAATAATAAAGAATGTATTGATTGCTTTTCTTCTGAAACAGGGAATAATAAGCGGCTACAAAATACAGCACCCCATATGAACTTCTGATCCCGATATTTCTAATACACCAGACAAATATTCTGTATCCGAGTACTGTTCCTTTAGATTTACCTTTCCACTTGTTCATATCTAGAATTTAATATAACAGAGAGCCAATGTAATAATACCTTTTTGAAGTGTCCGTTACCGGATCACTGTGATATTGTTACATTGGCACATTTTATAGAATAAAGATTGACTCAATAACTACACGTTTTTTTCAGCAATCTTATGTTCAATCGTTGTATAGAAATCATCAAATGTCACCATTTTTTTGAAATCTGCTTCTCCTAATTTCACGCCGAAATTGGATTCGATCACGACTACCATGTCGATATAATCTAAGCTGTCTAAGCCCAGTGTATTTTTAAGGTTGGCATCGTTACTGATTTCGTCTCCGTCTACCTCGAATTCGTTTACCAGAAAATCATTAACAATAGCAACAATTTTTTCCCTTTCCATGTTTTTAATCAAATTTTTTAACTATTAGTGCAGAATTGGTTCCCCCAAACCCAAAAGAATTCGACAAAAATACATCAATTTTTTGATTTTTTGTTTTTGCAACTAAATTTATCTTTTGTGCTTCATTATCAGGGTTTTCCAGATTGATATTGGGAGCAACAAAATCGTTCTGCATCATCAGAATGGAGTAGATAACTTCACTTGCACCTGCCATCCAGCACTCGTGTCCGGTCATAGATTTGGTAGAACTTACCGGAACTTCACTGCCGAAAATCTCATAAATGGCTTTCGCTTCGTTCGCATCACCAATTGGAGTAGAAGTTGCGTGAGCATTGATATAATCGATGTCTGAAGCTTTTAATCCTGACTGTTTTAAGGCTCTGTCCATTGCCAAAGCCGGCCCATCTACATTAGGAGTTGAAATATGACCTCCGTTGGAAGAAAAACCATATCCGATAATTTCAGCAATAATCGGAGCGCCTCTTCTTTGGGCAGATTCCAAACTTTCAACAATCAGACTGGCTGCTCCGCCACTTGGAATCAATCCGTCTCTTTCTGCATCGAAAGGTCTTGATGCTTTTGCAGGCTCATCTTCTCTGGCTGAGAACACTCCCAATCCGTCAAAGCTCGCCATGGAATATTTGTTGGTTTCCTGAGCTCCGCCGCAGATAATCATATCCTGGAAACCATTTTTAATCATCATATAAGCCAGCCCTAAAGAATGAGAACCGCTTGCACATGCTGCACTGATGGTAAGATTAATCCCTTTCAGCTTAAAAATCGTTGAAAGGTTCATCGTTACTGTTGAGTTCATTGATTTGAAAATCGCTCCCGATCCCATCAATGTTGTATCTTTCTTTTCCCTTGCAATATCGATAGATTCTACGACTGCCTGGGAAACACTGTCATTTCCGTACAAGATCCCCACTTCATGAGCCTCTAAGAATTCTTCATCCAGATTCGCCTGTTTTAAAGCATCCAGGGTAGCAAGATAAGCATATTCGCTTTCTTCTCCCATACTGATACGCTGGCGTCTGTTTAAAAGATTTTTAAGATCAGGCTTCGGAACTACTCCTGTGAGGCCAGACCTGAAACCAAATTCTTTTCTGTCCTGATCTAAAACAATACCGGATTTTCCTTGATATAGGGATTCCCTGACCTCTTCTAAAGACGTCCCGATGCAGGAATAAATTCCCATTCCGGTAATTACAACCCTATTTTCCATTTGTTTATATTGAATTTAACAATGTATCAGTCTAGTAATGTAACAATCTTTTCATTGATATCAATCAACATTGGTACACCGGTACATTGGTATATTGTTAGATTATTTATGAGTAAATTCCTCCGTTAATATTAATCACTTCACCTGTTATGTAGGAAGATTTTTTAGATGCTAAAAATGCGACAAGATCTGCCACTTCTTCTGCTTCTCCGAATCTGTTGGCAGGAATCATTGCTTTAAGCTCATCTTCATTAAACTCCTGGGTCATATCCGTTTTGATGAAACCCGGCGCAACTGCATTTACCGTAACATTTCTTTTGGCAACTTCCTGAGCAAGAGCCTTTGTAGCTCCTACCAAAGCTCCTTTCGCAGCGGAATAATTCGTCTGGCCGGCTGTTCCTTTTACTCCGGATACAGAAACCATATTGATGATTCTTCCGTATTTGTTACGAAGAAGCTTTTGAATAAAGAAATTGGTCACATTGAAGAAACCATCAAGACTTGTATTGATCACATTATTCCAGTCTTCTTTCTGCATCCACATAAAAAGGCCGTCTCTTGTGATTCCGGCATTATTGACAATCACTTCCACCACTGCATCAGGGTTTTTCTCCTGCCACTCCGTTAAAACAGCTTGTGTTTCTTCGGTGTTTCCTACATCAAATTTAAGAATTTCTCCGGTAGAACCCAATTCTTCCACTTTAGCCAATGTTTCTTTGGCTGCCGTTTCATTTGAAGCGTAGTTGATAAGGATGTGATAGTTTTTCTCTTCTGCCAGTTTTATACAGATTGCCCTCCCGATTCCTCTGGAGCCACCTGTTACAATTGCACATTTCATGCGTTAGTGTTTATATCGTTTTTAGTTTTTTAAGTTGATGCTGGAAGCCTTTTTTAAAAGACAATTGATGGCAACCAGTAGTTACATTCCTTTCAGGTATTTCTTTACTTCCTCCAGATACGGATACATGACCATATCGTCTGAGAAAGCAGGAATAATTTTTCTGATATCATCATACAGTTCTTTTGTAGAGGATGAAACCTTATCCTGGAATCCAAGATATTCCACAGCCTGAATAATGGTAATCGCTTCAATCGCCAATACTTCAAAAGCATTTTCAATGACTTTTCTGCAAATTACCGCAGCGTTTGTTCCCATACTAACGATATCCTGATTATCGTTATTGTTTGGAATACTGTGAACATACATAGAATTTGACAGCATCTGGCTTTCTGCCGTAGTAGAAGTTGCCGTAAACTGTACTCCCTGCATCCCGAAATTGAAACCTAATTTACCTAAATTGACAAAAGGAGGCAAAATTTCATTGATTTTCGCATTCAGAAGGTAGTTTAACTGTCTTTCTGCAAGCATGGTCAGTTTTGTCACCACGATTTTAAGCTTGTCCATTTCCAGAGAAATATAATCTCCATGGAAGTTTCCTCCATGGTAAACATGCTGGTCTTCAACATTGATAATCGGATTATCATTCGCTGAATTAATCTCATTTTCAAGAACTTTCTCTGTATATTCCAATGTATCCAATACCGGACCTAAAATCTGAGGAACACATCGTAAAGAATAATATTCCTGAACTTTCTCCTTGAATACTTTTTCCTGCTCTTCAAAATGAGTATAAAGATGCTCTTCTCTTTTTCTGATCAACTTACTGTCTGCCAGATGAGAACGCATTCTTTCTGCCACTTTTTGCTGCCCATAATGTCTTTTGGTTCCGTTCAACGCTTCTGACAGGTGATCATCATAAGCCTGTACAATCTCATTGATCGCACAGGAAAGCCTAAGGGAAATATCAACAAGCTGATTCGCTTTATAAGCATTCACAATACCAATTCCTGACATTACGGAAGTTCCGTTCATTAAAGCAAGTCCTTCACGGATCTCTACTTTGATCGGTTCTAAGCCTTCTGTTTCAAAAACTTCTTTGGTAGATTTTCTTTCTCCATTGTAAAAAACTTCTCCTTCTCCAATCAATACCAAAGCCAGGTGAGCCAGCTGAACAAGGTCTCCGCTTGCTCCTACGCCTCCATGTTCAAAGATCAATGGGGTAATATCTCTGTTGATCAGCTCCTGAAGCAGATAAATAACAGACTGGTGCACTCCTGAATTCCCTAAAGATAAGGTATTCAATCTTGCCAGCATACACGCTTTTACTTCTTCCGCAGGTAAAGGATTTCCAATTCCTGAAGAATGGCTTCTGATCAGGTTATACTGAAGCTGGTGGGTGTCTTCATCACTGATTTTAAACTGAGCCATGGGCCCAAAACCGGTGTTCACACCATATATTACTTTATTTTTTGAAAACTCTTTTAAAAACTGAAAACTTTTATCCACTCTTGATAAAAGTGATTCATCCAGTTCTATTTTTTCATTCTCAATGATAATTTTTTGAAAGTCTTTCAGTTCTAAAAAGTTATTTATTTTCATCAATTAAAAGTAATAGTTGATAATTTTGTAAAATATTAATTATTTGTCACTAATTTTGCGGCAAAGATAAAAGTTATTATTAAAATAAAAAATCAAAGATGAGCAAAGAATTTGTTGACGTTCTTGTAATCGGAGCCGGACCCTCCGGATGCGTGTCTTCTTCGTACCTGAAGAACAATAACGTCAGCGTAAAAGTAGTTGAAAAAACAAAATTCCCCAGACTCGTAGTTGGAGAAAGCTTAATTCCAAGGGTAATGGACCACTTTGAGGAGGCCGGACTTTTCCCTGCATTAGACAAAATGGGCTTTGAAAAAAAGCTTGGGGCTCGTTTCCTTCGTGGTGAGGAAGTCTGCATTTTTGATTTCAGCAACAAATTCGGGGAAGGCTGGGACTGGACCTGGCAGGTTCCAAGAGCTGATTTTGATAATACACTTGCTCAGGAAGTCATTAACAAAGGAATTGATCTTGAGTTTGAAACTGAAGTGATAGATATCAAATTTGACGGGACAGATTCTATAACTACGGTAAGAAACAAGGATGGAGAAACAAAAGAGATCCACGCTAAGTTTGTTATCGATTCCAGCGGATACGGAAGAGTACTGCCTCGCCTGCTTGATCTTGAAAAACCTTCAAAATTATCACCTCACTCTGCGATTTTCTCTCATGTAAATGATATCAACAGAGAACCGGGAGAAGAAGGAACTTTAATTTCTTTTGACATCATTGAAACTGAAGTATGGCTTTGGGTAATTCCTTTTTCCAACGGAAACACAAGTTTAGGAATTGTAGGGCCTACTGAATATATCGACAAATTGTCTGAAAACGGAGATACAATGGAAGCTTTAAGAAAAGCGATTTCTCTTTCTGAATATTATGTAAAACGTTTTGGAAACGTAGATTTCCTTTTTGAACCTAAACATCTGAAAGATTATTCCTGTTCGGTTAAAAGTTTATTTGGAGACGGATTTGCCTTAACAGGAAATGCCTCTGAATTCCTTGATCCGGTATTTTCTTCCGGAATGGCTTTTGCCACAGAATCCGGAATGCTGGCCGCAAAACTGGCGCTAAGACAATTAAACGGAGAAAAAATCGACTGGCAAAGGGAATACACAGACTACATTTTATACGGAGTGGATGTTTTCACCACCTATGTAAAAGAATGGTATACCGGAAATCTGCAGGAGCTATTCTTCCATCAGCCAGAAAATCCGGATGTAAAGAAAAAGATCTGTGCTGTTTTAGCAGGCTATGTCTGGAATAAAGACAATCCTTTTGTGAGAAAGCACGATACGGTAATTAAAAACCTTGCGAACCTGATCAAGCTGGAAAAACAGGAGCAGCAAAATCAAGCATAATAAAAACGGTCTGAAAAATTCAGACCGTTTTTGTTTATTTTATAACTTCTTTGATTTCCTTTCCCAATTTTTTTCCGGTAACTTCATAGGCTGCAGCTATTCTTCCGTATTCCCATGCAAATTCTTTATTCATTTGCTTGCCTCCTATTTTATCTGCTTGTAATCTCATCACTACTTTCGAAGGATCATCAGTTTCCACAAACTTCATATCTGCTGTTAATTTTGCTTCCTGAGAACCTATCATTCCGCCATACCAGCCGGCATAAATCCATTTTGCATCAATAATCAGCGTGTATTTTGTCTTTGCATCCTTTTTGAAAACTACTTTTTTGGATTTCCCATTTATGCCTTTAAGGAAATAGTCCAAATACTCAGAATTTTTAAACTGTCCCCACTGATAAATCCAGTTTTTCCATACAGCTTCGCTTTTTTTGGCTGTAATATCCGCTTTCCTGTTTTCCAGGTATTGAGCTTCCGTCATGTTCTTCTCCTGATAGGCTGCATTATCAAACACCAACTGAACATTCACTTCGTTTTGATCTTTTAAAAAATCAAAATTTCCGGACTCAACTTTAATTTGATTTTGGGCAAAAGCTACCACTCCAATTGCCATGAACAGCAATAACAATAATTTTCTCATATTTTTTAAATTAGTTTTTATTTAAGCGCCCAAAGATATTTACTTTTATTGATAAGTAACCGTAAAAAAACAGCCTGAAAGTTCAGACCGTTTTTGTACAAAATTATTTCAATTTATCTTCTTTTTTTATCTTAGCATCTTCTGCCATCATTTTTGTATGATCTTCTGTCATTTTTGTATGCTCCCTTATCAGTTCTTCATCCTCTTTCATCATTTGATCATGATCAGCTTTCAATTGATTGATGTCAAAATTTTCAGTTGCATGCTTTCTCTCCAATTCATCATGCTTTTTTATAATTTCAGAATGCCTGGAAAGCAGGTCTGCATGCTGCTGCAGAATATTCTTATGCAAAGCTTCAATTTTGTTATGCTCACTGGTAGCAGGTTCATTCTGCAGGTGATGAATACTGGTAAAAGCAGCATGTTCTTTTTCCATTACCGAATGAGCTGTTTCTAATTTGCTATGATCAGATTTCAATTTAGCATGTGCTGCCGAGAGTTCTTTTTCAAGTTCATTACCTTGTTTTTTACATGATACGAATGCAAGGCCTATAGTTAAGCCAGCCATCAGAATTAATTTTTTTTCCATTTTTTTATGTTTAATTCCCGTAAAATTACTCAATAAGACTCTAAATAACGGATTTTCGTAAAAAAGACATTTTATTGATCTAGTAAGAAAAAATCCGGCTAATTTAAGCCGGAATAAGTGTAAAATAAAAAGAATAATATTAATTTTTAAGAAAAGCAGATCAACGTAAATCAATAAAATTAATCGGTTTTCTGCTGTTTGGATTAAAAACTGCTTTAGAAAGAATATCAAAGTCTATGATTTCAATTTTAGGACTTACTCTCAGTTTTGCACGGAAGTGGTCTCTTACTTCATTGACAAACCCTTCATGATCTGCTTCTGTACTCAGTTTAATGATAATCTCATCAAGTCCGATTTCGTTGGCCTGAATCACAATCTGGTAGCATAAGATATTATTAAAATCATTCAAAATATCATTCATGGCAGGAGGATACAATGTTGTTCCCTTATATTTGATCATCTGCTGCTTTCTTCCTACAACAGGTCCTAATCTCATTGTATTTCTTCCGCACTGACATGGTTCATAATGGGCTTTTACAAGATCTCCGGTTTTAAACCTCAACAAAGGAATGGCCTCCACTCCCAAAGTCGTAATCGTAAGTTCTCCGCTTTCTCCTTCTTTCACAGGATTGCCATCGTCATCCAGAATTTCTGTAATAATCAGTTCCGGATGGTGATGTCCTCCGATCTGGAATTCACATTCTGTAAAGGCAGTACTCATTTCCGTAGAGGCATAGGTGGAAAAGAGTTTGATGTCCCATTTTTCTTTGATTTTCTGTGAAAGAATATTATCTGTAAAATCCTGATTTTTGATACTTTCTCCAATACAAACAGCACCGTAAACACCGGAATTTTTATAATCCAATCCATGTTTTTCCGCATAATCAATCATTTTCAACAGAAAAGAAGGAACAGTGATCAGATATCTGGGTTTGTATCTGAAGATAGAATCCCATTGCAGTTCAGGAATTCCCGGTCCCATTCTTACTACGCTGGCACCCATTTTCCGTAAGCCCAAAAAGTAGGCAAGTCCAGCCATAAATCTTTTATCTATGGTGGTGATCATCTGCACAACATCTCCTTTCTGAATTCCTGCACATGCGAAAGATATCGCTTCATTGTATGCAAGCCTTTCCAGATCACTGTCGGACAATCCGAAAGTCACCGGATCTCCCAATGTTCCGGAAGTGGTGCTGTAATCCACAATTTTATCCGGTGTTATGCAGAAAAAATCATGATTATACTGCTGGAGATCATTCTTTGTGGTGGTAGGAATCTTCTGAAGATCTTCCAAAGTACGAATATCCTCTATAGTAATATTATTTTCTTTGAACAGTTTCTGATAAAACGGCGAATGAGCTTCAAGATAAGCCAAAAGCTCATGAAGTTTTTCTTCCTGAAATATTTTGATTTCCTGAATCCCTGCTTTCTCGATTGACGGATGAAATTCCAATGATTTTAATTTTTTAAAAGGCAAATTTATCTAATTAAAATTAAAAGATTTAAAGATTCAAGTATTAAAAGATGAATTATCTCCTAAACGTAAAAGTTTGTGTATTGGTATTCCCGGCAGTATTGATAGTTGTTACTTTTAAACTATGAGAACCACTTCCTTTCGGGCATTTTTCATCAAAAATGTAGACAAAATTATCTTTTACTCTTGCAAACCTCAGCCATTTACCATCCAGTTCGGCACGAAATGATACAATATCACCCACTTTCGTTGTTCCCTTTAAAAGTAATGAACTGCTATTAACCAACGCTCCTTCTGCCCAGCCTGATGAAACGGATGGAAGATTATTGTCAATCACTAATTTCGCCGTACCCAATCTGTTGAATTTCCCTTCTGCCCAGTCACCATTCCATTTTACCTTGACAACGGTTTTATCACTGCCATAATCAAGGAGGATAACAGCTTTGTCTTTTTCTGTATTGGTTAATTTTCTTTTCGGTTTTATCTTTAAAGTATATTCATCCTGAACGGGAATGTATGGACTATGCAAAACAATGGTATTTGAAACAGCATCCGGATCTGTATCCGGTTTTTCATAAGCATTGAAATTTACGACATCATAGATGGCATTTTTACTGAAGCTGATTTCCGCATTTCCGGTTGCAATTGTTTTCCCTTCATCAGGCATCACCGTTTTTCCTGTTGGAGATACTTTCTCTGAAGTTTTACTTAACTGAACTTTTGTTGTTAAGCGGCTTGTATTTCCTTTGGCATCTTTCAGAACGATTTCAATGGTGTGAACATTCTCATCCTGAAGTTTGATAACCCCACTTAAGTCTGAAAGGCTATAATTCTGCAGTTTCATTCCCGGTAAATCAGACAGGTGCTGAATTCCCATTTTATCCCTGATGAATTTTGTATAGTCTATACAGCCGTTGATATACCGGGTATCGTCGTAATGTATTTTATCAATTTTAAAACTGTACATCAGATTGCCATCCATAAACAGTTCTGTCTGATAAATACCAAGATTAAATCCTTTATTGGCTTTATCTACAGCTTTAATGGCAAAACTTATCTCCGGAGAACTCACCTGAACAAGATTAGCCGTATAAGCATTTCCCGCTTTTTTTACGGCAATACTATTTGCACCGGGTTCATAAGTACTGAAACGTCTGTCATACCAATACAATCCGCTAATAATCGGGGCAATATTGTCAGGAATGGCAAACCCAAAAAGTAACGGATTTAAGCATTCCTCTGTTTTGGTATCTCTTATTTCAAAGTGCAGATGCGGACCCGCCGAACCTCCGGTATTTCCACTCAAAGCAATCTGTTGTCCTTTCTCCATAGGAAACTGTCCGGGCTGAAAAGTAATATCCTGTTCCCACTTTTCCTCTTTATATTGTTTTTTCTTTACGTATTCATCCAGTTTACTGAAGTATTTATTCAGGTGGGCATATACCGTGGTATAGCCGTTGGGATGAGTGATGTACACTGCATTTCCAAATCCGTACCGCTCTACTTTTATTCTGCTCACATAACCTTCTGCGGCTGCAAGAACCGGAAGATTTTCCTGGCTGTTGGTTCTCAGATCCAATCCCATGTGAAAGTGATTGGTCCGCACAGCACCAAAATTGGCAGCAAGCTGCATGGGAATATTTAGTGGGTTTCTGAAATAATTTTGTGGATAATTATTTTGAGCTTGTACAATGCCTGTGTTGATAAAACAAACCAAAAGCATCAGGTAATAAAAGATTTTCATACAGCATTTGGGTTTATACGTCTAATTAAATATACGAATTTTTAAGTTATGCTTATTTTTTTGACCGCAGATTTCACAGATTTTCACAGATGATTATGTTGTAGGTGTTGGCTAAAGCCGGTGGATTTGTTTTTATTATTTAAGGGGGGTTCCTTCGACTATGCTCAGGATAATTGTCCGCTCCTATTGAATAAATTGTATTAAATTTCACATCAAATACAACCCGAAAAATTCACTTATTGACCATTCACCATTCACTTTTTCTCACTTTCTCCATTTATATTTCTGAAATTGAACTTTTTAATAGAAATTACCTAAATAAAACATATATTATAAACCGACAAATTTTAGTAAATTTGCAGACTTAATTAATCAACGATATTGAGATATTTACAATGAGCCAATTTAAAGAATACAAAAACCTCAACCTTATTGACGTAGCAGAGAATGTAGCGGAATTTTGGAAACAAAATAAAACCTTCAATAAGAGTGTTGAGATTCGTCAGGGAAATCCTGAGTTTGTTTTTTACGAAGGTCCGCCTTCAGCAAACGGTATGCCTGGAATTCACCACGTAATGGCAAGAGCATTGAAAGATATTTTCTGCCGTTACCAGACTCAGAACGGAAAGCAGGTTTTCCGTAAAGCAGGCTGGGATACGCATGGTCTTCCTGTGGAACTGGGTGTAGAAAAAGAGTTAGGAATCACGAAAGAAGATATTGGCAAAAAAATCTCTATTGAAGACTATAACAAAGCATGTCGTGAAGCAGTAATGCGTTATACCGATGTATGGAATAACCTTACGGAGAAAATCGGATATTGGGTAGACCTTGATGATCCGTACATCACGTACAAGTCAAAATATATGGAAACCGTTTGGTGGTTGTTGAAGCAGTTGTATAGCAAAGATTTGTTGTACAAAGGCTACACCATCCAGCCTTACTCTCCAAAAGCAGGAACAGGACTTTCTTCTCACGAGCTAAATCAGCCCGGAACCTATCGTGATGTTTCGGACACAACGGTTGTGGCTCAGTTTAAAGTGAAAAAAGACTCTTCAGCATTATTCAATGATGTTGACGGAGATGTTCATATCCTTGCATGGACGACCACGCCATGGACACTTCCATCCAATACAGCTCTTACCGTAGGGAGAGATATTGAATATGTTTTAGTTAAAACTTTCAATCAATATACATTTGAACCTGTAACAGTAGTTTTATCCAGCGTTCTTTTACCTAAAGTTTTCGGTAAAAAATACGCAGAAGGTACAGATGAAGATTTTGCCAACTATACTCCGGAAACGAAAGTAATCCCTTTTAGAATACTAAAAGAATTTACAGGAGAAAAGCTTGTTGATACAAGATATGAGCAATTAGTTCCGTGGTTTACACCTAATGACAACCCTGAGAATGCATTCAGAGTAATCCTGGGAGATTTCGTAACAACTGAGGATGGTACAGGTATCGTTCACACAGCACCTACTTTTGGTGCCGATGATGCGAGAGTTGCTAAAATGGCTCAGCCTGAGGTTCCACCGATGTTGGTAAAAGATGAAAATGATAATCTTGTACCATTGGTAGATTTACAAGGGAAATTCATCAAAGGAGAAAATGTTCCTGAGGTATTCTCCGGAACTTATATCAAAAACGAATATTACGACGAAGGAACTGCTCCTGAGAAATCATGGGATGTAGAACTTGCCATCTTATTGAAAACGGAGAACAAGGCTTTCAAAGTAGAGAAATATGTTCACTCCTATCCACACTGCTGGAGAACAGATAAACCGGTATTGTATTACCCGTTGGATTCATGGTTTGTGAAAATGACTGCTGTAAAAGACAGACTGGTTAATTTAAACAAAGACATCAACTGGAAGCCAAAAGCTACGGGTGAAGGACGTTTTGCTAACTGGCTGGAAAATGTAAACGACTGGAACTTATCCCGTTCAAGATATTGGGGTATTCCATTGCCGATCTGGAGAACAGATGATCTGAAAGAAGAAAAAATCATAGGTTCTGTAGAAGAACTTTATAACGAAATCGAGAAATCAATTGCAGCAGGGCTGATGACTGAAAACCCGTTCAAAGGTTTCATCATCGGAAATATGGCAGAGTCTAACTATGAGCTTGTGGATCTTCACAAAAACGTGGTTGACAAAGTGGTATTGGTTTCTGATTCAGGAAAAGCAATGAAGCGTGAAAGCGACCTGATCGACGTTTGGTTCGATTCAGGGTCTATGCCTTATGCCCAGTTGCATTATCCTTTCGAAAACAAAGAATTAATCGACAATAATAAAGCATTCCCGGCTGATTTTATCGCAGAAGGTGTTGACCAGACGCGTGGATGGTTCTATACGCTTCACGCAATCGGAACGGCTGTATTTGATTCAGTTGCTTATAAAAATGTAATGAGTAACGGTCTTGTTCTGGACAAGAACGGACAGAAGATGTCAAAACGTTTAGGAAATGCAGTAGATCCGTTTGAAACACTTGCTGTATACGGACCGGATGCTACGCGTTGGTATATGATCTCCAATGCCAACCCATGGGAAAACCTGAAGTTTGACATTGAAGGAATCGACGAAGTAAGAAGAAAGTTCTTCGGAACCCTTTACAATACCTATTCATTCTTCGCTTTGTATGCGAATGTGGATGGCTTCAACTATTCGGAAAAAGAAGTGGAAAACCGTCCGGAAATCGACAGATGGATCCTCTCTGAGCTTAATCTTCTGATCAAGGAGGTGAAAGCATTCTACGAAGATTATGAGCCGACAAGAGTAGCAAGAGCGATCAGTACTTTTGTGAACGATAACCTGAGTAACTGGTATGTAAGATTATGCAGAAGACGTTTCTGGAAAGGAGACTATTCTGATGACAAAATCTCCGCTTACCAGACTCTATACACCTGTCTTGAAGTAGTAGCAAAATTATCCGCTCCTATTGCACCGTTCTTCATGGATCAGTTGTATCAGGATTTAAATAAAGTAACAGGTAAGGAAAACTGTGAATCTGTACACCTTACAGACTTCCCGGTGGCTGATGAAAGTTTAATCGATCAGGATCTGGTTGAAAAGACTCATTTGGCACAGAACATTACAAGTATGGTTTTCTCATTGAGAAAGAAAGAAAATGTAAAAGTTCGTCAGCCTTTACAAAAAGTATTGGTTCCTGTACTGGATTCTAAAACAGAAGAGCAGATTCTTGCAGTTGCAGATCTGATCAAGCAGGAAGTGAACGTGAAAGAATTACAGTTAATCAATGCTGAAGAAGCATCCCATTTAATTGTAAAACAGATAAAACCGAACTTCAAAGCGCTTGGTCCTAAATTAGGAAAAGATATGAAGGTGGTAGGTGCAGAGATTGCTAATCTTAGTGCAGAACAGATTGCCGGTCTTGAAAAAGAAGGAAGAATAGACGTTCAGGGATATGAGATCACTCTTGATGATGTGGAAATCTCTACAAAAGATATCCCGGGATGGACAGTAACTTCCGATGGAAAAACAACTGTGGCATTAGATTTGACGTTAACCGATGAGTTAAAATCTGAAGGGATCGCAAGAGAATTCATCAACAGAATTCAGAACCTGCGAAAAGATAAAGACTTTGAACTGACAGACAGAATTTCGATCACATTGGAAGAAAGTTCTCCTTTCCTGAATGAGATTAAGAAAAATGAGGAATATATTTCTTCCGAAGTCTTGTCAAATAAAATAGAAATTGTATCTTCACTTTTAAATTTTAACGAAATCGAAATAGATGAGGTTAATTTTAAGATAAATGTTGAAAAAAATTAACCTGTAGTTATTATATTTCAAATTCCATTTCATAATTTTATTAAAAAAGAGAAAGAATATGTCAGACGAAAGAGTTAGATACAGCGATGCTGATTTACAGGAATTTAAAGCGATCATTAAAGAAAAAATAGAAAAAGCAGAAAAGGATCTTCAGCTTATCAGAGAAAGTTTTATCAATGACCAGAATAATGGTACTGATGATACGTCTCCTACTTTCAAAGCTTTTGAGGAAGGAGCAGAAACGTTGAGCAAAGAACAGAATTCTATTTTGGCAGGAAGACAGGAAAAATTCGTGCGTGATCTTAAAAATGCTTTGATCAGAATCGAAAATAAAACGTATGGTGTTTGCAGAGTAACAGGAAAGCTGATTCCTAAGGAAAGACTTTTAGCCGTTCCTCACGCTACGCTGAGCATCGAAGCGAAAAACATGCAAAAATAACCGTAAGGTTTGTAAAATAACATTGGGTTTATAACGTATTTACGGATACTTTATAAACCTAATTTTTAATGTATACCCATGAACGAATTATTAATTTTGGGAGTGATCATTACCGCAGTTATATTATTTTTCAACAGAGAATGGATCAGAAGCAGATTCTTCCCTGATCAGAAAAAAAATTATAATTATACCATTGATGATCAATTCAATTCTGATAAACGCGAGCGGGAGAAAGAAATCGACAGACTTTTGAGTAAGATGGGCAAAAACGGAGTGAATGATTTGTCTGAGAAAGACAGAAAAAGGCTGGATGAATTGTCCAAAATGTAAAAAAATAAATATAAGAAATGGAATCTATCATAGTACATCCTAAAAATTCTATGGAGCTGAGTGCACTGAAAAGTGTTCTGAAGGAAATGGGGATTAAATTTGAAAAAGCTCATGTTAAGAGCTCATTCAATGGACAGAAAGTAGTCAGGAAAGCAAGCGATAATAAAAATGTAAAGCCGGCATCAAAGCCTTCAAAACCTAAAGGACAGTAATGAAAAAGATCTTAGCAATAACATTTTTAGTGTTGTTCATTGACCAAGCTTCAAAAATTTATATCAAAACTCATTTTGAACTGAATGAGAGTATTCCTGTCATCAATGGTTTCTTTAACAAAACTTTTGTTGAAAATCCTGGAATGGCGTACGGATTTCATTTCGGAGGAATTATCGGAAAATATTTTCTGGTTATCTTAAGAGTATTCCTGATCGGAGGGATGATCTATATGTTCAGAAAATGGCTGAAAGAAGGAGCATCCAATTATCTTTTAGTTCCAATGGCGATTATTTTTGCAGGAGCTATCGGAAATCTTATTGATGGAATGTTCTACGGAATGATCTTCGACAGCGGAACTGTTTATGATGCCAGCACTGACCGATGGATTGGCTATGGCGGCATTTCTAAAATCGTTCCTTTCGGGCACGGATATTCCACCTTTATGAAAGGATGTGTGGTGGATATGCTTCATTTTCCTGTAGTAGACTGGTACGTTCCTGACAGCTGGCCTTTGATCGGAGGAAAACATATTGAGTTCTTCAAATATATTTTCAATGTTGCCGATTCTGCTATTACGGTAGGGGCTGCGTTCTTATTAATATTCAGAAAAAAAGCTTTTCCAAACGGTTTGGAATTTTAAAAGATCTATTTTCAGATGAATAAAATAATCAAAAATATTATTAAATTTTTCCTGCTTCTTATGGTTGCAGGAATTATTTTTGTTGCCTGGGCAAATTACAGTATCAAAAAAGACAGTGCACCATTTTTTTCCAACAATATTGCTGATGTACCGGAATCAAAAACCGGCTTATTACTGGGAACCGGAAAACTTCTGAACAACGGAACCCCAAATGCTTATTTCTACAACAGAATTAAGGCTGCTGCCGATTTATACAAAAGCGGAAAAATACAATACATCATCGTTAGTGGTGACAATAGCACCAAAGATTATAATGAGCCCGAAGATATGCAGCTGGCATTGATGCAGCAAGGAGTTCATCATGATAAAATTATTTTAGACCATGCCGGATTCAGAACACTGGATTCTGTAATAAGAGCAAAAGACATTTTCGGTCAAACGAAACTGGTCATTATCTCCCAGAAATTCCATAATGAAAGAGCTGTTTTTCTGGCCAGAAAAAATGGAATGGATGCCTTTGGATATAACGCAGAGGATGTGAATAAGTATGCGGGCTTAAAAACCAATTTGAGAGAGTATCTGGCAAAAGCTAAAGCCTATTGGGATCTTCTTTTTGGAGTAGAACCGAAATTTGGAGGGGAAAAAATTGTTATTCCTTAATATTTTTCCACGGATTGCGAAGAGCTTTCAGATGATTGGGGAAAGATAGATAGATTATCCGGATTGGTAGATCTTGGCAAAGCCAATGGATATTGTATTTTAAGATGGCTGGGCTTTCTTCGGCTCCGCTCAGAGTTATCCCCCCTATTGAATTTTAAATGACAAGATCTTTTATCTTTTATCTTTTATCTTTTATCTTTTATCTTTTATCTTTCATTATTCCCGGCAAACCTCGTAAATTTGCTGTTCATTAATTTTTAATATAAATTGTAAACAAATGTCAAGAATTCTTACCGGCATTCAAGCCACCGGAACACCTCATCTTGGAAATTTATTAGGGGCCATTATTCCTGCTATCGAACTATCCAAGCAGGAAGGAAATGAATCATTTTTATTTATTGCGAATCTTCACACACTTACCCAGATAAAAGATGCGCAGACTTTAAGACAAAATACCTACGAGATTGCTGCGGCTTGGCTTGCTTGTGGATTAGATACTGAAAAAACATATTTCTACAGACAAAGTGATATCGCTGAAACCTGTGAACTTTCTTGGCATTTATCATGTTTTTTTCCTTATCAAAGATTAACATTAGCTCATTCATTTAAGGATAAAGCAGACAGGCTTCAGGATGTAAATGCAGGTTTGTTTACTTACCCTATTCTGATGGCTGCAGATATTTTATTGTATGATGCTGAAATTGTACCTGTAGGAAAAGATCAGCTTCAGCACCTGGAATTTGCAAGAGATGTAGCTTCAAGATTCAACAACCAGATGGGTGAAATTCTTGTTCTTCCACAATCTGAACTTCAGGAGGACACTAAATATGTTCCCGGGACAGACGGACAGAAAATGTCAAAATCAAGAGGAAATATCATCAACATTTTCTTACCTGAAAAGGAGCTGAAAAAACAGGTGATGAGCATTGAATCAGATTCTAAGTCTTTAGAAGAACCTAAGGATCCTGATACGGACAAAACATTCCAGATTTATCAGCTGATTGCTACGCCTGAACAGACTGAAGAATTAAGAGCAAAATATCTTGCCGGAAACTTCGGATACGGACATGCTAAGAAAGAACTTCTGGATCTTATTCTGGTACGTTTTGAGAAGGAAAGAGAAACGTTCACTTATTATATGAACAATCTCGATGAGCTCGAAGCAAAACTTCAACAGGGAGCAGAGAAAACCAGACCTATAGCGCTGGAAACGCTGAAAAGAGTAAGAACAAGCTTAGGATTTTAATCTGAGTTTTAAACATAAGAAAGCCTTTCGTTTGAAAGGCTTTTTCTATTGATATAAAGTATTATTAATGGACATTATTCTTTGTCAGAATAAAGTAATGCATCTGATCTCCATATTCATAATTAATATCCCAGCCTGGATATTGTTTAATAATGGTTTTGATGATAGACAGCCCTAATCCTGTAGAAGTATGATCTGAACCCTGTTTATAGAAACGGTTAAAGATTCTGGATTTATCTAAAGGTTCAGCACTTCCGCTGTTTTGAAATGTTATCCGGTTATTTTCTACGATAATGTTTAAAATTCCTTCCTGATGGTTATATTTAACTGCATTTTTAAGAAGGTTGGATAAAAGAATATCTGCCAGATCCTGATTAAAATCAGCAACAAATTTTCCTTTCTCAATAATGCTGACCTCTACTTTTTTGAAGGCAATAAAGTCTTCATAATTCTGAACAAGCTGGGTGATCCTTCTGTTAAAATCAACGTCTGAAGTTTTATTAAACTGGCTGTTTTCAATCCTGGAAAGCATGAGTAAGGATTTATTAAGTCCAACCATTCTTCTCAGGTCGTTTTTCACTTCAGTAAGAAAATTGAGATTCTTTTTATCTAAATCATCATTCTGAATCATAAGATCAATTTTATTGATCACGATAGCCAAAGGGGTCTGAAGTTCATGGGAAGCGTTTTCAATAAACTGTTTCTGCTGATAGAAAACCAGTTCATTACGTTCAATCATTTCATTGATTTCTACATTTAATTCTTCAAACTCGGTGATCTTATAGCTCTGTTTTTCCTGGGAAAAAGGAATTCCAAACTGATATTTTTTAAGTTTATCCAATATCTGATAGAACGGTCTCATCGCCTTATTAAGAAGATATCCGTTAACAGCTACGATACTTATCACCAAAAGAATGTAAAGTACTATTAAGGCTGTTGTGAGATCGTATATCAATTCGTCTTCTTCTACCGTTGAAGTCCTGATAACAAGCCGCTGATGCCCTTTGAACTGATCAATAAAGTCGGCTTCCAGAACCCTGTAAGGCTGATCTTTATCATCATATTCCATATAATACATCTTATTGTACAACCTGCTTTTATTCTGATAATCTCCGGCTTTGATCGGATTGATTTTAAATTCATTGAATCCAAATTCATTATTCTTCAAAAGCTGAGGATTAAGATAAACAGCTTTAATAATCTGTATTTTTCTATCTCTTAAGCCATCATCTACATTATCGTGTACTTCATCCAGAATGTAGGCATAAAAAAGACCTGCCCACACTGCTATAATCAGCAGCAGGATCATGATCAGGTACTTTATCGTGTAATATTTTAATGAAGTTTTCATCAGATCAATTTATATCCTATTCCGTACACCGCCTGGAAATCGGCCTCTGCATGTAGGGTTTTCAGCTTTTTACGAAGATTTTTAATCTGGGAATAAATGAAATCCAGACTGTCTGCCTGATCGATATAATCTCCCCAGATGGCTTCCGCCAGTGTTGTTTTCTGTAAGGTCTTCTCCGGATGAATAACAAAATAATACAAAAGGTCATATTCTTTACGGTTAAGAACAAGCTCTTCATCACCTACTTTCACCGTTCTGTTCTCCGGGTCAATGCTGATATTTTTGTAGCGGATGATATTTTCTCCATCCTGATTTTTCCTTCTGATCACAGACCTGATTCTGGCCATGAGCTCCGCAAGGTGGAAAGGTTTTGCAAGATAGTCATCCGCTCCTATTTCCAGCCCGGCCACCTTATCATCTACTGAGTCTTTGGCAGAAAGGATGATCACAGGATCTTTCTTGTGCATTTTTTTGATCTCTTTCAGCAGATCGATTCCGTTTCCATCAGGCAGCATGATATCCAGTAAAATACAGTCGTATTCGTAAGAAATAATTTTCTCCAGTCCGCCACTGTAATTTTCTGCATACTCTACAATGAAGTGTTCTGCCTCCAGAAATTTCTGTACGGTATCTTTCAGTTCGGGTTCATCTTCTACTATTAAAATCTTCATATTCCGGATCTATATGCTCTGCTGCATGGTTTACTTATATCAAATATAGGAAATTATAAGGAGGAAGCCTTAGATAGAGATACACATCTGAAAGTCTACGATAATATCATCAATATAAGGGTGATATGGTAAATTACCGATAAGAAATCTACAAAATGGAAATTCTCTCTACCTCCTTCCTTCAGGTTCTTTTTCATGAATCATCTAATTTGATTTCACATGCCGGCCGTCTGCATCAAAAACAAGACACAGACCATTCATTAAATGAATTTTATAGGCACTGTATTTTTTTTCAATAGAGTCAATGATGCTGCAAGGATGATTCCTTGTCATAAATGAAACCATATTCTTTCTAATCTGAGCAGAAGAAATCTTTCTTCCGTTGCTGTTTATTACATTCCAGTTGACCATAGTAATTAATATTGAGTGTTTGTATTCGGTTAAATGTTAATCATCGATTTTTTTAAAATTCCCGTTTCGGTCGAATTCAAGCTCCAGTCCATTGGAAAGTTCTGCCTTATAAGACCATCTTTTCTTTTCGATCTTGATGATGTAGGTATTGGGAAAATTCTTTGTGCTGTAATTTCTGATCGATGCAGGGATGAAACCATATGGGATTTTCTGGTGTTTACCATCCACTTCTTTCCAGTTTCCGCTGCTGTCGAACTCCATTTTCATTCCATTAGTCAGATATACTTTGTATTCATCTACTCCATAAATTTCTCTGTCTTCTATTGCAGAGTTTACAGGGATGCCTTTAAAATGAATTGCAAGAAAGTTTTTAGCTGTTTTGGGTAACTGGTTTGCTGTGATTGCTCTGTCTTGTGCGGAAACTAAGCCTCCGATTAATAAAAAAACAATCATTAATACTCCGGTGATTTTCTTTACATTTTTCATACGATTTAATTTTTTCTGTTAGTATTATGGAGCAAATTTCCTAATCAATTTGGGAAAGAATTGGGAAAATGATTTCGGTAAAAAATAAATACGGTAAAGTTTAAATTTGACCACAGATGATTACAGATGTCTGCATTAATTTTTAGAAAATATTTAAAAAGCAAAAAAAAAACCACTAAGATGATCTTAATGGCTTTTACAGTATAGACTTTAATGTCTTTCATTTTTTATAAGTATTCCTTAATCTGCTGAAGATGGGTAATGGCTTTTAAACCTTCCTTCTGTTTATCTTCTTTATAGACATCAAAGAAAATAGCATCCATTCCGAAGTCTGTTGCTCCCATGGCATCTGCAATCCAGTCGTCACCAATCAGGATACTTTCTTCTTTTCTGGCTTCAGAAAGTCCCAGCGAGTATTCAAAAATCCATGGATTAGGCTTTCTCACTCCCACGGCATCTGCACTGGTAATTGTTGTAAAATAAGGAGCGATTCCGGAAAGCGTACATTTTCTTTCCGTCACTTCCTGAAACCCATTGGAAATAATGTGTAATGTATAGTTTTTAGCTTTCAAATATTCCAGAACATCCTCTGCTCCTTCTACCAGTTCGTTATGGCTCACAATATTATCCAGGAAATGTTCTTCAAAATAAAGGGCAAGCTCTTTATTATCTATTCCGAAATGTTTGAATGAATCATAAAAACGGTGTTCTCTCAGATACTCTTTGCCAATAATCCCGTCCCTGATCTTTTCCCACAACTCTTCGTTGATGTCGTGATACACAGAATGAAACTCTTCAAAGTTAATATGATACTTTAAAGTAATTTCCTGTTTTTCAAAAAGATCTTTGATGGTGAGATAGGCATTTCTGCGATGATCCCAGAGTGTATTATCCAGGTCAAAAAAAACGTGCTGCATTTTCATACAGCACAAAGTTAATAATTTTAATTTTTTGTAATAGGATAATTTTTGCTCTTGCTTTTCACAATCTCAAGGCTTTTAGAAAAATTCAGCAAAAAATCAATTGTTTGTTTCTTAGGTTTCAAAGTTTTCACTTTTAAAGAATCATTTTTTTTCATAGGCGAAGTATGTTTTCTTTAAAACGTGAAATTTTCTGAAATATTATTTATCTCGTTAATATTATATTATTTTCGTCCATGATTTTTCTCAGGTTGATCAGTGCATATCGTACTCTTCCTAAAGTTGTATTAATACTCATCTCTGTATGATCTGCAATTTCTTTGAAGCTTAAACCATCGAAAAACCTCAGTTTGATTACTTCCTGTTGATTTTGCGGCAAAAACTGCAGCATCCTCAGAAGATCCTCCTGAATCTGATTGGTTACCAGCTGATCTTCAATATTTTCTGACGGTTCTCTGATTAAATCAAAAATAGAATATTCATCAGTTTCAAAAGTAGTTTCCGAAACTTTGATATTCTTTGCTTTTGATCTGAAATGATCGATGATTAAATTGTGAGAAATTCTTTTCGCCCAAAGAATAAATTTACCTTCTTCATTATAGCGTCCTTCTTTTAGCATCACAATGATTTTCATGAATGTATCCTGAAAGATATCATTGGCCAAATCTTCATCATTAATTTTGTAAAAAATGAATGTAAAAAGCTCTCTCTGATGTCGGTGTATGAGGGTTGACAAGGCCGCCTCATCACCTTTCTGGTAAAGGGAAATTAGTAAACTATCCGATTTTGATTTCATAACTCTTCTCAATATAAATATTTGCAGACAGGTATTCCTCCAGATATTTCTTCTGGCCTTTGCTGTGTAAACAAAACAGTTCTAGAGTAGAGTCTCTTCTATAGGCGGTACAAATTATTATGATGTAAATATAATAATTTTTTAATAACTGTTAACCTATTATTAAATTTTATAGAGAAAAATCTAAAAAAAATCATTTAAATATATCATGAATGAATACGGTAGGAATATTTAATGTAAAATTAATATTAAGCCCTTTCATCTCTTTTCCGTTCAGACGGGTATCTCCAACAGGAAAAGCATATCCTCCGGTGAGATCCAGCATCCCGAATAAGGTAACTCCTATTTTAGGAGCAATGTATTTATTGGTCCCTTCAACGCCTGCTAAAAAATAATAAGAGTGATAGAAGTCTACATTCTTTTCAAAATTAAGAAGTACATCTGCCTGCAGTTTCGGCATAATAGCAAATTTGGAATCCACAGATCCCATCATGGCAGAACCTCCCAATCTGTAAATTACATCATCATTTTTAAGAAAAAGTAATTTCCCTCCTACTTCACCAAAACTTTGATTCTGGTAAGTATACCCGACACTGATCATTTTATGCATGGTATATTGAGCTTTTACTAATGTACTTAGCAAAAACAGAGACAGGGCGGCAACTACAGTTCTAAAATTCATCATCTTTCTATATTATTAAGGTGTAAAATTAAAAAAAACTGCCTTATCCAAAGATAAAGCAGTTCATTATTATTCTTTAAAGAGAAATTAAATTCCAAAAGCGGCTTTAATTTCCTCTACTTTGTCAAGTTTCTCCCAGGTAAAGAACTCAAGATCTTTTAACGTAATCTCATTCTTATGACCTTTATTAAAAGTTTTATCAGCTACATAATGCTCTTTACCCATGTGCCCGTAAGAAGCTGTTTCCTGATAAATAGGGTTCCTTAATTTTAAGTTCTGCTCAATAGCATAAGGTCTTAAATCGAAAATAGCAGAAACTTTTTTCGCGATTTCCCCATCATGAAGGTCCACTTTTGCAGTTCCGTAAGTATTGATATATAAACCACAAGGCTCAGCTACTCCAATGGCATAAGAAACCTGTACCAGAACTTCATCCGCTACTCCTGCCGCCACCAGGTTTTTAGCAATATGCCTTGTTGCATACGCAGCACTTCTGTCTACTTTAGAAGGATCTTTTCCAGAGAAAGCACCACCACCGTGAGCTCCTTTACCACCGTAAGTATCTACGATGATTTTTCTACCTGTAAGGCCGGTATCTCCGTGAGGTCCTCCGATTACAAATTTCCCTGTAGGATTGATGTGATATTTGATCTGATCGTTGAATAAAGCTTTGATTTCTTCAGTTTGCTGTGCAACAACTCTTGGAACCAGAATATTTTTAATATCCTCACGAATCTTGTTCAACATTTCTTCTTCCGTACCAAAATCATCGTGCTGAGTAGAAACTACAATAGAATCAATTTTGATAGGCTTATGATCATCAGAATACTCAATCGTTACCTGGCTTTTTGCATCCGGACGAAGATAAGTGATCTCCTTATTTTCTCTTCTGATAGCAGAAAGTTCTTTAAGGATCGTGTGGGCAAGATCCAGTGCAAGCGGCATATAATTAGCCGTTTCATTAGTGGCATACCCGAACATCATTCCCTGGTCTCCGGCGCCCTGTGCATTTGCTTTAGCTTCAAAAGACTCATCATTTACTGCTCTGTCAACACCCTGGTTGATATCTGGCGACTGTTCATGGATTGCAGAAATAACTCCACACGAGTCTCCATTGAACATATATTCTCCTTTTGTATATCCGATACCGTTGATTACTTCTCTGGCAATAGTCTGTACATCAAGGTAAGCATCTGATTTTACTTCTCCTGCCAATACCACCTGTCCGGTAGTTACAAGAGTTTCACATGCTACTTTTGAATCTTTATCATAGGCTAAGAAATGGTCGATTAATGCATCGGAAATTTGGTCGGCAATTTTATCCGGATGTCCTTCTGAAACTGATTCAGATGTAAATAAATAAGACATATAATTCTTTTGTTTTTAAAGATTTAAAATAGTGTTTGCGAAAAATATGAATGAAATTGCCCAGAAAAAAGAATACTGTTTTAGCATTTTTTTATAGAGGTTGCAATCAGGTCAAATTTTTCCTCGTAATAAACGTCAGCAAATTTAAGTACTATTTTCCTAATACTCAAAAATTTTGTTTACTAATTACAATTTTATTTAAATTGATGATTTCTATCACTTTAAAGCATTTCGATTACTGAGGCTTAATGCTTACAAATTCTTTCGGACTTTCGTGGTAATTCAGCTTAAGCTCTAAAGAAGTTTTGATAGAATGTGACAATTCATCAATAATCTTTTGCTTAAATGTAGGCTTATAATAAATAATACTGATTTCTCTGTAAGGGAAAGGCTTTTTGAATCTGAAGACATTTTTCTTCTGCTCTTCTGAAAGCTGGCTCAATGCCAGTTCCGGAAGAATACTTATTCCTCCTACTTTATCAACCATGTGTACCAGAGTCTGGATATTGGAAGCCAGGAAATCCAAATTTTTAGGCTTCAGGGTATTTTCTTTCAGGTGGCAGATATTTTCAAACTGATTTCTCAGGCAGTTTCCTTCTTCAAGCAGCCATACTTTCTCCACATTCAGATCTTCCGGAATGATGTAAGAATTCTTTTTATTAGCCTCTGTATTGGAGCTGTAAATCATGAGCTCCTCGTTGAACAGGAAATCCTGATAAAACTCATCAGCCGTATCGTAAGGAGTAGAGATAATTCCCGCATCCAGTTCTCCTGCTTTCAGAGCTTTAATAATATTATCAGTTGTCATTTCTTTTACATTCATCTGAATTTTCGGATTATCTTCAAGGAATTTGAAAATTTCCGTTGGCAGGATGAAAGAAGAAACGGTAGGAATGATTCCCAGATTGATGGTACCTCCTAAAATATTGTTCAAAAGGTTGGCTTTGTTTTTCAGCTCATTGACAGACTCGATAATTACCTTTGCCTGATCAATAATCTGAAGACCTACATCCGTGGTACGGATCGGGTGGGTAGTTCTGTCGAAAACCTTTACATCCAGTTCATCCTCAAATTTCTGTATCATGGCACTTAACGTAGGTTGGGTAATAAAACACGCCTGAGCGGCCTTACCAAAATGTTTATACTTATCTACAGCGATAAGATACTCCAGTTGCTGAATGTTCATTTGATTAATATTATCTATTACAAAGATATAACGTTTTTGCTATTAGCAATTAAAAATTCAAGTAAATTTGATATTCATTACCTTTACACTGGATTTAGGAAAAAGAAACAATTATTCAAATCATCAATTATATGGATTCTAAAAAATTAACCTTAAGTAACGGCGCACCTTATTTTGAACATCAGGATTCACAGACGGTAGGACCAAGAGGCCCGGTATTGCTGCAGGACTTTATTCTTCAGGAGAATCTTGCGCATTTCGTTAGGGAAAGAATTCCTGAAAGGATTGTGCATGCCAAAGGAAGCGGAGCGTACGGAACTTTCACCGTAACGCATGATATCAGCCAGTACACGAAAGCAAAACTGTTTTCAAAAGTAGGAAACTCGTGCAGAATGTTCGCAAGATTTTCCACGGTGGGAGGTGAAAAAGGAAGTGCAGACACCGCAAGGGATCCAAGAGGTTTCGCCTTAAAATTTTATACTGAAGACGGGAACTGGGATCTTGTAGGAAACAATACACCGGTATTCTTTATTAAGGATGCAAAAAAATTCCCGGATTTTATTCATACTCAGAAAAGAGTTCCGAAAACCAATTTAAAAAGCGCCACAATGATGTGGGATTTCTGGAGCTTAAATCCGGAATCGCTTCATCAGGTTCTGATCTTAATGTCAGACAGAGGAACTCCATATGGTTACAGACATATGCATGGTTTCGGATCTCATACGTTTTCCATGATCAATGATAAAAATGAAAGGGTGTGGGTGAAATTTCATTTTAAAACAAAACAGGGTGTCAAAAATTTCACAGATGAAGAAGCTGTAAAAATGGCCGGAGAAAACCCTGATTTTGCTCAGGAAGATCTTTGCAATGCTATTGAAAACGGGGATTTCCCTAAATGGACGATGTACATTCAGGTAATGACAGAAGAACAGGCAAAAGATTTCAGATGGAATCCGTTTGATGTAACCAAAGTATGGTTCCACGATGATTTCCCTCTGATTGAAGTAGGCGAAATGGAGCTTAACGAAATACCTGTTAATTATTTCGCCCATGTGGAACAGTCTACTTTTTCACCTAGCAGCTTAATTAACGGAATTAGCTTCTCACCAGACAAAATGCTGCAGGGAAGATTATTCTCCTATCCTGATGCTCACCGTTACAGAGTGGGAGTTAACGCTCATCAGCTGGAAGTGAATAGATGTCCTTTTGCTGTCAACAATTACCAAAGAGACGGTTTTATGGCAGATTCAAGCCACTATCAGGATAAACCGAATTATCACCCGAACAGTTTTGATGACATCAAGCCGGATTCATCATATAAAAACTACGAATACGAGCTGGACAGTGCCCATGTTGCCAGCTACAACAGAAATGACAATGACAGTGATCACTATACCCAACCGGGGCTTTTGTATTCAAAAGCAATGAATGCTGAGGACAGAGATCATTTGATCAAAAATATTGTAGGCAGCATGAGTGGTATCACAGGGCCGAAAAGAGATGAGATTATCAACCGGCAGTTATGTCACTTTTTCCGCGCCAACATTGAGCTTGGCATGAAAGTGGCTTCTCAACTAAATGTCAATATTGATGCAAATATGATGAATCATTCCAAATAATCATATTGAATGATAAATTAAAAAAAAGGAAAAAAAAATAATATTTTTTCCTTTTTTTTGTAAAAAATTCATAATTTGCAAAGGATGATATTTTAAAGTGGAAAAATGAGTTACGAGAACATATTATTAAAAAAAGAAGATAAATTATCTATCATTACCATAAACAGACCTGAAAGTTTAAATGCTTTAAATGCAAAAACGATTCAGGAAATCAGTACCGCACTGGATGAGCTTAATGCTGATACTTCATGCAGAGTAATTATCCTTACAGGGAGTGGAGAAAAATCTTTTGTAGCGGGAGCTGACATCAAGGAATTCAGTGAATTCGGACAGGAAAAAGCTGAAGAATTGGCAAGAAACGGACAAAATACATTGTTCAACAAAATTGAAAACATGTCTAAACCTGTCATTGCAGCCGTAAACGGTTTTGCATTAGGAGGAGGTTTGGAGCTTGCTATGGCATGCCACATCAGATATGCATCGGAAAACGCCAGATTAGGACTTCCTGAAGTAACACTTGGATTGATTCCGGGATATGGAGGAACTCAGAGGCTTCCCAAGCTTGTAGGAAAAGGTATTGCCAACGAAATGATCTTCTCTGCCAAAATGATCCCTGCTCAAAAAGCAAAAGAGATCGGACTGGTGAACGAAGTTTACCCTATTGAAGAATTATTAACCAAAACGAGAGAATTAGCAAACACGATTGCCTACAATTCACCAATGGCAATATCGAAGGCTATAAACGCCGTGAATTTATCTGATACGGAGAAAGGTTTTGAAACTGAAATTAAATATTTCGGAGAACTTTTTGAAATGGAAGATAAGAAAGAAGGAGTTACTGCGTTTCTAGAGAAGAGAAAACCTAACTTCTAAATCTTTCTAAAAGATTTTAATCCAAATTATTTCGAAAAAAAAACAATGCTGCGGTATGAATAAGTTTGATAAAGCTTATCTAAAAATGGCTCAGGAATGGGCAAAACTCTCCTACTGTAAGAGAAAACAGGTGGGAGCTCTTATCGTAAAAGATAGGATGATTATTTCAGATGGTTACAACGGGACTCCTTCGGGATTCGAAAACTGCTGTGAAGATGAAGACGGGAAAACACACTGGTACGTATTGCATGCGGAAGCCAACGCTATATTAAAGCTGGCGGCCTCTACCCAATCTGCAAAAGGAGCAACGTTATATTTAACGCTGTCTCCCTGCAAAGAATGCAGCAAGCTGATTCTGCAGGCGGGGATTACGAGACTGGTGTATATTAATGAGTATTCGGATGACGATGGAATATCGTTCCTGAGAAACCATAACATTGAAATAGAACAAATATCGGACTGTGAACTAAAAAAATAAGCACAAATGACTTGGGATGAAAAGATCAAAGATTTTGAAATATTTCTTCGTTTCGAAAGAAATTTTTCAGAAAACACGCTCGACGCCTATGTTCGGGACATTAAAAAATTAAAAGATTACGCAGAAGAGGATCTGGAAAACGTCGGTCCAGACTCCATCGGTTACGAAAACCTGCAGGAATACATTTTCAATCTTTCCAAACAGAAATTCAGTGAGAGATCACAGGCAAGATGGATATCTTCCATCAAAGCTTTCTTCAAATTTCTGCTGGAGGATGAATATCGTGAAGACAATCCTGCGGCGTTACTTGAAGGCCCTAAACTGGGATTATATCTACCTGATACTTTAAGCCTGCCTGATATCAACAAAATTATTGCTGCTATTGAGGTCAATACAGATCTTGGAAAAAGAAACCAATGCATCATAGAGGTACTATATGGATGCGGACTTCGTGTTTCCGAACTGATCGATCTGAAGATATCCAATATCAACTTCAAAGAGCAATATATCAAGGTACACGGAAAAGGAAACAAAACCCGTTTTGTTCCTTTAGCTGATTATACGGCTGATCTGCTTGAAAGTTATATCAAAGAGGTTCGTTCTAAAGGTAAAATCAATAAGAAATATGAAGATACTCTGTTTTTAAACAGCCGCGGGACTTCCATGTCCAGGGTAATTGTATTTCTTATTATTAAAGAACTTACAGATAAAGCAGGGGTTAACAAAAAAATATCTCCACACACATTCAGACACTCATTTGCAACCCATTTATTACAGAATGGAGCAGATTTACGTTATATTCAGGAAATGCTGGGACATTCCAGTATTACAACAACGGAGATCTACACGCACCTGAAAACAGAAGAATTAAGGGATGTTATTTTGAGTTATCACCCGAGAAATATTAATATTGCTCAATGAAACTATTGAAATATTGCCCAAGCTGCGGCAAAGAGTCCTTACACTGGGATGGTGAAAAGAAATGGAGCTGCCCGGAATGTGGTTTTACTTTGTATAATAATGTGGCAGGTGCTGTAGCAGTTGTCATCAGATGTGGAGACCAAATTTATCTTACCAGAAGAAACAGAGATCCTAAAAAAGGAAAACTTGACCTGGCCGGAGGATTTGTTGATCCAAAAGAAAGTGCAGAGGAAACCTGTAAAAGAGAACTTTTTGAAGAACTTCAGCTTGATATCAATATTTCTAACCTGAAATACATTACCAGCCTTCCCAACATTTATCAATATAAGGAAATTGACTATAATACAATCGATCTCTTTTATGAATACAATGTTCCGGAAAAATTTGAGGTAAGTCTTGAACTCTCTGAAATCTCAGAAGCAGTCTGGATTCCTTTACAGGATCTGGATCTTGAAGATATCGCTTTCGATTCTCAGAAGAGATTTTTCGAGAGCTATATAAAGAAATAATTTTTGTAAAATATTCTCCCGTAGATTTTACAGATCAGGCAGATTATTGTTTAAACAATATGCTTGTTTGTAAAATCTGCGGGAGTTTTTTTATGGTGGAAACTAATAGGTTTTAGTCTTCAGCATTTCTTCAAAATACTGAATCAGCAATGCTCTTTCAGCTTCTGAAAGATTGGCTTCTTTATGATAAACAATATAACCGGGCATCGGCATTGTTTTATTCTGAATGGTCTGAATAGACTTAGTCAGCATATTCTCCTTCAAATCCTTATTATAAGTTCCCCAGGTAGAAAAATTAAGGTGTTCCCTGCCTTCATTCACATGGCTTTTTACAGACCATGAAATGGGTGCGATAAAAGCATATTTCGGATAAACCGTTTCATTGGAATGGCAGTCATAACAGGCGTTTTTAAGCAACGCTCTTACTTTTTCCGGTGATTTCCTTGAATCAACAAAGTTAACCGCAGAATCAACGGGTTTATTCACCCTGTCAACAGGGAAAAACTGAATCAGGGCAAACGCCACCAATGTCCAGAATACTATTTTCTTAGCCGTCTTCATCTGCTTACTTAGCTGGAGTTAAAACAGCATTGCCGGATTTAAATTCTTTTTTCTGCACTTGCTTCGTTGCTGCAGGTTCTGCAGACACCGGAGTTTCTGACGGAGATGGAGTGGCAGGTGCCGGAGCTGGCGTTGTTACAGTTGGTGATTTCGGACTATCAAGTGTTCTGGTATCTTTCAGATCCCAATCCTCTCTTGTTTCCCATAAGGCTCTGACAATAACTTTTTTATAGAAAATATAAGCATCTTCAGCAAAAATATCATTCGCGAAATCTGCTTCGTCCCAATATTTGTTTCCATTATTATCCACCAGAATCCTTACAATATATTCTCCAGGTCTGAGTATATCAAACTTTACCTTATCTCCTTTAGTATATTTCTGATAAGCTACCTTGTCAGAATCCATTAACTGAATCCAATAATTTGCTTCCGGCGCATTGGAAACAGAGAACTCAACACTTCCAAACTGATCTACTTTGGCGACATCAAAGTCAAAACGCTTTGATTGGGTGTTTTTGGCATAAAATGAAGATACGGTTTCCTTAGGAACTGTAAGTTCATAGCTTTTGCCCATCACAAAGTCGGATTGAATATGAATCTGGTAAGGATTTGTTTCGGAGATTTTAGCAGTGAACGGTAAAGTTGTTAAACTGTCTCCTTTGGCTCTTAAAGTCCATTTTGAAGGATCAATTTTATCAACAATATAGTTTGATGCAATTTTTAAATCTGCCTTTGGAGCGATAGAGGTTCCGTCGTTATCACTAATGACATCCATAGCATTCTTCTTATTATATCTGTAAAATAAAGAAACACTGTAGGCACTGTCTTTTTTCGGACCTTTATTATGGGTGAAGATCAGCTTTTCATTTGCTTCCTGCCCCACATTATCCTTTACAGCATCAAACCAGATTCTCACCGAGTCTGATTTCGGATTGTGTGTTATCTTGACATCCTTTAATTTCTCGTTCAGCGACTGTACTTTTACTTCATCAGGATTTCCTTCAAAGGTCATCAGAACTCCTCCGGCTATCTCTTTCATTTCTACATACTTCACCGGTTTTTTGGAAGGGTATACCTTTAAGTTTAATCCTGAAATGGATTTCTCAACATTCACCGGATCTTTCTGGAATCCAACTTTTTCTTTTCCAGGATCATACATTGAATTTCCGTTCTCATCTTCAAAAGCAATAATTTTGTATTTTCCGGGAGTCAGATAATTTAATTCGTAATATCCATCTTCATCTACCTTAGTGATATAGTAAGGCTTTTTCTTGTAATCCATGGTATCTTTTACCTGATACAATCCTACCACTAGCTTATTTTCTGTTGTAGTTCCGGTTTTCTTTTTAGTATCGAGGGCATCCTTTACTTCACCACTGATATACAAATCATCCAATTTGTCTCCTGTGGAAAAAGCAAAATTGAAATACCTTAGTATATTAGATTCGTTATTATCAACAATTGAATTTCCAAAATTGAAATTATAGGTGGTATTGGCCTGAAGGGTATCTGTCCACTGAATCAGAACAAATTTGTTGGCAATATTCGATGGAAGTATTCTCGTTATTCCTTTAATAGGAGGTGAAATAATCAGGTTTTTATTGATATCCTTCAATGTCACATATTCATCAAAATCCAGACGGAGTTCACGAATATCTCTTTTGACATTGATTCTTGTTGTATCAATGTTTGAGCTTAAAAACTTTGGTGCCAGAGTATCTTTAGGCCCTCCGACAGGAGATCCTACTCTTGCACATGAATGTACAAGAAAACAGATAATGAGTAATAAAAGAAACCTTTTCATGAAAATGTTTAGGCAAAAGTAAACATTATTCTCCAAAAACTTCCTGTCCGGAATTCAAAGTATCTTTATTGTCGTGCATAACGGTATGCAGCTTTTCCTTCTGCAAAGGGAAATCTTCGAATAAACCAGACAATGCAAGAGCCGTATATACTTTGTTTGAATATTTATTTCCAATAGCTACAATGGTAACCTTAGATTTTAAAAGATGGGCAAATACCGAGTTGGTGCCATGCCACCATCCGTTGTGATAGGTCAGCTTCTCGCCATTATCGAATATTTTCATTCTGAATCCTAATCCATAATTATTCATTCCTGCTTTTTCATTGCTGTAAGGAGTGAATACCATCTGCATCAGTTCCGGTTTCAGGAAATTTTTCGAAAACATTGCTTTTGAGAAGTTGTATAAATCTCTTGGTGTCGTGTACACATTTTTATCTCCGTAAATCAGATCAAGTCTGTCTAAAGGATACAACTTATTTCCTCCATAATAGAAAGACTGCGAAGCTGTAGGGATATCTTTTTCCTGGAAGATGTACGTGTTATTCATTTTCAATGGTGTGAAAACCATTTCTTTCATCGCCTGAGGGAAAGGAGTTTTAGTCACTTTCTCAATTAATAAAGCCAATAAAGCAAAATTCGTATTGCAATACATGAATCCTGTATCCGTATCTCTTGCCAGATCTGGTTTATACTTAATAATCATATTCAAAACATCTTCATTGGTAATGAAAGGTTTTGACAGTTCTGCCGGGACAGGCTGTATTTTGGTAATAAAATATTCGTATTTCGGAAGACCGCTTCTTTGATCCAGCAAAGTCTGAACAGTAACATTCGGGTATGGAAACCCCGGAAAAAACTGAGTAAGATGATCCGTTAATTTTATTTTTCCGGCCTCTATAAGTTTCATCATAGCCATTGCCGTTAGAGTCTTTGAAACTGAAGCGACATGCAATGGTGTATTTTTGTCGATCGGCATCTGATTTCCTTCTCTTCCGAAACCTCTGTAATTTTCATACAGGATTTCATCACCTTTGGCAACAAGAATTCCACCACTAAGGTCTCCTCCTTCCCATATCTTTTTGTAATACTGATCTATATAACTTACGGTAGTTTGTCTATTCAAAAGCTGTCCGTCACCCTTTGTAAAAATATCACTCAGATCTACATTTCCATAGTTGGGCAGATTGGTTGTATTTTCAGCCGAAACTTCTTTGGCTTCAGACTTTTTTTTACAGGAAAATATTGATAATAGAACAGTTAAAATAAGTACAAAATTACGCGTCGTCATGAGATTCAAAAATGAGCGGCAATTTAATAAAACTCGAAATAAATAATAAGTATGATGGGGATATTATGAATTATTTAACATAAATGGATGGAAAAGTAAAATATGGAAGGGCAAAATCATCATAAAAGGCGGATTTACTTTTTGTAAATCCGCCTTTATATTTTATTTTTTAAACAACTTAACAGTGTGAAGCTACAATTTTATCTACAATAAACTGAGCCAGTTTTTCTTTACTCTGGTGGGTCCATCCTGCAATATGAGGTGTAACAATGGCTTTTTCTGATTCAAGAAGATATTTCAGGTCTTCATTTTCCGATTCAATGTTCTCGAAAGAAGATTTTTCATATTCCAAAACATCCAGACATGCACCTTTTACTTTCCCTGACTTCAATGCTTCTACTAAACTTTTAGTTTCCACATTTTTTCCTCTTGCAGTATTGACAAAATAAAAATCGTTTTTCATCTCTGCAATGAAAGCTTCGTTAATAAGATAGTGGGTTTCTGAAGTTAAAGGAATATGCAGGCTTACGACCTCTGCAGACTGTTTCAGTTCTTCCAGTGAAACCTGTGTTGCATATTCATCTGAAAGATCAGGAAGAATATCATGGAAAATCACCTTACATCCGAACCCTGAAAGTCTTTTTGCAGTAGCTTTTCCCATGTTACCATAGCCAATCAATCCCACTGTTTTTCCCAACAGCTCATCTCCTCTGTTTTCTTCACGCTTCCAGATCCCGTTTTTCACTTCCTGGGAAGCAATAAAAAGTCTGTTCAAGATCACCAGAAGCATTCCCACAACGTGTTCTGCCACGGAATCTCTGTTTCCTTCAGGAGAATTGATCAATTGAATTCCCAGTTTTTCTGCAATAGGAATATCAATATTTTCCATTCCGGCCCCTACTCTTGCAATGAACTTCAGATTCTTCCCTTTCTCCAGAAAATTCCGGTCTAATGGAATACGGCTTCTGATGATAATTCCGTCGTAGTTCTCAATTTTATAGCAAACCTCATCATAAGACGATGTAAAATCCTCTTCCAGGATAAAATTCTTAGCCAAAAGCTGTTCAGTGATGAGAGGATGGTTTTTATCTAAAAGAAGTATTTTCATTTTTTATAAATGATTTTAGAGATAGGAACAGATTCCTAAATGATTACAATTTTATTCTACCGCAAAGTTCGCAAATTTCTGAAAAAACAAATGCTTTTAAGCTCGCAAAGTCGTTAGCACTCAGCAAAGTTTAAAAGCATTTTTATTGATAAAGTATATAAGGTTACTTTTTATCTTTCTTAGACTCCTGCGGCTCCTGGAATAGTTTTTTAAGTTCTACAGACTCCAAAGGTTTCATTCTTCCGGAAAGGATCAATGAAAGTTCTTTTCTACGGAATGCCGCTGCAAATCTTTCTTTCTCCTCATCTGTTTCAGGAATCATTTCCGGAATAGGAATCGGACGGTTGAATTCATCTACTGCAACAAAAGTATAAATCCCGGCATTCGTATGAACTTTCTTCTGGTTGATTGGATCATCCAACCATACATCTACATACACTTCCATGGAAGTAGAAAATGCTCTGGAAACTTTAGATTCCAACACCACAACACCGCCTTCCGGGATCGGATGGTTGAAAGATACGTGGTTTACTGAAGCTGTTACTACTCTTCTTTCGCAGTGTCTTGCTGCTGAAATAGACGCACAACGGTCCATTTTTGCTAAAAGCTCACCACCGAAAAGGTTTCTTAAAGAATTGGTTTCGTTCGGAAGAACGATATTGGTCATAATGGTCAGAGATTCTGACGCTTTTTTTATTTTTGCCATCTAGTCTTAGTGTTGTTTGGGACAACCGGAGCAGATTGTTTTTCTTTTCCGGCGGGTTTTACTAATGAATCTTTTTTCAAAGAATCTGTAACGGGTGTTTCCAGAGTATGTACTTTCATCTTCACCGTATCTTTTACGATTCTATGGGTAGAGGTCTGTACTGAAACATTATTGAAAGATTTTTTTCCGAAAAGAAGTTCCTGCTGGGTAAACGCCAGGTATACAATTCCAAGAACCGGGATAATCAGAAGGAAAAGCCAAAGAATTGTTTTTTTGAATTTAAAATCCTTTTCACGATTCACAGAAGCATTTACTTTTTCCCCGTTATTGATATCTGAAAATCTGATTTCTTCCAATCCGTAAAAGTCCGGACGTCCGGATTCTATTCTTTTTCCCTTGAAATGGGTATGTCCTTCTTCAATGAAAACGGTTCCAAGATTCTGAATGTCAAGAACCTGTTCGGCCTGAAGTTTTTTCTTCCAAAAATCAGTCTGAATTTTAAGATCACTTCTTGAAGCTTCCAGAGACATCTGTTTTTGTTCTGCAATAAAAGCAGTAAGGTCTTCAGCCCGGACTTCATAGTCTATGGCAAATTCAATCTGGCTGGCCGGAGGTAAGATGCTTCCGTTTTCAGAATTGATAATTGCCTTAGAATTTTTCAGTGAAAACACCCCAAAGCCTGGAACTGTGGCAGTTCCAAATTGTTTTAAGTATTCTAAAATATATGCTGAAATATTCATTTGGCAGCAAATTTATAACTTTTTCGGGACTTTTTGTAATATTTAATGGATATAAAAAAGACTGCCGGAACAGTCTTTTGATTATTCTGTATTAAAACAGATATACTGTTATTTAAACTGCTTTTTTTAAGTTTAAAAATGGTAAATCTACTAAAAAGCAAACACCGATTTGTCAATTACTGAATTTTCCAGCTTACTCCAAACATAAAGTTCGTTCCTGCCTGTGAAAAATAATAAGGCTGCCCATCATAAACAGATCCATTGTTCACATATTTCTTATTGAACAGGTTATTCACCAATAGCTTTAATGCAATTTCATTATTGGCAATTTTAAACTGGTACTGCGCATTGAAATCTGTCAGGAAATAATCTTTAAGCTGAAGATTGGCATCTTCGGTATTGTCCAGATATTGTTTTCCAACATACTGATTCATTAACGCAAACTGGAAATTTTTTGTAGGATTAAATTTCAAGCCTAAATTGGCTATAACATTCGGGGAAAAAGAAATCTGGGTATTTCCAAGGCTCTTAGGCACATCTCCATTCTGAATATTGAAATCCTGGTTTCTGTTCTGGCTTAATGTTACGTTACCGGAAACCTCCCATTGTTTGGATAATTTTGCCAAAGCACCAATCTCAATACCTCTTCTGTAGCTCTTCCCTGAGTTTGTTCTGATAAATGCTCCTACGTTATTCAGCTCTCCGTTCAGAACCAACTGATTGACATAATACATATAATAAACATTGGCCGTCAATGAAACAATTCCGAACTGTTTTTCAAAACCGGCTTCAATATCATGAAGCTTTTCTGCTTTTACATCATTATTGGCCATCAGGTCATCTCTGGTAGGTTCACGATGGGCGTGGGCGTAGGAAAGGAATATTTTACCTCCGTCAATTCTGTAATTTACTCCGGCTTTTGGATTAAAAAACAGCCAGTTTTTACTTAAATCTGCTCCTTCACCATCACCAGCCGTCAGAATCTTTGTGTTGTAATTGATTTTTCTGAGCTGCAAATCACCAAAGAATTCAAAATTATTCAATCTTAATAAAGCTTTTGCAAAACCAGACACCTCATTCTTTACAGAGCGATTTCTGTAATATTCGCTTTCATCAATCTGAGGAAAAAATACTCCTGTTACATTTCCATAGTGTCTTCCGTAATACTGATTGACCACAGCACCAAAGTTCAAATCTAAATTTTCAAACTTTCCGTACAATGTAGAAACCATTCCGTAGAAATCGTTGTTCAGCCATTTTTTTCTGATAAAGTCTGAAGCTTTTATCGTTTCTCCTCCTTCTGTTATATTGGGAAGGTTATATCTTGAAAAAGGATCTCCCTGCTTGTAGTTTTCATAATATCCCTTTCCTTTTGTATAGTGGAACGTGGTTTCCAGATTCCAGCGGTCGTTGAATTTCTGTTCCCAAAGCAACTGATAATGGTTCTGTCTGTAGTTATCCGTTTCATTATCATAGAAACTTACAATATTCTCCCAGTTGGCATCATAAATGGCTCCTGAAATATTGAATTTAGGATCGGTCTCCCAGGTTTTACGATCAATCCCGTTCCATGCCTGATACGTTTTCTCTTTTCCGCCAAAAGCCATTAAACGTAATTTTGTATTCCCTTCTTCAAATAAAGCAGTGAAATTATAAGAATGTAAGTTGGATGAAGCCCTGTCGATATAGCCGTCAGAATGAATATGAGTATATCTTCCCATCACGGAAAGTCGGTTTTTCCAGAATTTCCCGGAACCTATTTCTGCTGAATATTTATAAGTATTAAATGATCCGTAGCTGTCATCCGTTTTAAAATAAAATTTCTCTTCAGGATCCTTAGAAAGTACGTTAATACTTGCTCCGAAGGCAGAAACCCCGTTATTGGAAGTTCCTACTCCCCTCTGAATGACAATCTGTGAAGCAGAACTTGTCAAATCCGGAACGTTGACAAAAAAGGTTCCCTGGCTTTCAGAGTCGTTGTATGGAACACCGTTCATCATGACATTGATAGCACTTCCTGAAACACCACGGATTCTGAAACCGGTATATCCTACTCCGTTTCCGGCATCTGACGTCGAAATAATGGAAGTTTGATTTTTCAAAAGAATAGGAAGATCCTGTCCTAGATTCTTACTGTCCAGATCTTTCTGTACATTGATGATTTCCTTTGCTACCGGAAGCCTCTTGGTAAAGTTGACTGCTTCAATTTCCCTCACCTTTAGGGAATCTTTATTCTGAGCCTGTATAAAAGCCACTGAGCCTACACTAAGCCCTAAAAAAAATAATCCTTTCATTCTATAAATCTTTAACATTTAATGAATAAAAGGGGTTGAGCAATAATGTAACAATTTTATTAATTTAACAGTCTAGCAATTGGTATATTGTTATACTGTTTCATTGGTACATTTTCAATTCCCTAAACAGCATTACCTGTTCCAGGTTCATTGGGTATAATCTCAGCCTGTTAAAGCACCCCTTTATTTCAGCCGCAAAATTACAAAAAATATATGAACTGCGATCGGGTTACGAGATGCGGGCTTTTGAATATCAGATTACGTGGTAAATAAATAGTTACAGAATGGAAAAAACACTATGAAAAATAGGAGTTATCAAATGAATCATTCATCATTCATCATTCATCATTCATCATTCATCATTTATAATTATTTAGTAAGTTTTGTTGTTGGCGTCTATGTAATAGTAATTGGAACCGTCTTTTGTCACTTCAAACATCTTACCGAGTTTCCAGCTGAAGTTTCTTTTAATATTGGAATATTCAAACGGAATAATCACTTTATTGTTAACATCAATGATTCCAAATTTATCATTATTGGAAGCAACAATCATTGGATTCGCAACATCATCACCCTCAAGAATAAAAAGATACTGATATTGTGGATAGATCTGATATTGTCTGTAATCTGCGGCATTTACAAATTTTGATTTTTCAATGATTCCGTAAAAACCATTCAGGATATAAGCTTGGAATAACTGTTGTTTATATTCTTCAAATTTACATTTTCCAAAATCGGTATCTTTAAACTGATAGACTCTCTTACCAGACTGATCTATGCGGTAAGAAATCATATTTTTCTCCACCGTAGCATAGTCTTTTGTTCCAAATTTTCTCACTTTTTCATTGGGTGAATTCAGAAGATTACAGTCTTCATAAAAAAATACGGCAATATGATATTCCGGCTGGATAATAAATTTCCCGTTCTGATTGACATACCCGAACTGATCTCCTTTTTTTTTAGGAATCAAAACAGGAAGATCTTTATTGATCACTACCAGATCAGCATTAGGTTTGCTGGCTGAAGCTGCTTTTTTAACCGTAGTTTTTGTTCCTTTTTTCACAGGAATTTTCTTCACAGATTTGGTCTGCGAGAAAACGAAAATCGAAATAAAAACACATAAAACATTCAGGATATTTTTCATATTCTCCATTTGATTACAAAAATACGACCAAAAATAGATATTATAAAATTCATATTTATAAAGAATCTAAATAATTTCATTCTTATAAAATTGTAAAATTTCGTAATTTTGGGAACATTTTGAAATGTTTGATAATTTTAAAAAACTTTTGAAAAAGTGTGGATTATGCTGACTTTATTCGGTTAATGTTGCATCAAAATGCGAGAACTCAAAATGTCATTAATTGTATTTATACACCCCGGTAAAGAAAAAGCAGACCTACCTTTAATTTTGAAAGACCTTCTATTATGAGTATTTATAAAGATTACATCAAAGAGATTGAAGAAAGAAAAACCCAGGGGCTTCATCCAAAGCCAATTGATGGTGCTGAATTACTAAGCGAAATCATTGCACAAATTAAAGATTCAGATAATGCTGACCGACCGGACTCTCTTAAATTTTTCATTTATAACACACTACCCGGAACTACGAGTGCAGCGGGAGTAAAAGCAAAATTTTTAAAAGAAATTATTCTGGGTGAATCCGTAGTAGAAGAAATTTCCCCGGCATTTGCCTTTGAATTATTATCTCATATGAAAGGCGGACCTTCTATTGAGGTGCTGCTGGACCTTGCTTTAGGTAATGATGCAGCTATTGCTAAAGAAGCTGCGAACGTTCTTAAAACTCAGGTTTTCCTTTATGAAGCAGATACGAACCGTTTGAAAGAAGCATTCAACAGCGGTAACGAAATTGCAAAAAAAATCCTTGAAAGCTACGCAAAAGCCGAATTCTTCACTAAACTTCCTGAAGTTGCTGAAGAAATTAAAGTAGTTACTTATATTGCTGGTGAAGGAGATATTTCTACAGATTTACTTTCTCCTGGTAATCAGGCTCACTCAAGATCAGACCGTGAACTTCACGGTAAATGTATGATCACTCCTGAAGCTCAGGAAGAAATCAAAGCTTTACAGGCAAAGCATCCTGATGCAAGCGTTATGCTGATCGCTGAAAAAGGAACAATGGGTGTAGGATCATCCAGAATGTCAGGAGTAAACAATGTTGCTCTTTGGACAGGAAAACAGGCAAGCCCATACGTACCATTCGTCAACATTGCTCCCATTGTAGGAGGAACAAACGGTATTTCTCCGATCTTCCTTACCACAGTAGACGTTACCGGAGGTATCGGTATTGACCTTAAAAACTGGGTAAAGAAAGTTGACGAAAACGGGAACCCGGTTCGTAATGAAAACGGTGACATTGTTCTTGAAGAAGCATATTCAGTAGCAACAGGAACTGTTTTAACAATCAATACAAAAGAAAAGAAATTATACAACGGCGACCAGGAACTGATCGACCTTACCAAATCTTTCACTCCGCAAAAGATGGAATTCATCAGAGCAGGAGGATCTTACGCGGTCGTATTTGGTAAAAAACTACAGACATTTGCTGCTCAGGTTTTAGGTATTGAAGCGCCAACAGTTTTTGCTCCGTCAAAAGAAATCTCTCATGAAGGACAAGGACTTACGGCTGTAGAGAAGATTTTCAACAGAAATGCTGTTGGAACTACTCCGGGAAAAGTATTACATGCCGGTTCTGACGTTCGTGTACAGGTTAATATTGTTGGATCTCAGGATACAACAGGTTTGATGACCGCTCAGGAATTAGAATCAATGGCAGCAACTGTGATTTCTCCAATCGTAGATGGTGCTTATCAGTCCGGATGCCACACGGCTTCCGTTTGGGATAAAAAAGCTCAGGCTAACATTCCTAAGCTGATGAAATTCATGAACGAGTTCGGACTGATTACAGCCCGTGACCCGAAAGGTGAATACCACGCCATGACTGACGTTATCCACAAAGTTCTTAACGATATCACTGTAGACGAGTGGGCTATCATTATTGGTGGTGACTCTCACACCAGAATGTCTAAAGGAGTTGCTTTTGGAGCTGACTCAGGAACTGTAGCTCTTGCATTGGCTACCGGTGAAGCATCTATGCCGATCCCTGAATCTGTAAAAGTAACTTTCAAAGGTGAAATGAAGCCTCACATGGATTTCCGTGATGTGGTTCATGCAACGCAGGCTCAGATGTTAAAGCAGTTTGGAGGAGAAAACGTATTCCAGGGTAGAATCATTGAGGTTCATATCGGAACACTTCCTGCTGACCAGGCATTTACCTTTACAGACTGGACTGCCGAAATGAAGGCAAAAGCTTCTATCAACATTTCTGAAGATAAGACTTTGATCGAATCACTGGAAATTGCAAAAGGCAGAATCCAGATCATGATCGACAAGGGTATGGATAATCACAACAAAGTCCTTCAGGGATTAATTGACAAAGCAGATAAGAGAATTGCAGAAATCAGATCAGGTGAAAAACCTGCTTTGACTCCTGATGCAAACGCTAAATATTATGCTGAAGTTGTTGTAGATCTTGATGTAATTGTTGAACCAATGATTGCTGACCCGGATGTAAACAATGACGATGTATCTAAAAGATATACTCACGATACCATCAGAGATCTTTCTTACTATGGAGGTGAGAAAAAAGTAGATCTTGGTTTCGTAGGATCCTGTATGGTTCACAAAGGGGATCTTAAGATTGTTTCTCAAATGCTTAGAAACCTTGAAAAACAACAAGGAAAAGTAGAATTCAATGCTCCTCTTGTAGTGGCTGCTCCTACTTATAACATCATTGATGAATTAAAAGCTGAAGGTGACTGGGAATTACTGGAAAAATATTCCGGTTTTGAATTTGATGACAACGCTCCAAAAGGAGAAGCACGTACAGAGTACAAAAACGTAATGTACCTTGAACGCCCGGGATGTAACCTTTGTATGGGTAATCAGGAAAAAGCAGCTAAAGGAGATACTGTTTTAGCAACTTCTACCCGTCTTTTCCAGGGAAGAGTGGTTGAAGATTCTGAACGTAAAAAAGGAGAATCCCTGCTTGCTTCAACTCCGGTTGTTGTTCTTTCTGCAATTATCGGAAGAATCCCAAGCATTGATGAGTATAAAACTGCTGTTGAGGGAATTGACCTTACTACTTTCGTTCCTTCTATTAAAGAATTAACAAGTACAAGCGCTCACTAAGAGATTGATAATAAGTCGCAAGACTATTGAATAACTATATTATTGGAAGATTTTATCCCTTAAGGATTTAAAATCTTCCAATTTTTTGTTTAGAACGTTTCTATTTTAAGATAATTACGTTTTTTTTTCGATAAAAGCTGGAAAATAAATTCTAATTTTTCTTAAATTGAAAGTTATAAAATCTATTGATTTCAGAATCAAAAACACCCTGTTTATGGATTATAGGAACGTTTTTTGATGCATAGATAAGTGATTTTCTTTTTCAACACAGGGAAAAGAAGCATTAACAGAACAAGAACAAAACTAAAATACGATATGACTTTTGATATTGATATGATCAAAAAGGTGTACGAACGTTACCCTGAAAGAATTGCAGCAGCAAGACAAATTGTGGGAAAACCTCTTACCCTTTCAGAAAAAATCCTTTACACCCACCTTTGGGAAGGAAATGCTACACAAGCGTATGAACGAGGGAACTCTTATGTGGACTTTGCACCGGACAGAGTAGCGATGCAGGATGCTACCGCACAGATGGCACTTTTACAGTTTATGCAGGCAGGAAAAGCTAAAGTGGCTGTTCCTTCTACTGCTCACGCGGATCACCTTATCCAGGCTAAAGTAGGTGCTGATAAAGACTTACAGGAAGGAATCAACAAAAACTCCGAGGTATTCAACTTCTTAAGCTCTGTATGTGATAAATACGGAATCGGATTCTGGAAACCGGGAGCAGGTATTATTCACCAGGTTGTCCTGGAAAACTATGCATTTCCCGGAGGAATGATGATTGGTACCGACTCGCATACGGTAAACGCCGGCGGACTGGGAATGGTTGCTATTGGTGTAGGAGGTGCTGATGCGGTAGACGTAATGGCAGGAATGGCCTGGGAACTTAAAATGCCTAAACTTATCGGAGTAAAATTAACCGGTAAAATGAACGGATGGACTTCTGCAAAAGATGTGATCTTAAAAGTTGCCGGAATTCTTACCGTAAAAGGAGGTACAGGATGTATCGTGGAATATTTCGGTGAAGGTGCAGAATCTCTTTCCGCAACCGGTAAAGGTACGATCTGTAACATGGGTGCTGAAATCGGGGCTACCACTTCTACTTTCGGATATGATGATTCTATGAGAAGATATCTTTCCGCTACAGGAAGACAGGACGTAGTAGATGCCGCTGATAAAATTGCTGAACACTTAACGGGGGATGCTGAAGTATATGCTAACCCTGAACAATATTTCGATCAATTAATAGAAATCAACCTTTCTGAATTGACACCTCACTTAAACGGACCTTTCACTCCGGACTTAGCAACTCCTGTTGCTGAATTCAGAGCTAAAGCTGAAGCTAACGGATGGCCATTAGAAGTGGAATGGGCGCTTATCGGTTCTTGTACCAACTCTTCTTATGAAGATTTATCAAGAGCGGCTTCCATTGTAGAAGATGCAGTATCAAAAGGCGTTAAACCTAAAGCTATCCTGGGAATCAATCCAGGTTCTGAACAGGTAAAATTCACAGCAGAAAGAGACGGATTCCTGGATTCTTTCAGAAAATTTGAAAACGCAAGAATTTTTACCAATGCCTGTGGACCATGTATCGGACAATGGGACAGAGAAGGTGCGGAAAAAGGAGAGAAAAACTCTATTATCCACTCTTTCAACAGAAACTTTGCGAAAAGAGCTGACGGTAACCCAAATACCCATGCATTTGTAGCTTCTCCTGAAATGGTAGCTGCTGTAGCGATCTCAGGAAGATTGGATTTCAACCCGATTACGGATACATTAACTAACGAAGCAGGTGAACAGGTAAAACTTAACGAGCCTAAAGGTTTCGAACTTCCTTCAAAAGGATTTGCTGTAGACGACAACGGATACCAGGCTCCATCAGAGGACGGTTCTAAAGTTGTTGTGAATGTAAGCCCAACTTCAGACAGACTTCAGTTATTGGAAGAATTTCCGGCATGGGACGGTAAAAACATTACAGGAGCAAGAGTATTGATCAAAGCTTTCGGAAAATGTACTACCGACCACATTTCTATGGCTGGACCATGGCTGAAATACAGAGGTCACCTGGATAATATTTCAAACAACATGTTGATTGGAGCAGTGAATGCTTACAACATGGAGACCAATAAAGTTAAAAGTGAATTAACCGGTGAATACGGTGAAGTTCCGGCTGTACAAAGAGCTTATAAAGCGGCTGGTATTCCAACAATCGTTGTAGGAGACCAGAATTATGGTGAAGGTTCTTCAAGAGAGCATGCTGCCATGGAGCCAAGACATTTAGGAGTGAAAGCTGTATTGGTAAAATCATTCGCGAGAATTCATGAAACCAACCTTAAAAAACAAGGAATGCTTGGAATCACTTTCGCTAATGAAGCAGACTATGATAAGATCTTGGAAGATGATGTTGTTAATTTCTTAGATCTTGATCAGTTCGCTCCGGGAAAACAACTTACTTTAGAGTTCATTCATACTGACGGAACTAAAGATATCATCATGGCGAACCATACTTACAACGATCAGCAAATTGATTGGTTTAAAGCTGGTTCTGCGCTGAACCTGATCAAACAACAGGAAAAATAAGATTAATTGTTAGATTAATTAATATAAGACGACTTCAGTTGAAGCCGTCTTTTTTATTTTAAATGTCTTAAAATTTCTTTTGCTGAACTTTGTGGTACATTATTCCAAACCTTACAGGTTTTAGAAACCTGTAGCTCTCATATGATTATTATGAAATTCTATCAAGAAGACCTGCTCTATAGCTTTCTCCGATAGGAATCTCATCATCAGGAAGAATCACTTTTTTAGCCCCGATACTTTTCACTTTATCCAGATTGACAATGAAAGATTTATGAATTCTTACAAATTTTTCAGGAAGCTGGCTTTCCATAGATTTAAGCGTATCCAGAACGATATATTCATCATTTTCTGTACGGATATTAACATAATCTTTGATGCTTTCAATATACAGGATTTCATTGAAACTTACGCGATGCCTCTGCCCTGAAGACTTTACAAAGAAATGAGTATTTTCTTCCTGTGGAAAAGAAAAACGCTCCTGAGCCTTTAAAACACTTTTTTGAAATCTTTCAAAAGAAACAGGTTTCAGAAGGTAATCCACGACATTATGCTCATAGCCTTCCAATGCATATTCCGAATAGGCTGTTGTTAAAATATATTTCTGATGGGTTCCTACAATTTTCATAAAATTGATTCCCGTAAGCTCTGGCATCTGAATATCCAGAAAGATAAGATCTGAATCATTTTTCTTAAGGTATTCAAGGGCGTGAATCGGATTTTCTGTAGAAAAAACCAGTTCAAGAAAAGGAATTTTTTCCACATAATGTTCAAGAAGTGAGATGGCCAGCGGCTCATCATCCACGATAATACATTTTAACTTATTCATCCCTTAAATCAATTTTTAAATCTACAATAAATTCCGTTTCCGAATCTTTGATCTCAAGCTGGTGTTTGGGATACAGAATTTCCAGTCTTTTTTTCACATTCTGAATTCCTATTCCTGAAACAGTATCTTTCATTTTCTGTGTTTTAAAATTTAAAAGATAAAAATGCAGAACTTTATGATGATCTGAGATTTTCATTTCAAAACCTTTATCACGAAAATCCCCATGTTTGAAGGCATTTTCCACGAAAGGAACCAGTAGCATCGGAGAAATTTTAAGGTGAGGATGCTGAATATTTTTCTCTATGATCAGCAGTTCCGGATTTCTGATCCTGAGTTTCTCCAGCGCAATAAGACTATCAATATATCCGATTTCTTTATCAAGCGAAATGGAATCTTTTTCAAGGTCTTTCGTGCTGTACCTCAGCAGCTGCCCCAGTTCTTCAATAGCCGGAAGCGCCTTATCCGATTTCTGATAGACAAGCGAGTAGATATTATTTAAAGAATTAAAAATAAAATGAGGATTGATCTGGGTTTTCAGAGCCTGAAGTTCAGCCTGTTTTTTTTCGATCAGAAGCTGCTTTTTATCATTTTCAGCCACTCCATATTTCTCCAGAATCCAAAGAATACCGGCAATGAAAGTAGTCAGAGAGCTGTTGTAAATATTATCGAAAAAATAGTAGAGAAGTCCGGTTTCTTCATCATAATTCCGGAAGCCAAGAGTAGAAGGCAGAATCATTTCTTCCAAAGCGTATCTCATACTGGCAAAACATAATAGGGTCAGCATAAAAACGAAAACGGCAGAATACAGTTTCTCAAGTTTAAAAACTTTTGGGAAAATAAAGAAATAGGATATATAAAATGTGACAATTTTCACAATGAAAAATGTAACCCTCAGAATGTGTACTTCCCGACGATTTGTATCCGGAACAAAAAAATTAGGCGTAATGACAGTTCCTATGAAATTGAACCCCCAGTAAATAATTTGAAGCCAGATAATTTGCTTTTTATTCATATTCAAATATAAATCTCTAAAGGCATAATTCATCAATTGTTTTCGATAAAAACCTGTTTTTTTCCGACGAAACTTTTTTGACATGAATAATTGTCTTCTTCATCTAAATGCTGTTTTCTCATAGAACCTCTTCCGGTACTTTTGTCAGAGAAATGTAATATAAATATCATTCAATCTGTCTTTTATAATATGGAAAAACACATTGTATTTATAGCCACCCTGATTTGTTCTTTTTCAGCAGCACAAACCAAAGACACCGCCAATGTCAACAAAATAGAAGCAGTTACGGTGAACGGTAAAAAAGTTATGGTGGAACGTAAAGTGGACCGTCTTGTTTACAATGTTCAGAACTCTATGCTTTCACAGGGAAGTTCAGGCACTGAAGTTTTGGCTGGTACACCTTTACTGCAGGTAGATGAAAATAAAGGGCTGCTTTCCATTGCCGGAAAAAATGGCGTTGCTGTGATGGTTAATGACCGGATGCTGAATCTTTCCGGATCTGAGCTAATCAATTATCTGAGGAACCTGCGATCCGAAAATATATTGAAAGTTGAAGTAATCACCACTCCTCCTGCCAAATACGAAGCTCAGGGAAACAGCGGGATAATCAATATTGTTCTTAAAAAAAATCAGAATCCCGGATGGAGCGGCTACCTGACCACGAATTATACCCAAAAGACTTATGCAGCATTCAGCACAGTAGCAGGAGTAAACTATCATAATGAAAAAGTGAAAGCATCTATCAAGTTTCAGGGATATGACGGAGATAAAAGATCGGTGGAAAATTATAAAATTACCGGGCAAAGCTCTTCTGTAAGCAGGGATGAAAGACGGGATATGAATGACGGATTGGGACTGAATGTTAATATTGATTATTCTCTTTCTAAAAATTCCAATATCGGACTGGTATATGATATTTCGAAAGGACATTCCAATATGGATATCAATTCAAAACAACATTACTTTACCGGGACCACTCCTACTTTGCAAACAGACACAGATTCAAAGCACCGTTCTTCATTTACTTCACAGATGCTTAATTTATATTTTGATCAGAAATTTGGGGAACATAAGCTCAGCATAGGTGCTAATTATTATGGAAATCTGCCCGATACAGAGGTAAATTTTACCACAAGAAATGTCGCTAACAACTCAACACAGATCGTAAAAAATCTTTCTTCAGTAGATTATAAGATCTATTCTGGGCAGGCAGATTTAACTTTAAATTTCAAAAAAATACAGTTGGAAACCGGAGCAAAATACAGCCAGTTTTCCAATAATTCGGACATCGGATATTTTAATTTTATCAATGGAAATTACACCATAGACCCTGCAAAAAGCAATCTTTTTGATTATAATGAAAAGAATTATGCCGCTTATATCAGCGTCAGTAAAGATCTTGGCGAAAAATGGTCTGTGAAAGCAGGAATCCGTTATGAATATTCACAATCCAGCGGTTTCTCTCCTTCTACACAGGCAAAATCTGAGAATAATTACGGTAAATTCTTCCCTACGGCCTATCTTTCTTATAAAGCCAATCAGGATAATCAGTTCAGCATTAATTATTCCCGAAGAATCAACCGCCCTTATTTCCGGGCTTTGGATCCGTTCCGATGGTATTCCAATCCGAACACGTATTATTCAGGGAACCCAAGCCTGCAGCCCTCTTTTAATCATAATATAGAACTTAACTATATGTTTAAAAGTAAGTTTTCTGCCAATCTTTACTACCAGAGAACAACAAATAACTTTGACCAGATCACATTCCTGACCGGAATTAACCTCATCAGCACGTTTGAGAATTACTATAATCAGGATAATTATGGTATCAATCTGAATTACACAGATACTTTCTTTAAAATCTGGGAAAGCAATATTTCGACTTCGTTCAGTTATAATGAGACTCAGATTACAAGGTTCAATCTGGTTCCTAAAAACGGACAGTCATTTTATTATTCCCTCAATAATACGTTCCAGCTGAATAAAGCTAAAACGTTCATGCTATTTGTCAACTACTGGCATAATCTTCCTTCCCGTGACGGATACACCGCTGTAAGGAACAGAGCAAGTCTTGACGCCGGAATAAAGATGAGCTTTGTGGAAAAAGCACTCCAGGTTAATCTTTCGGTGAGTGATATTTTTAAACAGTCCGGATATAAGGGTGATATGTATTTTACAGATAATACACAGTCATTCAACAACTATTGGGATGCCCGAAGAATGACACTCAGCGTTACCTATAATTTGGGAAACCAGAAAATCAAATCCAATAACAGAGCGGTGAATTTCGAAGAGAAAAACCGTGCACAATAATAATGTAACAGTAATTTAAAAAAATAAACTCATGAAAACCTTTATTTATATTTTTCTTGTATGCCTTTCTACATTGATATCTGCTCAAAAAAAGCCTTCAGATTATTTTAAAAATCCAAAGACGAAGGTTTTGGTGGTAGGCTCCTTTCATTTTGATTATCCAAATCTGGATGCCCATAAAACCAATAAAGAAGATCAGGTAGATGTACTTTCTCCCAAAACAGCAAAAGAAGTCACAGAACTGGTAGAATATATCAAAAGATTTAAGCCGACAAAGATTGCAATTGAAGCCTGGCCAGGCTGGAACGCCAATCAAAAGCTAAAGGAATACAGCGAAGGCAAACACCGTGACAAAAGAGATGAGCGTTATCAGCTAGCTATGAGACTAGCCAGTGAGCTTACAATAAACGAATTGTTCAGCATTGACGCAGAATCTGTTCTGGATGACCTTGAAAAACATTTTGGGAAAACTGATTCTGCATTTTTTAAAAACCTCAGCAAGGATTATGATTTCAGAAGTGATGACCCGATCTCCCAACAGTTTATTGCCTTCTACAAGAGTTCTGAGCCTAAAAATTTTAAATCTCTTCTGGACACTTTTACTTATATGAATTCCAAAGAAAGCCATCAGTACGGATACGGGGCTTATCTTAGCGGTGACTTTACACTAAGAGAATATGACGGCGCCGATATGCTCGCTCTTTACTGGTACAGCAGAAACCTGAGAATGTTCCGCAATATTCAAAACATTCCTCACAACGGAGAAGACAGAATTCTTGTCATTGCAGGAAATGGACATGCAGCAGTACTTAGACAACTTTTTACCTCTTCCGCAGAATATGAATTCATTGAATTTTCTTCACTGAAATAAATAAAAAGACAGAGATTCAGTCTCTGTCTTTTTTTAATCAAAACTTCAGTCTTTATATTAGAAGCTGAATTCAATTCTTGCAAACAAGAACCTTCCGCCTATACCATACTGGGAAACCTGTCTGGAATAGACAAACTGGTTATCTGCTGTTAATGAACTTATTGCGGGGCTTTTAGAAGGCAAAATATTAAAGATATTATTACTTCCTACGGTTGCTGAAATATTTTTATTAAAATTATAACCTACTGACAGATCTGTTATCACGCGGCGGTTAAGGACGAAATGCTCTGTATTTCCTGTTACACCATCAAAGTTAGCATCCACAACATCTGCATCGGTCACTTTACCAAAGAAAGAATTACGCAGTACGAAAGTAAATCCGGAAACTCTTACCGTATTGCCCAATGTAGCTTTTACACGGGGTACAGCTTCTTCAAAATAGACTCTGTTCGGTTCTGAGAAATAATTATTGATCTGACTTACCAGTTTAGGAGACGCGTGGATATCCCCGACTCTTTTAGTCTGATTAAAATTGATTCCCAGATTATTCTCCAGGGAAATTCCTGATGAGATTTTTGAGTTCTGGGAAATGGTGATATCAAGGCCTTTTGTCTGAGAATCTACAGCATTGGCAAAAAAGTTGGCAGCGCTGGCTCTTGCAAGATCAAAAGCATCCTGTAGAACGGCCTGATCCGAGCCAGGAGTAAAATTACCATCAGGGCGATAGAAGAGATCGGTCAGTACGACTCTGTCTTTAATCTTTATTAAATAAGCATCTGCTGTGAAAGTAAGGCTTAATGCCGGAATCTTCCAGGTAATTCCTGTGCTGTAGGATTGCGAGGTTTCCTGCTTTAATTTTGGAATACCCAATGCCTGTGCAGCCTCAGAATTATTTCTGAAAGTACCTACCTGCGTTGTTTTTCCCTGCTGAATCAGCGTAGAAGTAGAACTGTAATAGATTTGTGCTAATGAAGGTGCTCTGAACCCAGTAGAAACAGCTCCTCTCCAGTTGAGATTGGAAGCCAGTTTTACATTGGTTGCCACCTTATAATTGAATGTAGATCCGAAATCTGAATAATTCTCATACCGTACAGCTCCTTCCAATAACCATCTGTCCGTAATTTCCAGTTCTGCATCAGCATAAGCTGCAATACTGTTTCTGTTTCCGGAAACTGCATTTTCAGGACTGAAGCCGGGGAAAACCTGAGCTCCTGCGGGTCTTACATTTCCAAAAAAATCGGTTACTTTTTCATTTTCAGGGGTTTTGGCTGTTACTACCCTGCCATAGATATCGTAAGAAGCATAAGAGTTTTCCTTTCCGGCATTTACTTTATAATTTTCGTATCGGTATTCACCACCAAACGCAATGTTCAACCCTTTCAGAACATTATATTTCTTAGAGAAATCAAGGTTGACGGTATTTTGTGAGAATTCAGATCCTCCGGCATCAAAGGTTCTTGGAGAACTATCTGTAAGTGATGCATTAAAAGTATTGACAACACCAAAACCGAAAACATTTTTCCCGAATGTGTTACTGAAATCCACATTCCAGCCATCCCATTTTCCTTTAATTCCGGCTGCAAGGGAATAATCATTTACAGTGGCTTCAATCTGAGGCAGATATCCGTTGGGAGTAACTGCATTGATATTCCTTTCATTATTTGGAAGCCTGTAAAATCCTCCTGCATTACCAAGACGGTAACTGTAGCCACCAAATGAATAAACCTTCCAATCCTCATTTACAGGAATTTCAGAATTGAAGAAGAGCTGTCCGGACTGCAGTTTAGACTGCCCTGCTCTCAAACTGAAATCTTTTCTCTCCAATCCTCTGTAATTAAGCTCCTCAGAGGTAAAATCTTTACCCAATATTTTTTGAAGCTCAGAAATGCTGTTTGCCCCGGAAATCTGAGATTGAAAATCAGGTGCAAAATATCCAACCTTAGTTGCATACTGTTTAATGGTATTGATGATTTGCTGAGTATTGGAAGTATTGGTAATGTTTTTATACAAGCCGTCAATATTCACTCCATCCTGTAATGCCCGGTAATTAATGGCATTATAGGCGTTGAAAATATCTCCTTCCCTCACTCCTGCTCTGGAATAAGGATCACGGTATTGGGCGGAACCGGTAACATTAAAAAATCCGGTTTTACCTATTTTAGCGCCATAATTAAGGTCTACAGAAACAGTCTGTCCGTCTACCCCTCCGGAGAAATTATTGGCAACAGGTGAAGCATATCCACCTAAAAATACCTGTCCGGAAAGGCCCAGCCTTTTTTTCAGTCCGAGGTTTATCACTCCCGCAATCGCATCAGATCCATACTGGGCAGAAGCTCCATCCCTTAAAACCTCTATTTTTTCCAATGCAAAAGCAGGAATAGCATTAAGGTCAGTTCCTACAGAACCTCTTCCCGGCGTAAGGGTAACATTAATCAGTGAAGACTGATATCTTCTTTTTCCGTTGAGTAATACCAAAACCTGATCCGGTCCTAACCCTCTCAACAGTGCCGGATCCACAAAATCAGTTCCGTCATTTACAGTATGTGATGTGGATGAAAATGAGGGTACGATATAGTTTAAAGCCTGGCTGATATTATTCGTCGGGCTCTGTTTTAAAATTTTAGATATATTAATGATATCCACCGGAACAGGAGTATCCGTCAAAGATCTTCCGGAACCCCTTGATCCAAGGATAACCACATCTTCTATTTTCTTCGATTGTAAAGTGTCCGTCTGTGCGTAATAAAATGAAGAAATAAGCACGATAGAAGGAATAAAAATTCTTTTTTTGAAATTATGCATGTTTGTTGTGTACTTTTTTGTTGATGAAATTTGTTTTTTAAGCAATACAGATCCTGTAGCCCTAAATTGTAAGGTTACCATAGAATTCGAAATGTTTGTATTATTTTTTAGAAATAGAAAAGGCTAGAAACAACAACACATGCGCATGTAGAAATGGCATGAGAACATATCAGAGTAATGAAGGCTCACTTCATGATCTGAAGAATAAAAAATTACTGATGGAATGTGATTTCCCTTGTCTTTAAACATTTGATTTTAACTTTTAAAACAAAAATTCAAGATGGGAGTAATGATAGAATGATAAACATTTTTTCCGGAAGATCCGGCTTATCGATTGCAGCACCTTGCTTGTTTTTGCAGGTTGCTATCCCATCTAGAGATTCTTGATAATTACCTGGCAAAGATATAATTATTTCCGAAATAAAAAAAATTTAGCCTAAATTTTCGATTTTCAACATTTTAGCGTAACAAATTATCTTTTTCAGCGTCTAACCGGATAACAGTAAAAACATTATGAAAAAAACAATTTTCGCTTTATCCTTATTAAGTTCTGTTCTTATTTTTTCTCAGGAAAAAAATAAGAAACCTCAGGAAAAGCAAATTGAAGGCGTAGTCATTACCAAAACTAAAAAAGCCGTTGAACAAAAAGCAGACCGTACTATTTTTGACTTTTCTGAGCAGCCTCAGCTGAATAACGGAAACGTTCTGGAAGGAATTAAAAAACTTCCGGGACTTGTATCTACCGATATTGCCGGGATGATGTATCAGGGAAAAATGCTGGAAGTATATCTTAACGGAAGACCTCTGAACATCACTTCCAATGAATTGAACTCCTTCCTGGAAGGGATGCCCGCCAATTCCGTAGAGAGAATTGAAGTGATCACCCAGCCAGGTGCTGAGTTTCCGGCAACTTCCGGAGGTGCCATCATGAATATCATCACCAACAAAAATGCAAATAAATATTTAACCGCTACGTATTCAGGGAATTATTCTTTTACAAATTATGACCAATACAGAAGCAGAACGACTAATTCTGTTAATTTAAATGCAAGAAATAAATATTTCGGATGGCAGCTGAATGTTGGGCAGAATTACCGTGAAAGTATGCTGAATGGCCAGCAGGATGAGCTTTTGAGCAGTCATACCGATAGATATGCACGTGGATATTTTGCAAAATCCGGATTGACTTTTGATTTAGGGCAGGACAGATTATTATTAAACTACGATATTTATCACAACAATAATGACAACTACACTTTAAGTGACGGACATGGAGATTTGCCCTTCAGAAGAAACCCGAAAGATTTACAAGAAGCTTTTTATACTTCTTCTGACGTTGCCCATACCAATAATTTGAGACAGGAAGCGGTTGTAACCTATCAGAAACGTTTTGCTGACAAATCTCAAAAACTGGATTTCCAGTTTGGGTATACAAGATCAGACAGCAAATTTTCTCAGGATAATTACTTTCAGGATGGGACGTTTGTAGCTTATCCCAATGAGCCTCTTGATAGCCCTACCAATGGATTAAAAGATATTCTGAATAATAAATCTGTGATGAATATTGCCAACTTCAAAGTAGATTACGCACAGCCGATCAAGCTTCTTGATGGTGGGAAAGTAAGTTTTGGAGGATTATATGAAAGGCAGGATTATGATACAGAAAGTTTTGGACTGACCAATCTGGAATATCAGAGACAGACTGCTTCTACGTATTTGGAGTTCCAGGCTAAACTGAAAAAGTTTGATTTCACGTTGGGATCCCGTGCTGAAAATTATGATATTTCAGGGATAACAAGGTATTTTGATAAAGATACAAAACTGGAGGAAGCTGATTTGATTCCTTTTAATAAGTTTAAGCTGTTCCCGAACGCAAGTGTACAGTATAACATGATGAATCAGGTTTATATTGCCGCGAATTACAACAGAAAAATCAGTCTGCCAAGTATTTCTGCCCTGAACCCGAATAACGTAACATTCTCCGGACCTAGTACAGAAGTAAATGGTAACCCGAATCTACAGCCTACTATTTTTGATAATTATGAATTGAAAATATCAGCTTTTGACTATGCGTTTATCGGATATAGCGTAAGCTCGGCAAGCAATCAGGTAGCACAGATCATCCGAAAAGACGGAAGGAAACTCTTCAATGAGCAGGTGAATATTTCCAATATGAAAATTCACAATTTCAATGTGGGGTTACCGGTTCCTTTTATGATTTTCAGTAAGCCTTTGAGTGAAATCATGAAATTTAATTTCAATCCGGATAAAATTAACTTCATGTATTTATATGCAGGATATCAGAAGCATGAAATTGATAATCTGAACAATAAAGGGTTCTGGATTTTCAATATCATGACTCAGATTATTTTGCCTAAAGACATCAAACTGACAGCCAATTACAGCTATCTGACTCCAAAGGCAGGATATTTCTACTTTACTGCAGAGAAACCGTTCAACAACTCTTTTGATATTACATTGACGAAGAAGTTTATGAACAACCGTCTGACACTTTCGGTTTTTGCAAACGATATTTTCAACGGACAGGTGATGCAGGTACGTTCTAATCCGCCATCAGGAAATCCGGTGATGATCTACAGCAAATACGACACAAGAAATTTCGGACTTTCCATCAACTATAAAATTCCGACGAGAAATAAATTGGCGAAAGAAGATCCGAATATTTTAAATCAGACCAAAAAAGAAGATACCGGGGGTGTAATGCAGCAGGCACAATAATCCTTCTTTGTAATAAAATAAAAATAGGCGGTAAATAATTACCGCCTATTTTTTTGCAGGTAAGTTTTGGCTCCTATGTTTGCAAAAGAATAAATTTACATACAAAGCAAAAGGGGTGAGAGAACAGTTTTGGCTAAATAACTCAGGAAGTATATTGTGCTTTAGAAATGTCCTCACTTCTTTATTCCTTTTAGAGTTTGAACAGAATTTAAAGAATCGAAAAAGATATCTTGGATAATAATCAGGAGACAAAACGAAGGAAGACTTGCTTTTATTTAAAGATAAAAATATGAGTGCATTAAAACAGGTTGTAGGAATAGATGTAGCCAAAGATGAACTGGTGGCAAGTTTTGGCAAATTAATGGAAGATCTAAGTACAGAAATCAAAGATTATAAAGTTTTTAGCAACAGCGAAAAAGGCTTTGAATCACTTCTTAAATGGGTGTACAGCAAAAAGACACTTAATATAGAGGTTATTTTTGTCATGGAGGCTACAGGGGTGTATCATGAAAGATTTGCTCATTTTCTTTATGCAAAGGAAGAAAAAACAGTCATTGTGCTGCCTAATAAGATCAGTAATTTCATCAGGACTCTGGATATCAAAACCATTACCGATAAAAGCTGTTCCATAGCTATTACACAGTTTGGTTTAAGCAGAAAACTAGAATTATGGCAACCCGCAAACCTTGTGTATAAAGAACTTCAGCAGCTAAGCCGCGAGAAAAACCAGGTTATTCAGGAAAGGGTAAGGTGTATGAATCAGCTGCATGCTGAAAAGACTCAAGCTCTTCCGAATTCAAGAACCATAAAACGGCTGACCGAGCGTATTTCGCTATTGAAAAAACAGGAGAAAGAAATTAATGAGGATATGCTTGCACAGGTAAAGAAAAGTCCTGAGGCTACCAGGGGAGTTAATCTGTTGAGCAGTATTCCGGGTATTGGAAAATCAACGGCAATTGCTGTTTTAGCTGAAACCAATGGTTTTGAGCTAATCAGAAATAAAAAACAACTGGTAAGTTATGCAGGATTAGATATCCGCGAGAAACAGTCCGGAACATCAATAAAAGGTAAGCCAAGAATTAGTAAGAAAGGAAATAAAAATATTCGAAAAACATTACATTTTCCTGCCATGACAGCCGTCAAAATGAATAAAAACCATCAGGATTTGTTTCAAAGAATTACAGAAAAAACAGGAATTAAAATGAAGGGATTGGTTGCTGTACAAAGAAAACTCTTGGAACTGATGTATATTTTATTTAAAAATAAAACTTTTTACCAGATAGATTTTGAAGAAAGTAGGGTAAAAATCAAAGACGTTCACCCTACGCAAGCTAACTCAAGGTCGCTTTTATAAATATAAATGTATAAAAAATATTTGGAAGTTAACACAGAATCTAAAGCCAATGGATGGTTTTATAAAAGTAAAACGAGCTAAAGCCCGTTCCTATTGATATGTATTGCTAATAAAATGGTGTTATTTGTGAAAACATTTGTGACATTAGTGTTTATATTTACATCAGAAATCTACCGTCTGAAATCTCCAGTTCAGCGTGTCTACCAATGTCAGCTGATTAACATTCACCGGAAGATCTGTTATGATTTTTAAGGTCTGAAGTGCCATCATACTTCCTATCATTCCGGGGAGGGCACCCAATACACCAAGGCTGTCACAATCCGGAAGATCTTCATCAAAGGGCGGTTCCGGAAAAATATCTCTTAAGTTTTTACTTCCGTTATGATTAAACACAGCAACTTGTCCTGAGAACCCTAAGATACTTCCGTAAACCAAAGTTTTTTGTAATTGCACACAGGTGTCATTCACCAGGTATCTTGTTGAAAAATTGTCTGAACCATCAATAATAATATCATATTGAGCAAGGATTTCTTCAGCATTATCATTACTGATTTTTTCTTCAATTCCTATGAATGTAACCTGATGATTGAGTTCTTTTACAAAGGTTTCAGCACTTTTCACTTTGGATAATCCCACTCTGTTTTCGGTATGGACGATCTGCCGGTTCAGATTATGAAGTTCAACCTCATCAAAATCTGCAGCACCTAAAGTTCCTACTCCTGCTGCGGCCAGATATTGTATAACTGGACTTCCCAAACCTCCTGCTCCTATGACAAGAACTTTGGATGACCTTATTTTCTTTTGTCCTTCCAGTCCTATTTCATCAATAAATATCTGCCGGCTGTACCGTGAAAAATAATCTTCTTTCATAATTATCATTGAACCATTAAGATTCTTCAAGCTTTTAAGAATAGTTAAGTTGAGCTTCGCTTGAAAAAGCTGTCTTAAAAATCTTTGATTTTTCTTAATTCAGCTTCACTTCTTCAAAGTCCTTACTGGTTTAAAAATTTTAAAATCCACTGTAGACAGAATCCCAGTCTTTCATCACAGGATCATAACCTGCCTTTTTGATCATGATTTTAATTTCATCCATACTTCGCTCGTCACTGGTTTCAAACTGTTCCAGAGATTCTTTATCCACCGCATATCCTCCAGGGTTTGTTTTTGAACCTGCACTCATAGCGGTTGCTCCCAGAGAAACAATATTATTCCTAAACACTTCATTTTCCCTGGTAGAAATGGAGATTTCAAGGTCTTCATTCCAGATTCTATACGCACAGATCAATTGAAGAAGATCTTTGTCCTCCATTATGAAATTAGGTTCAATAATTCCTTCAGCAGGTCTGAGCCTTGGAAAGGAAACAGAAAACTTACTTTTCCAGTACTGTTTCTGAAGATAATCGATGTGTAAGGCATTGAAGAAGCTATCTACTCTCCAATCTTCAAGCCCAAGCAGGACTCCCAGCCCGATCTTATGAATTCCTGCTCTACCTATCCTGTCGGGAGTTTCCAGACGAAAATGGAAATTTGATTTTTTACCTTTCGGATGGTATTCTCTGTAGACATCCTGATGATAGGTTTCCTGATAGACCAATACGGAATGTACCCCTTCTTCATGAAGCAGTTTGTATTCATCTTCCATTAAAGGCTGAACTTCGATGGAAATGTTGGAAAAATGTGGCTTTAACTTACGTACAGCATTCTGAAAGTAAGGAACTCCCACTATTTTATTGGCTTCACCACTTACCAGCAATACATGGTTTACTCCAATTGATTTCAGGACTGATGCTTCAATCATCAACTCCATATCAGAAAGGGTTTTCCTTTTCAGATTGTTATCAAGACTGAATCCGCAGTAGGTACAGATATTCTGGCATTCATTGCTGAGATACAGTGGTGCATACAACTGAATGGTTTTTCCGAAACGTTTCTGGGTAAGTGCCCTCGTCATCACTGCCATCATTTCGAGTTCCTGAGAAGCGGCTGGCGACAGAAGATTAAGGAAATCATCAATCGTTTTGTTTTTCTTCTGAAGACTGTATCTTACATCGGCCAGACTTACATTTTCAAGCTTATTCTTTACCTCATCCCACTGGTAGTTTTCAAAAACATCTTTAAAGCTTTTCATAATCCTGATTATTCAAATAAAAACGAAGTCAGCGGACTTGAAGCTTCAGCATGACTTGAAATGGCTCCCAACCCTGACTCAAAAGCTCTTCTTCCGGCAATCACTCCTTCTTTAAAAGCGACAGCCATATTCAACGGATTTCTGGCTACAGCAATGGCAGTATTCACCAAAACGGCGTCAGCCCCCATTTCCATGGCTTTTGCGGCATCTGAAGGTGCCCCGATTCCGGCATCTACCACTACAGGAACGTTGCTCTGGCTGATGATTATTTCAAGAAAATCCTGTGTTTTTAGTCCTTTATTCGTTCCAATAGGCGCTCCCAATGGCATTACCACTGCGGTTCCTGCATCTTCAAGTCTTTTGCACAGAACCGGATCGGCATGAATGTAAGGCATTACAACAAATCCTAATTTCGCCAGTTCTTCAGTGGCATATAAGGTTTCAATGGGGTCCGGCAGTAAATATTTCGGATCGGGATGAATTTCTAGTTTTACCCAGTTGGTTTCCAGTGCTTCTCTGGCTAATTGAGCTGCCAATACGGCTTCTTTGGCAGTTCTGGCTCCGGAAGTATTAGGAAGAAGATGAACATGGGTTTCTTTTAATGAGTCAAGCAGGTCATCTTCATTGGATTGGGCATCAATCCTTTTCAGCGCCATCGTTACCATATTGCTTTCTGATGCGATAACAGACTGCACCATATCTCTCATACTTCCGAATTTTCCTGTCCCTAAAAACAGTCTGGATTCAAAAATTCTTCCTGCTATTTCTAATTTCTGATTGTTCATATCATTACTTTTTTTAATTCGTTAATAATAGCGGGCTGCCTGGTAATAATTCCTGAAACAGCAACGCCATAAATCCCGATTTCCTGTAGCGGTAAAATATCTTCAGGATTAACGCTCCCGATGGCAAATATTTTAGGGATCTCTATTGATTTATCTTTTAACCCGTCAATGATATGCCGGTATCCTTCAAATCCAAGGACAGGACTTAACTTTTCTTTCGTGGTGGTAAATCTCAATGGTCCCAAACCAATATAATCACACGATTCTTTGATTCTCCTGATCACATCTGAAAGGGTATTAGCTGTCCCGCCAATAATTTTGTTTTTTCCAAGAATCAGTCTTGCTTCATCGACAGAACAGTCATCCAATCCTAAATGTACTCCGTCAGCATCTATTTCTTTAGCGATCTGTACATGGTCATTGATGATACAAACCGACTGATATGCTGAGCAAAGCTGTTTTGAAATTTCACAAAGACTGATTAATTCATTTTCAGGCGCATTTTTCCATCGAACCTGTACCCATTTGATTCCATTATCCAAAGCGTTACGGATATGCTTTTCCTGTTCCTGTATTGTATTTCCCTGTGATATGTATTGTAATTTTTCCATGTTTTTATGAATGCGTTCCCAGTAAAGAGGAATTGCTTTTTAAAAATTTTTCGATGTATAATTTTCCATTCCAGCAGGCCGTTTCCATATTTTTCCCCTTCGCAAGTTCTGCTGTAATGGCTGAGGATAAAACACAACCTGAACCATGCTTTGGAAAATAGGTTGTATTCCTTTCGGCTGGAGCTAAAAGAATCTCTTTTCCGTTTTCAACTAAAATATCTGTTCCCAAATGATCTTCTCTATGTCCTCCTTTGATCAGCAATGCGCATTGATGAGTATCCGGCAGAAGATTATTTTCCTTTAAAATACTGTATTCGTTATAATTAGGCGTTATCAAACTGAGTTTATGAACAACTTTTTTTAATTGAAGAAGAGTTTCCAGATCAAAAAAATTAAAGTCCGAAGTGCTTTTCAGAACGGGATCCCAAACAATTTGCACTTCGGGATTTCCTTTTTGAACTGTTTCCACAATCTTACCCAGAAATTCGGCATCCTTCATTATTCCAATTTTCACGGCGGAAACGGAATAGTTTTCCATCAGCACCTGAATGGCTTCAGTTATTTCATCTATGGGACGCCATTCCAGGCTTAAGCACTTGGAAGCGGTCTGTAATGTTAATGCCGTACACACTCCCAATCCCATTACTTTTGAATGTTCAAAAGTTTTACTATCTGATAATAAGCCTGCTCCGCCACTGGGATCGAAGCCTGTGATGCTTATGACATAAGGACGTTCCTGCATTTTCTGAATACATTTAATGGTTCTTCACTCTCCCAAATGGCACCCAATAAAGCGACTCCATCGATTTCTGATTCGAAAACTTCATGAATATTATCCTGATCAATTCCTCCGAGAGCAATCAATTTGACATCCGGATTATTCCGGTGTTTTATTTCTTCCTTTATAGTAGAATCCAGTCCATATCCATTTTTAGAGATACTTGGAAAGAACGGGCTTATGAAAGCATACTCCCATTCTTTATCCAAAGTATTATAGGTTGTGATATCATGTACCGAAGTTGAAAGGGTATTTTCTTTCACAAAAGACTTATACATTTCTTCCTGCCGATCAATCTCCCTGAAATGAAACCTTGAAATCGTAAATTCCTTCCCAAGATCATAATACATATGCAAAACCAGCTGTGAATGAAAGGTTTCATCAATCTGAGTGAGGAATTCAATCATTTCATTACGACTGATCCATGGTTTACGGATGTGAAGCAGGTCAAGACCTTCCTGAAACATCTGATTAATAAGATCAGTTTCGTTCGGAACAATCAATTCAGGAGTGATAACGAGGATCATATATAAATTTCTTTTCCTTTTTCGATGAATTCCTGTGATTTATCCAGCATCCCTTTTTCTGCAGATTCACGGATTTCCTGAGTGATTTTCATCGAACAGAATTTTGGTCCGCACATGGAACAGAAATGAGCAATTTTTGCTCCTTCTGCCGGAAGGGTTTCATCATGATATGCTCTTGCTGTTTCCGGGTCTAATGAAAGATTGAACTGATCTTCCCATCTGAATTCGAACCTTGCTTTACTTAATGCATTGTCTCTGTATTGTGCGCCCGGATGTCCTTTTGCTAAATCTGCCGCGTGGGCTGCCAGTTTATAAGTGATCACCCCAACTTTGACATCATCCTTATTCGGAAGTCCCAAATGTTCTTTTGGAGTTACATAGCAAAGCATCGCACATCCAAACCATCCGATCATTGCTGCTCCGATCCCTGAAGTAATATGATCATAACCCGGTGCAATATCCGTTGTTAAAGGACCTAAAGTATAAAATGGCGCTTCATGGCATTCTTTCAGCTGTTTATCCATATTTTCTTTGATCATATGCATTGGTACATGCCCAGGTCCTTCAATCATTACCTGTACATTATGTTTCCAGGCAATTTTAGTGAGTTCACCTAAAGTTTCAAGTTCTGCAAACTGCGCTGCATCATTGGCATCTGCAATAGATCCCGGACGAAGACCGTCTCCCAGAGAGAAAGCTACGTCGTATTTCTTCATGATTTCACAAATCTCCTCAAAATGGGTATACAGGAAACTTTCTTTATGATGAAATAAGCACCATTTTGCCATAATCGATCCTCCTCTGGATACAATTCCGGTTACTCTGTTGGCTGTCAGATGAATATATCTTAGTAAAACTCCTGCGTGGATGGTAAAATAAGAAACTCCCTGTTCAGCCTGTTCAATCAAAGTATCTCTGAAGATTTCCCATGTAAGATCTTCAGGAACACCTTTTACTTTTTCCAATGCCTGATAGATTGGAACGGTACCAATCGGAACCGGACTGTTTCTGATGATCCATTCTCTTGTTTCGTGAATATTTTTACCGGTTGAAAGGTCCATAATAGTATCTGCTCCCCATCGGCAGGCCCATACTGCTTTTTCCACTTCTTCTTCAATACTGGATGAAACGGCACTGTTTCCGATATTCGCATTGATCTTTACCAGGAAATTTCTCCCGATAATCATCGGCTCGCTTTCCGGGTGGTTAATGTTATTGGGAATAATAGCTCTTCCGGCAGCAATTTCGTCTCTTACAAATTCCGGGGTGATCTTACTTTTAGGAGTATTCGCTCCAAAACTGTGGCCCGGATGCTGAAATGCCATTTCTTTTGATACGGATTCAAGCTGTTCTATTCTCTGGTTTTCCCTGATCGCCACATACTCCATTTCCGGAGTAATGATTCCCTGCTTGGCATAGTAAAGCTGTGTAATTTCTTTTCCTTCCTGTGCTACTTTAGGCTTATGATCATAGGAAAACCTCAATTCATCAAGACGAGGATCTGCCAAACGCGCTTTTCCGTATTCTGAGGTAATCCCTTCCAGAATATTCACATCATTTCTATCCAGAATCCATTGTTCTCTGATTCTTGGAAGTCCTTTCTGAATGTCAATGACTGCATTTTCATCGGTATAAGGCCCCGAAGTGTCATAAATGGTTACCGGAGCATTATGTTCAAAGCCGCCATTGGTCGGTTTGGTTGGGCTAAGCTGTATTTCACGCATGGCTACATTGATAGGGTGTAATTTTCCTTCAACATAGATTTTCTTTGAGTTCGGAAATGGCGAACATGTAATGGAGTGAGCCATAAGTATTGGTATTAAATATGAGAATTAACCGCCCTGAGTGGCAGTGATGATTAACACTGAATCGTTGTTATTGAGGATGGTTTCCGCCCAGACTGACAGCGGAATAATTCGGTTGTTGAGCGCTACAGCAATACCTTTTTTCTTTCCGGGTAACTCAATAGCCAGTAATGCTTCCAGGTTGGCAGGAAGTACATCAAATGTTTTTCGGGTGTGGTTGATTATAAGTTCCATTCCTAATAAATTAAATATACTTTAGGAATGGCCATTATTGTACAATAGAATGTACAGCAAAAGTCATCTACTTTTCCCTACGCTGGTATGATCCAGATCAGGTTCAAAGGGTAAAGTCTCAGTCTGTTGGCAACAGACACCCCTAAAGTTTGGAACGAAGTTAGACATTTTTTCAGAATAAGCAAAATCTTAAATGACTTTAAAGAAAAAAGACCATCTCAATTTTGAGACGGTCTTCAATTTTATTTTAAATAGTTCTTTAGTAAAAAAGCTTCAGCCTTCCATCAGAATTATATTGATTAGTCCAATTTGATTGGCTTAGAAAAAATTCGGAGCTATAAGGTTTAAATTCTTTTGAAATTTTTCTCTGAGGATTATTTTTTGATAATGAAAAGTAGAAATACTCTTCAAAAATACCCAAATTCTTAAATGGATTTTGTGCAGAATCAAAATTATCCAATGTAATTTCATTCGTAATATAAGCATCAATATTATTATGCTTTTCGGTTTTAATTGCCTTTTCTAGATTTCCTGAGGTGTTATAAATAAACTTTTCTACGTAAGTCAAAATATAATCTTGCGGATCAGTTGGATCATACGGAATATTTGGATATTCAGTTAAAATCTCAGTTAACTTTCCTGAAGCATCATAAGTATAGGTCAAATACTTATCCATATATGAATTATAGACCTCTGGAATAACTGCTTTAATAACTCTACCTTGATTATCAAATTCAAACCGTCTTTCCTTCAACTGAACAGTGAAACCAGGATCAGAGCTATAATTTCTCATAATTGCAGTATTTCCTGTATATGTTACCATTGTATATACAGATTTTGAATAAGAATAAGGAAATCCCGTACCTCCGGAATGTTCCAGCTTGCCTCCTATCTTTTTTATAATCCTTCCCTGAGCATCATATTCGAACATATAATTTTGTTCCAACCCATTAAAGACAGGTGACAAAACAGGATAATTCCATGATATTTTACTTGTATTTTCAGTAATTGTCTGTTGTGAATTATCAAGCGGCAAGTCATCATTGTCTGAACAAGATGTCATAACCAGCAATGTGGCTAATAAAAGTGATTTGAGTTTCATGTTATAGTTATGATATGTTTATTCTTCACAAGCTCTCCATATCGCATCATTCTGCGGAACAGGAGCTATGATTTCAATATTTTCTTTGGTAACAGGATGAATAAACTCCAGCTTTCTGGCGTGAAGATTGATTCCTCCGTCAGGATTGGAACGCGATGCTCCATATTTCAGATCACCTTTAATCGGAACTCCGGTCTTGGATAGCTGTGCTCTGATCTGATGATGCCTTCCGGTTTCAAGGTCAATTTCCAACAACAAATAATTGTCTAATGTTTTGATCACATGATAAGTCAGGATTGCTTCTTTCGCCCCTTCAGTAGCTTTCGGAAAGACAATAGCCTTATTATTTTTTTCATTTTTCTTTAAATAATGCACCAGTCTCTGGCTTTGCGGGATCATTTCTTTTCCTACAACTGCCCAATACGTTTTTTTCACTTCACGGTTTTTCACCATCTGCGTCAAACGGGAAAGCGCTTTGGATGTTTTTGCATAGATCACCAGCCCGGAAGTTGGGCGGTCTATACGATGAACCAAGCCGAGAAAAACATTTCCCGGCTTAGCATCTCTTATTTTTATAAAGTTCTTGATGGATTCTAATAGTGATTCATCGCCGGTCTTATCGCCCTGTACAAGCTGACCCACCTTTTTATTAATCACCAGAAGATGATTGTCTTCATATATAATCTGCTCCTTCATACCTCTTCAGTCTATCTTCTTCTGTTGGATAATGACAGGATAATCCCTGCCAGAAGGCCTACCGTTTTAACAGCTGAAAGTTTTGAGCCTTCCGGAATAAACGCTCCGAATACACAGATAGCCGCTGCAGCATACATGGCATAAACAAAATTCTTATTGGTAAGCAATGGAGCCTGAATAAAAAAGCTTGCTCCAATCAGAACATAAAATACTTTTCTTGAAAGCAAATGATTGATTTCCGGGGAAAATAAATTAAACCATCCCACAGCCAGACAAATCAAAGCTGCAATAGATAATATTCCCTGAATAGATTGTTGGTTCTGCATGGACTAATAGCTTTCGTTTTCGTTTGGAAACTCTACATTTTTCACATCTTTCACGTATTGAGAAACGGCTCCTGTAATTTCTGTGTAAAGGTCAAGATATCTTCTTAAGAATTTCGGGCTGAAACCTTTGTTCATTCCCACCATATCATGATACACCAAAACCTGTCCGTCGCAATCTGCACCGGCACCGATTCCGATGGTTGGAATAGAGATGCTTTCAGTTACTTTCTTAGCTAAATCAGCAGGAATTTTTTCCAACACAATAGAAAAACAGCCAAGTTCTTCCAGAAGCTGTGCATCAGCAATTAGTTTTTCAGCCTCTGCTTCTTCTTTAGCTCTTACTTTATACGTTCCAAATTTATAAATGGACTGTGGCGTTAATCCCAAATGTCCCATTACCGGAATTCCGGCATTGATAATTTTTTTGATTGATTTGGAGATTTCTTTCCCACCTTCAATTTTCACAGCATGCGCTCCACCTTCTTTCATCATTCTTACCGCAGATTCCAATGCTTTTTCAGGATTACTCTGATAAGTTCCGAAAGGTAAATCCGCTACCACCAAAGCTCTGTCGGTTCCTCTTACCACACTTTGCGCATGATAGATCATTTGATCCAGCGTAATAGGCAATGTGGTTTCAAAACCAGCCATTACATTCGCTGCAGAGTCTCCAATTAAAATAGCATCTACTCCACCAGCATCTACCATCTTGGCAGTGGTAAAATCATAGGCTGTAAGCATTGTTATTTTCTCCTTGTCGAATTTCATTTTACGCAAGGTTTCAGTCGTAACTTTTTTAATTTCAGAGTGAACAGACATAATTTATCTATTTTTAAAAGTTAAAAAGTCGGCCTTGAGCCGACTTAAGTTTTTGTATGATTTATAAAACTACGTGACCGAGTTTCATGAGTTTGTCGTGATTTAAGATCTTGATATTTCTTCCGTCCACTTCAATCAGACTATCCTGTTTGAATTCCGAGATCAGACGGATGGCACTTTCCGTAGCAGTACCGATAATGTTGGCAATTTCTTCTCTCGTTAAGGAGATTTTAATAAAACCTTCAGGATCTACACCCAACTTCTGTTCAAGAAGCAGCAGAATTTCTGCCAGTCTTTCTCTTACTGTTTTTTGTGCAAGGAAAGTAATGGTGTTGGAAGATTCTCCTAATTCATAAGAAATTTTCTGAAGCATTACGAAGGACAGTTGTGGATCTACTTCCAGAAGATACATAAAGATATCTGCAGGTAAGAAAACACATTCAATATCTGTCATTGCTTCTGCTTTGGCCTGGAAGTTTTCCCCGCAAAGCAAAGAACGATAGCCGATGATATCCCCTTCTTTGATAAATCTTAAAATCTGATCTTTCCCGAAAGCTCCTGACTTTGAAAGTTTGGCAGCACCTTTTTCCAGGACAAACACTCCTTTTGGAGTTTCCCCATCCTCGAAAATAGTTTCATGTTTCTGAAAACTCAGTTTCTTTTTGCCATTAATATATTTTTCAAAATCTGCGCTAGAAAGTCTTTCTTTAAATGATTTATCATTAAAAACTCTGGCGAACCTCTCTTCAATTGCTATCTGTTGTTCCTGCGGCATTTTATATGATATTTATCACAAAAATAGAACTTTTTAACGCGATAAACAAAAAAATTTGTTATAATTTTGTAGTTCAATATTTTATGGGGTGAGCGAGAACTGTTTTCATTGTGGTCAAGGTATAGAAAAAGAGAGAATTTTATTTGATGAAAAGACTTTCTGTTGTAATGGATGTAAATCCGTTTACGAAATTCTGAATTTAAATAATTTAAGCAATTTCTATGAGCTTAATAAAGGAGCAGGAATTCGTCCGAATGATGAAAATTCTACTCAATTTGATTACCTGGACACGCCGGAAATCTTCGAAAAAGTGACTGATTTTTCTGAAGGAAGCACCAGCCTTGTTACCTTTAAAATCCCTGTAATACACTGTTCTTCATGCATCTGGCTACTGGAAAGTCTGCATACGTTAAATAAGCATATCAAATATTCTCAGGTTAACTTCACAAGGAAGACTTTGCAGATTTCATTCAACCATAATGATCTGAAATTGAGCGAACTTGCTAATTTCTTAACCAATCTGGGATACAAACCTGTTATCAGTCTTGAAACTGCAGAAAAAAACGTAGACCACCTTGATAAATCCTTGCTGGTAAAATTTGCTATTGCCGGTTTTGCCTTCGGAAACGGTATGTTTCTCGCCTTTCCTGAATATGTAGGAGGCGAAGATTACTGGATGGAACATTACAAGGGGCTTTTCAGAACACTGATGTTCTTACTGGCATGTCCTGTAGTATTTTATTCGGCTTCAGATTATTACAAATCCGCATGGTACGGATTAAAAAATAAAATCGTCAACATAGATGTTCCTATTGTACTGGGAATTTTTGTTCTTTTCGGGAGAAGTATCTATGAAGTGGTGACGGATTACGGTCCGGGATATTTTGATACCCTTTGCGGTCTTCTTTTCTTCATGCTGATGGGGAAAATTTTTCAGAAAAGAACGTACAGTGCTCTTTCTTATGACCGGGACTATAAATCGTTCTACCCAATTGCCGTAACGAAGGTAGACTTTGAGGGAAAACAGGAAAATATCCTTCTTTCCGCAGTAAAAGTAGGAGACAGAATTTTAGTTAGAAATCAGGAAATCATTCCGGTAGATGCGATTCTTATTAACGGAGAAGGAAATATCGACAACAGCTTTATTACCGGAGAAAGTGAAAGCATCAGTAAACAGCCGGGCGATAAAATCTTTGCCGGAGGTAAGCAGATCGGGTCATCTCTGGAGCTGGAAGTTATTAAAGATGTAGACCAGAGTTACCTTACTCAGCTTTGGAATAAAGAAGCTTTCAAAAAACATGAAACCGGGCTGGATACATTGACAAACAGCATCAGTAAATATTTCACATTCATCATTTTAGGTATTGCTCTGGCTGCTGGAATCTATTGGGCATTTATTGATTTGGAGAAAATGTTTCAGGTTATTTCTGCCATTCTGATCATTGCATGCCCTTGCGCACTTGCACTGTCTGCGCCGTTCACTTTCGGTCACATTATGAGGATTTTAGGCCGAAATAAGTTTTATGTAAAAGATACTTTAACGATTGAAAAAATCGCGAAACTTGATACGATTGTTTTTGACAAAACAGGAACCATTACACACAGAAAGAAATCAAACATCAAATACGAAGGATCTGAGATCATCGAATTTGACTCTTTGAATATCAAAACTTTATTAAAAAATTCCAACCACCCGCTTTCAAAATCATTGTACGAATTTATAGAGGTGAACGATGAATATTTCCCTGTAGAGAAGTTTGTTGAAATTTCGGGAAAAGGATATGAAGCCAGCGTGAGAGGAAACCTTTATAAAATTGGTTCCGCCCGTTATAACAACCAGGAACCTAAAAATCTTGAAACAGCCGTTTATATCAGTAAAAATGGAGAATACCTGGGTAAATTCATCTTTAAAAACGAGTATCGTCCAAGACTGAAAGAACTTTTCACTAAACTTACCCACTACAAAATATTTATCCTGAGCGGAGACAACTCCTCAGAAGAAAACCAGCTTAAAGAGCTTATTCCTAATTACAAAGGAATGGCCTTTAATCAAAGCCCGGAAGACAAACTGAACTATATCAAATCCCTTCAGGATCAGCATTTAAAAGTGGCAATGCTTGGAGACGGACTTAATGATGCAGGAGCCTTAAAACAAAGTAATGTAGGAATCGCCATTGCTGATGATACAAACAGTTTTACTCCATCTTCTGATGTCATTATGAACGGAGATAAAGTAGTTACTCTTGACAACTATCTGAATGTTTGCAAGGGTTCCATCACGATTGTGAAAATGACATTTATAATCAGTTTTCTATACAATATTGTCGGTTTAAGTTACGCTGTTACAGGGCATATGCATCCGCTCTTCGCAGCAATCATTATGCCAATCAGTTCGATCACAGTGGTTACCTTTACTACAGTTTCAACCTGGATTTTAGGTCGTAAATATTTCAAAAAACAGGCGTAAAAGCCCTTATTTAGACTGATTTTAAATTAGCTGAAATCGGCATTTCGTGATGAATGTCATTATTTTTCACTAAATTTGAACCCCGAAAATAGGTTAATTTTGTTGTCCAATGGATATTCTATATTTAATGATCCTCTGCAGTGTTTCTTTGGCTGCGATTTTCTTGGTCGTATTTATAGTGTATGCCCGAAAAGGACAGTTTGAAGATGATGAATCTCCGGCTGTCAGAATCCTTTTTGATGACGAAAAAGTTGAAGAAAAAGATGAAACCGGCAACAAAAATAAAGACGAAAAAGAAATAGGAGAAAATAATAAAAATTGAGAAAAATAGTGAATAGTTGATATGGAAACACAGAAGTTTAGTTATGACAATAGTATTGTCCGTGCGTTCCTTTATGCGACCTTAGTTTTCGGTCTCATCGGATTTACGTTCGGGCTTACGGCGGCATTAATGCTTTTCTACCCTGAATTACCTGAATTCTTTTTCGGGACGGATGACACAACCATTAAAAGTTTGGCATCTGGTAATATTGAAGGGTTAATAAACACTCATGGTGCATTTGGTTTTGGTAGAATCAGGATGCTGCACACCAATACCGTAATCTTTGCATTCGTTTGTAACATCGTTTACACGGGTATTTATTACTCATTACAAAGATTATTAAAAACAAGAATGTACAGTGACACCTTGTCTTGGCTACATTTCTGGACCTGGCAGTTTATGATCGTTGCTACGTTCGTTACATTCTTTATGGGGATTAATACCTCTAAAGAATATGCTGAACACGAGTGGCCGATCGACATATTGATCGCATTCTCATGGATCATTTTTGGTATCAATATGTTCCTGACTATTTCTAAGAGAAGAGTGAGACACCTTTATGTAGCCATCTGGTTCTACATCGGTACCTGGATTGCAGTAGCAATGCTTCACATCTTCAACAACCTTGAAGTACCTTTATCTTTCACGGGCTGGAAATCTTATTCAGCATATGCAGGGGTAAAAGATGCTATTGTACAGTGGTGGTATGGACACAATGCGGTTGCATTCGTATTGACGACTCCGGTTCTTGGTTTAATGTATTACTTCCTTCCGAAGGCTGCAGACAGACCGGTATTCTCTTATAAACTGTCTATTATTCACTTCTGGTCATTAATTTTCGTATATATCTGGGCTGGTCCTCACCACCTTCAGTATACAGCTCTTCCGGCTTGGGCTCAGGCGGTAGGAACAGGTTTCTCTATCATGCTTATTGCACCATCATGGGGAGGTATGTTAAATGGTCTTCTTACGCTGAGAGGAGCTTGGGATAAAGTAAGAGAAAATCCTATCCTTAAGTTCTTCGTAGTAGCTGTTACCTGTTATGGTATGGCAACGTTTGAAGGACCGCTTTTGGCAACTAAAAACATCAACAAAATTGGTCACTTTACAGACTGGGTTATCGGTCACGTACACTTAGGAGCTCTTGGATGGAATGGTTTCATGGCATTCGGGGTTATCTATTACCTGGTACCAATCATGTGGAGAACAAAACTTTGGTCTGTAAAATTAGCTAACTGGCATTTCTGGTTAGGTACTTTAGGAATCATTTTCTATGCAGTTCCAATGTATATTTCAGGATTTACACAAGGATTAATGTGGAAGCAGTTCAACCCGGATGGAACCTTATTATGGAAAAACTGGTTGGATACGGTAACGGCAATTATTCCTTACTTCAAAATGAGATTCGTAGGAGGTTTATTCTATATCTCAGGATCTATCCTGATGATTGTAAACGTAATTGCTACAGTAAGAAAAGGATCATTCCAGAAAGAAGTTCCTGCTGAAGCTCCAGCGTTGGCAAACATCAGCAAAAACAGAAAAGAAGGAGAAGGTACTCACCTTTGGCTGGAAAGAACTCCGGTATTATTAGGTATCTTATCTTTCATCACGATATCAATCGGTAGTTCAATTGAAATTATTCCAACACTATCTCTTAAGAAAAGTGTACCTACGATTTCTGCGGTAAAACCTTATTCACCGCTGGAACTTGAAGGTAGAGATATTTATATCCGTGAAGGATGTAACGCTTGTCACTCTCAGATGATCAGACCGTTCAGAGATGAGATCACAAGATTCAACGGTAAAAACGGACAATACTCCAAAGCTGGAGAATTCGTATACGACAGACCATTCCTATGGGGTTCTAAGAGAACAGGACCGGATTTACATAGAGAAGGAGGTAAAAACCCAAGTTCTTGGCACTACAAACACATGTATAACCCAAGATCTACTTCTGCTGGTTCTATCATGCCTCGTTACCCTTGGTTAATTGCTACTGACTTAGACAGAACTAAGATGGTAGACAAGATGAAGCTGATGAAGAATGTGTTTGATGTACCTTATACTAAGGCTGAAATCGATTCTGCAGACAAATGGGCTAACAACCAATCGGCAAAAATTGTGAAAGATATCTTCTCTGAAGCTAATGACCTTAAGCAGGCTTATGCTAAGAGACCTCAGGGAGAACTAGAGAAAAAAGAAATTGTAGCTCTTATTTCTTATCTTCAAAGATTAGGTACAGATATCAAAACAACTGAAATCAAAACAGCAAGTAATAACTAAAAAACATTAAAAAGTTCATACTATGATTCCTCAGAACTTTAAAGATATATTATCCAATACTGAAAATGCTGGCTTCTACCAGACACTGGCTCTGATTTTCTTTATGCTGTTCTTCATAGCTTTAGTAATCTATGTTTTTAGCAGACCTAAAAAATATTACAAAGAAGAAGAAGAGGCACCTCTTGGGGATGATGAAGATGACGATTTTAATTTAAAAAATTAAACTATTTTTTATGAAACAAAGAACACCTGTTGTTATAAACATCTTAATAATAATCGGACTTTTAATAGTTTTTTATTATTTATTTGTACAGAGCTACGCGTTCCTTTCTTCACCTTACTTCTGGGGAACTGTTGTGATCGCTGGTATCCTGGCTTACATTCATGGAGCTATCGGAGACCTTATTGAGAACAACAAATTCAAGAAATTATCTCCTGAGGAAAAGGCAGCTTATTTAGCTGAAAAGAAAGTTCCTTATTTCAAAAGATTGTACCAAAGTGCATTCAAAAAGCAATCTGCTTCTGAAGAAAAGGATATCCTTATCGACCACGGTTTCGACGGAATCATGGAGCTGGATAACCAATTACCAAAATGGTGGGTAGGTTTATTCTATTTTGGGACCGCTTTTTGTATTGTATATATTGCAGCTTACTCTTTCACAGACTTCGCTCACCCGTTAAGCGAATATGAAAAAGAATATAAAGAGCAGTTGGCAAGTATTGAAGAATATCAGAAATCTCAGCCTCCTGTAACGATTGAAACAGCTAAGTATTCAGCTGATAACATTGCAGAAGGTAAAGAATTATTCAAAACAAACTGTGCATCTTGTCACAAAGAAGACGGTAGTGGAGGTATCGGGCCAAACCTTACTGATAACTACTGGATCAACCAGCCTGAGAAAACGTTATTCAAAAACGTATTCCATATGGACTGGAATGGTTCTCCTACTAACCCTGCCATGAGAGCATTCGGTAAAAACGGAGAAGTTTCAGGTGCAGAGATTGAGAAGATTGCAGCGTATGTATATCACATCAACCAGGAACAACCACCAGTGACTCCGGCTCAGGGAGGAGCAGCTCCTCAGGGAACTGAAGCACATTGGGAAAAAGAATAATTTAAAAAATTAGAAAACATATGAAAAAAACATAATTTGTTATTAGATTAAAATAGTAACGAATTATGTTTTTTCTTTTTTAAAACCTATTATATATGTCAGACATAGAAGATATAGAAGTACGCGGCGGACAGGGACAGGTTCTGGACCCTGAGACTTACAGAGATTCTATAGGGACAATGGAGCAATCCGGAAAAAGAAAATGGGTCTTTCCAAGAAAACCTAAAGGAAAGTACACCAACTATAGAAATATTGTAAGTTATTTACTATTAATTATTTATTTTACATTACCGTTCATCAAAATCAATGGTAATCCATTGCTGATGTTTAATGTAATAGACAGGGAGTTTTTCATTTTTGGACAGCCTTTCTATCCACAGGACTTTTTTATCCTTACTTTAGGTGCTATTGCCTCTTTGATCTTTATTATTGTTTTTACGATTGCGTTCGGAAGAATTTTCTGCGGGTGGATCTGCCCTCAGACAATTTTTATGGAATCGATATTCCGTAAAATCGAATACATGATTGAAGGTGACAGAAATAAGCAGATGAAGCTGGACAGGCAGGAGTGGAACAGTGAGAAGATCTGGAAAAGAAGTTTGAAATGGACTATTTATGTCATCATTTCACTCATTATTACCCACTTTATGTTTATGTATATCGTAGGATATGAAGAAGTATTTAAAATTGTTGGGGAAGGGCCATTTGCACATCCTACCAATTTTATTGTAATGATTCTTCTTACCGCAGCATTTTACTTTGTATTTGCGTGGTTCAGAGAGCAGGTTTGTACATTGGTTTGTCCTTACGGAAGACTTCAGGGTGTATTGATCGATAAAGATACTATCAATGTTTTCTATGACTTCAAAAGAGGAGAAAACAGAGCAAAATGGAGAAAGGGTGAAGATCGTAAAGCTGCAGGAAAAGGAGATTGTATCGACTGCCACCAGTGTGTTGTGGTATGTCCTACCGGAATTGACATCAGAGACGGACAACAGCTGGAATGTATCAACTGTACAGCATGTATTGATGCCTGCGATGAAGTAATGGAAAAAGTAGGCCTTCCGAAAGGATTGATCCGGTATGCTTCTGAAAATGAAATTGAAAAAGAAACTCAGTTTAAGTTTACAGGAAGAATGAAAGGGTTCTCCATATTCCTGTTACTTCTTGTAGGGTTCTTAGGCTATCTCCTGTACAGCCGTGGTGAAATGGAAGCTAAATTCATAAAACCGGCAGGTAGTACATTCTTCGTAAGAGACGGTAAAATTACCAATACTTATAATTATACCTTCCTTAATAAAACGAACGATAAAAAGATTGTTACCATTAAAGTGATTGATCCGGCACATGGTGAAATTACTTACAGTGCATCAAGCAAGATTCAGGTAGACAGAGATAAAATTTCCAAGGGAACCATCAATATCAGCTTCCCGGAAAATGATATGAAACTCTCTAAACAAAATATTACTATCGGTGTTTACGATATGAAAGGTAAGCTGATTGATTCATACCAGACTTATTTTGAAGGACCTTTTAAACTGCAATTTTAATTAGAAAAAGATGAAGAACTTTAGTTGGGGACATGGTGTTGTAATTGCACTATTAGCATTTATAGTTTTTATATTATCCATGATGTTTCTTTTCCCGAACGGACAGAAGAATTCTGAAATGGTAACCGATAATTATTACGAAGAAGAATTGAAGTATCAGGATGTGATTGACGCTAAGAAAAAAGCAGATGACCTGCAGGAAAAACCTGTATACAGCCAGGATACCAAAGGCATTACCATCACTTTTCCAAAAGAATATAATAATTCTAATACTACGGTAAAATTTGTTTTAAACAGAACCGACGACCAGAATTTAGATATTAAAAAATCTGTACAGCTTGATGCCAGCCAGTCTTTCACCATTCCTGCACAGGTATTGAAAGTAGGAAACTATACGTTAAGATTAAGCTGGACAAAAGATAAAACAGATTACCGAATGGATTATGATGTGATATGGAAATAGGACTTATTGTATCGGCTATTGCTTTAGGCTTTGCTTCCGGTTTTCACTGTATCGGAATGTGTGGCCCTATTGCTTTATCGATGGGATTAACCAAAAAACAAGCTGCCAATTTCTATCTTCAGAACCTTACCTACCAATTCGGAAGAATTTTCACCTACTCATTATTAGGTGCTCTTCTGGGGATTATCGGGCAGGGATTTGAAATGGCAGGATTTCAGAAATATCTTACCATTACTGCCGGGGTTCTTCTGATCATTATGGCTGTATTTTCATTTGGTGGAAAAGATTTTGCTTCAAAAATTCCTTTCCTATCCAAGTTTCTGTACAGTGTAAAAATGAATTTAGGAAAATTACTTCAGAAAGCAGATTACCGTTCAAGATTCTCTACAGGGCTTCTTAATGGTTTTTTACCATGTGGAATGGTTTATATGGCACTTACCGCCAGCCTTGCAGGCGGAGGAATATGGCAGGGAGCTTTATATATGGCTTTATTTGGATTGGGAACCCTTCCGTTCATGTTCGCTATAGTTCTGGCCGGAAATCTCATGAATCAGGCCTTCAGAGTAAAAGTTTTAAAAGCAGTTCCTGTGATTATGATTATTTTGGGAGGATTATTCATTCTAAGAGGTCTTGAGCTGGGAATACCGTATGTTTCTCCGAAAGCAGAAGCTATGACGATTATGAAAGATCCAAATGGAGCTGTTAACTGTCATTAATCCGTATTTTAAATAAACCATGAAGAAAATTATTGTCTTATTTCTGATAGGCCTTTTCACATTGCAGTCCTGCAGTGTGAATTCTGAAATTGTTTATCACAAAGATGCCGCTTCCACTTCTGTCACCGATATCGATACAAAAGAATTTATGTCGGAAATGATGGCAATGACACCGGATTCCTTAAAGCAGAAAGAATTCGGGGAAATGGATAAGCTTCCGACTACCTGGACAAGTATGTATGATCTTGCCAAACAGGAAGGAAAATTGAAAACTGAAAATCCGGATTCGATTCGGATTATGAAAAAGGTCTTCATGAAATCAACAAAGGAAGATCAGAAGCTGGCTGGATTTTCTTTCAAAATGGAGCATTTTACTGCGGAAGATTATCAGGCTCTGAAAAACTTCACGAAAACTGAAAAAATGCCTCTGGATCAGAATATTTACAATAATTGGGACGGAAAGACTTTAACGATTAATACAGATAATTTTAATCTTAAAAGTATTGAAGAGGCTATCAAAACCAAAAGCTCAAAAGAAGAAGCTGAGAAAGTAGCTGGAATGATGATGATGTTTTTCAAAAATATAGGAACTACATTAAAGTTTGAAAATAAAATAAAGTCAATTTCAGGAAAGCATGACTGGGTAACACAGATTGATGATCATTCCATAAGAATAGAATATGATCTGAAAGCTATTTACGATAATGATACAAAACTCAAAAACGCTGATAAAAAGATTATCATCGTTACTGAATAAAACAAAGACCACCGGATTATGGTGGTCTTTTTATTGTTACTAAAAATAGATTAATTTAGTTGATCAAATCAAATCTTGCATATTCCGCAACCTTCTTAGGAAGCTTGATTCCTTCCGGTGTCTGGTTATTCTCCAGCAATGCAGCCATAATTCTTGGTAATGCCATTGCAGATCCGTTCAGAGTATGAACCAGCTGAGATTTACCATCTCCTTTGTAACGGCATTTCAATCTGTTGGCCTGGAATGTTTCAAAGTTAGACACTGAACTTACTTCCAGCCACATTTCCTGAGCGGCACTCCAAACTTCAAAGTCATAAGTCATGGCAGATGCAAAACCTGTATCACCTCCACAAAGTCTTAATACTCTGAACGGAAGTTCAAGATCTGTAAGAATTTCTTTGATGTGTTCTACCATTTCTTCCAGCACAGCATAAGAATTTTCTGGTTTCTCAATTCTTACGATCTCTACTTTTTCAAACTGGTGAAGACGGTTCAGACCTCTTACATGAGCTCCGTAGCTTCCCGCTTCTCTTCTGTAGCACTGAGAGAATGCTGTATTCTTAATCGGAAGATCTTTCTCATCAAGTAATACATCGCGGTAAAGGTTTGTTACAGGAACTTCTGCTGTAGGGATCAAATATAATTTATCTTCATTAATATAGTACATCTGTCCTTCTTTATCCGGCAGCTGTCCGGTTCCAAAACCTGAAGCCTCATTCACAACGTGAGGAGGATTCACTTCTGTGTATCCTTTTTCCACATTTTTATCTAAGAAATACTGAACCAAAGCTCTCTGTAATCTTGCTCCTTTACCTAAATAAACAGGAAAACCGGCTCCGGCAATTTTTACTCCTAATTCAAAGTCGATAAGGTTGTATTTTTTTGCCAGTTCCCAATGAGGAATAGCTCCTTCACCAAGACCCTCTACCGGATGAGACTGAAAAATAATTTCGTTATCATCAGCAGAAGCACCACTCTTTACCAATTCGTTTGGAATATTGGGAAGCTGATACAGAATATTCAGTAAATCGTTTTCTTTACCTTCTAACTGGGATTTCAATTCTGAGCTCGACTCTTTGTATTGTGCTGTTTTAGACTTTGCAGATTCCGCTTCTTCTTTTTTCCCTTCTTTCATCAAAAGACCGATTTCTTTCGAAATTTTGTTGATTTCGGAAAGCTGGGAATCTAGTTCAAACTGGATTCTTTTTCTTTCGTCATCGGCAGCGATAGCCTCGTCTACCAACTCAAGATTTTTGAATTGTCTTTTCTTAAGACCTTCTAAAACGCGTTCTTTGTTGTCGCGCAAAAAATTGACTTGTAACATTTTATTTAGATGTTAAATATTAGATATTAGCTTATAATCAGCTAACTGTTGTACAAATTTAAAAATTATTTTGTGACCGTGACAGTATTTATCGAAGTTGGTGCATTGGCCTCTTTTGAAAATACCGGAACTCTGTTATACAGAACTTTTGAAACCTGGAATACCGTTGGGGTATTGCGATACTGAATTTCCAAAGTATCAATCACATTATCGCTTGCATTTGTGCTTTTTGTATACGTAATCTTCATTCGGGAATAATAGGAGGTTCCTGTTCCGGGATTATCCGGGCTGATGGAATCCAGTCTCCTTCTTTTGGCTCCTGCCAGATATTCCATATAAAACAATGAATCTGTAGTCATTTTCAATGAAATATTTATCGGAGCAATATCTTTAGTTCCAAAAATATCATTCACAGAATACCCTGTAAAAGATCCTGTTTTCTTACTGTTCAGCAAATCCTGACCAGCACTGTTCCTGATATAGATATTCATTAACTGATCAATCCTCTGCAAAGAATCATCATCACTTTTACAACTGATCAGTGCAAAAACCGCTACAAGTATACACCAAAAATATTTCATCATAAATACAAAGGTAAAATATTAATCTTTAGGCTCCTTCTTTATTTTTCAAAATATTTCTGATACCACAACTCAAAAGTAACCAGCTGCCAGATTTTTACCCAGTCATACTCATGTTCCTGATGATTCCACCACTCATCAATCACCGCAGCATTAAAGAAGTTTCTCTTTTTTAAACTTTCAAGATTTTCAGTAATAAATTCTCTTACTCTTTTTTCGTTTTTAATGAAATAATTGACAGGAAATGAAAATCCTTTTTTGGGCATATTCAAAACTTCCTGAGGAAGATAATTCTCTGCTGTTTTACGCAATAGAGGTTTATTCTGAATTCCATTAAATCTTATGTTTCCAGGAAGTGATGCTACATAGTCTATTAAACTGTTGCTTAAATAGGGATAACGAAATTCTACGCTGTATTTCATCGCACTCAGATCATCCCGGAAAACATGGTGGGAGGATAGTGAATATTTCATGTCATATTCAAAATACCCCACATAGTTTTTTACTTCTGAAAGGTGGTATTTTGAAAGATGTAAATCTATTTTACTATAAATATCCGGGTTTATAAGGCTTTTAACTTCCAACGGTCTCATACTGATCTGGCTCTGCCTGAAAAAATCAAACATATAATCCTGGGAAAAATAGTTTTTTACGCGCTGTGAAAACTTGTCTTTCGTAACGATGAAAGGTCTTATAAAATTAAAATTCCTTATCAGAAGCCATCTGTTCAGCTTCAGTGTATGAGAATAACCGGCAAAAAGTTCATCAGCGCCATTTCCGCTTAATACGACTTTAAAATTCTGATCATGTGCATATTTTGCAGCATTGATTAAGACTTCAAAACTGCTGTAAGGTTCTTCAAAATGCTGGATATTTTCTTTAAGGTCTTCCAGCGCTTCTTCGTCACTCACTTCTTTCACCGCATGCGAAACACCAAAATGTTTAGCAGCTATAGATGCATTCTTCACCTCTTCTTCAGAAAACGGATAAGATATGGTGTATGTATTAATATTGGTATTAAAAGATTTTGATTTTGAAGCAATTAAAGTAGAATCAATACCTCCGCTCATCATTACTGCGACAGGAACATCTGCATATAACTGTTCAGAAATATTCTCAGAAAGCAGTTCATCTATTGTTCTTACAGCTTCTTCCTCTGAAATATTTTTTTGAGACGTTGAAGGCAGCTTCCAGAATTTTTCTTTAGTGATGTTCTGATTGTTTAAATCAACAGTCATGATGGAAGCTGGTTCAAGGGATAAAATATGCTGAAAACAGGTTTGTGGAGCCAATGTTGTCTGAAAAAGAAAATTCGTATAGACTCCGTCCCAGTTGATTTCAGGCTTTACCAGCTCATTCTTCAGCAATGATTTTATTTCTGATGCCCAAACCAATCCCTGTTCGCTTTGATGGTAAAAAAGAGGCTTCATCCCAACTCTATCTCTTGCTAATATAAGTTTCCGACCGGAAAGATCAACAATACAGATGGCAAACATTCCATCTAATTTTGCAAACGTAGAATTTCCCCACTCCTGATAGGCTTTGAGAATAACTTCAGTATCAGAACTGCTATGGAAAGAATATCCCAAAGACTCAAGTTCTTTTCTTAATTTTTTAAAATTATAAATCTCTCCGTTAAATGTAATAATAATCTGCTCATTCTGTGAAAGCATAGGCTGATGGCCTTTTTCGGACAGATCAATAATGGATAATCTACGGAAACCTAACGCAATATCAGAATTTTTCTCTTTTAGAACCGGAAACTGTTCTTTAATTTTTTGTGTGGAATCGTTCCCCGAAAAAGAAGCTCCCTCTCCGATACTATACATCCAGAACCCTTCATCATCCGGTCCGCGGTGTCTGATGGCCTGATTCATTTCCAGAATATTTGTAGAGGAAATACTTTTATGAAATGAATAATAACCGGTGATTCCGCACATAGTAAAAGATTAATAGATATGTAAAAATAGGAAAAATGACATTATTTTAAGGGGAGCTATCAAGTAATTATTTCTTTACAAATTTTTGCTTTAAAAGCTGTATTTCTTCTTTTGTAATCATATAATCTTTCAAAGTAAACGGAGTAGAATTATAAAACTTTCTGAACAACAGAAAAGCAGAAACAAAATAGGACGACGTAGTGGCAACACAAGCGCCTATAATTCCCCATTTTGGTATCGCAATGAAAGAAAATACAACGGTAACCACAAGGCCTACAATTGATTTGACATTAAGAATTTTCAGTTCTCTTATTCCCGAAAAGTAATGCCCAACCATATCACTTACAGCAATAGCAAAAATTCCCGGTGATAAAAGAAGCATTATTTCCTTGGTATCTTTAAATTCTTTCCCGAAAATCAACTCGTAAACCTGAGAGGGTATGATTATGATTCCCAGCACAAAACCTATCATCAGAAAAAAGGTCAGTTTTAAGGATTCTTTGGTTTTCCCTATAGATTCTTCACTGCTTTTACTATTGACTACATCTGAGTATAAAATCACAGCAATACTGCGGGTAATGGTCCATATCGCTTCTGAGAAAGTAACCCCGATGGAAAATATCCCTACACTCGCTAAACCTTCAAAATGTTCTAAAAAATAAAATGAAAGCCTGTAATTCAAGAACTGAACAAAAGCACTCAGCTGGGTCTTCCACCCATATTCAAACATATTCCTGCCTACATCTTTACAGAATGATATCTGAGATATATTGCATTTTTTAATGATCTCGAAAAAACTGGTAAGAAAAAGAAGTGCAAGACATATAATCTGGGCGAGAAAGTATACGGAAACATCTTTCTTTCCGAACAGATAAACCAATATTCCAATAAATACAATATGTACAAGCTGCTGCAAAACAGTATACATATTGAACCTTTTAATATCCTGTGTTCCAATAAACAAGCTGATATTAGTAGACAAAAGTGAAGAAAAAACGGAAATTCCGATAAGGTACAGGAGATATTCACCCTGAATAGAAGCAATACTGAATAAAAATGGGATTAAAAGACCCGTCAGGAGAGACCACAGATAGGCATACAATAAAACCTTTTCTATTTTAAACCTTGATGCGAAATAAGAAGCACTGCTTCCGGAAAAGATATTGCTGAAAAAACTTACTGCTGCTGCATTGGCCACCACAATAGAAATGGTTCCTTTCCCCTCACTTCCCCACATATTCGTAGAATAGATCACCAGTCCGAAACTCAGGATCAGAATAAAAAAACGTGAGACAAAGGTTTTAATGATAGTAAGCTGCATGATGATTATGGATCAATAGATTTTTTTACAAAATCAACGAAGTTATCTTTTATAAGTTCCCAGTTATATTTTTCTTTAAATTCTTTTCGTGCATTGAGAGTATGGGATCGATACAGCTCCGGATTCCTGATATAATTGATGATAATATCCGAGATTGCTTCTGCATCATGAGGATCAACAAGACTTCCAAACGAAAGCTCTCCCATATGCTCCCTGATCCCTTTCAAATCTGAATAAATCACAGGCTTTCCTGCTCCCATAAAATAAAACAGTTTTATCGGCAGCGAATGATTGTTTTCAAAATTAATTTCCCGAAGATCAAAACAAAGGTCAGCTTCTGCAAACGCTTCTGTAAACTGTTCAAAACCAGTCGGTTTTATAATATCTATATTTTCAAAAGAATAGTTCTTTACTAATGTTCTAAAATACACATCATCACTTTCGTGTATTGCTGCTCCTATGATCAGGATTTTAATATGAAGATCAGGAACTTTTTGACGGAGAAGGTCTACGGCTTTAAAGAAATTTTCAATTCCTTTATCTTTGGAGATCTGACCCGTGTAACATAATGTGATGCTTCCCGGAGTGAGTTTTTTTATACTTTCATTAATATAAACAGAAGCCGGATAATAAGGCAGAATCATTTGTTTTTTAAATCCAAAAAAATAGGCCAAAGGGAATTTCTTGGTGGTTTCACCAAAAATAAAATGCGTACTTAAAAACCCTGCATACAGCTGAATAAGAGTAAATTTCACCGCCTGAAAAATTTTAGCAGGAAAGCGATAATTTTGAAGCATTGACATGGAAGGATACCATTCTGTAACATCATAGATACAGCTTATCCTGTGTTCTTTTACAAACTTCTTTACTGCCACAACAGCCAATGGTTCAGAGCAAATGATACTATCCGGATGAAAAGTATCACAAACTTTACTGAAAGTTTCCATTTTCGTTTTTATACTTTCTTCAAGAACAGCAAAAGATTCTATTTGTATCCCATCGATAAAACCTTTATACTCTGCATATAAGCTGCATATTTTTATTTCATACCCATTATCTCTAAGAGCTTTTGCCTGATGATAAAAAATGCGGTCATCATTATAGCTGTGGGAAGTCGTTAAAAAAAGTACTTTAGGCATTAGTCACTGCTCGAATCTATACAAATATACATTAAAACAAAAAAGTGGAAATATATTTTCCACTTTATGATTATTCTTTTGTATCAGCTTAACAGGGACTATTTTATAGAAGCCGCCCAGCTCTTCTCCAAAGGAAGAAGGAAATGGCTCAAAAAGTCCAGATACGTATTTTTAGAGAAATCAAAAACCTGGATATCACCTGAAAGCTCTCCGTTTCTAAGCTTTGTTTTGAAATCCATTAATTTTAAAGTTTTCACTTCACCATTCTCTACAAAACTTGCTTTCATCCTGTCGAAAAGGCCTAGCTGATATTCTTCGTCAATTTCTCTCATTACCTTCCCTAATGCATCAATGCTGCATCCTGAAGCCATTTCCTTTTCTTCGTCCACACATACGATGATAAACTGGTTCTTTTCAATTTTAAAAGAAGAAGAAAGAGGTTTTCCATGAGCGGCCCATGTTGCAAGGAAATCAAATAGTTTCTCGGTAATGGCTTTTGCTTCTTTTGTTTCGAAAGGTCTTGAAGCCGGATATATAATGACTCTGTAGTCGTTGGTTTCTACAATATTAGATTCTTCGATTTTCATAATGTAAATATTTATTTTTCAAGATATTAAACAATCAATCTTTATTTTACTTTCCATTGAATGCTCCTATCATTGTAAAGACAAAATTACGCAATTTTCCCGAGTTTAAGATCATTGTATTTTTTACTCAGTACATAGAGCATCATAATGAAAACCGGAAAGATAAAAGGAAAGAAGAATCTTAAAGCTGCCGACTGCGGAAAGAAAAAGAATTTTATATAAACATTCACCAGGAAAAGAACCGAAATTATTCTCACCCATGCATCTTTAGAGCGCCAGAAGATCACTCCGATCATAATAGCCAGTGATAAAGTGACTTTTTTAAAATAAATGATTTTGATGTAAATAATACTCAGATAGTCCATTAAGCTCACGTCTATCGGGTGTGTAGAAATAATAGGCCTTCTATCGATAAAGGTATCATAAAAAAGATCTTTCCATCCGGGATAATGATAAAACTTAATGATGGCGAGATACATGGCAAGAAGTACGATTCCCTGTGCAATAAAAGAAATATCAATTTTCTTTTCCCGGAAATAATGGAAAAAGAAAACAGTGATAATATAAGTCAGGGTAAATGTAATATAATCTGGCCGAATAAAAGTAATACCGAATAAAAGTACAAACATTGCCCATTGGTTCCATTTTTTGAGTAACCCGATCATAAAGATCAGCATAAACTGAAAAATAAACATATCCGGTGTAGAAACCCTCGACATGTAAGTCATTGGTGGCAAAAGCATGGCGGCAATCGTTAATAGTACCGCAAGCCAGTATTTCTTTGGAAACAGGAGTTTCAGAATATAAAATAATAATATTCCTGAAAAAAAATAAGAAATAAGACTGGTAAATAATACGGCCATTGGCGATGATAATCCAAGCTTATAAAAAAGAGTTATCACAAGAATATACCCTACTTTGATCTGAAAATAGGGTAATTGTTCTGTAAAAGATTGGGTATTTTTTACGAAATACTGCCTGGGAATGTCCCATTGATTTATTCCGATAATGTCTGTATAATGTTCTGCTGGAGCCTCTTTCTTGATTTCCTCATAGGTCAGGATTCGGACTTTATCAGGAGAATCCGGGAACTCGGAAGTATACATACATCCCATATAGCCCGGCATATCCCAGTCATATACTCTGTTCTGATAATTCCAGAATGTAAGAAGAGCAAGTACCGAAATGATAAACAAAAAGGAGAGTTTCCATTCCCGCTTCATACGCCTGTATAAGATTACAATTATAAGTCTTCTGCTTCAGCAAGAAGTTCTACGATATCTTTTACGGCTACCTCAGTATTTTTATTAAAATGTTTTACTCCATCCGTCATCATGGTGTTACAGAAAGGGCATCCTGTAGCAATTACCTTAGGCTCAAAAGATAATGCTTCTTCTGTTCTTTCAATATTGATGTCTTTATTTCCTTTTTCAGGTTCTTTAAACATCTGTGCGCCTCCTGCTCCACAACAAAGACCATTGGTTTTGCAACGCTTCATTTCTACAAGTTCAGCATCCAGCTTTTCAAGAAGCATTCTTGGCGCTTCATATTCGTCATTGGCACGTCCTAAATAACATGGATCATGGAAAGTAATTTTTTTCCCTCTGAATGCACCTCCTTCAATTTTCAGTCTTCCTTCCTCCATTAAAGTTTTAAGGAACTGAGTATGGTGAACTACTTCAAAGTGCCCTCCCAGGCTAGGATATTCATTCTTCAGGGTATTGAAACAGTGTGGGCAAGCCGTTACGATTTTCTTTACTTCGTAAGCATTCAACACTTCGATATTGGTAAGCGCCATCATCTGGAAAACGAATTCGTTTCCGGCTCTTTTTGCAGGATCTCCGGTACAGCTTTCTTCCTGTCCCAGAACGGCAAATTCAACGCCTATTTTGTTTAATATCTTACAGAATGCTTTTGTAATTTTTTTGGCACGGTCATCAAAACTTCCCGCACATCCAACCCAAAATAAAACTTCAGGGGCTTTTCCTTCGGCAGCATATTCTGCCATTGTTTTTATATTGAAATCCATTCTAAATCAAATTTATCAATATACCAATGTAACAGTTTACCAATGATTGTTACATCGTTACATTATTTACATTGTTACATTAATTTTCGTTTGCCCAGTTCAGACGGTCTGCCTGATTGTACTGCCATGGAGCAGCGTTGTTTTCCACGTTCGTCATCATCAGGTTCAGTTCCTGTGGAGCAGCAGACTGTTCCATCACCAGGAATCTTCTCATTTCAAAAATAATGGAAAGCGGGTCAAGCAATACCGGACAGGCTTCTGTACATGCATTACAAGTGGTACAGGCCCAAAGTTCTTCTTTTGTGATATAATCGTTCAACAGTTTTTTACCGTCATCTACGAATTTTCCGTTTTTATCGATGTTTCTTCCTACTTCTTCCAATCGGTCTCTGGTCTTCATCAGGATCAATCTCGGAGAAAGTTTTTTACCGGTAATATTAGCCGGACAAACAGAAGTACAACGTCCGCATTCTGTACAGGAATAAGCATTCAGCAATTGTACCTGGTTCAGATCAAAAATATCTTCTGCCCCAAATTTGGAAGGAACGTCGGCTTCAGCTCCTTCAGCTGGTGTAGCGTAAGGATCTGCATTAGGGTCCATCATTAATTTGATCTCCTTTGTTACAGATTCAAGATTGTTGAATTTTCCTTTTTTCTCAAGATTTGCATACCATGTACTTGGAAATGCAAGAATAATATGTAAATGCTTTGAATAATAAAGATAATTCATGAAGAAAAGAATCCCTACAAAGTGGAACCACCAGGCAGCTTTCTCTGTGAACATCAAAAATCCGTTATCAAAATTGAAGACTTCCAAAAACGGAACCAATGTCATTTCACTGATCGGGAAACTTCCATGTACTGGTAAAACTCCTCTTGACTGCAAAATAAAATCTGAGGCATTCATTTTAAAGAAAGCCATCATCAGGGCAAATTCGATGATAAGAATCCAGTTGGCATCTTCTTTCGGCCATCCGAAAAGCTCCTTCATTGTTAATCTTTTAACCCCGTAAAAGTTTCTTCTGATGAAAAATATAACTACACCTATTACAACCAGAAGTGCAAGCACTTCTAATGTAGCTGTAAAGAAGCTGTAGAATCCGTGTCCCAAAACCGAGGCCAGAAAACGGTGGGTACCAAACAGTCCATCAACAATTATTTCAATGAGTTCAATATTAATGATGATAAAACCAACATAGACAAAAATGTGTAAAATTCCTGCGATAGGACGTTTTACCATCTTACTCTGTCCCATGGCCACATTAGCCATGATACTCCAGCGTTCAGATTTTCTGTCACTTCTATTGATTTCACGACCTAGCCTGATATTTCTGTAGATCTTCTGCAGGCTTTTGGCAAACAGCCCGAACCCGGCTACTAATAAAATCAGGAAAATAATGTTATCGATGTACTGCATAAGGCGTATTAGTCTTTGTTATTTTTACCGAAAACCGAGAAGTTGATATATCTCTTCGGATTCGCTTTCATATCTTCGATTAATGTATTCAGATTGGAAGAAGCTGAATTCAGGTTGTTGTACAGTTGATCGTCCTTCATCAGTTTACCTAAACTTCCTTCTCCTTTATCAATACCTCCAATCACCTGATTCAATTTTCCTACTGTAGCATCTAAACTTGCAATGGTAGCATTCAACTGTTTAGTGTCGATACTTTCTGCAAGATGTCCGTATTTATCTAGTGTTACTTTTCCGCTTTGCATAGTAAGACTTGCATCATCCAACACTTTTTGCAGTTTTGGATCATTGTGTCCTACAAGCGTATTTACACTTCCTGCTGTGGATTGTAATGCTCCTACTGTTTTATTAAGGTTGGCTAGTAAAGCTTTTATTTCGGCTCTGTTCTGAGCATCAAAAACCTGATTGGCATTCGCCATTAAAGAGTCTACTCTATGTAAAACCACCTGTAGCTGATCTTTTACCGGACCTACCTGCGAAGAAAGACTTCCCAGCGTTCCCAGCTTGAAAGCACCTTTTAAAGTGTCACCGTCTTTTGCAGTCGGCCCACCATACATAAGGTTTACTCTCATTTCTTTACCAGACATTAATCCCGGCTCAAAGATCTCCAATGATGAGTTTTTTGAAAATTCGAATTTATTGTCGACGGTAACTTTTACGACAAAATTAATTTTTCCATCTTTTGAGGTGATAGGAATAATTTTATCTACCTGCCCTACTTTCAGACCATTAATAGAAACTGCCGCAGACTGCGCCAGACCTTCTACATTGTCATATTTTGCGTAAAATATATTGTCGGTAGTAAAAAGGCTTTTCCCTTTCATAAACTGAAACAACACCACAAAGCCTACGATAGCTAGAAGTGCAATCACACCAGCTTTTAATTCTTTACTGAACTTCACTTGCTAATTTTTTTCTAATAAGCAAATATAATACATTTTAAATAAATCTTTTCCTTTATTATTCTGCCATAAATACAAAAAAAGCGACAAAAAATTTTGCCGCTTTTTATATCATTGAAATGAATTTCTTATTGTTGCTGATTCCCCAGCTTGTTCCAGATCTCGATTCTGTAATCTTCGATATCTGCATTATCCTGAAGACTCTTCATCCAAGCCTGTCCGAACATTCCAGCACTTCTCTGAGTAAGAGATTCTGTAAACTGCTTAAGATCTCCAGGCTGCTTGTTTACAGTTTCTGATTTTTTGATCAGAACATAAACTCCTGTTCCCCCTTCAACCGGGTTAGAAAGTTTACCTTTTGCAACACCGAACGCTGCACCGGCAACTTTAGGCTCCATAGCCCCTGCTACAGAAGGATTCAACAGATTCACCTGAGCTGATTGTTTTGGAGCTGCAAATAATTTGGCAATCTGATCTAAGCTTGAAGCTTTTGCTGCTGCAATTTTATCAGAGATTTGTTTTGCTGCCAGTTTATTTTTAACGATAACTTCAATCTGATCTCTTACAGATTCAGGATCTGCAAGACCTGCTTCCTGTTTTCCGTTTAGATATACTACAATTTTATCACCTGTTCCGTCTACTGTAAATAATTCAGTATCTCCTTTTTCTCTTTTCTTATCAAAAGCCCAGGTAAGGATATCAGCATCTTTTTCAGTACCTAAGCCCTGAAGCTGACCTTCAAATCTTTTTGCTGCTTTTGGATTGGAGAATTGGTAGTTTCCTTTTTTAGCAATGTTCACAAAATCGTTGAAAGATTTTCCTTGAACCTGCTGAATGAATTTTCTTGAGTTTTTATCTGTTTCAGCTTCAGTAGCATCTGAAGGTTTGATTGCTTTCACAAGGTTAGCAACTTTATACCCCATTGATCCTGATTTCTTATCTTCAATATTGATGATATGGTAACCGAATTGTGTTTCTACTACCCCTGTAGCTCCTTTAGGATTGTTTGCAAGATAAGCAAGGAATTCAGGAACGAAAGGCGTCTCTGGCGTTGTCCATCCAAGGCTACCTCCCTGAGCTGCAGAATTCGGATCACTTGAAAGTTTAAGGAATTCTGTAAATTTAGCTGGAGTAGCTTTTACAATAGCTCCAATAGAGTCTGCCAATTTCTTAGCCTGCTCTTTGGTTCTTGTTACCCCTTCACCTGCAGGGCTTCCTTTGAATGCAATAAGGATATGTCTTGATAAAGTAGAATCTGAAGGTCTTTTACCTACCAATTTAGAGACTACATATACATCTTGTTCTTTATAAGGACCAAAAGTCTGACCTACAGCTGCTGTTGTGATCTGATCTTTGATTGTTGGAGGCAATTGTGCAGGATTCAGATACTGAGGATTGAATGGTGCATCAGAATTTGCTGCTACAAACATAGAATCGTTTTTAGTATTCTGGAAGTTTTCAGTTCCTCCACTAGCATCCGTACCTCCTGAATATAATTTTGTAATTTCTTTCAGAGCTGCTGCATCATCTGCCGCACTAGGTTTAGATGGGAAAAATACAATACCGATATTTCTGCTTGGCTCAGCTTTGAACATTACAGGGTGCTTCTTGATGTAATCAGCAAGATCCTGTGTGGTTACATTGATCTTTGTTTTTTGAAGATAAGCTGCGTAATCTACCTTTACAAAGTCGATATCTGCAAGCTGATCTCTCTGCTTCATCAATTCTTCAGCTTCTTTCTTACCTGTAGTAATCCCTGCTGAAATATTGGTAAACACCTGTCTCGCCATTAGTCTGTACTCGATTGTCTTTCTTGTTTTCAACCATTGAGTATATCCCTGAGGATTAGTGTTTTGTAATGTTTCAATTTCTTTTTTAAGCTCTTGAGTTTTAAAGTTACCTTTCTCATCAAAGAACTGCTGATTCTGAGCAAACATCTGATCGTACTGGATTTGATTCCAGAAATAATCATCAGTCATTTCAAAGCCCAGTTTCTCAAACTGCTGTTTGATAAGTTTAGATTGTACAAGTAACTGCCAAGCCTGCTCTTCAAGACCGTTTTTCGGACGACCTTGCTGTTCAGCCTGCTGCTGCAGCACGAAAAGCTGATCATTGAACTCTTCGCGGGTGATTTTCTCACCGTTTACTTTTCCTAAAACATCAGGATTCTTACCAAAAACCTTGTCGATACTATCGGGGTTCACCAGGAACGCCAAAAGCGCTAAGGCTATTACTCCCATTAAAAGCCAAGGCTTACTCCTAATCTGTCCTAAAATTGCCATTTTATAAATTATAGTTTTTTATCAGTTTGCGAAAATACACATTTTTAAGAAATTACAGAAACAGAACTGCTTTATTTTGATTTTTAATGCAAAGATTATCTAAAAAAGGAAATTTTGACCGTATTTTTAAGTAAAAAACAAATGGCATAAGTATTGTGCATTTTTAGAATATTATAATATACCACACGTTTTCAGAGTATATTATAAAAAATTCCTTTAACGATAAAAAACGAAAATGACAATTTGTCATTCGATTGACTATGACAGAATTTGAAGATATAAGTTTAGAAGAAATGATCAGTGACGGATTTGATATCGTAACTGAAGAAATCAATCTTTCCGACTTCGCAGAGACTGATAAAAATTCCGAACAGAAAATATTCCCTATACTTCCTGTAAGAAATATGGTAATGTTCCCCAACGTGGTAATTCCTATTACAGCAGGGAGAAAGACCTCTATACAGCTTCTTGAGGAGGCACAGAAAAACGGAGATTTTATTGGAATTGTAAGCCAGAAAAATTCGGATCTGGAACAACCATCCGAAAAAGATATATATACTACCGGAACTCTGGCAAAGATTATTAAGATTATTAAGCTTCCCGAAGGCAATATTACAGCTATTACCAAAGGATTTCACAGATTTAAGATTAAAAAAATCATTGATACACGGCCTTATTTTAAAGCTGAAATATCAAAATTAAAAGACACCCAGCCTAAAGACCGTGAAGAATATGAAGCATTGCTGGAAAACATCAAGGATCTTGCCTTAAAGATCATTGAACTGGATCCTAATATTCCTAATGCCGCCAACTTTGCGATCAAAAACATTAACAATAATGATGATCTTCTGAATTTCATCTGCACCAATGCTAATTTCTCTTCAATTGCAAAACAAAAGCTTCTTGAAGAGAAAAGTCTTATGACAAGAGCCAACCAGTGCTACGAGCTGATGCATGAGGATTTCAGAAAACTGGAACTGAGAAACCAGATTCATCAGAAAACTTCAAAAGATTTAGATAAGCAACAGAGAGAATATTTTCTGAATCAACAGATCAGAACCATCCAGGAGGAACTGGGCGGCGGACCTGAAAGTGATGTTGAAGATCTTATTGCCAAGGCTAAAACAAAAAAATGGAGCCAGGAAGTAGAAGACCACTTCCAAAAGGAAATCAGCAGACTTCAACGTCAGAATCCCAATTCCCCGGACTATAATGTACAGAGAAACTACCTGGATTTCTTTACAGATCTGCCTTGGGAAACCTATACAAAAGATATCTTTGATATTGCAAAAGCTGAAAAAGTACTTGACAAAGCACACTTCGGACTGGAAGATATCAAGAAAAGAATCCTGGAGCACATGGCTGTTTTAAAATTAAAAAACAACATGAAATCTCCTATCCTGCTATTGGTAGGGCCTCCTGGTGTGGGTAAAACTTCTTTAGGAAAATCTATTGCAGATGCTTTAGGAAGAAAATATGTAAGATTATCATTGGGAGGACTTCATGACGAGAGTGAAATCCGTGGGCACAGAAAAACATATATCGGTGCTATGGCGGGAAGAATTTTACAGTCTATCAAAAAATCCGGTACCTCAAATCCTGTAATTGTTCTTGATGAGATTGATAAAATCGGGCAGGGGCTTCATGGAGACCCAAGCTCTGCACTCTTAGAAGTTCTTGATCCAGAGCAAAATAAATCTTTCTATGACAATTTCCTGGAAATGGGCTATGATCTTTCAAAAGTGATGTTCATTGCAACTGCCAACTCGCTTTCAACGATACAGACTCCTCTTTTAGACAGAACGGAGATTATTCAGATTGCAGGTTATACTTTGGAGGAAAAGATTGAGATTGCCAAAAGACATTTGATCAGGAAACAACAGGAGGAAAATGGTCTGGATGCAAAATCATTCAAACTTGGAAATGCAGAACTCAAACATATTATAGAAGCTCATACTTCAGAAAGCGGAGTGAGAACTCTGGAAAAAAGAATTGCAGCCATTGGAAGATGGGTAGCACTACAGACTGCTTTGTTAAAGGAGTATGATCCAAAAATCTCAATAGAAAAAGTAGATGAAATTCTTGGGGTTCCAAGACCGAAAAGTTTATCTGAGATCACCGGAGTTCCTGGTGTTGTAACAGGTCTTGCCTGGACAAGTGTAGGAGGAGATATCCTTTATATTGAAAGTATTTTAAGCAATGGTAAAGGAGCATTAACGATGACCGGAAACCTGGGAACGGTAATGAAGGAATCTGCTACTATTGCCCTGGAATATATTAAAGCGAAGCATGATGAACTGGGGATTCCACAGGAAGATCTGGATAAGAAAAACATTCACGTACACGTTCCTGAAGGAGCAACACCTAAAGACGGACCTTCTGCGGGTATTGCAATGCTGACATCAATGGTTTCCTCATTTAAAAACAAGAAAGTAAAACCTCACCTTGCAATGACGGGTGAAATTACTTTAAGAGGAAAAGTACTTCCTGTAGGAGGAATCAAAGAAAAGTTACTTGCTGCAACAAGAGCAGGAATCAAAGATGTTATTCTTTGTGAGGCCAACAGAAAAGATGTGGAAGAAATCAAAAAAGATTATCTTAAAAATCTGAGAGTACACTACGTCAACAGAATGGAGGAAGTCATTGACATCGCCATTGAAGAATAAAACAACTTATAACATATTAACTTCTCAATAAAGAAACACGTTCTGATATCCGGAGCGTGTTTCTCTTTTTATGAAAAAGCGTAGAATTTTATCGGGTGGAATAAAATTTGCAACAACAGAAGAAAATCCCGCAGAATTGAATAAAAATTTTTCAATTCAGATGGGTTTTCTTATTTTTATTCCACACTGCAGATTTTTAGATTATGAATTTTCTTAGACTTCCTTTCCTTGTCAAGCTTACACTCGTGGTGGTTTCCATCATTGGTCTTGGTTATCTACTGGCATTAGGGCAAAGTATTTTAGCGCCTTTTTTCCTCGCATTCCTTATGGCCATGCTGTTTTTACCGGCAGCCACTTTTATGGAAAAAAAGTTAAGATTTCCGAGATCTGTGTCTACGATGACTTCAGTATTTATTATGCTGATGATTTTAGGTGGTATCATTTATTTCTTTACCAATCAGCTGTCTGATTTCAGTAAGGATCTTCCACACCTCAAGGAACAGTTTACGACTGTTTTTAACAGCCTTCAGCATTGGGTTTCCAAAACATTTAATGTGAAAGTGAATGAACAGGTGGATTATATTAACCAGGGATTAACTAAACTGCTGTCTTCTTCGGGAGTCATTTTAGGATTTACATTCGGAATTTTTTCAACAGGCTTCGGCTTCATTATATTTTTCACCCTGTTTTTTATCTTTATTTTAAATTACAGAAGACTTTTAAACAATTTTATCGTTACTGTTTTCAACGAAAGACATAAAACAAGTGTACAGGAAGCTGTAAACGAAATCAGAATCATGACCAAGAAGTATATCTTCGGGCTTTTTCTTCAGGTGATTATTGTATCTGTTCTTACTTCGGTCCTTCTTACGATTCTGGGAGTAAAATATGCTATTCTTTTAGGAGTTTTGACCGGGCTATTAAACGTCATTCCCTATCTGGGAATCTTTATTTCTCTGTTAATTTCCTGCTTTATAGCATTCGCCACTTCTACTCCATCAACATGTATTTATGTTGCTTTGGGCTATATTGCCATTCATGCTGTGGACGGAAATATTGTCCTTCCATTTGTAGTAGGCTCTAAAGTAAAGATCAATGCCTTATTTTCTTTTATTGGTATCCTTCTGGGAGAACATCTTTGGGGGATTGCAGGAATGTTCCTGTGTATTCCGGCAATTGCTATCATAAAAATTATCTGTGAAAGAGTAGACGATCTAAAACCCTGGGGAAGGCTTCTCGGAGAAGAACCTAAGCCCCATAAGAAGAAAAAAAGCTATAAAATTTCCAAAAATATTACTTTGAAGGAAATGGACTAGAATATGAGTAATGAGTAATAAGCAATGGGGACTCATTGGTATACTCGTAACTTTAAATAAAAAGACTGCCTCTTTCGAGACAGTCTTTTTTTATTATGGAAGAGGACATAACGGACTCGTTCGATTAGGGCAGGTTTCCGTACAGAAAATATAATGGGTTATCCGGGCAATCTTCATAAGTCAACCCTTCATCATTTCCTTCAATTAACTATTGATTTTACATTTTATATTAAATTAAATACAAAATATTATATTTTTATTTTACATTTGATATAAAATCATCAATCATGAAAGTGATAAAATTCATCTTATGTCTGCTTTTCGGGCTTATGTTTATTAATGCCGGATTAAACAAGTTTTTTAATTATATGCCCATGGAGAAACCTACTCCAGAACAAATGAAACTTTTCGCTGCTTTTGGAGAAATCAGCTGGCTGATGCCATTAGTGGGCATTGTAGAAGTTATTGGCGGGTTATTATTTATTTTCCCAAAAACAAGAGCATTAGGTGCCATTGTTATTTTACCTGTCATGGTAGGAATTGTCACGCATGTTTTCACAATGGATAAATCTCCTATGGGAATGGGTATTGCCGGAGTAATGTTTCTGATCAATCTTTGGATGATTATTGACAACAAGGAAAAATATAAACATTTAGTTTCATAAGGCGGCAGATGATAGGTTGCAGGTTGCAGCACCTACAACCTATTACCTGCTACCTGTCACCTATACGAAAGCACTGAAACCTGTTATCGATCGTCCTACGATGAGCGAGTTGATTTCTTTTGTTCCTTCGTAAGAATAAATGGCTTCTGCATCGGCAACAAACCGGGCCACATCGTACTCAAGCAGAATTCCGTTTCCTCCCATTACTTCTCTTGCTCTGGAAACAATGTCTCTTGTTCTGAGAGTACAGAAAACTTTGGCTAAAGAAGCATGTTCGTCTTTCAAAATTCCTTCATCCTGCATTTCAGACAGTCTGAAAACCATGGTCTGCATGGCGGTAAGATTAGACAACATTTCCACCAGATGTCCCTGAATCATCTGGAATGAAGCGATAGGTCTTCCAAACTGTTCTCTCTTTCGGGTATAATCCAAAGCACTTTCGTAAGCTCCGCGTGCACAACCTGTAGCCATCCATGCTACTCCTGCCCTTGTCATTCTCAGTACTTTGCCGGTATCTTTAAAGGAGTTGGCATTCTGCAAACGGTTTTCTTCAGTTATGAGACAGTCTTTTAAGGTAATCAACCCGTTCTGGACAATTCTTAAAGCCATTTTCCCCTTGATTTTTTCTACAGAAAATCCGGGGTTATCTTTTTCAACAATAAAACCTTTCACTTCTCCGCTATCCAGATCTCTTGCCCAGATAATGATCAGGTCAGCGAAAGTAGCATTCCCGATCCATTTTTTCTGCCCATTCAGAATCCAGCCTTCCGGTGTTTTTTTACAGGTTACCGTAAGTCCGCCTGCTGCTCCGGATCCAACTTCAGGCTCAGTAAGCCCGAAAGCCCCTATTTTTTCAAATTTCTGCATCTGAGGAAGCCATTTTTGCTTCTGCTCTTCCGATCCGCAGATATAAATAGAACCCATCGCCAGTCCGGATTGTACACCGAAAAAAGTGGCAATAGAAGCATCTACTCTTGCCATTTCCATCGCAATAACACCTTCCATCAGGAAAGGCATTCCCGGACAGCCATAGCCTTCATAAGTAACACCACAAATATCCAGTTCTTGAAATTTTGGAATCAACTCAAAAGGAAATTCATCTCTGAGCCAGTAATGATTGACCAGAGGTTTTACTTCTTTTTCCATGAATGCTCTTACTTTCAGCTGAATTTCACGCTGTTCCGGAGTAAGAGTATGGTAGATATCATAAAAATCTCCGTCAATGGGCGGAAGTTCTTTCTTTTTCTTTTCGGGATCGAGCATTTTCATAAGCCCGGAAAGCTGTTTATCATCCAGTTTTGAGAAATTATGCATCAGTTTTGGCAAATCCACTTTTTGAGAAATGGCGCTCAGCTGATCAAAATCTATAGATGTGAATAATCCTATTGCGTTTCTGATTTTGGAAAAAGTATTTGACATAGTGATAGATTGTAGTTTTGGTTTGTAAAAGATAAGCAAAAACTGCTCCGAAAGCAATGGCTGAAGCTCAAGTTTATTTTACAAAATACTATATTTCAATTCATTAAAACCGAAAATTTTATTTACAAGGTTTTTACTTTTGATTTTCAAGTGTTACAAAAGATCCTGACTGAACTTTGACTCAAGCAAAACAACAAAAATCAGCGCTATGAAAACCACTTACATTAAATTATCTCTGTCAGCTATACTTTTATTAGGAATTTATTCATGTAAAAAAGGAGAAGTAGCTTCAACAGACCTTGAAGCATATGCTACAACAGATTCTGCTTCTGCTATTGTTTCCGACAGTATTTCATCTGTTGCAGAAATGAAAGTAAAAGACAAACAGTTCATCAAAACAGCTGATGTGAACATGGAAGTAAAAGATGTGTATAATGCGACTATCGCCATCGAAAAATCGGTTCAGGAGCTTGGAGGATTTGTTACCAATAGTAATCTTCAAAGTAACGTTGTTTCTGAAAACACCTACAACACATCCAGTGAAGAGGCGATGCTGGTTAAAAAATACCAGACAGAAAACAGAATGCAGGTTCGTATTCCTACGGAAAAACTGGGAGAGCTTTTAACGGCAATCAATACCAATAAATTATTTCTTAATTCAAGATCTATCAATGCAGAAGATGTAACAGCCAACATCAAATATTCTGAACTGGAAGGGAAAAGGAATCAAAAAAGCTCAGAAAATATCAGCAAGCTGAAAACAAATAAAGATAAGGTAACGCTGGATGATGAGAATATGTCTGAAGGAAATCTTCAAAAGCTTTCCAGCATGAACATGACGGATGATCTGAAATACAGCACGATTGACATTTATATCAAAGAGCCTCAGTTGCGTATTGCAGAAATTGCTGTTACCAACACCACAAGTATTGATAATAAGTATAAATACAATTTCATCTATGATGCTAAAGATGGCTTTGTATACGGATTCTATCTGATTCAGAGAATTATTGTGGGGCTTATCAATGTATGGCCTCTTGTATTAATTGCTGCTGCAATCCTCTATTTTTTAAGAAAAAGAAAAATTTCAAAACCTGAGTATTCAAAAAATCAGGAATAAAAAAACTATCCTAACCAATTGGTTATCATCATAATTTTAGATTTTACAGCCTCCTGTTTTCAGGAGGTTTTTATTTTTTTTGAAAAAAAACTGTAACGATTGTAATGCCTGCTTTACCTACTATTTAAAAGAACAGAAAATCAAAAAAAATATACTATGAAAAATTTAATCAAACTTGGATTTGCAGCATTATTGTCATTGAATTTCATAACATCCAATGCACAAGATAAAAGCAGCAACAAAGAAAACAGCCTGCTTTGGGAGATTTCCGGAAACGGTCTTTCAAAGCCTTCTTATATTACCGGGACTTTTCATATCTTATGCAGTAAAGATTTTGAGATCAAACCTAAAGTGCTGAAAGCTCTTGAGAGTTCTGAAAACCTTGTTATGGAAATCAATTATACAGATCCCGCTGAAATGATGTCATTACAGAAAATGTTTAAAGCAGATAAAAAAATATCGGATCAGCTTTCACCTGAAGAAGCTAAAGAGCTGAATACTGTTCTTGCCAATTATGGAACTGATCTGAAAAGTATTGATTCTTCAAGCCCGCAGGCACTTTATGCATTGCTTTCCACCAAGGCCATTCCATGTCCTCAGACTGAAGTAAAACTTTACGAGATGGAACTTCTTCAGAAAGCAATGAAAGATAAAAAAAGCATTAAAGGGCTGGAAAAAGTGGAAGATCAGATGAAATCAATCAATGAAGCTTACGACCTGAAGAGCATTATTGCTCAACTGAAAATGGACAAGGAATATAAAATATTATTCAGACAGATGATTGAGGCTTTTAAAAATGAAAATGTACAATCTTTATACAGTCTTTTTAAGGATGAAAGATTTATGAATACTCAGCAGGAAAAGGCCATGCTGACCAACAGAAATCAGAACTGGGTAAAAGTAATGCCGGACATGATGAAAAAAGAAAGTTCTTTCTTTGCTGTCGGTGGATCTCATCTTATGGGTGAAAACGGAATTATTCCTCTTCTACAGGCAAAAGGCTACACGGTAAAACCTGTATCAAGTTTATAATTATAACCAAACCATGAAACCATTGTGAGCAATCCAACTGAAACTGCTTTTTTAAAGCTCGTCAACCAGCACAAAGGTATCTTATACAAAGCCTCACGGATCTATGCAGATTCTGTAGAGGACCGGGAAGACCTTCAGCAGGAAATTCTTATCCAGCTTTGGAAGTCCTATCAGAACTTCAAAGGGAACAGTGAGTTTTCTACCTGGATGTACCGGGTTGCCATCAATACTGCAATTACCTATTTAAAAAAAGAAAAACAGAGATTCAATAACCATACGGATGCTCCACATCATTTTGAAGTTCAGCAGGAAGATTATAATCCCACCAAAGACAGGCAGCTGGAAATTTTCTACAGTGCCGTTCAGGAACTGAATCCTCTGGAAAAGGCCGTCATATTTTATTTTATGGAAGGGATGTCACATAAAGAAATCGGAAACAATTTAGGTCTCAGTGAAGGTAATGCCCGCGTAAAACTCAACAGAACAAAAGAAAAAATACAGCAAATCATAAAAAAATCAGGTTATGAATTTTGATCAATTAAAAGAACAGTGGAATAAAGAAGACAGCGATGTCCATATTCCTGATACCATAAAGCAATTAAAGGAAAGCAAACACCCTATAGAAAAAATCCAGAAAAACATGAAAAGAGAATTCCCTATGCAGATTCTTGCGATCATTCTCATAGCTCTTTTTCCCCTTCAGTTTCAGTTTCCTTCTTCACAGTATATTATTTATTATGTGTCTTATACCGTGATGGTTGTCATATCATCCTACTATCTGTTAGGATTTTATAAATTCTACAAACAGACGGAACTTTATACAGGAAACACCAAAAACAGTCTTTGGAAAATATATCATGAACTTCGGCTAAATATGGAACGATATCAGTCTTTCGGATTTTTATTACTTCCTCATTTTCTGGTAACAGCGGGATTGGTGATTTACAATGCGATGGAAAAACAAGGAAAATCTCTGGCAGAACTTACAACTTCCCATCAGCAGGGATTAATTATTGCAGTGCTCATCGGAACTTTAGCCATCATAACAAGTATCGTTGTGTGGACAAAATATATCTACGGAAGAAGTGCCAAAGAACTTGAAAATATTCTGAACGAAATGGATGAATAGCATTGAAAACTCTTATCACAAGACACATTTTATAAAACCTCAGGCCTGTTCTGAGGTTTTGTTTTTTAAAAAATCGTTATTTATCTTCTTCAAATTTATCTGAGGTTTTATTTTTCCGTAAATTTGCAGATCAGAAATAAATCATTATGGATGATTAACCATTTTCATCCGATACATGATCTTCTGAATGATAAAAATTCTGTAATATGCTATCAAAAATAAATCCAACACAAACCAACAGCTGGAAAGCACTTGACGAACACTTCGGTGGAAATGACTTTGATCTTAGAACTCTCTTCCAATATAACCCGAACCGTTTTAACGAGTTTTCCCTGCAAAAGGACAACTATCTTTTTGATTATTCTAAAAACCTGATTGATTCCAGAACAAAAGATCTTCTGTTACAATTGGCAGAAGAAAGCCAGTTAAAAGATGCTATTTCCAGAATGTTCTCCGGAGATAAAATCAATGAAACAGAAGGAAGAGCTGTTCTTCACACCGCATTAAGAGATTTTTCAGACCGTGAAATTCTGGTGGATGGAGAAAATATCAAGCCACAGATTAAAAGAGTTCTTGAGCATATGAAATCTTTTTCTGAGAAAATTATTTCAGGAGAACATAAAGGTTTTAGTGGAAAAGAGATCACAGATGTAGTCAACATCGGGATTGGAGGATCGGATTTGGGTCCTGTAATGGTTTGTTCGGCTTTAAAGCATTTTAAAACAAGATTAAACGCTCACTTTGTTTCCAACGTGGACGGAAATCATATTGCAGAAGTAGTAAAAGATTTAAATCCTGAAACTACTTTATTCATCATTGCTTCCAAGACTTTTACAACTCAGGAAACAATGACGAATGCCAATTCAGCTAAAGATTGGTTCCTGAAAGCAGGAAAACAGGAAGATGTCGCGAAGCATTTTGTGGCTTTATCTACTAATATTGAGGAAGTTAAAAAGTTCGGAATCGCAGAGGAAAATATTTTTGAGTTCTGGGACTGGGTAGGCGGAAGATATTCTCTTTGGAGCGCAATCGGATTAAGTATTGTACTTTCTGTAGGATATGAAAACTTCGAGCAGCTTTTAAGAGGTGCTTTTGATACGGACCAGCACTTCCAGACTGCCGAATTCTCTGAAAATGTTCCTGTTTTAATGGGACTTCTGGGAATCTGGTACCGTAATTTCTATGCAGCAACTACTTATGCCATCTTACCTTATTCTCAATATCTGGACAGATTCGCTGCGTATCTTCAGCAGGGAGATATGGAAAGTAACGGAAAGTGTGTAGACAGAAACGGTGAATTCGTAGAATATGAAACGGGGCCTATTATTTGGGGAGAACCGGGAACAAACGGCCAACACGCATTTTATCAGTTAATCCACCAGGGAACAGAATTGATTCCTGCAGATTTTATTGCCTATGCAAAAAGCCCGAACCATGTTTCTGATCACCAGGATAAATTATTAGCTAACTTTTTCGCTCAGACTGAAGCACTTGCCTTCGGAAAACTGGAAGAAGAAGTGGAAGAAGAGCTTAGAAATTCCGGAAAATCTGATGAAGAAATAGACCGGCTGATCAATTTCAAAGTCTTCCATGGAAACACTCCAACTAACTCCATATTATTCAAGGAATTAACTCCTTTTTCATTAGGTCAGTTGATCGCCCTTTACGAACACAAAATTTTCGTTCAGGGAGTAATCTGGAATATTTTCAGTTTTGACCAGTTTGGAGTGGAATTAGGAAAAGTATTAGCCAATAAAATCCTTCCTGAGCTTGAAAACAATGAAGCAATAAGCTCTCATGACAGCTCTACCAACGGATTGATCAATTACTATAAAGAAAATAAATAGTAAGTAAAAAGAAAGTAAAAGTAAATCTATAAAGTAAAAAAGTAAAAATGGCAGAAATTCTTGACGGACTTAAAGTATCCAAGGAAATTAAAGCGGAGATCAAGGTTGAAGTAGAAAAGATTCTCGCAAGCAAAAGAAGAGCTCCGCATTTGGTGGCTATTCTTGTAGGAAATAATGGAGCTAGCAAGGCCTATGTAAACTCTAAAGTAAAAGACTGTGAGGAAGTAGGATTTCAATCCAGCTTAATTAAATTTCCAAGCACTGTTTCTGAATCTGAACTATTGGAAAAAATTGACGAGCTTAATAAGTCTAAAGCAGTAGACGGATTTATCGTTCAGCTGCCTTTACCGGATCAGATTGATCAGGAAAAAATCATCAATGCTATTGACCCTAGAAAAGATGTGGATGGTTTCCACCCGGAAAACTTTGGAAAAATGGCTCTTGAAATGGATACTTTCTTGCCGGCAACTCCTTTCGGGATCTTAACTTTATTGGAAAGATATAATATTGAAACGAAAGGAAAAGACTGTGTCATTATCGGAAGAAGTAAAATTGTAGGAAGACCAATGAGTATTTTGATGGGAAGAAAAGATTTCCCTGGAAACTCTACTGTTACCCTTACGCACTCATACACGAAAGACATCGAAGAATATACAAGAAAAGCAGACATCGTCATTACCGCTTTGGGAGATCCGCATTTCTTAAAAGGAGATATGATCAAGGAAGGAGCTGTAATCGTGGACGTGGGTATTACAAGAGTAGACAATGATTCTCCAAAAGGATATTACCTTGCAGGTGATGTGGATTTTGACAGCTGTGCTGCCAAAGCAAGCTGGATCACTCCGGTACCTGGAGGAGTAGGCCCAATGACAAGAGCGATGCTGATGAAAAACACCATCATTGCTTACAAAACTTCGGTCTATAACGACTAATTTTAAAATGAATAAAGAAGAAGATATTTTATTAAAAGAAGGTAAAATGCTCCCTGTGATGGAGCATTTTTACACTTTACAGGGAGAAGGAGCACATACCGGAAAAGCCGCCTATTTTATCAGGCTGGGAGGTTGTGATGTTGGATGTCACTGGTGTGATGTAAAAGAAAGCTGGGATCCGGAACTTCATCCCCTGATGAATGCAGAAGAAATTGCAGAAACAGCTGCCAGACACTGTAAAACAATTGTATTGACCGGTGGTGAACCTTTAATGTGGAATTTAGATATACTGACCTCCAAACTGAAAGAATTGGGATGTACAGTGCACATCGAAACGTCAGGAGCGTATCCTATGAGCGGGCAACTGGACTGGATTACTCTCTCCCCTAAGAAAACAGGACTTCCTAAGGAAGAGATCTATCAAAAGGCCAATGAGCTTAAAGTCATTATTTTCAATCAGCATGATTTTACTTTTGCTCAGGAACAGGCTGCAAAAGTTTCCGAAAACTGTAAACTTTATCTTCAGAGTGAATGGAGCAAAAGAAACGACATGTATCCCAAGATCACAGATTTCATTCTGGAAAACCCTGAGTGGCAGGCTTCTGTTCAGACGCACAAATATCTGAATATCCCGTAAAAAAGTGTAAATTAGCCGTGCTTATCCGCTATAATACCGATAGATGCAGAGAATTCGATACTCTAGATACCTGAAATCAATCATTATGTTGCTTGACCTCATGGTTATTGCATCTGTCTTCATATTCTTTTTTATAAGCAGAAACGAAAGTTTAAAATACAATAAAGAAACCTGGTACCAGAATAGTTTTTCTCTCATTCTGTTGTTTTTGTTCTGGGTGCTCCTGAGCGGTAGGACAAAAATATACAATATCCCGAGAAACCTCACTTATACCCTGTTTCTTGAACGGCTTTTAATTCATTTCCTGTTTTTTATACTGGGAGTGCTGCTTATAGGAAAGGTAAGTAAGAATGTATTTTTCAATTCGGATATTTACTGGCTTTCCCTTTACCTTTTTATTGCCATCTTTCTTGCAAAATCATTAGTATATTTTGCAATCAAATATTTACGGTCTCTTGGTGCCAATTACAGGAATGTCATGTTTTTAGGAGACAACCATTCCACAGAAATTTTGAAGAATATCTTTACAGACCGTAAAGATTATGGATACAGAATATTTGAATACGAACATACCGGGGTGAAGATCAGTGAACTGGTAGATTTCTGGAAAAAGAACGGAATCCACACCTTATTTTTATCGATGGAAAACTCCTATGACGAAGCAATGGAAAATGAAATTTTCAGACTGGCCGAAGATCATAAGATTCACATTTCACTGATTCCAAGTATCACCCAAAGCGATTTTTTCCTTTATGACCTTGGATATATACAGACCCAGCCGGTACTTAATCAAGCCAGATATCCATTAGATTATTATTCTAATTTCCTGATGAAAAGGACATTTGATATTTTCTTTTCTGTTATTATATTGGTCTTCATCTGCTCATGGGTATTTCCAATCATTGCGATTTTAATTAAAACAACTTCCAAAGGACCTGTTTTTTTCTTTCAGAAAAGATACGGCTTTCATGAAGAGGTTTTCAATTGTATTAAATTCAGAACAATGGTTGTGAATGATGAATCTACCACCAAAACCACCTCAGTAAATGATTCCAGGATTACCAAAATAGGTAAATTTTTAAGAAAAACAAGCCTTGATGAACTTCCTCAATTCATCAATGTGCTGAGAGGAGAAATGTCTGTGGTAGGCCCGCGTCCTCACATGCTGGCTGTCGACAATTATTACAAACCTAAAATCGGCAGATACAGCCTGAGAAGTATGGTAAGTCCTGGTATTACCGGTTTAGCACAGGTGAACGGACTGCGAGGTGACTTCGGAAATGTGGAAGTAGAGATGAAAAAAAGAGTTCTTGCTGATGCATTCTATGTAAGAAACTGGAGTTTCGTACTTGATCTGGTTATTATTTTAAAAACCGTTCTATTGGTTATTGGAGGAGATAAAAATGCAAAATAAAGAACAGGATAAGATAATATTGAAATAATTTTAACACAAAACCAAGCTTTGGTCTTATTCTTGACTGTAGCCCAATTAAATAAAAAAGTCTAATTTAGCAGTATGTTAAAAAAGTTTTTCACAGCAATAGGGGAATATATTATCCTCTTGGGAAAATCCCTGCAGAAACCTCAGAAAATGAGGGTTTTCTGGAAGCTGTTCATGAGAGAAATTAATGATTTGGGGGTAAATTCTTTCGGGCTCGTAGTCTTCACTTCTATTTTCGTGGGGGCTGTAGTTGCTATTCAGATGTTCAACAACTTTGATGCTTCTTCTTTTCCTATTCCTACTTCATTTGTAGGATACGCTACAAAGGCTGTATTGGTTCTGGAATTTTCGCCAACCATTATCAGTCTGATTCTTGCGGGTAAAGTAGGGTCTTATATTGCATCCAGTATTGGAACAATGAGGGTTTCCGAACAGATTGATGCTCTGGATATCATGGGAGTAAACTCTCCGAATTTTCTGATTTTCCCTAAAATTGTTGCCTGTGTTCTCTTTAACCCTCTTCTTATTGCTATCAGTATAGTATTTGGTATCGGCGGAGGATATATTGCCGGAATTCTGACCGGAAACTGGACCGAGAACGATTATATAGTGGGAATCCAAATGTATATGCCCAATCTGTTTATCTATTATGCATTTATCAAAACAACTGTTTTTGCCTTCATCATTGCCACAGTACCTTCTTATTTCGGATATAACGTAAAAGGAGGATCATTGGAAGTAGGTAGAGCCAGTACACAGGCGGTAGTATGGACAATGGTATTCATTATCATTTCCGAATTAATTTTAACCCAATTAATATTAAGCTGATGATTGAGGTAAAAGATCTTAAGAAAAGTTTTGGAGATGTTGAAGTATTGAAGGGAATTTCAACTTCATTTGATAAAGGAAAGGTAAACCTGATTATTGGACAGAGTGGTTCAGGAAAAACTGTGTTTTTAAAAAGTTTACTGAATGTATATATGCCTTCATCAGGAGAAATTCTGTTTGATGGAAAAGATATCAATACGATGACCAGAGATGAAAAACAGCATCTCCGTTCAGAAATCGGGACCGTCTTTCAGGGAAGCGCATTATTTGACTCTTTAACTGTTGAAGAAAACATTATGTTTCCTCTTGACATGTTTACCAATCTTACCTACAGAGAAAAAAAGAAAAGGGTTTTTGAAGTAATAGGAAGAGTACACCTTGATAAAGCTGAAAAGAAATATCCTTCTGAAATTTCAGGGGGAATGCAGAAAAGGGTTGCTATTGCGAGAGCAATTGTAAACAATCCCAAATATTTGTTCTGTGATGAACCCAATTCGGGACTTGATCCCTATACATCAAAAGTAATAGATGATCTTCTTTACGAGATCACAAAGGAATACAATACCACAACCATTGTCAATACCCACGATATGAACTCTGTAATGACGATTGGCGAGAAAATTGTATACCTAAGACTGGGAATCAAAGAATGGGAAGGCAACAAAGACATTCTGATTACTGCAGGCAATAAAAACCTGATTGACTTCGTTTATTCTTCAGAACTGTTTAAAGAGCTGAGAGAATATTTACTTGAGAATAATAAAACGATTGAAACGACAAATACAAAAATAGACGATAATGAAAAAGGTACTTAGTATAGCGTTATTAGGGTTTTCAATGTGGGCATCTGCACAGATTTCACTGGCAGGTAAAGCCAACTTAATTTTTCCGACAGGCTCTCCTTCATGGTCCAATATCAAAGGAACAGTGAATGATGCAATTGAAGGAACAGGTAAAAATAATGTAGGTTTCAACGTTGGGCTTTCATTAAAAGTAGGTCTTCCTACTTCATTGTTTGTGATGCCTGAAATCTATTACACTCACTTCAAAAATGAGTTTACAACAGAGAACACTACTTTTGATGTAAAAAGCAACCGTATCGATGTTCCGGTTCTTTTAGGATATAACCTTTTAGGGAATATGCTGGGCGTTTTTGTAGGACCTGTAGGAAGTTTTAACTTAAATAAAGACAATACTTACAACGATTTCAAAGAAAATGCTAAAAATGATTTTACTGTAGGATACCAGTTTGGTGCACAGCTTGAAATCAAAAAACTTATTGTAAATGCAAGATATGAAGGTGCTTTCAGTAAAGACGAAAGAAATTTCATCAACAGAGTTTCCGGTACGGAAATCAGATATGATAACAGGCCTAATCTGTTTATGGTAGGTTTAGGATATAAATTCTAATTTAATATCGAAAATAACAACTTTAAACCCTCAAATTTAAATTTGAGGGTTTTTATTTTGTGCTTCAAGTTCAGCCTGGCGTTTTGCAATTTCTGCCGCCTGTTTTTCAAGCTCTTCTTTGTCTTTCTGCAGCTGTTTGAATTCTTTTCTTTTCTGTTCCGCTTTGATAGCGCTTCCTTTACTTACATATCCTACCATTCCTCCAATGATAAGTCCTATACCTATTCCTGCCATTATTCCCATAATGTGGGAAATTTTTATTTGTTCTACGGCAAAATCGGTTGTCAGATAGAAAAGTAATGCAGAAACTGCTAAAAGTATAAGTCCGGTAATTGATAAACTCTTCATAATATTGTGTTTAGGTGTTTATAAAAAAAGCCTTACCAAATTTACTAAAAATTTAATAAGGCTTTACTCAAGATTAAAATTCTCATTATAATTTTCCTCCCGCAGCCTTATAATATTCTAAAGCTTTCGGAAGATCTTTATTGATATCTGAAATTCTTGTTTCCGGGCTTGGGTGGGTAGATAAGAATTCAGGCTGCCTTGCTCCCGAAGAAGCTGCTTCCATTCTGTTCCAGAAAGGAATGGCTGCTCTTGGGTCATATCCGGCCATAGACATCAGATAAAGTCCCATTTCATCTGCCTCAGATTCCTGCCCTCTTCCGTATTTCAGTAAAGCCACTTGCGATCCGATAGGATATACCTTCTGGAAAACACTGGCCCATTGCGCATTGGAGATGGTTCCTCCCAGGATTGCACCTCCGTACTGGGCTACCATTGCCTGAGAAATCCTTTCGTTTCCGTGGCCTGCCAATGCGTGGGAAACTTCATGTCCCATTACAACGGCAAGTCCGTTATCGTCTTTTGTTACCGGCAATATTCCGGTATAAACTGCTACTTTACCGCCAGGCATACACCATGCGTTCAGCTCGTTGCTCTGCAATAGATTAAACTCCCAGCTATAGTTGGCAAGATCCGCTGATCTTCCAATACTCTGATAATATCTTTCTGCTGCATTTTTGATTCTGTTTCCTACATTTACCACTCTCTTTGCATCTGCCGTACCGGTAATCACTTTACCTTTAGACAATGTCGTTCTATATTCCTGTGAAGACATTGTTAAAATTTCCGAATTGTTGGCCAGTTGTAAAGAAGATCTTCCTGTAATCGGATTTGTAGTACAGGCAACAGCCGACAGAGCAATAGCTCCCATTCCTAATAGATGTGTAACTTTCATAGTTTGAGTGTTAATAATTCAACCTTAACAATTTTTATTCCAAAATATTTCTTAAAGAAAATATTTGCATACATTTTGCTGTTTAAAATTAATAATTATCTCATTATGAAAAAGTATATTTCTTTACTGATGATTTTTGGATTCCTGTTCTTATTTCAGAGCTGTGCATCACAAGGTTCATTAGATTCGAAAACAGTGGATACTTTAGTAAATTCCCAGGAGTTTACCTTCTATGCACAACGAGCCAATCCTACCAATTATGATGTTATCAATGTCATGAACTCTATGCCCAATGCTACTGCAACGAGAATGCTTAATCTGAATGGAGATTATACCATTGATGTAAGTAAAAATACACTGGATGTGGTACTGCCTTATTTTGGAAGGCTTTTCAATCCAACTTACGGAAGTACAAGTGATAACAGCTACAGATTTACCTCAAAAGATTTTACGGTAACTAAAACTCAGAATAAAAAGGGAACCTGGACTTTAAAATTCAAGCCTAAAGATGCAAGAAATGTAGATGAAGTGAATATAGAAATTTTTAAAAACGGAAAAGCTTTCGTATCGATGAGAAGCAGCGACAGGCAGCCCATTACTTATGACGGATATATTTCAAAAACTGAAGTAAAACAGGAAAAAGAGAAGCTTTAATTCCTTTTTTGATCAGATAAAAATTTTTCAACAAATAATTTTGCTTCAGTACTTGGATTGGAAACCATGGCTGAAGCATTTTTTTTATGCATATGATAAGCTTCCTCTACCGAATTGCTTTTTTTCATAAGGGATAAAATATATTCCTGGACCCAATATTCAAATCGCTTTTCAGCCTGCTGAACACGGATTTCTTCAAAACGGCCGCTTTTCTTTTTCAGATCAATAAATTCAAATATTTTATCGTAGACATCCTGCAGCCCTTCGTTATGAAGAGCAGAGCCTAATAGCACAGGGATCTTCCAGCCTTTTTCTTTAGGAGGAATAAAGTCCAGAGCTCTTTTCAGTTCAAGCCTTGTATTTTTTGCTTTCTGAAGGTTATCCTGATCCACTTTATTGATAAAAATAACATCCACCATTTCCATGATTCCTCTTTTTATGCCCTGAAGTTCATCTCCGCCTCCAATGATTTTAAGGAATAAGAAAACATCGGTAATATCAGCAACCAGTACTTCTGACTGTCCTACTCCAACGGTTTCTATTAAAATATAATCGTATCCTGCAGCCTCGCAGATCATCATGGTTTCAAAGGTAGTATTGGCTACTCCTCCCAAAAACCCGGAACTTGGGGAAGGGCGTATGAATGCATTTTCTTCTTTGGCCAGTTCTTCCATTCTGGTTTTATCCCCTAAAATACTTCCTTTGTTGATTGCCGAGCTGGGATCTATGGCCAAAACTGCCACTTTTTTACCTTGGGCAATAGCCAGGCGTCCAAAGTTTTCTATAAAAGTAGATTTGCCGGCTCCTGGAACTCCCGTTACTCCTACTCTCACAGAGTTTCCGGTATGAGGCATAATTTTCTTCAAAAGTTCTTCTGCCTGTACCCTGTGCTCTGCTTTTTTACTTTCAACCAATGTAATAGCTTTTGCAATCAGGCGCTTGTTTCCTGATTGTATTCCCTCTATTAATTCTTCTGTAGAAAATTTCATTGATTCAAAATTAATAATTAAAATGGGAATGGTCAATAGCCTATTCATAATGATGAGTTAAAAGACATCAATTATCTTCATTTGTAATTCCCTATCTCGTATGAATTCAATTTTTATTTCTTCTAAATTAAAACTAGAACACCCTGTATCAAAGGCTTAAGGAATTTATTACATTTGTTATATCTCAAAAAAAGAAACATGAAAAAACTCATCGCTGCGGCTTCGTTTACCGGTATTCTACTGGTTTCCTGTACGCCGAAAGCTGCTACCTCTACTGCTGCTGCAGGAACTTCAACGTCTACTGCAGAACAGATTGCTCAAGGGAAAACTATTTTTGAAAATTCCTGTGGAAGATGTCATAAATTGCCGGATCCTGCTTCACATACACCTGTACAATGGGTAGGAATCATGAATTCTATGGCTCCAAAGGCAAAACTGACGGATGAGCAGCACCAATGGGTTTATGATTATATTGTTTCTGTAAAGAAGTAATTCATCAAACAAAAATAGATATGAAAAAATTCATTTTAACAGGTATCGCGGCATCAGCATTTCTGGTATCGTGCGGACCAAAAAGTGTGGCTGTAACCGGGCCAAAGTATACCTCATCTGAGCAGCTGGCGCAGGGAAAGACCATTTTTGAAAATTCCTGTGCAAAATGCCATAAATTGCCGGAACCAACAAAACATGACGACAAAGGGTGGATCAACACTTTAAGCAGAATGGCTCCAAAGGCTAAGCTTACTGATGACCAGCATCAAATGGTGTATGATTATCTGATTTCTGTGAATAAAAAATAAGCTTTCTAAGGAAAGCTTATTTTTTATTCACCCAATTGGTACCTGCTGCTATCTTACGATAAGTTTTTCAACCTGAGACTGATTCCCCTGGCTGATATGAACCATATAAACTCCTTTTTGTAGCCCTTTTACAGAGACAGCTTTCTTCGACCCTGATTCTCTGGAGTCCGTCAATACTAATTTACCAGACATATCAAACATCGTAATTTTAACTTCTTTAAGGGATTGCTCTATATTTCCTACGAAAAATTCATCATAAGCAGGATTTGGGAATACAATAAACCTGGATCCTGTTTTTTTAATTTCCTGAGTCCCCAAAGCTGTGCTGCATTCAGCGGGTATCGTAAAGTCTTCTACCTGATCATTAGCAACCGTTTTGGAGCCTGCGGATGCATTCACCCCAAGTCCTCTTCTTGCAAATACATTCCAGATCAGGCATTTATCATTCCCTCCATTTCCTATTACATCAGCCTGCAGAATAGCATCCCTTCCATCAATAAAAGTGGGGCTGCACGGCTGCAGTTTAAGCCCATCAATGACAATCTGAAGAACCTTTGCATTTCCGGAAGTATTGCTGGCCAGTAGATCATTATTGTATCCATATTTTTCGATATACTTCCAGGCCAGGTCCCAAAGCATTGTTGCCCATATAAACCCTATCTGATGGACTTCTGTATTTGTATTTGTTTTTCCGTAGGTATAATTATTAATACTAAAATCAGGAGAATATTTCGCTAATCTGTTGCCATTTCCTGTTATAGGCTCGTTTTTCGTGTAAGTTGAATGTCCTCTGGGAACAGCTGAAGTGTCTCCGGGTCTGGCAGTCACCATAAGCCCAAAGAAATCAGACCAGCCTTCACCCATCTGCTCTGTGCTGTTGGTAGATGAGAGACAACTGTATCCCTGCGCGGTCATTCGGTTGGATATTCCATGTCCATACTCATGGGCCATAGTGCCATTATCAAAACATGCATTCTTGAAACCACTATAATCAAAATTAAGAGTTACATTAATTATATTTCCGTTGTTCAACTGCCCGGTCAAGTATAAACCTTCTGTTTTTCCTATACTGATAGTAGGAATGGTGACCTGTCCTCCATAAGTACCTGCCGCCAATGAATTTGGTATATCGGAAGAAGGTTTATACATAATGACACCCAGAGCTCCTGCGTTCTGTGCGTTGAGGGCTTTAAGACTATATTCACAATTAGCAGCTGTGATGACTGCAATTTTATTGGTCAGGCTTCCGACGGCCGGTGCAGTACAGGCATCAGCAGGTACCGGAATAGCAAGATCTCCTGTTACGGGAGCTTGATACAAAGGGCCAAACGATGCTCCGGCTGTCATTACTTTAGGTCTGCTCGCAACAGAAGCAGGAGAATTGTACTGATACCTTACTACGGGGTCATCTGCTGTTTGCAGCCTGTCATATAGATACATCTGCATTCTACCTGCCTTCACCTGTGGCTGTCCGTTGACAATTTTTTCATAGCCAGGGCTAAAATTGGCATTGTTAAGACCGCTTCCGTCAAAAGCTTCTGCATTAACAGCATCTCCTCCCATACCGCCATTTCCAAAATTATTGGTCTGGAAGTTTCTGGCAGATTCTGTAAATCCGAATTTATAAAACAGATCATGCATTTTATTATTCATATAAAATAAATTGGTGATAGCAGCATCTTTATAGGTGAAGGGATTATCATATCTTCCGTCAGCAAAAGGAAAATCAAAAATACGTGAGCTTCCGCCGTCCGGAGAGTATCCCGCTGTATTGGTATCATTCTGATCAGAATATGCGTAAACATTATTTCCCCGTGTTATGGTATAGCTGTTGGTTCCGTCAGAATGCCAGCCTTCGGGAGATGCTGTAAGATCCCATGGGTTACTGATTATAGAGCGGGCTCCAAATGTAGGAGCCTCTACCGGTAACGGAAACACGTTATAAGATGCATTATCCGGAACCTGCTTTCCGGGTATTTTTATATATTCCTTTCTTTCAGCGGGTGCCATATATGCCAGGTGAGACATTGCCGGTTCTTCAGAACTATTATCTTCATACTCAGCACCCTCAAAACGACAACTCACTGTCATATTATCTTTAGTGAGTATTTCACCTGTATTTGCGTCAGCTATTACATGCCATACATCGGAAGAATTCTTGTCAGAAACAAATAATTCTTTTGCAAGTTTGTATACCTTATTATTCTCGAAGTAGACATCATCAGAGTAATTTATTTCAGAAATATCTTTCAGCCCCAGCTTACTTTTGATAAGATCATCTGAAAATTTTGCAGTGATATTTTTATAGCTATCAACAACAATATTCCTCTTAAATTCATTTTTCTCAGAAATAATTTTATTTTCCCTGATAACTACTTTTCCCATAGCGTTATAGACTCTAAGCCCATTATAGGTTTGCTGCACATCTACAATTCTGGCTCCAAGACTTTTGGAAAGATCTTCGTTCAGAATAATAATTCCTGATGCATCACTTTTACTCTTTTGTGCTATCTGCCCGTTATTGTGATAATACTCCTGAATAAGTTCCGAAGAATTTTGGCCACAAACATTTTCGGAAGCAAAAAATGCTGCCACCGAAAACGGTACTAGAAAAAAATTTTTATTCATATTTGTTTTTTAGGTAGATAAATATATAAAACACTACCTGCTAACAACTTATAAAAAAAATAAAATCACAAAAAACACCGATATTTCGATATTTCTGATTTTTTTTAATCATATTATTTATTTTTTTTAAGTTTTTGTTTTACAATTTTAACTTTTGAAGGCGGTGATTTTTGAATTAATGCATGCATAATCAGCTATTTTTATCAAATAAAGGAGATTTATTTAGTCTCCTCCTTCTTTTTGATCCTTGTAGCGGGGCATTTTACCTTCAATCATCTTTTCTCTATCTTCAAGTATTTCAAGTGCTGCTCTGCTGTAAGCAAATTTTTTAGCTTCTTTCAGGACACCTAAAGCCTGTTTGTACTCAAAGTTTCTTTCATGAAGAAAAGACTGACAGTTCAGAATTTCCGATTTGTCAATACCTTTTAATTTCAGAGCAAAGTCAATCAGTTTTTCTGCTTCTTCATAATCTTCATTATTCAAAAGACATTCAATATAATATTTGGGAGTATTGATATTCCCGATATTACTTTGCATGGCTTCATTAAAGTACTTCTTTGCTGTTTCATAATCCTTTAATTCTTCAGAATATACTCTTCCCATCAGACAAAGGCTGTCTGCATCTTCAGGTTCATAAGATAACGCGTAGTTCAGTGCATCCATGCATTCAGAAAGATTGAATGGAAAATAGTCTAACGCTTCAAAATAATATTTGCTTTTAGTTAAGGTCATTGTTGTAGTTTTTAAGTGCATTTTTCAAGGTATTCCTTTGTTTTTTGAATGTCCTGTCTTCATAATTCTTTTTAAAATCTGTTCCTGAAAATGTACGAACCGGATTTCCACGTTCTACCTGCATTTGAAGAACCCAGGTTTCTTTCAGCTTTCTTTCCAACTGTTGAATATAAACCGCCATTACCTTTTCTTTTAATCTGATAACCGATAACTTTTTATTTTCAAGTTGTGAGCGGGAATCCTGCACAAAAGCAGTTTCTTTAGTGGGAATATGGGTGGCACGCACAGCAGTATTCACTTTATTTACATTTTGCCCTCCGCTTCCCTGGCTCCTCGCGGTCTGAAATCTTATATCTTTTTCATTGAAATTAATCATTTTAACATTTTCCAATTCAAAAATTCCGATAAACCAGTTGCTTCTTTTATGCAGTTTCCTGAAAGTACTTTTTCCAATCCAGCAAATGCTTCCCAGCCAGCTTTTCAGAAACAGGTTTACGTCTTTTCCTTTTAAAAGTACAGTTACTGATTTTAAGGTCAGATTTTCATCACCGCTTTCACGATGAATGATCTCATACTCTATTGTATTTTGTTTTGCCTCTTCAAGAAAGGTCTTCAGGACCTTGGCTACCACCCACTGGCATTCCAAAGGACCTCTTCCTGAAGTGATCTGTATTAATTTTTCCATTTTTTTGTTACATTTTACTAAACCTTACCGGTTTTTGAAACCTGTAAGGTTGTAAAGTATTAGATTAATTACCTGTCCATTCTCACAATTCGTGGCTGGAATGTTCCCAGGATGTCTACCAGCTCACTCTGTGCATTCATCACTTCATTGATGTCTTTGTAGGCCATTGGTGCTTCTTCAGCATTTCCACCCATCAGTGTGACATTTTTCAGCTTCAGTTCTTTTTTGATATCATGCTGGGTGAAAAGGCTTCTGCATTCCCCTCTTGAGTGCGCTCTTCCGGCTCCATGAGAGGCAGAGTTCAGCGATTCCGGGTTTCCTTTTCCACGAACGATAAATCCTTTCGCCGTCATGGATCCGGGAATCATTCCCAATTCATTCTCATTGGCAGGAGTGGCTCCTTTCCGGTGAACAATCACTTCTTTTCCGTTATGGATTTCTTTCCACGCGAAGTTGTGATGGTTTTCAATTCTGGCTTTTACTCTTCCACCGACCGCTTTCACCAGCCTTCTGTGAATATCATCGTGGCAGGCTGAAGCATAATCTCCGGCAAGGTTCATTGCCGTCCAGTATTCCAATCCCAGGTGGGTACTGAGGTCCAGCCATGCGAAGTTTTGTGCTTCTTTTGGTAATGGACACTGTTCTGTTGCCACTCTTGAGTAATACTGGGCTATTTCAGCTCCAAGACCTCTTGAGCCGCTGTGAGAAAGTATTCCCAGATATTTTCCTTTAGGCAGGCCAATCTGTTCATCTTCTTCGGTGATTTCCACTTCCCCGAATTCTACGAAGTGATTTCCTCCGCCTGAGGTTTCCATCTGTTTGATGGCTTTTCCCTTTAATCTTCTTAAGATCGGGATCATATCGAATGTATCTCTGTCGAAAATCTCGTGATCTATGTGAGATTTATGGGTCTCATACATTCCGAATTTTGTATGTTCAGCAAGCGCTTTTTCATACTTATCTCTCGCTCCTTCAAGATATGAAACGGGCGTATCCAGAATACTGAGGCTCATTCTGCAGCCAATATCCATTCCTACTCCATAAGGGATTACTGCATTTTCCACCGCCAGAACTCCACCGATAGGAAGGCCGTAACCACTGTGGGCATCTGGCATTAATGCTCCCTGAGTTGAAATTGGCAGCTTCAAGGCAGTGTATAGCTGATTTTTTGCCTCCTCTGAAATGTTAGTACCAAAAATCTGAAATGAAGCCCGCTGGGAATTCAGCATCCGCTTTTCAGTTTTTTTGGATGAAAGCAGGGTTTCTGCAATCTGTCCGAAGGTGAGATCTTTTTCAAATTCTTCCGGATTCAGCAGGATTTCCTTTAAAAGAGATTTTACGTGGTGAATATTCTTCGTTGCAAAATTTCTTTTCATGACTTCCAATGCTACGTTTACGCTTTGATTATTTGGATAGCCCAGTTTTAATATATCTTTTCCTTTTAGTTTTAAATTTCCCATTGTTTTTGTTTTAAATAACAGTAGGACTTATAAGTCCTGTAAGCTTTCCGCAATCTCTGTTGCAGACATTTTGCAGGTAGCATATTTCCTGCTTTTAATAAGTGGAATATCTTCTCTTTTGCTTTTCCATGAAGATGACTTACCATACATTGTTTTGTTGATAATTCCTACAATTTTATGCTGCCCTAAATAATCGTCCAGTTCTGCACACTCTTTTTCCAATTCAAAGTTTACAGGTTTATAATGGGTGATCATATTAGGTCTTGTACGCAGTGTAAACCTCCATGGTTCAATAAATTCGTAGTAAGGAACATAAGACTTCCGGGCCGGGCAGTATTCTTCCTGTTTCAAAAAATACTGTCTTTCTCTTGCTGTAAGTCCCAGCTTCGGGTCATTCCAGGAATATGAAGAAATATGCTGGAGTTTCTGTACTCTCTCTACATATATTCTCCGCCCGAATTTTCTTTTCTTTTTTAAAAACCGGCGGCTTTCCGAATACATGTAGGTATTAATTTTCTTCAGTATTCCTTCAAAGAATTCTCCGTCTTTGGATCTCATGACATCTTCTCTTACCACAAAGAATCTTACAAATCCTCTTTGATAAGGTTTATCCAAAAGAATCCATGGGGTATTTCGTCTGATTTCCCAAAGTTCTTCACTACGTCGATATTTTTTTCTTATCTGCTTTTCTACATCTTTTCTAATTGCTCTTTTTCTGCTTCTCACACTTCTCAGGCGGGAGAACAGAAGATTATCATTTTCCATTGTTAACAGAAGCCTTGTGTGAGATCTTAATTTTTATCTCACACAGCTTTTAATCAACTAAAATACTAGTTGAATGGATTAATAATAGACGAAATAGTTCTGAGGAATATTTCTCATCTTATTTTGCCTTTAATGACACTAAAAAAGATTTCGGGGAAACTTGAAGTTTGAAATATTGCGCAATAAAAAAACCCGAAATCTCTACGACTTCGGGTTTTGATATTTCATTGTACTGTTATTCTAAGAATGTACCAAACCGCGAAGCCTTACCACCATAAGTGGCAATCCAACTGTAGAATTCTGTTTAGTTCTGAACATTGCTTCGTCGTTTTTTATTGGTTAAACTTGATTTTCAGGTGCAAATATAGACATTTTTCTGAGAATCAAAATATTTTTTAATAAAAAGACTGGTTATTTCTTTAACCAGTCTTTTATTTATTGTGAAATTAATCTTTTGAACCCAGACTATCCATTTCGTCATCCATTCCTTTCACCTGATTGGAATGATAGACTCTTTCTGATCCGAGAAAGTAAAGATTATGTCTTGCTTTGGCAATGATACCATTATATTCATCCTCAGTCATACCCTCCGGAATGCTGTCTCTTTTTTCTGAAGGTTTTCGGTAGACTTCAAGAGCTCCATATTCATTTAATACTTCTTTGGCTGCTTTTGCCTGTTCAAGATTATCGGTATAAACAATAACATTGCTTCTGCCTACACTGTGTTTACGGTAAGCGTCCAACATTTCTGCATCGTGAGCAAAAACATAGTCAAAAAAATCCTGTGTCTGTTTATCTTCCTGATACTGATCAACAGACATACCACTTTCTACTCTGGACTTTGAAATAATGATGTTTGCTTCGTCAAAGCCTTTTTCTTTTAATCCTTTTTTAATTCCCTCTGTATCTACAGTCACCGGAAATACTGAAACTACTGTATAAGCCATAATGAAATTTTTTCATTAAACTATACAAAAGCCATGCAAGTTATTCTCTACAAATAATTAATTTAGGAATTTTTCCAGAATTTCTACGGCACATTTCGGCAGGTTGGTTCCGGGCCCGAAAATAAAATCGGCACCGTTGGCATACAAGAATTCATAATCCTGTTGTGGAATTACTCCACCTACAACGATGGTAATATCATCTGCTCCCAGCTTGGATAACTCTTCCACCACCTGCGGAACCAGTGTTTTGTGTCCTGCTGCCAATGAGGAAACTCCTAAAATGTGAATATCATTCTCCACAGCCTGTTTAGCAACTTCTTCCGGGGTCTGGAATAAGGGAGCCACATCCACATCAAATCCCATATCGGCAAATGCGGTTGCCACTACTTTTGCACCTCTGTCGTGGCCATCCTGTCCCATTTTGGCTACCATTAGTCTTGGACGTCGTCCTTCTTCTTCTTCAAATTTCTGAGTCAGGGTAAGGGCTTTTTCAAAGTATTCATTTTTACCGGCATTCATTGCGTATACACCAGAGATTGTTTTAATATTTGCTTTATATCTTCCGAAAGATTCTTCCATGGCATCACTCATTTCGCCAAGGGTAACTCTTCTTCTTGCGGCTTCAATACATAATGCCAGAAGGTTTCCTTTTCCTGTTTTTGCGCTTTCACGGATGTCATTAAGGATTTGTTCCACTGCTTCTGTATTTCGTTCTGCTTTGATGGTATTCAGTCTTTCGATCTGCTTTCTGCGAACTTCTGTATTATCAATATCTAAGATTTCTATCTGCTCCTGTTTCAATGAGGATTTGAATGAATTCACTCCGATAATGAATTCTTCTCCGCTATCAATCTTAGCCTGTTTTTTAGCAGCAGCTTCTTCAATTCTCATTTTTGGAATTCCGGCTTCAATAGCTTTGGTCATTCCTCCTTCCTGTTCTACCTCATCAATGTACCTCATCGCTTCTTCAATCATCTGCTGAGTAAGGCTTTCCACCAGGTTACTACCTCCCATCGGATCTACCACATCACATATTCCACTTTCCTGCTGAAGAATGATCTGTGTATTTCTTGCAATTTTTGCTGAATAGTCGGTGGGAAGTGCAATGGCTTCATCCAGTGCATTGGTGTGAAGGGACTGTGTTCCTCCTAAAGCAGAAGACAACGCTTCGATAGCTGTTCTTGTAATATTATTAAACGGTTCCTGCTCTGTCAGAGACCAGCCGGAAGTCTGAGAGTGGGTTCTTAATGCCAGAGATTTCGGGTTCTGAGGATTAAACTGTTTTAAGAGGGTTGCCCAGATATACCTTGCGGCACGCATTTTAGCAATTTCCATGAAATGATTCATTCCGATTGCCCAGAAGAAAGATAATCTTGGGGCAAAATCGTCTACATTCATTCCTGCTTTGATTCCTGTTCTTACGTATTCAAGACCGTCTGCCAGTGTGTACGCCATTTCAAGTACGGGTGTAGCACCAGCTTCCTGCATATGGTATCCGGAGATGGAAATTGAGTTGAATTTCGGAATGTTTTGCGAGGTATATTCAAAAATATCTGCGATGATCTTCATAGAAGGTGCCGGCGGATAGATGTACGTATTTCTCACCATGAATTCTTTCAAAATATCATTCTGAATGGTTCCTGAAAGCAGTTCCTGTTTTACTCCCTGTTCCTCTGCCGCTACAATGTAGAAAGACAAAATTGGAAGTACCGCTCCGTTCATGGTCATGGATACTGAAATCTGATCCAGTGGAATCTCATTGAAAAGAATCTTCATATCTTCCACAGAGTCGATGGCAACACCTGCTTTTCCTACGTCTCCCACCACCCTTGAATGATCAGAATCATATCCCCTGTGTGTGGCCAGGTCAAATGCTACGGAAAGCCCTTTCTGACCGGCTGCAAGGTTTCTTCTGTAAAAAGCATTGGATTCTTCAGCTGTGGAAAACCCGGCATACTGGCGAATCGTCCATGGCTTCTGAACATACATGGTGGAATACGGCCCTCTCAGATAGGGAGCAATTCCTGGTGAAGTCTGCGTTAATGATTCATCTTTTACATCTTTTTTTTCATAGGATGATTTGAGTTCAAGGCCGTCTTTTTCAAAATTGTAAATCTCTCTTTCCTGAGGTGATACACTAAAATCCGGGTTTTTCACAGAAATTGTCTTTCGCATTCCAATTATTTTTGTCCCCGTAAAGTTAATTTTTTTGAACGAAACATGAAACTTCTGTTAACATTCTGTTTTTCTTGATTTTAGCAAAAGAAAAAGGCCAGACATTTGTCCGGCCATTCTTATTTATAAATAGTGTGCTTATTTTTTGATAAGCTTCGTATTGTAAGTATTTTTGTCATCTTTTATCGTGATCACATACATCCCTTTGATTAATGAAGCAACATTAATTCTTTGTCCGTCAATCTGACCTTCCTGAGCTAATCTTCCGTCAGCAGTATAGATTTTATAATCTGCTTTTCCTTTCAGATTTTTCACTTCTACGAAAGTATCTGCAGGGTTCGGATAGATTGAAATCTCAGTTGATTTTACATCTTTTGTTTCATTTACAGCAAGGGTTTCTGCAATTTTTACAGTAAAGTCTCTGAAGCCTCCAGTAGAAATAACTCCTCCTCCCTGTACCGGAACTGATGAAACACCACATGGTCCTGTGGCTGCATTAAAGAATGTACTTGCAACTCTCATTCTCAATGATTTATCGCCTGCATATGCAGTTGCGGGTACAGTAAATGTAATTGTTCCATCATGGAAGCTAAGCTGGTTTGCTGCATTGTATACAGGGACAGCTGAATGAGATCCTACTTTTTCTGTAGATTCAAAAATTCCATTTCTATTATAATCGATCCAGATTTCAAGGAAGTCACTGTATGTACCCAAATCATGCCCTAAATTTCTAAATGAAGCTGTATACTGGGTTCCTTTTGTTAAATTAATTATTTTCGTTGGATCATCACTGAAATCAAGATAAGTTTTTGCTGCAGTGGCTAAATTACCTGAGAAATAGGCAAGATTAGATAGGTTAAGCTGAATAAGACCGCTATAATATGGGGCATTCAGGTTATTTCCCCCTGTACTCATCAGACAATAATCTGCTCCTGTAGTTAAACCTTTTGTTTTAAATGCATAGTTTGCTGAGAATGTTCCCGGAACACTATTCACAACAGCCGCAACCTGAGCTTCATAATTAGTTTCATCCTCTAAACTACTTAATAAAACAGAGTTTACAGAGCTTGTTGTATTCTGCCAGTTTGTTTCTCCTACTTTTCTATAGTTAATAGAATAAGTAGCTCCAGGCACGTTATTCCAAGACAATCTTGCTGTAGTTTTTAAGATTTCAGATGCTAAAGCAGATACTCCTGTAGGAGCTGCTGTAGTAGATGTAGGGGCTGTGCCTACAGTTACTTGTGGAGATACTGCATAGAATACGTTTCCTATAGCTGAAATTTTTAATTTGATTGCTCCTGTCAGATTTGCAGGCATCTGTACTGTATAGGTTCCTGTATTTGGAGTGGAAGCCACTAATTCTGTCCATGCAGATCCATTAACAAGGTCTGTAGTATACTCAATCTTTACATTACTTGCATTATATGGTGCGGCATTGGTATTGGCAACATCCCAGGTAATTGTATTTGATGCATTATTGTATAGGGTTGTCGAAGAAGTAATTCCATTAAATTTAAATGGTCCGTCATTTCCTACAGTAAGGGTTGTTTCTGAAGATACAAGCATTGGTCTCAAAGCATTTTCATCTCTAGCAGTTACCGCATAGTGAAGTATTCTCGGTATGTAGGAAACTGTTTCCCAGGTAGCTTTATTAGTAAGTTTTCCAGCCATTACAAGTGGTAAACTCGGGAAATATCTTCTTCCGCTTGCTGTTCCGAAGAAAGATCTTGCAATCGAGCCTTGTGCATTGTATCCCCAACCACTGTCTCCGGAAATAGAAGCAAGATTATTGACACTGTCATATTGCTCCCAGGTATATTTTATTGCATCACCTTCAGCATCGGTAGCAGATGCATCCAGGTAATAAGGAGTACCCTTTGGAATAGTGTATGCTGTAAGGGCTGCAATAGTAGGTGCTGTATTATTTGTAATATTTTCAGATGTTCCACAAGTAGTCTTGGCGTCTAAGCTATTTAGAATCTGATTAATTGAAGAATAATGGAAATAAGCATCCGAATTAGCCTGTACATTGTCCTGAGTAATTCCGGCATATCCCATAATTGTTGTTCCTCCACCCGGCTCAACATTTACACCAGAGCCTTCCGTAGCATGTGAAAAGGTATGGTTTCCTCCAAGCTGGTGTCCCATTTCATGCGCAACATAATCAATATCAAAAAGATCTCCTGTTGGATTGGTATTCTGTGTAAACGCAGATCCTTTTGCTAATGAAGTAGCTGTAGCAGGATCTACACATGTAGATCCGATAGATCCGGCATTTCCGTTACCACCGGCAGCATTGAATACATGCCCCATATCATAATTCGCATTCCCTACTTGAGCTGTTAAGGTTTGCTGAAGCTGTAAGTTTAAGTTTCCAGTATAAGGGTCTGTTGCAGGGTCTGTATATATAATGTTAGGAAGATCCTGAATAATCAGTTTAATTGCAAAATCTTTTTGAAAAACGCCATTTACACGGGTTATAGTAGCATTCATCTGAGTAACGGTATTCGTTACTCCTCCAGTCGGATCAAATTTCTTTGTATATTCTCCTGTAGTAGATAGAGCCAATCTGTAAGTTCTGAATTTCGTACTTGCCGGTCTGCTTGTAATTCCTACATTAGAAAGATTTTTTTTTCCGAAGGCTTCTAATGATTTAATATCTTTGAAATTTTTCTCTTCGGTAGTACATTCAAAACCATGATCTGCCTCTGTTCTTTTTGTTTTATAGAAAACACCATACACCTGCTTATCAGCAGTAATAGGCTCTATAAACTGAAATTTCCCGTCTTTGATAATCATCGACTGCATTTCGGTAGGTGCAGTACTGAATCTTACATATTTGCCAGGATCATCAACCCCTACTCCTACATAAGATCCCAGCTGATATCTGTCTGCCATGGATTTTTCCATCACAGGATCACTATAAACAGCAAATTTTTCAATTTTTCCTTCTGCTGTAGGCAGAGATACGATCACAGCCTGAGCTCCTTTCCCTGTTTCTACAGCGTCTTTTAGAATATTTCTAAGAGACTGTAAATCAAATCTGTAAGCATACTGAACTTCGACTTCTTTTCTGATCTCTGATGTTCTTTGTGAGGCAGGTTCCCACCTCTGCGCATTAAGGCTGGATAGCCCAGCAGTCAATGCACAAACCAGTAAAATTCTTTTTTTCATAATTACCTAATTAGTTTAGAATTAATAAACTTTAAATATCCGCCTTAAAAATAAGAATTATAAACATAACAACATAAAAAAAACAGTCAATTTTAAATAAAATCGACCGTTTGTTTAAATATTTTACTTTTTTAAAATTATTTCTTTATTCCCATCTCAAACAATGCAAATGATATAAGATCTGCATTTTCACTGATCACCTGATCTGTAGATCTTCCGGCGCCGTGTCCTGCATTCTTTTCAATTCTTAAGAGAATAGGTTTTTTACATGCCTGTTTTTCCTGAAGCTCTGCACCAAATTTGAAAGAGTGTGCCGGAACAACCCTGTCATCGTGATCACTGGTGATAATCATTGTGGAAGGATAACAAGTTCCTGCTTTTACATTGTGTACCGGAGAATAAGATTTAAGGTATTCAAACATTTCTTTACTGTCTTCTGCAGTACCGTAATCATAAGACCATCCTGCTCCGGCTGTAAATTTATTATACCTCAGCATATCCAGAACTCCAACTCCGGGGAAGGCTACTCGGGCAAGATCAGGTCTCATTGTCATTGTCGCTCCTACCAGTAATCCTCCGTTTGATCTTCCTGACAGCGCCATGTATTCTTTTGAAGTATACCCTTTACTTTGAAGATATTCTCCGGCAGCGATAAAGTCTTCAAAAACATTTTTCTTCTGCTGTTTAGTCCCGGCATCGTGCCACTTTTTACCGTACTCACCTCCTCCACGGATATTTGGAACAGCGTAAATACCGCCATTCTCCATCCAGATGGCATTAACTACAGAGAATGATGGCTGCAGGCTGATGTTGAAACCTCCGTAAGAATACAGAATAGTAGGGTTTTTACCGTTAAGTTTAGTTCCTTTCTTGTAATTGATCATCATAGGTACTTTTGTACCGTCTTTTGAAGTATAGAATACCTGTTCTGAAACATAGTCATCCGGATTAAACTTCACTTTAGGTTTTTGATAGATTTCAGATTTTCCTGAGTCTACATTGAATTTATAAGTAGTTCCCGGTGTAATATAATTGCTGAAAGAGAAGTAAACATCTTTCTCTTTTTCTTTTCCTCCGAACCCTGAGATATTTCCTTTGCCGGGAAGTGCAATTTCTCTGATCAGTTTTCCGGTTTTATCAAACTGTTTTACCTGATCAATAGCATCAATCATATAGGTTGCGAAGAAATATCCACCACCTGAAGAAATTCCCAAAACATTTTCTGTTTGTGGAATGACATCTTTCCATGTTGCCGGAGCCGGGTTACTGATGGTTGTTTTTACAAGACGCATATTCGGTGCATCTTTATCTGTGAAAATGAAAAGATCATCACCCTGTGTGTCTACAATGCTGGCATTGATATCAAATCCGTTCATAATCTGCACAAAATCTCCGCCTTTTTGAAGGTCTTTTATGTACAATTCATTACCATTTGTAGCATTAGCTGCAGAAATGATAAGATATCTCTGGTCTTCAGAAACTCCTGCACTTAAATATCTTCTTGGCGTTTTCTCTCCTCCGAAAATCAGTTTATCTTCAGACTGCTTTGTTCCCAGCTTGTGAAAGTATACTTTATGTTTATCAGTCATCCCTGAAAGAACTGTTCCTTCTTTCGGTTTGTCGTAGCTTGAATAATAGAAGCCTTCGTCTCCCTGCCATGAAATTCCACTGAATTTTACATCCAGTAAAGTTTCATCAATTTGTTTTTTGGTTACTGCATCAATGATGATGATCTTGTTCCAATCGCTTCCTCCTTCAGAAATAGAGTAGGCAGCAAGGTTACCTTTTTTATTGAACGACAGGTTGGAAAGAGAAGTTGTTCCCTTTTCTGAAAATTTATTAGGATCTAAAAAGACTTCTGTAGCATTGGTCTTGTTGTTTGTTCTATACAAAACAGACTGAGCCTGCAGACCGTCATTTTTATAATAATAGGTATAATCTCCTTCTTTGAAAGGTGCAGAAATTTTTTCATAGTTCCAGATTTCCTTCAACTGATTTTTAATTTTATCCCTGAACGGAATCTTAGAAAGGTAATTCTGGCTGTAAGCAACTTCTTCATCCACCCATTTTTTTGTAGGTTCAGAATCATTTTCCAGATCTCTGAAGGGATCAGAAACGGCAGTTCCAAAATAGGTATCTGTCTGGTTTCCTTTTAACGCTTTAGGGTAATTCATTTTCTGAGAATAAAAAGATGCTGAAAATAATACTCCAGCTGTTAACAATATAGGCTTAAAATTCATACTGATCGGTTTGTCTCAAAAATACGTAAAGTATGTGAAATAAAAAAAGCCCCGTTGTATTGGGACTTTCTATACTTTATAATCGGTTATTCATTGGCTCCGAAGCTTTCAAAATAAAAATCGGTAAGGTTGGAAACAATCTCATCCGGGCTTCCGTTCCAGTAATATATTTTGTCTCCTACTTTCATTTCGTAAAGATTAAAACTCTGATCAGCTGTTACCATTTTATCAGCATTTTTGAAATCCTGCGCTGCCTGAACCAGATATTTTTTCAGTTCTTCTGCTTTTATTTTACTCAGATCGCCTTTTGGTCCGGAAGTTAATTTCGAGGGAACCAGAAAGCTTACGGAATAACTTATTTCTGCAATTTTTTCGTCCTTAACATATTCATTCGGTACCACTTTTACATTTTTAACAGTCAGTTTTCCTGTTTTAAAATTCCCAAACATCGCAATAAAATACTCTTCCGCCTCTTTTTTGCATGCTGCAGCCGTGGCTTTAGGGAAAGCAGCCAGAAAATTCTCAACGCTGCCATTTATCATTTCTTTTGAAGTTTCCTTAAAATCTACCTGATACGCATTCTGGCCTTCTACAGTAGGTCTTAGATAATCGTTAAGTTTGTTCAAAGCAGTTTCATCATTATTCACAAAAGTTCCGAAAAAGAGTTCAAAGGCTTCTTTGGGTTTCTTCACTTCTGTCTGAGCCATCAGCTGTTGTCCCATCACGGAAAGCAATAGCAGGAAAATAATTTTGTAATTTTTCATAGTTTAAATTGTATTTAGTATGTAAAAAAGCCTCTGAAAAATCAGAGGCTGTATTTTAATTATTTCGATTTTTTAGTAATTTTCTTCTTCCCCTTTCATCTTTTCTGCATTTTCTGCCATGATTACGGCATCAATCATTTCAGAAATATCGCCATTCATGTAAGCATCAAGATTGTACATAGACTTGTTGATTCTGTGATCTGTAACTCTACCCTGTGGATAATTGTACGTTTTAATTTTTGCAGAACGGTCACCGGTAGAAACCATGGATTTACGTTGTGCAGCGATATCTCCCTGTACTTTCTGTAATTCGATATCGTATAGTTTTGTTCTCAGCATTTCCATCGCCAGCTCACGGTTAGCAAGCTGAGAACGAGCCTGCTGACAAACCACAACAAGTCCTGAAGGCTTGTGGGTAAGCTGAACTTTCGTTTCAACCTTGTTTACGTTCTGACCTCCGGCACCACCTGAACGGGAAGTCTGCATTTCAATATCTGCAGGATTCAGTTCAAAATCTACTTCTTCAGCTTCCGGAAGAACTGCCACTGTAATGGCAGAAGTGTGTACTCTTCCCTGAGATTCTGTCTCAGGTACACGCTGTACACGGTGAACTCCGGATTCAAACTTCATGATTCCGTAAACACCTTCTCCTTCCACCTTCATGATCAATTCCTTGTATCCTTTCGCTGCTTCATTAGAATCTGTCACTTCATGTCTCCATCCTTTTGTTTTGAAATACATGGTATACATTCTGTAGATATCTTCCACAAAAATAGCGGCTTCATCACCTCCGGTTCCGGCACGTAGTTCCACGATAACGTTTTTATCATCTGCAGGATCTTTAGGAATCAGCAATACTTTCAGCTCTTCTTCCAATCCCGGAAGTTTAGCCTGAGCTTCCAGTTTTTCTTCTTTAGCCAGATCTACCAGATCTCTGTCTGAACCATCTGCGATAATTTCTTCAGATTCTGCGATACTGTCCAAAGCGCCTTTGTACTGATCATAAACTCTTACAATTTTTCCCAAATCACTATATTCTTTGTTCAAAGAAGAATATCTTTTTTGGTCTGAAATGACATCAGGCTGTATAATAAGGTCTGCAACCTCATTATATCTTTGTTTTATAGCTTCTAATTTTGGAATTAATGATTTAGACATTGTAGAAATTTTGTGGGTGCAAAGATAAGGATTATTAATTCAAAATTAAAATTCCAAATCATCATAAATTTTTGAGCATTAGGGATAAAGAGTCAAAAAGGTAAAAAAGCTGAATTGTAAAAATGTTTATGATATTGAAATCAGGCTCTAAGATCCTTTAGAAAGTCTTCTGTCTATCAGATATAAAATAATTCCTACAGCGATAATTCCCAATCCTACCAAGCTTTCCTTAGGGTTATGAATGAATGTAAAATAGAGAATATAGATACTGAACAGCAGAAAAACAGCCGGAAAAATATGGAAAGCATTCGACTTAAAAATCTTTCTGTCTTTTTTCTTCAGAAAGAAAACCGTCGAAATCGCAAGACTGGCAAAAAGCTGTAGTATAAAAGCTGTATAAACAAAAATTTCTTTAAAGCTTCCCGTTAAAATAATAATAGCAGCAATCACAGCATGGGCAAAAATAGCTCTTACCGGAATTCCTTTTGTATTTCCAGATGATAAAGGTTTCCAGATGTGGGTATGTTTTGCAAAAGCCTGTGTCAGTCTTGAGCCAACCCACAAGTATCCACTTATGGTTGCAATCAGCTGCAGAGCTATAAAAATATTAACAATTTTTCCAAAAGCCGGACCCAACATATTGACTGCTGCTTCGCCCATCACATCTTCTTTTCCTGCCAGCTGATTTACAGGAGCATGTTTCAGCATAATATAATTCACCAGAATATAGCTCACCGTCACAAAAACAGTTCCTATAATCAATGATTTAGGAAGGTTTTTCTGCACATCCTTTATTTCTCCCGCAATATAGGAAGCTGAATTCCAGCCTGTGTATGAATAGGTCACAAATACCAGAGAGGTTGCAAAGGCAGGAAGCATGATCTCATTCTGCCAGCTGTCACTGAAATTAAGGCTGTTGCCGATCTGGGGTGAATTTGAAATTCTTACTCCAAGAATAACCAGTACAATAATAAAAGCGATCTTAATGAAGGTAAAAAAGTTGTGAAACCTGCTGGATGTTTTCAGGCTGAATGATAATGCAATTGCCACCAGGAATATCGCGGCTATGGCAAATCCGTTTCCAAAGCTATAATCAAATACAGAAAGGTATTTTGACATAGCCAATGCTGCCAGCGCTACGGGAGAGGAAAATCCTATGATGAGCGAAATCCAGCTTATGAGATATCCGAAAATCGGATGATAGGTTTCTTTAAGATAAATAAAATCGCCTCCGTTTCCTTTAAAATGGGAGCCCAATTCTGCGTAGCAAAATGCCCCGAACAAAGCGAGAACCCCTCCGATGCTCCATAGCAGGAAAATACTGTAGGTGTTGGTAATATCGGAAAGCTGAAATCCCAGGGTGGTAAAAATCCCTGTTCCGATCATATTGGAAACGACAATGGCTGCGGCTGTTTTCCAGCCAATCTGATGTGAGGCAGTACTCATTTAATGATTAAAAATTAAAATTAAGCCTTCCGAAGAAATAATTCCCCAGCGTTCCCATCTGTACAGGCGCATATTTGAATACTCCATAATATGAATTTTTATAAATCTGGCGGTCCGGAAAGACATCAAATATATTGTTGGCTCCTACTGTAAAATTGATACTTTTGGTGATATCATACCCAACGCTGATGTCTGTCACTACTTTTGGTGAGAATTCCTGCACGTCTCCAAACGGATAACCATCTCTTATTACCTTACCAAAATAGGTATTTCTTACGAGAAAACTGAATTTTCCTATTCCATAATTTAATCCTAATGAAGCTTTTGTTTTTGGAGACAGTGTTTCAATGATATTGATCTGATCGGGACCAAAAAACTGATCCTGAGGCGTTCCTAAGTTTTCAGGAAAATGAAAATCTGTGATTTTTGTTTCCGTATAGTTTCCGGCAAGATTCATATTTAATTTTCCGTTCCCAAGAATCCAGTCATAGGAAACCACTACATCCACACCTTTCGTTTCTGTATCAATAGCATTGGCGAAGAATCTTCCGCTTTCTACCTTAAACTGATCTAATCTTGGGTCTGTAATATTGCTGGTGATCACAATTCTGTCCTTTACTTTGATCCAGTATCCATCTATGGAAATAGTCAACTTATTAAATGGCTTCAGGGTAAATCCGGCACTTGCATTGACAGAAGTTTCCTGCTTGAGTTTATCAAACCCAAGAATTTTAGCGGCTTCGCTATCGTTGCTGAATATTCCTTTGGTAACAATCTTTGAACCGGAAGTAGAAATATCCGCATAGGAATTATTAAAATATTGCTGTTGCAATGATGGTGCTCTGAATCCTGTCCCAACAGCGGCTCTTACCGCATAGTTTTTTACAAACTCATATCGTACAGCGAGTTTTCCATTCAAGGTATTTCCGAAATCTGAATAATTTTCAAACCTGGCAGCAGCATCAATATTCAGTTTTTTATCCAAATCATAGGAAACATCTGCATATACTGCGGTGGAATGTCTGCCTTTCTTCAAGGCATTGTTAGGAGAAAATCCGATAAAGGATTGAGATCCGCCTGCTCCAAGTACTGTAGATCCTTCAGTGGCCACATTTCCATTGATATCATATTGGGTATAAGAAGCTTCATCACCAGCTTTAATCTGGTATTGTTCAAACCTGAACTCACCACCGAAAGCAATATTGAAACGGTTTATATTTTTGGAAACATCAAGATTCATGGTATTCTGCAGAAAACTATGGGCGCCTGCATAAAAACTTGTGGGTGATTTTGCACCCAGAGAAGCATTATTGGTATTGCTTACCTTATAATTGAAGGTATTGCTCCCGAACGTATTACTTAGGTCAAATAGCCAGTTGTTAACATTATATTTTGCACCTACAGCATAGGAAACATCATATACCTGAGACCCAAGAACCGCCTGAAAACCATTCGGATAAATGGATGAAACCACATTAGACTTTTCGCTTGGCAGTCTTCTGAAACCAAACCCTTCTCCTTCTTTAATACTGAAACCTCCGAAAGAATAGAGTTTAAAATGATCATTAAAAGGGTATTCTGAATTGAAAAACAACTGTCCCTGTCTGATCTGGGCATCTCCGATCTGAAAATTGAAATCATCACGGGTCAACCCTCTTTTTTCAATTTCGGCATCATCCGCAGCTCTGGCTGCTTTTACCGCTTCAGCGTCACCTGCAAATTCATACGCAAAATTATCTCCGAAAATATCCAGATCGTGATTTTGAGTTCTTGTTGTTTTTCCTCTGTGGCTTAATTGCAGGGATAGATTGATATAACCATCTTTTTTTCCTAATGAGGTACCATAGTTGACTCCTGCCTGGTAAGTATCTCCATCATTTCTTCCGCTTAATCCGTAAGTAAGGCTTGCTGAAGCTCCGGCATTTTTCTTAAGAATAATGTTGATCACTCCGGCAATAGCATCAGATCCATATTGTGCAGCAGCTCCGTCTCTTAACACTTCTATTCTATCAATAGCAATTACGGGAATGGTACTCAAATCTGTTCCTACAGAACCATTTCCTACGGTATTCTGATAATTGACCAATGAAGTAGTATGTCTTCTTTTTCCGTTAAGCAATACGAGAACCTGATCGGGGCCCATTCCTCTTAATGTTACCGGATCAATATGCTCTGTGCCATCAGAAGCAGACTGCCTCACTGCATTAAACGACGGAATCACATAATTCAGGAGATCCTGAGCGGTCATTTGCGGAGTGCTTCTCTGGATTTTATCGATATTGATAACATCTACAGGAACCGGCGTCTCCAGTTTTGTTCTTTTAACATTACGGTTTCCGACGATGATGATATCTTCGATCTGTTTTCCTTTTTCCTCACTTTCCTGAGCAGCTACCAGAATTGCCCCAAGCAATAGTACAGCTGTGCTTAATTTTTTCATTTTTGTTCTTGCCAATTAATACTACCAATCTGACGGATCTTTCCGCAGATACACAAGACTTCAAGAAATGGAATTCATATAGAGTATTGACTTCAATTATCTCTCCCAAAGGGTTGGAATTAGCACCTTTACACGCTGGAATTGTGCAGGTTGCTAAGGTTTCACCGGGCCAAATCCCTCCACCTTTCTTGATAAATCTACGGCAAAAGTAGACTATTTTTCTGAACTTACAAAAAAAGCAAATCTGCTGATCTGCAAATTTGCCTTTTATTTTGTATGGAACCTGTTTAAACTTTTTATTTTTGAACCATTAAGATTTAATAAGAGTTTAAGAGGATTAAGAGAAACTTAAAAATCAGAATGATTAACCTTAACTATACTTTATTTCTTAAACCTTCTTAATGGTTTTTAAGATATTAAATATTTTTTATAAGTCTAGACAACTAAATCTTTTGTTTTATTTAATAATCATCTTTTGAATGGCTATTCCTGTATCTGATTTCAACTGCACAAGATACGTGCCTGCCGGATAATCAACCTTCAAATTATAAGTTCCGCTCTCTTTATCGAGTTTGAAAGTATCCAGTTTTTTACCGGTCATATCAAAAATTGAAATTTCCCCATTTTTTGCTTTATTGAAAACCAGTTTAGCGATTCCATTTCGGACAGGATTATCTGCAATCTGAAGAGATAATTTGTTGGCGGCATTGACATCTGCTGTTGACAAAGCACCCGCGTAATTACCAAAGATTCTAAATTCTCCCGGTTGTAAAGTGATTGGAGCTGTTGTGGAAGCTACATTTGAAATACTGTTGTCCATCAGATTCTGCCATTGACCTGTGTAAGGGAAATAAGGCACTACATTCTGTGCGGAAGTCGTGTAATTGGCCAATACGACAACATTCTTTATTCCTGTTGTAATAGAGGCATCATATACATAAATTCTTGTGATCAGACCATTGGGGTCGTTCGTAAGATTGTTGGATTCTATACTATAGGTTTTCGATTTAAAGACCTGATGACTGTTTCTGATGTTGATGATTTTAGCCCATGTATCGTAGACCGCCTTTCTATTCAGATCAGTATCATATCCGAGCGTAAATGCAACAGGTTTCTCATCGGTTCTGCATCCGCTGTCTATCGTACCGTTTGCACATCTGTTGATGCTGAATTCATATCCTAATTCTCCAAACTGCCAGATCATTTTCGGACCAGGGATAGTAAAGAACGTGGCCCCGAATGTTTTCATTCTTTCAAGAGCGGTATTCAGGTTTTTTACATCATAGCTTCCGTTCGCTGCACCGTATGCAAGGTTTTTAAACATCAGTCTTTCTTCATCGTGGCTTTCTCCATAGCCTACGGCACTCATATTGGTAAATCCGTGAAGACTGTGGTTCATTCGGTCGTAATTGCTGTTTTCCTTATATCCCATCGTATTCTGATTGTAAGGATCTGTCTGTTTATTCCAAAGCATAACGCCTTTTCCTTCTGCTATTCTGTAATTCGCCCATTGCTGTTCTTCTGCATCAGTTCCAAGGTGTTCGAAGATCATATAAGAATTGGGATCAATGGCCCATTGTTTATCAGCATAATTTTTCATGATATCCACTCTGTCCTGCTGGTAGGCATTGGTACAGGCCTCATCATTTTCAGAACAGCTTTGCGTAAATCCTTTGGTTAAATCCCAACGGAATCCGTCTATGTGATATTCAGTCAGCCATTGCTCAAGACATCTTTCAACATAATATTGCGTTGAAAGGCTGGTATGGTTAAAATCGTTAAATACATTGTATGAATGTTTCGGAACCTGATTAAAGTAAGGGTTGTTGGCTGCAACATTTCCATAGCCATCACCATCCGGATCAATATTCCAGAGTCTTACCAGAGGTGAACGTCCTGTTGCGTGATTAAATGCGACATCCAGAATGACTGCAATTCCGTTCTGGTGGCATACATCTACAAATTCTTTGAATTTTTCGGGAGTACCGTAGGCTTTGTCCAATGCATAATGAAAAGAAGTATTATATCCCCAGGAAAGATTTCCGTCAAATTCCATGATGGGAAGCAGTTCTATAGCATTGATTTTCAAATTCTTTAAATAGGAAATTTTATTGATCAGTGACTGCCAGTTCTTTTCCTGTGTGAAATCTCTCAATAATAATTCATACACTATAAGATCCTGTTTCGCAGGTCTTTGAAAATTGGTAACCTGCCAATTATAAGCGGTCTGGCCTGTTTTAAATGTTGACACTTCAAAACCCTGCCCGGCAGGAAATGCTGGTAAGTTTGGATAGGTAGAAGCGGAAATCCACGGATCATCATAAGAGGAAAGAATTTGTGGAGAATAAGGATCTGCTACTTTTCTCAAATCGTTTGTTCTGTATTGGAAGGTATAAAGCTGCTGAGGAGTGATTCCATTGAGTTCAATCCAGTACAGATCGGGATTTGTGGTGTCTTTTTTCATTAAATAGGTATCATTCACCGTCCAGTTATTGAAGCTTCCTATGACGTGTACAAAATTTTTCCCCGGAGCATATAAAGCCAATCCCACCTTGGTTGGATCTGTCGGATGATAATTGATTCCCTGTCTGATCCAGTTGGGTATTGCCTGGGAAACAACATTTCTCGGAACCTGTACAATGAATGCTGCCGTTTTGGAATTGGTTCCCTGTGTCGCCACAAGTTCCATATTTGCATCCTGAGTAACCGTATAACTGTAAGAATAAGATTGTGAAGGCGTTGTTGTTGAATTGACAACAGTTCCGTTAGCTTTTAATTGAAATGTAACATTGGTACTTGCCGTCGCCGTAATAGTAATGGAATTTCCCGTAGGAACTGAAGTGAGGCTGTTCGCTAATGGATTTGTAAGCGTCAAGTTTAAAGTACCTACGTTTACAAAAATATCTGGTGAAGTCTGATGCGATCCCGTCCTATCCTTTAATAAAAACCCAAATCTTCCGATTCCTGTTCTTCCGAAAAATGAAGCTGGGGTAAATGTTATTGAATAGCTGTCTGTTGTGGCATTATAATTCAGTTTATTCAGATCATTGGAATTATTCCAGCTACCATTGGTAGGGCAATCCTGACTGTTCTGATAATTGGTATCAAACGACCAGGTCCAGATATAAATGGCATTGTTGGAAACGCCCCACGCAGACTCATCAATCTGATCCCCGGGAACAGTAAGCGTGATCGCATCTGTTTCGTTGAACGGATCAGGAGAAATTGTATAATTGATCTGTCCGAATACAGCCATGGTAATCAACAGAAAAACAACAGAATAAAACTTTTTCATTTATTATTTTTTATCGAATATAGTATAAATTTTTCTTCATGACCACTATTCCTCTTCGGTATTCATCAAATATTTCTATTTTTTCGGAGAAATAATAATAAAAAAAGACTCATGAAAATTTCATGAGCCTTCCAATAAAAGTAATTGTAATAAACTAAATTCTTTTGGCGAAATCTTTGGTATTGAGATCCGCTTACTCCTTTATAATCTTTTTAGAAACAGATTGTCCGTTCTTCAACTTTAACTCTACGATGTATAATCCTGAAAGAAGTTCAGTCAAATTGATCTGATGATCCGAGAACTGTACATTCATTCTTTGCCCTACAGCATTGGTAACGTTTACTTTTTCAATTCCTGAATCAGCTTTAACCATAAGAATTCCTTTGGTTGGGTTAGGATACATTTCAATAACAGATTGATTCAGTTTGATTTCTGAAGTACCTAAAGAAGATGCAGGCTTGATACATCTTACTGATGATCCCTGCCCTCTCATAGCTCCGGCAGATGGATTGGCAATCGTTGATCCGATATACAGATATTTCCCTCCCAGACTTGATGTATCAGAACTCCAGAAATATCCTCTTTGCCCTACAAAAGTAAAGTTCCCGTCACTGGAGCTTCTGTAGCCTCCTGCCGGTAATTTAAGATGACTGTTATAAGCCGTTGTTGGGTTAGAAATACTTTCAGCTCCAATTAAAGTAGTCCACTCTGCCTGAGAAGGCAATTTCCATCCTGCTCCTATTGCTTTACATGGATCTATTCCGGCGGATGCATTCACATCCGCAACAGATACTCCTACCCACGTATCTGAACCTGCAAAACCTGCCCACCATCCTGGAGATCCTGCAATATAACTTCCCGCAGTGGTATTTGTTCCTTCCGGAGTATTAGGTGATGGAGCCGGTACGATCTGAGAATTTCTAAGCTGGTGACCATCATCCCATCTTCCCCATTGGAAAAGGTCCCCATAAGAATTCGCATCAGCTGATGATGAAGCCACCTGTGAGCTCCCCAGATTCTGCTGAAGCCATATTTTTCCATCTGCTCCTCTTACCGTAGTATAAGCAACCTGTTGTCCACGATACATAAAACTTACACAGCCTATGTCTCCTGCATTAGCTCCAGGGTCTGTGTTGCTGCATGTTTGTGGATTCAGGTTCAGAGAAATTCTTTTCACCTTTGCTGTATTGTCGGAATAAGCCAAAACAAGATAATTTTGTGCCTTATCTATTGCTAAATCATTGTATTTTGCCTCTCCAGCTGAAACAAAATCTCCTCCAAAAGGAACCCAGTTTTGTGAATCGTCTAATTGATAAACGGTATTTCTCAGGAAATTATCATTTTCAAAACGGCTGGCTACCACATATGGCTTTCCTGATTCTGTTACGGCTAAGGCAACATGCTGTACTCTTCCCTCAGAAAAATTGGCATTTCCAACCTGCACCCAGGAGTTTCCGTCAAACTTTCTGACATTCAACTTCCTTCCTCCTCCGGAGTTGGAAACATAAGCAACATAGATTGTGTTTGCTCCATCTAAAGCAATATCAGCATTATACTGCTCTCCTGATGAAGAAGCATCTGCAGCTGTTCCGCCTACCAGACTCCAGTTTTGTGCTGAACTTGCATCTGTACTGTTCTGATATACTTTTATCCCTCCGGAAATATTACAGGTATAGATCATATTATTGGTTCCGATGACCATTTCAGCGAAGTCAGCACCGCCCGAAAAACCTGCATTTCCTATCTGCTCCCATGCTCCTCCGGAATATCTTTTAACCGTTCCTGAACCATAAGAACCATACGTGAAAATGATATTATCAGAGGAAACGGCAGAAGCCTGATAATTAACGGAACTGTCTGTAACATTCGGAAGCTGAGACCATAAAGACCCTGTAAATAAGCGTACTTCCATCCCGGAGCCTGGATAACCAAGCTGATTGGTATAATAAATACTGTTTCCGTTCGGACTTATAGACAATGAGTTGTAAGTGGCTGTTCCTGTAGTAACTCCGGGCGTTCCTCCTAAGTAAGACCATGAGTTTCCGTTAAATTTCTGAACAGAGCCTTTAGCTACTGAAACATCATAATAGGACAGATAATAGTTTCCTGAGTTATCAATAACAAGATTATTAAAACTGCTTCCTCCTGCAGATACATTCTGAATGCCTCCTACATTTTCCCATTGCTGGGCATACATATAGCTTCCAGCAACGGTTAGCAATGCTAATCCTGTTCTGATTTTCCGTATTGCAAAATGTAAATCTTTAAACATATGAAATATTATTTTTAATTATTCTAAATTTAATTTAATTTTGCGCAAAAGTACTTCACATCATCAACCCCGAGTTATCATTTTCGAACTTTTGGTTATCCTGCGGAGGACTTTTATCGTAAGAAGTTGTACCATGGCTGTAAAAATGTGTTGTATGAGGAGTCAATTAAAAAGTGGACATTTGTTCATATCCGAGGACATCAAAATCATCATGCAGGAAGACCTGCGTCCTGATCAATCCTTCAAGTCTCATATGCTGGAGGGAAAGTCAAGTTTTAATTTGATTTTCATGTTGAGTGATGGTATTAATTTAGAAGGTCATGATTGCGGAACCCAGTTTTTATTCAAAAAAAATCAATACATCCTCCATTATTCTCCTAAAGAAAGTGTTGCTGAACTCTGGACAGAAAACCAGGAAATTCTGAGGTACCTCCAGATTCAGATCAATTATCAATATATTTTTAACCTCATCAATCCAAAGCTTAATCGTGAAAATGCTGAAATTCTGGAAAACATGATTCATAATAATTTCATTTTCCTTCATAAAGAAACGCCGCCGGACATGACGGTTGAGATGCATATGATTGTAAAAGAGATTCTGGATTATAATAAGAAAGGAATCATGCAGAAGTTATTTATAGAAGCAAAGATTATCAAACTTCTTATCCTGATCTTTGAGCAATTTAATGAGAAAAACATTTTCGAAGACACTCCAAAAACGTCTGAAATGATCAGGAAATTCATTGATGAAAATTACCATAGAAATATAAAAGCAGAGGAAATTGGAAAATATTTTGGACTGAACCAGAATACTGTCAGAAAGGAATTCAAAACGCAGTATCATACAACGATTGCTCATTATATATCAGAACTCAGGATGCTGAAAGCAAAGAAAATGATTACCAATAAAGAAATTATGATCAAAGAAATTGCTATTGAGTGCGGTTATGAATATCTCCAGAACTTTACGCGGGCTTTTAAAAAGAAATTTGGGGTATCTCCGGAAAGTCTGAGGAATAATAAATAGAAAAACCGCTTAATTGCTTAAGCGGTTTTATATATGTTGTTTTGCTTTGATATTACTTTTTCAGAATTCAGGTGAAAAAGCAATGACAATCAATTAATGATGATGTCCGTGATCGTGAAGGAAAGGTCCGTTTCCTTTAGGCTCGCTATAGATAACTTCTACACCTTCCTGCTCAGAAATAAGCTTTCTTCTGATATCTTCAGGATCGAAAGGCTTTACTTTTCCGAAATACTCTTTCAAACCTTCAGTTAGCCACATTGGGATTACTAATCCGAAGAACATAAAAATACACCAGAATCCTACTAGGAACATAGTAATGAAGAATATAGTCCAAAGGAACTGGTAGAACGGCCAAAATGCTGATAATATCGTTATCATTCTCTTAAAGATTTTAGGCAAAAATAGAACTTTTTTCCTTTTTACACAAAAGATCAGCGTTCTATTTTGTTATTTATTTTAATTTTAAACTAATTAGTGAGCAAGATTTGCAAAGAAATCATTGCCCTTATCATCGGAAATGATGAAGGCAGGGAAGTCTTTTACTTCAATTTTTCTTACTGCTTCCATTCCTAATTCCGGGAAGTCTACCACATCTACAGATACAATATTGTCTTTCGCAAGAATGGCAGCCGGCCCTCCGATAGATCCAAGATAGAAACCTCCGTATTTATGACATGCATTGGTAACATCCTTACTTCTGTTTCCTTTTGCCAGCATGATCATACTTCCACCATGGCTTTGGAATTCGTCTACATAAACGTCCATTCTTCCGGCAGTAGTAGGCCCGAAACTTCCTGAAGCCATTCCTTCCGGAGTTTTTGCAGGTCCAGCGTAATAGATCGGGTGATTTTTGAAATAGTCCGGCATTGGTTTACCGCTGTCGATAATTTCTTTGATTTTTGCGTGAGCAATATCTCTTGCAACGATTAATGTTCCGTTCAGTTTTAATCTTGTTTTGATCGGATATTTGGAAAGCTCTGCAAGAATTTCCGGCATTGGTTTGTTCAGATTAATCTCAACAGCTTCTTCCAGATGTGGAGGAGTATCAGGTAAGAATCTTTTCGGATCCTGTTCCAGCTGCTCCAGGAAAATTCCTTCTTTGGTAATTTTCCCTTTGATATTTCTGTCTGCAGAACAGGAAACTCCCATTCCTACCGGACAAGATGCCGCGTGTCTCGGAAGTCTGATCACTCTTACATCGTGAGTAAGGTATTTTCCTCCAAACTGAGCTCCGATGGCACTTTCCTGGCAGATTTTCTGAACTTTAGCTTCCCATTCAAGGTCTCTGAATGCCTGTCCGGCTTCATTTCCTTCTGTCGGAAGATGATCATAATATTTTGCTGAGGCTTTTTTAACGGCTGCAAGATTGGCTTCAGCTGAAGTTCCTCCGATTACCAATGCTAAGTGGTATGGCGGACATGCAGCGGTACCAAGGTCTGAAATTTTTTCTTTGATGAATTCTTCAAGAGATTTTTCGTTCAGTAAAGATTTCGTTTTCTGATATAAGAATGTTTTATTGGCGGAACCTCCTCCTTTCGTTAAGAATAAAAATTCGTAATAATCTCCTTTTTTAGCATAGATATCAATCTGTGCAGGAAGGTTGGATCCGGAATTCTTCTCATCAAACATCGTTAAAGGAACGACCTGAGAATATCTTAAGTTTCTTTTCTGATAGGTATTGTAAATTCCTTTGCTCAGGTATTCGCCATCATCTACTCCTGTATATACATTTTCTCCTTTCTTTCCCATTACAATCGCTGTACCTGTATCCTGACATGAAGGAAGAGCTCCTTCTGCAGCTACTGCAGCATTCTGTAAAAGGTTGTAAGCAACGAATCTGTCATTATCTGTAGCTTCAGGATCATCAATAATTCTTCTAAGGCTTTCCAGGTGCGAAGAGCGAAGCATGAAAGAAACATCTGCCATGGCTTCTTCTGCCAATAACTCCAGTCCCTTCGGATCTACTGTTAAAATTTCTCTGTCACCCAGCTTTTCAACCTTTACATAATCTGATGTAAGTTTTTTGTACACCGTATCATCTTTCTGAATAGGATACGGATCCTGATATCTAAAATCCATTCAATTTTTGTTTGTACAAAAATACGCCTCCTTTAAAAAAATATGAGTAAAATCAGTCATTTATATTGATATTTATAATGATTATAAATTGGAGGTTTCTGAGTTTATAAGTACCTTTATAGAAGCTAAATAAACAAAGCCAAAATATTATTTATTTCATTAAACATGATACTACCAACAATTTTTTTGGCGTAAAAAATAAAAGATCATACAAATTTCAACACTATGAATTACAGAATAGAAAAAGACACCATGGGAGAAGTGCAGGTACCTGCAGATAAACTTTGGGGTGCACAGACGGAACGTTCCAGAAATAATTTCAAAATAGGACCTGAGGGTTCAATGCCGCATGAAATCATTGAAGCTTTTGCTTATCTGAAGAAGGCTGCCGCTTATGCCAATACTGATCTGGGAGTACTTCCTGTGGAAAAAAGAGATATGATCGCGAAAGTATGTGATGAAATTCTGGAGGGAAAATTGAATGACCAGTTTCCTCTTGTGATCTGGCAGACGGGTTCCGGAACACAGTCGAACATGAATGTGAATGAAGTGATTTCCAACAGAGCCCATGTCAATAACGGCGGCACATTGGGAGAAAAATCTGAAATCCACCCGAATGATGATGTGAATAAATCTCAGTCATCCAACGATACCTATCCCACTGCCATGCACATTGCTGCGTATACCAAAGTGGTGGAAGTAACCATTCCCGCTGTTGAGAAACTAAAAAATACGTTGTCTGAAAAATCAAAAGCCTTTAAAGATGTTGTCAAGATCGGGAGAACCCATCTCATGGATGCCACTCCGCTTACTCTTGGGCAGGAATTTTCAGGTTATGCAGCCCAGCTGGAATTCGGATTGAGAGCTTTAAAAAATACCCTACCTCATCTTTCTGAGCTTGCCTTAGGAGGAACTGCTGTAGGAACAGGATTGAATACGCCTAAAGGCTATGATGTAAAAGTAGCGGAATATATTGCTCAATTTACAAAACATCCTTTTGTTACTGCTGAAAATAAATTTGAAGCCCTTGCTGCACATGATGCGATTGTAGAATCTCACGGAGCTTTAAAGCAGCTGGCTGTTTCTTTATACAAAATTGCTCAGGATGTTAGACTGATGGCATCAGGGCCACGCTCGGGAATTGGGGAAATTCATATTCCTGAAAATGAACCGGGATCTTCTATTATGCCGGGGAAAGTAAATCCTACTCAGAATGAAGCGATGACGATGGTTTGTGCTCAGGTTTTAGGAAATGATACCACCATTTCATTTGCCGGAACTCAGGGGAATTATGAACTGAATGTTTTCAAACCGGTAATGGCGTACAATTTCCTGCAATCTGCCCAATTGATTGCCGATGCATGTATTTCTTTCAATGATCACTGTGCGGTAGGTATTGAGCCGAATCATGAGAGAATTAAAGAGCTTGTAGACAAATCTTTAATGCTTGTAACGGCTTTAAATACTCATATCGGATATGAAAATGCCGCTAAAATTGCTAAAACAGCCCATAAAAACGGGACAACATTAAAAGAAGAAGCCATTAATCTTGGCTTGTTGACTGCTGAACAGTTTGACGAATGGGTAAAACCTGAAGATATGGTTGGAAGCTTAAAATAATGATTTTATAACTGATACTATGTAAAAACTCCGGGAGCCATTCCCGGAGTTTTTCATTTGCTATCAAAGTAATATTTAATCTAATCCAATGGTTAAGCCGAATATCAGTGCTTTATCATTTTTGAAATAACCGTCTTTAAAGAAGTTGCTGAAATCTTTTTTAACAAATAAGCTGAAACTGTTATAAGAAACAGTAAGCTGTGCTCCGTAGACGAAAGGATTCACCTGATAATTTCCACGGTCTCTCATTTCGCCATCGTTTCCTTTTACAATATTGTTGGTAGACATTTTTACGCCACCATATACATTGGCTCCAATTTTAAATCCTGTGTAATAACTTCTGTACTGAACATCCATTCCACCATTCTTAAGTTTGGAAAAATTATACTGCATCCCAAGAGGAACAATAATATATCCTGTTCTCAGTTTACTTTTATCAAGGCTGCCGCCATATTGAGACAGAACTACTCCCTGATCTGCACTTTTGGTAAAGAACATATTATTATCTGTCCTCACCGTTCTCCATGAAAATCCCAGTCCTGAAGTAATAGCCCACGGACTTGTTCTGCTAAGCTGATAGTTCAGTTTCAGACCGAATTCCAGGTTATTGGCATATCCGATATTCTTATCCAGTTCATTATCCGGAGAACTGTTTGTCAAAGTCATGATTCCGTATGAGAAATATCCGGTAAAGCTTCTTGTAGGGCGGAATTTTTTCAGCAATTTTTCTTTAAGCTCTTCTTTGGAAGTCACATCAGTATTCAGAAGAGAATATCTTACCTGCTTCTGAATCACATCATCCAGATCAAATCCCAGTTCTTCAATCCTTTTATCCATTTTTTCAGAATAGCGGTCTGCAATCTTAGCTTTTTCTCTGTCAAAATCTGCCTTATCAAGATTTTTTGCCTGCAGAACCAACAGTTCTTCTTCCATCAGCTTTTTCTCTTCCTGGATAATGGTATTGATTTTTGCTGCATATTCTTCTACTTTCTCTTTTACAATTGGGCTCACCTCTGTATCTTTTTTAGAAGAAAGGTTAATATTGAAGGTCTTCTGTGCATAGAATGATGCGGAAAAAGAGCACATCAATCCCATTACGATTAATTTCTTGATCATATTATTAATTTTTAAATTTTTACGGATACGTTATCTGGCATTCAGATCGATAGTAGTCGCCACGTTACTTCCATCTTTTGTTTTTTCGATGACATCTTTATGTTCTACTGAAAAAAGAAGTGTGGATGGGTCTACATATTTCTTCTTTTTAACCGGAGTTTTTAAAGAATCGGCTTTTGCCATGAGCTGAGGATGAGTAAGCTGTGGAATTTCCTGTTTTTTCAAAGGAAGGTTTTCTTTGGGAATCAGTGGAGTCTGTGCAATTGCCACCGCAGAAATCCCTTCTGCTTTATCGGAGGGTGATGTTTGATTCTCTTCTTTCTTTTCATTGTTCTGAGCTGCCAGAGAAATATTATCGTGAATAGAATCAGTTACTATTTTATCAGAAGAAGTTTTTTCTGCAGTCTTCACCATGACAGGTTCAATCTCTGAAGGCTGATTGAGAAAAAACAGAACAGTACCTAAACCGAAGGTCAACATTAAACATGCTGCCACTAAAAACCAGTTCATTTTTGATTTGGAACCGCGATTATTGTTATTATGAAACTCAATTTCAGACCAGAGATCACGGGAAGGAGCAATCTCTCTTTCCTCCATCTGTTTTTTGATCTGGTATTCAATAGTATCTTTAGACGTTTTCATTTTTCACTTTTTTTTGTTGTTGAAAGTAAATATTTCTTAACTTTTCTTTTGCTCTGAACAACTGTGTTTTGCTCACTGCCACTGAAATCTGTAAAGTATCTGCAATTTCCTGATGAGAATATCCTTCCAGTACATACAGGTTAAAAACCATTCGGTAAGCATCAGGCAGCTGATCTAACAGATCCTGCGCATTAAAATCACAATCAATCTCCGGCTCGTGGATGTCTTCATGAAAAGATGGGTTAATCTCGTCCAGATAGAAAACGGTTTTATGACTTTTGATAAAGTTCAGGCATTCATTCACCACAATTCTTCTTGCCCAGCTATCCAGATTCGATTCTCCTCGGAAGCTTTCTATATGTTTAAAAATTTTACAGAATGCTTTGATAAGACAATCTTCCGCCTGATACAAATCGCTCACATAGCTTTTGCTGACACTCAGGAATTTCCTGACATTCTGCTCATAGAAAATCTTCTGCGCAGCCGGATCCTGTTTCTTCAGGAGGCTCAACAAATCATTTTTTTTATTTCCGAACAAGAGTTTCATGTTTATGCTGTTTCTATACTAAAGACAATCAAAACAAAAAAAGGTTACAATTTTTGAAAAAAAATTTTATTTACAATCTGTTTTAAACTTTTCAGACTCTTATAAATTCAATAATAAAAAACGCAAAGAATTCATTTACCAGATGTATAATTTTAAGGCAGATAAGGTTTAGCAGATGAAATCTGCCCTGAAGCGTACGCTTAATCATCCGTCTTTGACGGAATTTTCTTTGCCCCAAAAATACCCAGAATTAAGATGTATCTTCTGTGCGTTTTAACTATTCTGTATTATTGATTGCAGCAGCTTCTCCATTAAAAAAACTGTCTTGAAAGAGACAGCCTTAAATTTTATCCTGAAAATTCATCAAGCATATTTCTGGTAGGAACAAAGAAAAGCGTTCCTGTAACTGCTGTGCTGAAATCTAAAATTCTGTCATAATTTCCCGGAGGATCACCGATAAACATATTGGTCAACATCTTTTTTGTTGTTGTAAATGTACTTGAATAGGCAATAAAATAAGTTCCGAACTCATTGGTAGAGGGATTTCCGAAAGGCATATTATCTCTGACTATTTTCAATTCTTCACCGTTTTCGCCCTCGATATTGGCTAAAGCAATATGTGAATTTGAAGGTTTTACAGCATCAGACATTTCAATATCATTCTCTTTTGATCTTCCGATTACTTTTTCCTGTTCTTCCGTGGATAAGCCTTTCCAGGCATCCATATTGTGAAGGTATTTCTGAACAAAAAGATAGCTTCCTCCTTTATACTGAAGGTCTTCATCTCCTACTTTTCCAAAATAATCACGGTCATCACCATGCGGATTTTCCGTTCCGTCTACAAAACCAAGAATGGAACGTGCATCCCAGTATTTGAATCCATGAACCTCCAGAATACTTTCGGCCACTGAGCTTAATAACCGGGAGATCTCGACAGCCATATCAAAAATCAGGCTTTTATTATCTGCTCTCAGATGAAAATGAAGATCTCCGGGAGTAGAAACAGCCGTATGTTTTGCCCCTTTTATTTCTTTAAAATCGATTAATTCTTTCGGCGGAGGTGTTGGAAGTTCCAGTTTTTTCCATGCTTCTGCACCAATTCCCATGACACAGCTTGCTCTGCTGTCCGGAAAGCGGTTAAACACCGAATTATTAAGATTTAAAACCAAAGCACACAGTTCCTGAAAAACTTCTTTCAGCTCAGGGCTGTCATTAAGTTTCCAGACCATGAAAATCGTATTGCTATTGGGATAATCTGTTACATTCTGTGATTCTATCGTATTCATACCTGTTTTTTTGTGGTATTAAATATCCGAAACTGAAACCTGATCTGCAAAATATTGTTCCAGATCTTTCAAGGTTTCCGGATTGGTCTGAATATCTTTTACCAACACCCCTTTGTTCACAACCACGATTCTGTTGCAGACTTCTGTAGTATGGGAAAGATCATGGCTGGAAATAAGGAAAGTAACACCATCCTGTTTTGATAACTCCTTGATCAGGTTTTTAAGCTTGATCTGGGTAGACGGATCGAGGTTGGCAAAAGGTTCATCAAGAATAATAATCTCAGGATTTCCAATAATAGCTCCTACAATTCCTACTTTTTTCTGATTTCCTTTTGACAGGTCACGGATATATTTTCCTGATTTCAGGATTTCTCCATTGAAAAAATCGTGGAAAGGCTTAAGGAATTCGTCTACAGAAGCTTTGTTCTGGCCTCTCAGCTCTCCGATAAAGTAAAAATATTCTTCAGGCGTAAGATAGCCGATAAGAAAAGTATCATCTACAAAGGCTGAAACTTTATTTTTCCAGGCTTCAGATTCATTAACCTTAATTCCGTCAATGCTTACAAATCCTGTCGTAGCCTGAATCAAATCCAGCATAAGGCTGAAAAGCGTTGTTTTTCCTGCTCCGTTGTTTCCCACGAGACCAAATGTTTCTCCGTTGGGAATTTCAAGATGTTCAATATTGAGAACGGTTGCTGTTCCGTATGTTTTGGATAAATTGTGTATGTTGATCATGGTTTAACTTATATTTTTAAATGCATCCAGTGTGCTGTATTTTTCTTTTTTGTAAAGTTTTACAATAATATCAAAGATCTTCTCCCTCAGGAAAAATCCTATAATTCCGATAATTGCAATACTGATTACTCCTCCGGTAATGCCCCACAAATATTTTGTTAAGGCAAATACACCCATCGGAAGTAACATTTTAGGAATCAGCAGAAGCATGGCGATCATATTGAAGCTTCCTTTCTGTCCCAATCGTTTCTCTTTTGAATTCAGGTCGATCTGAGTTTTATTGAAAGCTCCGGACCACAAGGTAAATTGAGAATTCACACCGATATTATATAAACCTGCGGCAAAAAATGTAACGTAAACTTCCCAGCCAAAATAGGCATAACAAACCGCTATAATCACAGAAACTCCAGTTACAATATTCATCAGCCACCATTTTGCTTTCAGATATTCTTTGTAAGGAACGTTCAGGGTCATCATCAACGGATAGTATGAACTGTCAAAAGCGGGAACTCTCTGTCCAAAAAGAAACTGGAAACCTCCTGTTACAAAAAGTCCCATAAACATCATCATAGCGGGTGTTTTATACATTGAAGAAGTAAACATCAGCAATCCGTAGAACAGAAACATAAAGCTGCCCAGCAAAATTCCTTTGGGTACTTTATTACGTCTCAACATTTTAATATCATTATTGATAAATGTCCCGATAACGCCGTATTTATTCAGGAAGGCAATATTTTCTGTTTTCCCGACCGTCTTCTTCGCTTCAAGCCCCTGATCCAGATAAAACTCCTGACGCAGGTAACGGAAACATATCCACCACAGCATTACGAACAAAACAACAGGGATCAGTACAACGTATGGCTTTTCATAGAAACTAAAGAAAACCGATTCAGAATATGATAAAACCGGAACAATATTGTAATATCCCAACGCTCCTATGCCCAGAAAGCATATTCCGATAATCACCGCCAGGGTCTCTTTACCGTTGAAAAAAATGTTGATAAAATTATTCAGGTACAATAGTGAAATCACTCCAATCAGCCACACCATGATTCCCAAAATACTATATCCATTGAATATGGCAATCAGTGAAAAGGTAATAAAGAACAGAGAACTCAGCCAGCTGAATGCTGAAAGAAAAGTTTTGGCCAGCATATAATTGACCAATGTATTCTTCCGGATATTCATCGTAAGGAATGGCTTCATGTTCTGTGTGGGAACTTCCTGCCAAAGGTATTTAAGGACAAGATCAATAATCCAGGCAACAATCATGAATTTTGAAACCACCTTTACAGGATTCTGATGCATTTCCTCCTGCACGTAGAAAAAAGCAATAAAAGCTCCCCCAACAAGGCATCCTATAAAGTAAAGAATTCCTATGAAACGGAGAATTTTCATGGTCAGATTGATCCCTAAAGATGTACCACGGAAAAAGCTTTTAATTTCAAGCTTAAGGAACTTTAGAAACATATGTTAGTTTTTTACATTAGTCAATATAATGCAAAATATGTTACAGATTTAATCAAAAGTAAAATGAATTTCCATAAAAGATAAAGATATATTATGTTTTTTGTAGTATCAAAGTAGGAGAATAAAACTTTTTACAATAAATTTTTACATTCATAAAGAGCTGTTTATTTTATAAAAATAGAAAGAGCAACCGTTATAGTTACTCTTTCTCTGAATATTTTAATTGAGATTTCCTTTTGTAACGTTCATGGATATTGCGTGCCAACATGTCTGAAACATTACCGAAAATGAACGAGACGCTCACTCTAGTGGGGACTTTGCTCAGTGTTTTTTTATTCTATAATCTTTTTATAACAATTCTCCCCATCATGGTAGCCAAAGCAAAGTACAATATTCTTATCTTTTTTCTCAAAAAAAGTAGTATAGGTCATATCAGTATCATTCACATCTTCTGGAAAGGCAATTAAATCTTTATCAAAATTTAAATAAAAATCATTAAACTTTATTGTGTTACCTTCTAATTTGTATTTCGAATTGTAATTCAACACTTTCTTCCCTTTTATATTGTAAATTACTCTGTTATAAACCCCTTCCTTGTTAATCGTTAAAGTGTCATATGTATTTTTGTATGATATGGGTGAATATTTTCCATATATATCTTCATTACTAATATTTTGGCACGAAAATAAAAAAGGTAATAAAATTAAACTTATACTTTTCTTCATATTTATTAATTTTAAGTTGTTCGATTTAAAATCTAGGACTTGTTAGTATAGATGGTGGTGTTATAGCTTGTTTAAAAATGTTCTTTGAGGTTGGGCTAATTACTCTTTTTTGAATTTCGGAGTTGCTTTCAGTCCATCCTTTTCCATCAACCGCTCCCGCACGAATCCTTTCGTGTGGTTAAAAAACTCTTTATACCCATTCTAAAATAATACTATCCTCTCCAAAGAATAGTTTACTGAATTATTTAATATAAAGCCACACGATACAATCGTGCGGGAGCGAGGATATTGCGTGCCAACATATCTGAAACATTACCTATTATACTTAAAGACACAAATAATATGCTCTTCATTAACAAAGGATATTATTTTTATTGATTGATATCCCGCCATAATATTCCTAATATTTTGGTCTCTTTGTCATTGATAAATATGGTGAAATCCTTTTTGTTATAATCAAAGTTGCTAATAATTATTTTTTTACTATTAGATTGATTAAGATTATTTAATAACTCATCATAGCCTTGAATTTTTAGACTTTCATTTACAGTATTATTGATTTCATTTCTTACTGTATATATAGAATTTGCCTTATTTTTATCAATAAGAATATATTCAAGTTTATCTATGGACTTTAAATAATTATATATGGTTGCACATAAATAATTATCACTTTGCTTTTTAAATAAATTTAATATTTTTTGAAAATTGCTTGTTTCCATTTATTTTACGACTATTGGTATTCTCCTATTACTATTCCAGGAATCAACATTTTTTGTTCATATTTGCCGCTACTTTATAATTTTCAGATTATAAAACCACTGGAAGACAGTGGTTTTAATTAATTCATTGGATATAAATTGTACAAAAATTAGCTTGGATTAACCATTATTATTTCATTAAATTAAATTCGTTATCATCAATTTCTCTATCTAAATATCCAATAACTTTATCAAAATTTTCACTCAAATAATATATTCCATAGTATGTTTTTCCTAATAAGCTCACTAATCTTAATTTATTTCCAGTATAATTTTCCAGGTTTAAGATCAGAGTACCCATTTCATCAGACAACTTATTATTTCCTGTTCGAGTAGCAGTATACTGTCTAATTTTATATACTCCAATCAGATTTTCTCTTTCAAAATTATTACTATTACTAATCTTAACTTTATAGTTTTCAAAAGTTTCTAAAAATTCCCTTTTCTCTTTAATTAAGTTAAAAATTTTTTCTTCAGTTAACAAATTTTTGATGTTTTATTTTTATCTGGGTAAAACGTACTCAACTTTCGCTCCATATACTACGCCTGGAACTAACCATTCCGCTTCTTGTGGATTATACGGATTAGGGAGTACTGTACCAACTTTAAATTTTTTAGAAATGATAATTCCTGGAATTCCATTTTCATACATTGCTACGCCTGTAGCAAAATCTCTAGCAGATTCTTTACTTGTACTCCAACTTGTCCAGATACTTAAATTATCTCCTCCGGCGTGTGCTTCCATGTCACTGTGAGGTCCCCAAGTTGCAGCAACTTGTCTGTAACCATTTGGTATAGCAATACCTTGTGATGCTTCAAAATACATAGAGCCTTTAGCTTTCGACGAAACTCCTCGATATAAGGTAATCATTTCACCTGGCTCTGAATCGTCAGTTGTCGTCGTAGCAGGAACATTAAATGGTAGATCTCTTGCCCAGTTATATTCTGGATCTTTCATCATGACAGGTGTTAACACGGCTCCTAAAGTTGCTGCTCCTACGGCTACTGACGTTACCTCTATAGCTGAGAAAAATTCGGCAATTCGTATTGGTTCTCCAACTTCAACTGCCCTGGACACCTCAGCTCCTCTTGTAAGCGTTAAAATATCAGCCCCTTTATTTCTGCCAAACAAACGATCCCACCAATTGCTTACTCTTCCCCAGAAACCAGGCTTAGGTCCTTGTACAGTTCCTTTGTTATTTCCTCCACCGGTACGACTTCCTTGTTTAAATTCAGGAGTAGAAATAAAACTTCCATTCATCCCGGCAAACCAAAAGGACCCTTCAGGAACATTACTGATAATTCCTCCATCATAAGGAACACTTCTCATCCCATCAGGATCAACAAACATAACAGGATTATCTGCCCCATAATGATATGGGCTAAATCGTCTGAAGCCTTCTGCTAATGGATCTGTGGTTCCCCATCTTCCTAAATCCGACATATACATCCTGGCACCATAATCATACATTCCGTTTTCCTGAAGTTCTTTGCCATTATATTTATAGCTGTAGAAACTTCCGAAACCTGAAGTGCTGAACGAGCCCGAGATATGGTTCAGCCCAAAAGGGTAATAATTGTTGGTATCGATAATTTCAGGAACGCCTGCGCTATTTTTGGCAAAACTTACCCTGGTATTTCCAAGATGGTCTTTTTACCAACAAATCTGAAACACCTGATATGAACGCTAACACTAGCTTGCAGTTTGTTGCTTATGTATTTAATCATTTTTTACAAACTCGTATTTTAGCATTTCATCAGGATCACCTTCCCATATAAAAATATTCCAAGGTGGATTATTTCCATTGATACCTTGCCCTGAGATATAAAATAAAATTTCCCCTTTTGTTCCCTCGGGTAGATTATATTTTATAGTAATTCCATTGTCTATATTATCAATAATACCACTTTCTACATTTTCTGTAAACTGCCAAGTTCCTTCAGTATTTAATTCTCTATTTTTATTTTTTGGAAAACTACTGATTTTATAATGATCGACCCCTTTCAAAATACAAGTTCCATTTTTATTTAGTTTGATATATGCATTATCAGATGACTTCCAAGTACCTATAAAATCTGATTGTTTTGGCTTAGTTTCACCACAACTATATAGCATAATTGTTAATAGTGTAATTAATAAATATTTCAATTTTGTTTTCATTTTAGATATAATACTTCTGTCCAGTGAAATGATTGAGTAGTTTTAGACCCCCAACCTGTTTTAAATTTTTCATTAATAAGTTTCCCCGCTGTCTGTTGCCAAATTGGAAGATAGCCAAGCACAGGAGGGCGGGACGCAGATTGCATTGTAGAAGAATTTTCAACATGAAATGAAACAACTACACTCTTATTATATGCTGCTGCCGTGTATTCTAAGTTATAAGATCCTAAATATGTTACTGCTAAATTCCCTGTTAACCCGCCTGTTAATAACGTTGAATAATCTTTAAGATAAAGCCCAACTCCTTTTATACCACCTAGCTTATAAGAATTTGACCCCTCTAAACTACTTTGACTTAAAGCCACTTTAGATAGGATAATATCCCTAGTGGCTTGCACATGACTATGTTGTCTTAACATTTCTGTCATTAAGTCTCCATTAGTAAAATCTCGATGTCTTGGACCTGTTCCTGAAAGCCACTCTACACCTAATTGCCAAGGAGTTATTTCTTTATTTGAAGGAAAATTTTCACGCCTTAATTTCAGCATGTTAAATTGTCCCACTTCAGTGACATTTGGGTCAGAATCCTCATAATCTGTCCACCATTTCAAAGTACCATTCTGATTAACCAATTCTCCGGTTCCTCCATTATAAAATGCATCCATCAGATCTGCATACGCTTGTGTCTGTCCAAATGGCGTATAATTTCCATTTCCACCACCATCCCAAGGATTTCGTCCCAGAAACTGCTGGTACATCTGTCTACCGCTGGTAAATCCTGGAGTTCTTCCCGAAGTATCAATAGTACCATCTTCGTTAAACCATCTTCCGTCTACATCAAAGTTTGAGATAGGGTTATTGGCTACATACGCATAGGGACTGGTAGAAAGATAGCTTTCTGCCAGCTGGTCTATCCCGTTCCATCTTCCCAAATCCGGCATATACTGTCTCCAGCCATAATCAAACAATCCTGTCTCCTGAAGTTCCTTCCCGTTGTATTTGTAGCTGTAGAAACTTTCGGATTAAACACCAACACATCTGAAACACCTGATATGATCTTCAATATTTTAAATAGCCTATTTTCTTCTATGCTTTATCCACAATATCATGGTAGATTGAGGTTTCTATTCATTTTTTAAAATTAGAGTATTGGAAACCAATACTCTAATTTATTACCAACCTGTTTGGAATATTATCTAATTAATATACTTTTGACAATGGAATAAAACTTAAGACAAAGAACGTGATAATTCCTACAATAATTCCTAAACTAATCCAAGCATGTTTATATCTTACTTTTTTAGGCTCTCTATCAAATTCATCAAAGTATTTTAAATATTTATTATTCTTAAACAGTAATCTCTCGTTAATAATCCAAGGCATAACTAACAGCCCTATTACAAATATCCATTTATAGGGGCTTCCTGGCTCCCAAAAGATTTGTATTAACGATTTCCCTAATATTGCCTGAAAAATATTAAATAATCCATATTCTATAAGAATTATTAAACCTCCCATTTGAATACCTGAAATAGTTATATTTTGTCCATATACACGGTTGTTTATTGCATTTTCACTAGCTAGTCTTATTTCTTCTGGTGAACTATTTTTCCTTTTGAGCGTATTTGCTATAAAAGGAATTTTATAAATCAAATCAAAAATTAGTGTAATAGGATAAGTTATTATTTGGGAAGCTTTAACTTCGAATAAATAAATAAAGTAGTGAATATAGTTCCAAGTTTTTTCCATGTATTTCTACTATTTTATTTTTACTTCGGAGCACTCTTATATTCATTATAATATTTGGAAATTGCTTTTTCGAGCTCATCAAAATTATAAGATAGTGTATTGGAAGAAATCGAAATAGGCGTACCATATGTTTTATATGTTCTCTCTAATATTTTTCTCTTTATACCACTTTCTTTATTTAAGTATTTATTGGGGTCTTTTACATTAATAAGTAAAAATTTTGTTGACATAACATCAATTTTTTTTATTGAGTTAATATCACTCCAAAAAATTGCACCTACACTCACATAGCTAGAATTATCAATAATTCCTTTTTCGTTTATTATTAGATTAAATTTCTTTGTGAGCAAGCTTTTTATTAAAATTATCAAGCATAATCCAAAGAACAATATTGCTACAATTCCTACCATACGTATGAATGTTACACTTCTAAATATAAAAGAAGCAAATTTGTGAGGACTAACGGCTAAAAAGATTCCTAATATCATAAATATCAGTGAGCCTGATACTAATAATATTAATTTTGTTTTACTGCTTTTTATTTCAATTGTATTCATTATTTATTATATTTAATAATCAGCTTTATTCAACACATTACTTGCCCAACCTTCTGCAATATCACCACCCCAAACTCCTCCTACAATGCCACCTACAATACCACCAACTGCAGCACCAATAATTGTTCCCTCAGGCCCAACAAGGGTTCCTATGAATCCACCAACTTTACCTAACGCCCAAGCTCCTGCGGCTGCTCCAGCCATTCCTCCAGCCACATTCGCTGTTGCTATCTGAGCCCTAACTCCAAACTTCCAATCATCTTTATACATCCCATATCCTATTTGTGCGGCACTGATTCCATACCCTACATAACCTGCTCTTTTGGCATATTTTCCAAGCATTTCAGTATGTCTTACATAATCGCCTCTTAGTCCTATTAAAGATCCTCTGGCTCTTCCAGCATATGCTGTACTTCTCATTTGTCCAAGATTATCAATCCAATATCCGCTATTATAAAGGGCTGTTCTTCGATCAGCAAGATATTTAAATCCTCCTCCAGCAGTACTTGCTCCCCAATCTGCCCAGTTTTTATAGGCATCTAATGGAATGTCCTTAAATTTAGCGCTATATCCTTTGCCAAGATCAATTTCTCCATATATATCTGTTCCACTATAAGCCGTTAAAGTAGGTTTTCCTATCCAACCTATAGCTCCATTATTGTCAAAGCTAAGCCCTGACATTGTTCCTCCATCTCTGAAATAGCTGAACATGGTGACTGCATCCTTTCCAGTAAAATTATATCCATCACCTCCACCGCCTCCTTGTCCGGGATATTGCCCCAGAAACTGGCTGTACATCTGCCTTCCGCTGGTAAACCCGGGCGTTCTTCCTGAAGTATCAATAGTACCATCTTCATTAATCCATCTTCCATCAGGGTCTGTATTAGAAATTGGATTATTGGCTACATATGCATAGGGACTGGTAGAGAGATAGCTTTCGGCAAGCTGGTCTATTCCGTTCCATCTTCCCAAATCCGGCATATATTGTCTCCAGCCATAATCAAATAATCCTGTTTCCTGAAGCTCTTTGCCGTTGTATTTATAACTGTAAAAGCTTCCGAAACCTGAAGTACTGAACGATGCTGAAATATGGTTCAGCCCAAAAGGATAATAATTGTTGGTATCGATAATTTCAGGAACACCTGCGCTGTTTTTAGCAAAGGTTACCCTGGCATTTCCAAGGTGGTCTCTGTACTGGTAAATATAGCGGTTTTCTGTGAAACTGTAATACCCCGCAGCTGTGGAGACAAAATCCAGCTTCCATTGGGGAGTGAGCGTTCCCGGCAATATAAACGATGCATTTTTATAAGCCTGCTGTTCATAGGCGCTTTCCGTTCTGCATTCAAGACAGATACCGCCTCCTTCGGTGTAGCTGTACTGGAAGCCATCCAGATAATCTGTGATACGGGTGGTAACAGTTCCTCTTGGCGGAGCACTGGAATAGGTTTTACGCAGCTTTGTTCCGTCCGCACGATAAAGATAGCTCATCGTGCTATTCATTATCTGCTCAAATCCGTTTGACTGCTGAACACTATACGCATTGGAAAGGTTCAGGAAATTGTACTGAACAGACTGAATTCCTTTATCCAGCATATCTTTCATATTTCCGTTCAGGTCATAGGAAATGATATTGTTTCCGCCTTCATATCCGGTATCGTTCAGAGCATTTTCTGTCACTTTCGTTAAACGGTTTCCGGTATAATTGTAGATCAGGTCATCCACCTGAGCAGATGTGGTGCCTCCGCTTGCAGGGAAAGCATTTCTCTTCAGGGTTTTAATATTTCCGTTCAGGTCATAGGTCACATATTCATTATAATTATTATTAAAAGGGACAGTGGCATTGGGTTCAGAATAAACCGCATCCTTTAGCCTGCCCAATGCGTCATACGCATAATTATATCTTTTCAGCACGTCCTCGGAAGCGTTTTTCCAGTCTACTTCTGTAATCATTCCTGAGAATTTCCCCGGAGCCACATTGGGATTTACCGGATTGGTATATTTCATCGCATACCCGAACAGCTTCCCGTTCAGATTAGAAGGGTCATTGATTTTGGTAAGCCAGCCCCTGATATTGTACGTATACTCAATATTCTGTAATGGCTGTGCCGGATTGGTTCCTCCCAGTTTCCTGTTTTTTACCTGTGAAAGTTCATTGTACTCATTCTGTACAAGAATTTCTTCAGGATTCGTATCCACCTGGTGTTTATGTACCAATAGCCTGTTTTGGTGGTCATAGGTGAAAGTCTGTGTAATTACTTTTTCGGGATCTGCTGCCAGCCTTTTGTGATACGCTTTGCTCTGTTTGGTAACGCCTGCAAAATCAAGCAATGATTCTGTTTTTGTATAGCCTCCAAGATGATTGATGCTGTATGAACCTACCGTTCTTCCTTTCTGGTCATAATAAATATAGTTTTTGGTCCAGTTATCATCTTCAATATTCTTTACAAGACTCATCACCGGAAGTCCTTTCGTACTTACTGCATTGGCTGCTGAATTATCAGATAGCGGCACCTTTCCCATAATGGAAGAAGGAAAAGCCGGATTGAAACTGTACGAAGGATAGGTGTCATAATAATTCACGGATAACAAAGTGACCCATTTGGAAGCATGGGGATATGAAGTGGCAGGATCATAAAAGACATCCATTCCCTGCCTGTTGAAGACAACCGTACTGGTCATTTTCACATTGTTATTGGTAATTCCGTCAACAAGTCCCTGTTCTGTTTTTCTGTCTCCACCGGTAGCTATTCCGGTAAAAGCAGCTCTACCAAACTGATCATATTTGGTGTACATCCACTGTCCTTTTTCTTTAAGATTGGCATCCTGCGAAGCTACCAGTCTGTTCTGGTTGTCATATACCATGTACTCCCAGCCTTTTCCCGGAATCTTTTTTTCCACCAGGCGTCCCCAGGTGTCATAGCGGTACTGATAACAAAGATCATTCAGAAGGTCGTCTGTAATAGGTTTGTGGAGGGTGCTAGGTGGAAGTACAAAAACCAATTGTCCAAATATATTATAGACATAGTAGGTATCTACCTGCTCAGAAGCACTTAGCATTTTCCTGACCAATATTGTTTGGCCTTTTTTATTTTTAAACTCTACTGTTTCAATCTCATCTTCATTTTTTACAGTACTTTTATAGAGCTGGCCGGGAGCGTAAGTTTCTGTTGGTGATAAACTCAGAACATTTTTAGTTACTCCATCCTCCCAGGTCGTGGAGATCAGATGTAGATAGACCTCACTGACCTTGTTGGTATCATATCCAAATTGTACCGGTTTGGTATTCCACTCATTACCGATGTTTTTTTGCTGCTGTAGTCTTCCCAGCGGAGAAGGTTCCAATACTTTTTCAGCATAGATTTTTTCACTTCCGTAAAGGGAAGCAGCATTGGAAAGCGGGTTGGCATATAAAGCCCCATTTTGTGTCCCTGACTGCGGTACGGGAAGGTAGCTTTTCACCTGTCTTCCATAGGCATCATATTCTACGGGAACTGCAATGTCTTTTCCGGAGGGTGTTGCTTTTACCGCTATATTCTGCCTGGCCCTTCCAAGCCCGTCAAAGTATTGTACGGATTCTGTTTTTTTGGAACAGTCTTCCGTTAAACAGTTTTTCTCGTAGATATAGTTTTCTGTCTGAGTAAAGTTGGTCTGTGCATAGGAAAAACCAACCACCAGCAAATTGAGGAGTAGGAGTATTTTTTTCATTGTGTTTAGTTTTTATAGTGGTATTGATATTCTTTCAGGGTTACTCCATTCATATCTACAATTTTTTGTAGCCTGTTCTGGTCATCATACTTATAAATTGCCCTGATCCCATTGGGCGGGGTTGTTGTTGTTATTCCAATGAGTGGATCATAAGTTTTGGTGGTCATCTGAAAGTCTTTCAATGCAGTTGTTTTCCTGAAATTATCCAATGCTGTAAGGAGTGCCGGTTCATTGGCCGGGTTTTGAGCATCCGCATTGGAAGCATCTATAATAGCCTGAACATAAGAGGAAACCTGGGCATATGTTGCGCCTTCTATTTTAGCAATAGGCTGTGTTTTGTCATAACCATAGATCACGGTTGTTGATATTCCCGCAGGAGAAGTAAACTGAATGGCATTTCCCTTTTCATCATACAAATCTATGGTGGCTGTTTTTTGTGCAGTATTCCCGATATTGGAAGTCATAACGGCGGTAGGGCGCGTGGAAGCCGGGTTCGTAAACCTGGTTTCTGTACGGGAAACAAGCTTACCATCGGTCTTTTCCTCTATAACAACAGGAATATTAAGGATATGGGCCGCGGCAAGATTGGCATATCCAGTCTCAGGATAGGTATAGAATTGTTCTATGGTATTTCCATCCACTACTTTTTTAGTAGAAGCCACATCAAAATTGAACACGTTAAAATTGGTTTCAGACTGTTCTTCAATACTTTGATTGTTATCAAAATAACTGGTGGAAGTAACAGAAGATTTTTTGAGCCATGCCGGTTTGGAAGTTAACGTGTTATTGCTCCAAAGCAGATAATCCTGGGCTCCGGGAATTTCTTCAAAAGTATAGCTATTCTGCTCAGAAACCAGAAGTTTATTCTGTGCATTATACACTTCTTTTTTATCTAATAATCCACCGCTTGTTAAAGAATAATAAGGCCAGTAACTTCCATTTTTAGGATAATCATCAGGATTTTTATAATAGTATTTCACATGCCCGTTATTGTTATCAGCTTCGGTTATTTTAACGTTTTTATATACTGGATAACTGTCTGCATTAATATCCGATTCCGGAGAGAATAAAACGCCCGATGAGGTTTGGGCATCTCCAAAAGTATTGTATTCGTATTTTGTGGTTTTTACAGGCGTTATATCAGTAATACTATTGTAATATTTAATACTGGCTACCCTTATACCACCTCCTGTAACGGTATTGGGAAAAGGCTGTGCAATATGTTCTATTCCGAAGAATTGTGCCATACCTCTTCCTCCGGATCCTGTTACCATAAAGGTATAATTTCCGGGAGACAGATCATATTCCGCTACCTGATACTGGGAAGATCCACAGACATTTCCGTAAATAAATCCATCATTGTTCTTAATCACATACCCGACAGTAGTAGGAGTGTTGGGATCCCAATATGGCGGGGCAGGAAACAATTCATCCACTCCAAAGACAAGGTATACTTTTTAGGCTGTGTTCCTGAAATGGTAAACGTATAATTAGCAGCCTGTTTGGTATTGTACTGTAATTCCCGGAAGGTATTAATATACTGTACCACCGGATCTATAAAGCGATCGCCGCTCAAAATAGAATTAACATAATTCGGCTCATTGCGATTCTTGTAAAATTGATTGGATTCAAAGGTATATTCTATGACTCCTTTGGCTGGAGTGATTACTTTTTTTAAGATACTCCGAACCGGTGGTGGTGGTGCGGTATACCACCATTGATCACATAAAGCAGCCGGTGTCATCCCATAAGAAGGAGTAGCAGCAGAATAATCACCATATTCAAATTCAGTTGTTTCAGAAACGGCCTCATTTTTATCCAGTTTTTTAAGCTTTATGAGAGTTCTCTTTGAACCTGTATACTCAAAAGAATATCCCGAAATAAGGTGGTTGTAATTATCCTTTAAAGTAACTTTCTGGATCTGATACGGATCATTCATCGTATTTTCTTTAGATGAATCGTATACGTATGCAAATTCTATTTTTCCAAACCCGGGAGAAGAAATTGTTTTTAGCTTACAGGTTTCGTAGAGTACCGTAGTATTGTTATTTTTATACTTTGTATCTTTCTGATAAGAAAATTGAGCAAGCTCTATATTATTGGCATCTTTAATCTGTGTCAAGAAGAATGCTGATTTGTAAAGTTTACCTCCCGTGGATTCCAGTTGCTGCTGGCGGTTACTTCTGCTGTAATCATTAAAATAATATTTGATTCCTTTGACATCGGTTATTGTAAATGATTCAAGAATAAGCGTTGCAGTATTACTTGAACGGGTATACTCAATTTTAATTTTATTGGAAGAAAGATTAACGAGTTCAAAAGTATTGGTATCAAGGTTTCTTTTAAACTTGAATTTGCCGGAAATTCCCGGAAGGTTATAATAATAAATATCATCAAAACCATTCTTGTAATAATAAGGACGGCTTGCATCATCATACATTTCGTCAATGTCATACTCTATACTTCTTGAAATCACAGCTCCGGCAAATAAAGACCATCCGGCACCTACCTGGCTGGCTGGTTCGCTTTCGGAAACATTCATAGGGTTGTAAGATAAGCCTGCGTTTAAGCTCATCCCGCTGTTATAAGTTGGTAATCCTAACAAAGGAAATGAAATATCAGGAAGACCGGTTGCGTTGGAAATCGGAGTATTAGCATAGGTAGCAAGAGAGGAAACGGAGGGCACAGGTCTGGAAAAATCTCCGAAATTAATTTCCTGCTGGGCATACAGCTGCCCTATACCGGCAACAAGAATTGCAAGTGAAATCATAGTTTTTTTCATGATCTTGTGTTTATTTCTTAATTAATTTGGCATTTGCCGTTTTATTGTTATCCGTTTTTATCGTCACCAGATAAGCCCCCTGAACCAAAGCCTGGGTGTTGATCTTAGTCACTTTATTCCTTGTTTTAATACTCTGAAGCTGTCTTCCACTCATATCATATAAGAGAATTTCTGCATCCTTAAAACCCTGTCCTGAGCCTGTCGAAGGATCAAAACCGATTTCCACATAAGCATAATCTGAAACAGGGTTTGGATAGATCTTGATGTCGTATTTCTCGATTAACTGATCAACCTGTTTATCTCCCAGTTTCACAATCTTCCAGTTTTCTTTACCTAGCTCCTCTGCACTGGTTCCAGCCAGAATAATAGAACCGTCTCTGTTAAGCTTTAAATCAGAAAGTCTTTCTTCCTTTTTTCTGGATTCTCCTTTGACGTGTTTTCTCCACTGCTCATTTCCGTCTTGGTCAAGATAGAGCATCCAGAAGGTCTCATCATCGGTTTCTACTCTTCCTTCTGCCTGAGTGTAACCTCCCAATAAGATTCCTTTGGAAGATTTATCATCTGCTGAATGAAGAACGCTCATTCCCATCAGGATATCACGGTTCTTGAAATTGTAGGATTTCTGCCACTGTTCATCGCCTCTTTCATTTAAAGAAATCAGCCAAAGGTCTGTTCCTTCTTCCAATCCAACAGTTTTATTCCCTGATCTTTCTGATCTGGATTCTCCGCCGATAATAAAACCATTTGAAGTTAAAGCCAGCGTTCTGATATGATCATCTCCCTTACCTCCAAAGTTCTTTTCCCATTCTATTTTTCCGTTTTTGTCGAGCTTTACAATCCAGTAATCGCCTTCACCGAAATTGTCGCTCTGCTTTGAGGTTGCAGATAACAGGTTATAGGTTGCAGGTTCATCAGTCGAAGTATTAGTGTTGATCTTTGATTGCTGATTATTCGTTTTAACAGATGAACTCCTCGAATAAATTCCCAATAGCGCTCCGCCGTCTTTCGTTGGAATCATCTTCTCTACTTCGTCTAACCCTTTTCCTCCTAAAATCAATTGTGATAATTCTTTTCCGTCTTTGTCTAATCGGGTAATTAAAACATCTTTGGAACCATAGCCTTTGGATGAGTTTTGGACATTCCCTGCAACAAAAAATCCTAAGTCTGTAATTTGGATAACAGCTCTGGCTTCTTCATCAGAAGAACTTCCCAACGTTTTCTGCCATAGTTCATCACCAAATTCATTGATTCTGATCAGCCAAAAATCTGAACCTCCTTTGGAATCCTCTTTTTTGTCCAATCCTTTTCCAGAATAAGAAGTTCCTGCCAAAAGAAATCCGCCATCCTGCGTGGTAACAGTAGCAGACAGATAATCATGGTTTTGTCCTGAGAAATATTTCTCCCAAACTTCTTGTCCCTGCTGGTTCAGTTTTACTAAATGAAAATCGTAACCGTTATTTTGCTTACTGCCTGAAGCCTGTTGCTTATTGCTTTGAATAGAGCTTCCTGTGATCAGATACTGCTGATCAATGGTTGTCGTGACCTGGCTCAGAAAATCCTGGGTAGAGGATTGTATGTCTTTCTGCCATACCACTTCCTGCGCAGATGCGCCCAATGCTGTGCATAGAATGAATGCACTGAGAGAGATTTTTTTCATTCCTGTGTTTATTTAAGTTGACATTGTTATTATGATAGATCATGGTTAGATCCGGTTCTTTTTAATCCTTATCCGTTCCTGAGAATCAGATCCCTTTACAGGATAAAGAATATTTCAAATATAATATTCTTTGGATGCAAAGATTAGTGTATTTCACATGCATAAAAATCTATCTGAATTTGTACATACGAATGTGATTTTTAAATATTTAGAAATAATTGAAGAATATACACCGAATGGATGTAATCGAATAAAAATTTCATAGTTATTGTTTTTTAGCCATAATGGACCCGTTTATAAAAACCCGACAAATTTAACATTTTTTAACATAATTATGTGAATATTGCTTTAACTTAATACAAAAATATTCTCTCAAAGCGACAGAACATGTCGTATTAAAAATACATTTTCACTACTGCAAAAAAAATATAGTATTGAAACATGACTGAGTGATAAAAGTATCAATACATTGAAAATTTCAATATTTCCGGCATGAATTAACAGGTCGCTCCTACGGAGCTTTATGGGCTACGGGGATTTCATTTTTCTATTAACAGCAGATCCCGATGGGACCAGATTAATCTCCACTGGAAGCTAACAGTTAACAGGACGTATTTGTTTTAAAATTATAACACCGAAGTAGCGACCTGCTAATTATGCGTTACATTGAGATGCTGAAAAAATGAAATCCAGCAAAAAGATGCAGCAATAGAAGCTTTGAAAAAGAATTGAAGAGTCAGGGAAATAGTAAATCCTTCGACAGCCTCAGGATGACATCGCTAATACTAATAGTTTGATGAGAAATCGGGTTTATAACTGGCTGAATTAGCCTATTAATTCTTTCGCCTGTGCCAGCGCTGCTTCCGTAATTTTGCTTCCGGAAAGCAACTGGGCAATCTCGTTCAGTTTTTCTTCACTGCTCAAAGGAATAATAGTAGATTGTGTTCTGCCGGAAATATCCTGTTTCACCACTTTGTAATTATCATTTCCTTTGGCTGCGACCTGTGCAAGATGGGAAATAACAATCAATTGCATGTCTTCAGACATTTCGCGCATCAGATTTCCGATCTCTTCAGCTACTTTTCCTGAAACTCCGGTGTCTATTTCGTCAAGAATCAAGGTTGGCAGTTCATCACTTTCTGCAATAATCTTCTTTACGGCAAGCATTACTCTTGATCTTTCTCCTCCGGAAATGGCCGTTTGGATCGGTTTTAAAGGGAAACCGGAGTTGGCCTGAAACAACAGCTGGATATTTTCTTTCCCAAACGGGTTGAATTCATCTGCATCGTATAATTCTATATCCACTTTTGCCTTTTCGAGACCTAGCTTTTTAAGAAGTCCTTCTGCTTTTTTGATGAAAACAGGAACATTCTTGTGTCTGTTCTTTGAAAGTTTTGCAGCAAGGCTTTGAAGTGTTTTTTCTTTTTGAGAGATATTTTCTTCTGTTTCTTCAATCTGTAATTCCAGATCCGAAGCTCCTCTCTGGTCTCCGGCCAGCTGATTTCTGATCTCAATCAGTTCATTAAGATCTGAAACATTATGTTTAAGGAATAAGGCATTGATTTTATTATTAAGATCGGTAAGGTAGATCAGGTTTTCAGGATTAATTTCCACTCTTTCCGCTTCATGTTCCAGTTCGGAAATGATGTCTTTAAGCTCTACAAAGGTGGTTTCCAGCCTTTCATCTAGTTCTGCGAAACTCGTAGAAACTTCGGAAATTTTTGACAGTTTGTTGGTCGCTTCGTTAAAGAATGACAGAATTCCTATTTCCTCCTGATGAAATCTGGATAAGATCTGGCCTACATTTTCAGAGATCATTCCCGCATTTTCCTGAATGGAAAGCTGGTTCTGAACATCTTCAAAATCAACATCATCAAGCTTAAGCTCTTCCAGTTCGTTGAGCAAAAATTCTTTATAATCGCTTTCTTTATTAGATTCTGAAAGTTGGGTCTTTAATTTTTTCAACAACAATTTCAGCGTTTGAAACTCAGAAAATTCCTGTTGATACTCTTCAATGATTTTTTTATTTTCAGAAAGTCCGTCGATAATTTTAAACTGGTATTCTGAAGTAAAAAGATTGGATGTTTCAAATTGGGAATGGATATCGATCAGTTGTGAGGAAAGCTCTCTAAGAATATCCAGCGTTACCGGCACATCATTGATAAATGCCCGCGATTTCCCTGAAGGAAGTATTTCTCTTCGGATAATAGTCTGCAGCTCATAGTCCAGGTCGTTCTCTATAAAGAATTTTTTAAACTGGTTATTGAGGGAAAACTCGGTTTCCACCACACTTTTTTCTTCAGCTTTGGCGATTGATTTTACATCTGCTCTTTCACCTAAAATAAGCCTGAGAGCACCTAAGATGATCGATTTACCCGCCCCGGTTTCTCCGGTAATGACCTGTAAACCATTCTTCAATGATACTTCAAGGGTATCAATCAGGGCAAAGTTTTTAATGTAAATTCTCGAAAGCATTGATAATCCGGGTTATAATCCAATTTGAGTTTGAACTGTAAAAATAAGTTTTTTTTCCATTCTTCTCCGATTAAATTAAAGCATAATTAGCAGGCAGTGGTTGTTAGTGAAGGAACAAAATGTTTTTTTGACTCTTGAATAATCAACCGCCCATCTTCAATGTATCCACCAATTTTTAGACCTTCCATTTATTCCACTTATTATCTATATTCTTCGGTGAGAGGATGATCATTGTTTGCTTAAGATCATTTAGAATCAGCCCTCCATTATTCCCGGAATTGAAAATATTGAAAATTTCATCGCTTTTGGTATCCATGAAAAGATTAAAGAAGAATGCCTGCTGGAAATTATTCTCATACATTTTTAATTGCATCAGTGCATCGAAAATGACTTTTTTCCCGGCAGTCTGATCCTGGTTGAAAAGGTTATCCAGACCTGCTCTGTGATAGGTATAAATGGTGGAACGTAACTGATTCCAATTAGGGTTCATAATTTCGTTGATCAAAATAGAACGGCTTCTCGGCTCATTGATAGTGTTCCAGCCTTCATAGTTCCTGTTTTGGGAATTCTGTGCAATCTGCTGCGCTTTCGCATACCATTGTGATCCTCCCATAGACTGGAAGCTATCTGCATCCAGACCCAAAACAACATAAATATAGAAACTGACCACATCCGTAAGATTCTTGCCGGAGAACTGTCTTTCATTAAAAATAAGACTTTCATTCTCAATATATTCAAAGCCAAATCTCTGATCCTGAAGATTAATTAAAGGAGATTCGTAGGTTGTATTGTACACAGGTCTTACTGCCTGAATCACAATCGTTCCTTTGAATTTGTTAACATCTCTTTCCGAAATAACAATAGAAAAAGCACATTTTATTTTTTCAAAATTCTGAAGTCTTTTACCGGTCCAGCTGGTGTTATTGATAAAATCCCTGAGACTTTTCTCCAACGCTTTATAGGCCTGCTGGTTACTTCCTCCCAGCTGATTGGCGTTTACCTGCACCGTTGCCAGCAGCTCCTGAGAAAAACTTTGGGTGTATAGAAATAACAGAAAAAATAAACTTATAATTTTTTTCATTGTCTATTAAAAATTGAGAACGGAAATTTATTAAAATTATTTTAAAAGTTGAGTCTCAACAAAATTGAGAATATCTTTCGCTACATCATCCTTGGATTTCAGATTGAATTCTTTCTTCTCTGTTCTGGTAAATATTTTGATTTTATTGGTATCATTTTTAAAACCGGCTCCTTCATCACGCAGAGAGTTCAGAACAATCATATCCAGGTTTTTCTTTTCCAATTTTCCTTTGGCATTTTCTTCTTCATTTTGCGTTTCCAAGGCAAATCCTACCAAAAACTGATGGGTTTTCTTTTCACCCATTGTTTTAAGAATATCGGGATTCTTAACCAGCTCTATCGTCAGGTTTTCATCGTTTTTCTTGATTTTCTCCTTAGCCACTTCTTTGGGAGCATAATCCGCTACTGCCGCACTGGCAATTCCGATGTCTATGGTGTCGTAAAATTCAAATACTTTGGCCAGCATTTCCTTGGCTGAAGTCACTTTATGAACTTCAACATTCGGATTGTTTATAGTCTGAGAACTTGGACCGGAAATCAGAATAACTTTTGCTCCTCTTTTTGAAGCTTCTTCTGCCAGAGAAAATCCCATTTTACCGGATGAATGGTTTCCGATGAATCTTACAGGATCTATCGCTTCATAGGTAGGTCCTGCAGTAATTAAAACCGTTTTTCCTTCAAGGCTTCGGAATTGGATATCCGAATTAAAATAATGTTCAACAGCATTAAAAATTGTTGCCGGCTCTGCCATTCTTCCCTGCCCGATCAGTCCACTGGCAAGCTCTCCGTTTTCCGCCGGAATAATAATATGTCCGAAGCTTTCCGCCTGCTCCAGATTTTTTTGGGTAGAATGGTGTGCATACATATCAAGGTCCATTGCAGGCGCAATGAATACCGGACATTTTGCAGACATATAGGTTGCAATAACGAGATTATCACACATCCCGTGAACCATTTTAGACAGCGTATTGGCCGTACATGGGGCAACAATCATAACATCTGCCCACAGAGCCATATCCACATGGCTGTTCCATGTTCCGTTATCACTGTAAAAATCCGAATACACCGGTTTTTTGGATAATGTAGACAGACTTAGTTTCGTCACAAAGTTTTCTGTATCAGGAGTCATAATAACCTGTACTTCGGCACCTTTTTTCACAAAATCCCTGATCAGAAAGTGGATTTTATATGCCGCAATTCCTCCGGAGACAGCGATAAGTATTTTTTTACCGGAAACACTCATTAAGTTCTAATTTTTGGAAACACTAAAGTACTTATTTTTTCCCACACAATGAGGTTTTAAAACAACAAAGGTCATAAAAGAAGTGAATTCCTTTATGACCTTGATTTATTAAAACACAGAAGATTACTTTCTTTCTTCTGTTTTTCTGAAATAAACATCTCCGTTTAACCATTCTTCAATAGCAATTGAAGTTGGCTTTGGAAGCTTTTCGTAATGTTTAGAGATCTCAATTTGTTCTCTGTTTTCGAAAACCTCTTCTAATGTAGAATTGTGAACGGCAAATTCATCCAGTTTGTTGTGAAGCTCCGTACGGATCTCCGCATTGATCTGCTCTGCTCTCTTTCCCATGATAACAATAGCTTCATAGATTGAACCTACTTTATCTTCAATCTTATCTTTATCGTAAGTAATTGTATTTACTTCTGCTTTTGTATCTTTTACACTCATTTTGAGAAAATTATTTTTATTTTAAGATGGCAAATTTACGAATTATCTTTGAATTTTGAAAGTCGCTGCCGGCGGAGGTGTTTTAAGTGCTGCACTGTCCCTCTGTAACTGCATTGCTTTCTTTTCATTGCTGATCTGATCTTTGATCTGCTGGTCAGCTTTATCCTTATCAGCCAGTTTTTCAGCTTCTTTTTTCTGTCTTGCCGTTAAAGCCGCCATTCTGGCTTCAGTTTGTTTTTTAACAACTGCGAAGTTTTGTTTTTCTTTTTCCAGTTTTTCTCTAAGATCTGTTGCAGTTTTAGAATATTCTGTATTAGGAAGCTCTTTCTCTACAAGCTTTGTATACGTAAGCGCGCTCTCAATACGTTCATCTTTAAGATTATAAACAGATTTCATCGCCAGTTCATAACGTGCTTTCATGATATAATCATAAATTTTTGAACGAAGCTTTGTACTTGGAAAATCTTCCAGCACATTATCAAATGCTACGTTTGCTGCTTTATACTCACCCATTTTGTAGTATTGTCTTGCATTTTCATAAGCTTTAAATTCCAGCTTATAAGACAATTCATCAATTAATTGGCTGATATTCTTAGATCTTTCAGAGTTGGGATAATTGTTCAGGAATTCCTGAAGCTCATTAATGGCCAATTCTGTACTCGACTGATCCAGGTTGTAATCCATAGAACCTTCATAGTAGCATAAAGCAGACATATATGCTGCTTCTTCTGCTCTCGGGTCTTTTGGAAAACTTACTGCAAAATTCTTAAACTGGTGTCCTGCCAGCTTATAACTTTTGTCATAATAGTTGGCATAAGCTGTATTGAAACCTACGTTAGGAAAATCATCTGTTCCCGCCACAAGATTGGCAAGTCTGTCGTAAAGAGCCAATGCATTTTTCCATTTTTTCTTGGCAAAATTTTCATTAGCTGCCTTTAAGATAAATTCTTTATCAGCACTTCTCATTGCTCTCTCCTGCTGACTTACACAAGATGTAATCACCGCTACAGCAAAAAGACCTAAAATATATTTTTTCATATATAAAATTCAACAGTTTTCGGATTATACAGCCGATTTACTAATTTGCAAAAATATAACTTTTTTGCCAATAGATTTTTTTTTATGAATATTTAACGTAATTTTAGTCTGCAGCGTATCCCAAAATAGCAAAAACACTTAATAAAAGATTCATTCTCACCTTTTTCTCAGCTTCTTTGGCATAGGTTTCCTCATTTTTGCTCGGAACATAGAGTTCATAGAAATTTTTATTCCTGATGACAAATAAAGTGGATCCGATGATCATGGTAAGAATATCTTCAGGTTTGGGTGTAAAAGTAAAAACACCTGATGCAACACCTTTCTTAATGACTTCATCCAGTTTTTTCACGAATAGCTGATAGAAATCCAGCAGTTCATCTTTAAGATTCTCCGTATGACGAAGCTCCTGGGTTACAAAACCATGGAAATAATTATACTTGAAAAGCTGAGAAACGATGTACTTGATCATTTCCCGCAGCTGCATTTCAGGTTTACCTTCTTTGATGGTATCCGCAAATTCTGAAAAATTCTCTCTTGTTTTCAATACTCTGTACTGATAGAGATAAGACATCATTTTCTCTTTAGAACCGAAGTAATAAGAAATCATGGCGACGTTGATATTCGCTTTAGAACAAATATCTCTTACAGAAGTTCCCTCATATCCTTTCTTCGCGATAAGCTCTTCTGCAATATCCAGTATGTGAATCTGTTTTTCTGTAAATTTTTTTTTCATGAAGTGTACTTTGAGTAAAGTTAAGAAATTTTTAACACATTTATAAACGATCGTTTAATAATTTTAGATTAAATCTGAAATTGCTTACTTTTGGATATGGAATTTTTTGATTTTCATCATCATAAGAAATATATCAGAAATGGAATTTATAATCTGAACATAGAGCAAATTCCTCCTGACTCTCCTTATTCTATCGGAATTCATCCCCAGGATATTGATGTTGCCCATCTCGAACAACAGTTTTCATGGATGGAAGACACAATGTTTCAAAACTGTTTTGCTATCGGTGAATGTGGTTTGGATTCTTTGGTTTCTATTGATCAGAAAATCCAGGAAGAAGTTTTTTTAAGACAGATAAAGATGGCCAATGAAGTCGAAAAACCTATGATCATTCATTGTGTCAGAAAATTTTATGAGGTCATTTCTTTGGGGAAGAAGGCCGGACAGCCCATGATCATTCATGGTTTTAATAAAAAACGTCAAATTGCAGAAGATCTTCTTGCCAATAATTTTTACCTGAGTTTTGGAAAAGCTGTTTTGTATAATTTATCTTTGCAGGATATTGTGAAAAACACTCCATTAAACAAATTCTTTTTAGAAACTGACAATGAAGACTTTAATATCGGAGAATTGTACCTTAAAGTTTCGGAAATAAAAGAAATTTCTCTGGGGCAACTTAATGAACAAATTTTAGAAAATTTACATACAATAAAAAATGGATAAATACTGGCTGGAAAGGACTGAACTTTTGATAAAGGAAGATGGATTGGATAAGCTCATCAAGGCCAATGTGCTTGTAGTAGGCTTAGGAGGAGTAGGTTCTTTTGCTGCAGAATTTCTTGCCAGGGCCGGCGTAGGAAATATGACCATAGTGGATGGAGACACCATAGATATTACAAATATCAACAGACAGCTTCCTGCCTTACATTCTACTGTTGGCAAACATAAAGTAGAGGTTGTAGCTGAAAGGCTTCTTGATATCAATCCACAACTTAATTTAATCAGGATCAATGAGTTTCTGAATCCTGAGAGAATGGATGAAATCCTTGATTCCGGAAAGTTTGATTATGTACTTGACTGTATTGACAGTGTAACGCCAAAAATCTGTTTAATAAAAGCTGCCAGAAGAAGAAAGATCAAGATTGTAAGTTCTATGGGAGCCGGAGGAAAAACAGATCCGAGTATGGTGATGGTAAGGGATATCAGTAAAACCCACAACTGTTTCCTTGCAAAACAGGTAAGAAAAAGGCTTAAGAAAGAAAAAATCAATAAAGGAATCAGATGTGTGTTCTCCAATGAAATTCAAAAGGAGGAAAGCTTAAAAATGACTGACGGAAGCAATTTCAAAAAATCATTCTATGGTACCATTAGCTTTATTCCTGCAATTTTCGGATTGTATGCAGCCGCTGAAGTGATTAATCATTTAGTGAAAAAGATGAAAGATTAATGCAGAACTTCAAATATCCAAGAGCGGAAAAGCTCAAAAAAAACACGGAAATCAGTTTGCTTTTTGAGAAAGGCAAATGGAGAACGAGTGGAAATCTAAGGATCATTGTTCTGAAAGATAAACCTAACCTTCCGGTAGAAGCTGCAAGATTCGGAGTTTCTGTTTCTAAAAGATATTTTAAAAGAGCTGTGCACAGGAATCGCATCAAGAGGCTGCTGAGAGAATGTTACCGCCTGAATAAAGATCTTTTCAGGCAGGCCTTTGGAGAAAAATCTATGGCAATGCTGTTTTGGGTTTCTTCTGAGATGCCACCGAAATTCCAGGACGTGGAGGCACAGTTCATCAAGCTTTGTGAAGCTCAAAAAAAGTAATCATCTATTCTGATGAAATAATATAGAACTGTGAGGCATTTTCTTACAGTTCTTTTTATTTCCCACAGATCGCACAGATTGTCACAGATAAAATCTTCTTTTTACTTTCTGGCAAATCACAAATAGTAAAGCTCAAAACCTCGTACCCCGCATCCCGTATCTGGAACTCTAAAATCAACAACGCTCCAAATATCATATAGTTTTTGTATTTTTAGGGAAAACAATAAATCTGAAAATTAATATGTTAGACAATGTTCCCTATTTTTCTTATATAATCAGTGCTTTTATCGGTATTGGACTGGCGGCAGCTACAGGTTTCCGGGTGTTTCTCCCTATGTTTGTTGTAAGCCTTGCCTCTTATTTTAACTGGATTCCGATGAATGAGCATTTTGAATGGCTTGCTGGTCTCCCTACGCTTATTACAACAGGAATAGCTACTGTTATTGAGATCCTCGCTTACTACATCCCTTTTGTTGATCATTTACTGGATACTGTTTCCATACCTATGGCAACTGTTGCTGGTTCCATATTATTTGCCAGTCAGTTTGCTGAACTTGGAACTTTTCCACAATGGGCACTGGCATTGATTGCCGGAGGAGGTACCGCTGCTACGATCAGCTCCGGATTTGCAGGAATAAGGGCTGCCTCTACTGCTACTACAGGAGGTTTGGGAAATTCCATGGTAGGAACAACGGAGACGGCAGGTGCCGGTATAATGTCTGTTCTTGCGATGGCAGCACCGGTTATCGCCGCAATATTTGCCATCATTACATTAATTGTTGTTATCGTATTTGGACGAAAGGCCTGGAAAAAAATAAGAAGTAGTAAAAGTAGTTCTCAGAAATTATAAAATAAAAAGGTACTGTTTTTATCAGTACCTTTTTATTTTTTAGTTTTTACTTCTGAAGTCCTTGATATCCTGAATTTTGGATTCAAAATATTCTTTTTTCTCAGGACTCTTTTTGATTAATATTTCAAACGCCTTTATTGCCTTTGTATAGAGTTTCTGTTCAAAATAAAGATTAGCTAATGTCTCCGTCATCAAATGCGAGATATCATCATTCTTTTCTTTTACAACATAGGTACTTTCTTCCTTTAGCTGACTGATTCTGGGATTGTTCTCAATAAAGGTTTCAATAGCCTTTTCTTTGATTTCGGCTTTGTCCTTTACTGTTTCTTCTGTTCTGTCAATCTTAAGCCAGCTCTGCCATGTATTGATAAAACCCGGAACATTACTGTCTATTGATGATTGAGTGGTATTTTTCATAGTAACCTCCTGTACTTTTTCTACAGCTTCCTGTTTCTTTTCTTCAACCTTAAGGGTAGAAATATCGGTTCCAAAGAAAGAAACATTCATTACAGGAACATCTTCATTTACTGTTTCTGTTTCCGTTTTTTCTTCCTGAGCTGATTCAACCGGAGCAGAATGATCCTTTTCAACTTCAGAATTTTCTGCTATTGGTAAAACTTCTTCCTGAGCAGTTTCTTCAATAATTTCATTTGTCTCACCTGATTTGGACTCCACGGTAGTCACTTCCGGCTCTGCAACAGTTACAGCTTCTGTTTCCTGAGTTTTAATTTCAGGGGTTGATGCTTTTTCTGCTTTACTGATCAATGAATCTGGTAAATGGGATTCCACACTCATTGGCTTCCATGCAGTCTGCACTTCAGCTGTTTCCTGTATTTTTTCTTCTGCAATTTCTGATGTAACATCCTCGATTACAGATGGTTGATTTTCAACAACTTCTTCCTTTACAGGCTCTTCTTTTATTTCTTCAGGTTTTTCTTCACTGGTTGACCAGAAATGGAAACTTTGGGTATCAGCGAAGCTAATTTCATGATCTTCAGAAGCTTCCGGCTCGACTTTTTCTTCCTGAACAACAGGCTTAGCCTCCTTCATTTTCTTTTCAACTTCTTCAATAAGGCGTCTCATCTCTTCCTCATGTTTATTTACATTGGATTGAGATACTTCAGCTGTTTCAGAAATCTCCTCGTTGTTGGCCTGGATTTTAACTTCCGGCATAAACGATTCTGTTCCATGGAAGCTTACTTCCGCATCAGATAATTTCGCTGAAGGCGCTTCTTCATTACCATTTTCTTCTTCTTTTTCAAGAGAAATCTGATCTTCGTCAATGATGGTTTCCGGTGTAAAGTTTTCTCCGGCGTTCTCTTCTGCTGCAACTTGTATTTCTTCTTGCTGAACAGGTTCTTCCTCAGAAACAGTTTCCGTTTTATGTGCTGTTGATTCAGCTTTTACAGGTTCTTCTGCTACCGCCTCTTCAATATGTAGTTCCGGTGCTAAAGGGACTACTTCATGGAAGCTGACATTCTCTTCTTCCTCAATCTTTTCTTCCTCTTTTTCTGAAGAAATCTGCTCTTCGTGAATGATGGTTTCCCGTGTAAAGTTCTCTCCTCCATTTTCATCACCCTGAGTCTGTATGGATGCTGCTTCCTCCTTAACCTGTTCTTCAACTACAGTATCTGTCTTTTGTGTTACCAGAGTTCCTGATTCAAGGGTAGATTCAATATCGATGGTCTCAGAATTTACTTCATCCAGGAAGTTTTCTTCTCCTTCAAATAAAATTCTGTTTCGTTCACCTTTTACATAAATAGGCTTAGCTTCCTGTGAGATTGGTAATACACAAGTATTTTCTTTTTCTTCCGATGGCTTTTCCAAAGAAATATCTTCTTCTCTTTTAATAGGGAAAGATTTTGCCTTTGGAGCTAATTGAGCAGGCTTTTCGATTGTTGCAAAAGGTTTCTTCTCTTCAACAATTTCCGGTTTGGGCTCTTGTTTGATCTTCCCGTTAATCAACTGATACAGAATTTTCTTATCAGTAGTATACGCAGCTGTTGTAGAAAGCTCTTTCTGATAGTTTTCTTTTTCGTACAGATGCACGCCATACAGGTGAAGTGCCCTGATATTCTGAATATAAGGAAAAGTGTGAATCTCTTCTTTCAAAAGACCAAGGTCTTCAGACTGAATATTTTTCGGATTTTTTATTAATTCTAAAACTCTCGGATTCATCTTACCAGTTCGCTACAATGTCGTTAAATATCTTGTTAATAATTCTATCTGTTACCAGTTTTACCTGCTGGTCTTCGATCTGACTTAAGGATACATCACTGTTGAAAGCGGCTTCATCAGAATACGTTCTGTCAAAACTTGCATCCGGATGGATTTTATTTTCATAATGTACCTTTACCGTAATCGTAAGTTTATTCTGTGCCTGTTGAATCACTCCACCAGAAGGGTTGGTCTGGGTATTGGAGCTGATGGTGGTAGGCGTAATGGAATAGTCTGTAATTTCTCCTTCAATCAGGATATCCGGATTTTCTTTCGTTCCCTTCAAAGTTGTTCTTTGAAGGAATCTGTTTTGTATTGCTGTAGAAAACTGTTGTGATAATGCAGGATTTACCAGCGGTGCATTATTGGGAAATTCATTGATCTGAACTGTTTTCTCATCTGTAAGAGACGATCCCGTAAAACTGTAGCATGAATTTAAAACTCCCAGCAACGCAAAGAGCATTCCCGTAAATAATGATTGTTTCAGGCTTATATTTTTAATTTTAAAATCCATCTTTAAATCCGATTTCCGTAATTTCATCATACTCAATTTGTTGAATAGCATCTTCATAAGCAAAATAATTTGCTGTATATAAGAATGGTAAGGTAAGAAAAATTCCTATCCCGCAGGCAATAATCCCAATCTGAGCCAAAATACTTACTACTACAGAGAAAAGGAAGATTGACAATAGATTTCCTTTGGTCATTATTTTTGAAATAACCCAGGCTTCTTTTACTTCCCTGATGCCTTTAAGACTGATTAATGGTATGATATAAAAACCCTTTAATACAAAGTAATATATCGCTCCAATCAATAAAAACATATAGGGAAACACAAAAAATGCTACCATTGGATTGGGTTCATTACCCTCAGATAAAGCACCTGATATACCCAGCACAGCAAATAAAGGAATGTAAAGCAGTAAAACACCTCCGAAAACAATTAACTGCAGCATAAAATAAGGCATAAAATCTTTAAAATCAAAGATATCTCCGGGACTTGCCGGCTGGTTTCTGTTCAGCCTTTGAAGGTATTTGTATAAATTACCCATTGCTAATATTCCGCAGAACGGAATGATCGACATGATAAAGCACATGAAAAATGCTACAAAAATATTTCCGAAATCTTTCTTTAAAAGTTCGAAACCTTTATTAATATATTCTCCGAGTTTAAAATTGATCGGCTTAGGTGTTAAATTGACTTTCATTATTTATGTTGTGCTAATCTTCCAGGTTATATTGTTTTATTTTTCTGTATAAAGTTCTTTGTGAGATTCCCAGTTCATCTGCAGCTCTGTTTCTACGTCCTTTGTGCTTTTCCAAAGCCTTGATAATCAAATCTTTTTCATTATTCTGAAGAGAAAGTGATTCCGGTCTGTTTTCTTCAATTTCGATATCTTCAATATCTTCATAGCTGTCATCAGGATTTGAAATAATCGTAGGAGTCTGAACGGCCGGTGTATCATTATTATTTTCAAAATATAACATCGACCCGGAATTCACTTGTGACTGACTATCAGAAGTGTAAATTCTGTTGATCAGATTTTTCTCATGATTGCTCAGATCTGCTGTACCTCTGTTCTTGATCAGTTCCGAAGTTAAGGATTTTAAATCATTAATATCATTCCTCATATCGAACAGGATTTTATACATGATTTCCCTTTCGCTTCCGAAATCGCTCTGCTTGGGAGTACTTTGAGTATTTACGACCATTGGGAGATGGGTTTCCATCGGAATATACTCGGCAAGTTTTTCAGCAGTAATATTTCTGTTTCTTTCCACAACGGTCATCTGCTCTACTAAATTTCTTAGCTGGCGGACGTTCCCCGGGAAAGAATAACTTTCTATATAGTGAACAGCACTCTGCTCCAGCTCCAGTTCCGGCATTCTGTATTTTTCAGCAAAATCTATTGCAAATTTTCTGAATAACAAATGGATATCTCCTTTTCTTTCTCTCAAAGGAGGCATATCAATCTGAACAGTATTCAAACGGTAATACAAATCCTCACGGAACCTTCCGTCATGGATGGCTTTCATCATATTAACGTTGGTAGCTGCCACAATCCTCACATTGGTTTTCTGCACCTGTGAAGAACCTACTTTCATAAATTCACCACTTTCCAGCACTCTTAAAAGACGTACCTGAGTCTGCAGGGGAAGTTCTCCTACCTCATCCAAAAAGATGGTTCCGCCGTCTGCCACTTCAAAATATCCTTTTCTTGTAGCTGTAGCTCCTGTAAAAGCTCCCTTTTCGTGCCCGAATAGCTCAGAGTCTATGGTTCCTTCCGGAATGGCTCCACAGTTTACCACGATATAAGGCTGATGTTTTCTTCTGGATTCTGAATGAATGATTTTCGGAATAAATTCTTTTCCCACCCCACTTTCTCCAATCACAAGTACAGAGATATCTGTGGGTGCAACCTGGATAGATTTTTCCAGGGCACGATTGAGTGCAGGAAAGTTTCCGATAATTCCGAAACGGTTTTTTATGTTTTGTAGCTCGTTGCTCATAAGTAAATTTTTGATTATTGATTGAATGTTAATCTTCTACAGCACTTCAACCTGTTGTGTGTAGACCTTGTTAAATTGATGAGTGCAGACAGCTTTCAAGGTCTTTCCTTCATCATACGTTTGCAGGGCTAACATGTTTAAATCCAAATAATCTTTGTTTCTGATCTTAGAAACTTTACTTTTAAAGTATGTATTCTCAGCAAAGCCGTACCCTTTGCTTTGTTTTTCAAAATTTTCCAGGGCTTTGTCATATCTTCCCAGCTCAAGATAGGTAATTCCCAGCTGATAATGATCAAACATTCCCTTCGCATAACCTCTGGCAGCCAGAAGCCTTTCTATAATCCCAGCTGCTTTTTCTTTCTGTCCTGAAGCACTGTAGGACATCGCTCTTACTAAGTCCGTACTATAGTCTCCGTTTTGAGACCTTCCTAAGTCTCCAGGCTCATATATATTTAAACCTTCTAAATCCTGAATTGCACTTCTATAGCCTCTCAGAAACTGAAACTTTGTCCAGCCTCTGTAACCAGGGTGCATCCCGGGATCTAAGGTAACTGCTTTATCTATTAGAATCTTCCAGGTTACAAAATCTCCGTTTTTAAGATATGGAACGGCTTTTTCCATATATACATGAGAGAAATCAGAAGACAATTCAGTGGTTTTGTCAAAGCCTTCCTGAGATTCTGCGAAACTTTGTAAATCTGAAGCCCAGTTGTATAACTCACAAGCTTTTTTGCAGTTCTCACCCTCTACTGCATTACAGTTGACCTGTGCAATAGTATTGGTGTAAACGATAAGTAACAAAAAGCTAAGGTAATACCTCTGAAACTTTTCCATTTTCAATTTTATAGGTTAAATCCTGATAATAATCTACTTTTAAACCTTTTATCTCTTCCGGCATCCAGCCTTCGAGTGATTTTGTAAACTGCGTAACAATTTACTAAAAATCTTACGGTAATATACCCGTTGATTTTTTTTAGAATATATATTTTCTTTTTAAATTTTTCAGTGATAGCATCTTTTCGCTTGTCTGTCCAAATTCCTTTGGACCCTGAAACTTAATTTTATTCAACTGTTCTCCCTAAAAGTGTGCCTTGCGTATTGTCATACACAAAAACGTTCACAATGTCACCTATTTTCTGTCCTTCCAGTTTATCGAAGACACATACGGCATTCTGAGAGTTTCTTCCTTTCCACTGGTTTTTATTTTTCTTGGAAATTCCTTCAATCAGAATCTGATGCTCTCTTCCAACATAGGATTTCATTCTTTGTTTTGAAAGCTCTCCCTGAAGGGCAATAACCTCAGCAAGACGTCTCTGCTTCACATCAGCCGGAATATTGTCTTCCATTTTCTTGTGAGCAGGAGTTCCCGGCCTTTCTGAGTACGCAAACATATAACCGTAGTCATATTCCACTTCTCTCATCAGACTCAAGGTATCCTGGTGGTCTTCTTCTGTTTCATTACAGAATCCTACGATCATATCCTGTGAAAATGCTACTTCCGGAACAATTTCTTTTGCTTTTCTGATCAGATCAAGATATTCTTCACGGGTATGTTGTCTGTTCATCGCTTCCAGCATATTATTGCTTCCGCTTTGTACAGGAAGATGTACATATTTACAGATGTTGTCATGTTTTGCCATCATTCTGAATACGTCCAGACTCATATCCTGAGGGTTGGAAGTAGAGAATCTGATTCTCAGCTCAGGAACAGCTTTAGCTACCAGATCAAGCAATTGCGCAAAATTTACGGCTGTTGCTTTCTGCATTTCAGATGCTTTGGCAAAATCTTTTTTAGGACCTCCTCCATACCAAAGGTAAGAGTCTACGTTTTGTCCTAAAAGGGTAATTTCTTTATATCCGTTATTGGCAAGATCTTTACATTCTTCAATAATAGAGTGTGGATCACGGCTTCTTTCTCTTCCTCTGGTAAATGGAACCACACAGAATGTACACATATTATCACAACCTCTTGTAATGGTAACAAAAGCGGTAACACCGTTTCCTCCTAAACGGACAGGATTGATATCGGCATACGTCTCTTCTTTGGAAAGAATAACGTTGATGGCATCTCTTCCATCGTCAGTTTCTTTCAAAAGGTTCGGTAAGTCTCTGTAGGCATCAGGACCTACAACAAGATCTACCAATTGTTCTTCTTCTAAAAACTTGGTTTTCAATCTTTCTGCCATACATCCCAGAACACCAACCGTCATATTCGGTCTTTCTTTTTTAAGATTTTTGAACTGAGAAAGACGCATTCTTACGGTCTGTTCCGCTTTTTCGCGGATGGAGCATGTATTTAAAAGAATCAGGTCGGCTTCTTCAACTTTCATCGTTGTATTATACCCCTGTTCATTAAGAATGGATGCAACAATTTCAGAGTCAGAGAAATTCATCTGACAGCCATAGCTTTCTAAAAACAGTTTTTTAGAGTTCTCCGGTCTTTCTGCAATAGCAAAAGCTTCGCCCTGTTTTGTTTCGTCTATATATTTTTCCTGCACGATAATCGATTTAAGATTCGTAATTTAAAATTACGAACGAATAAGTTTGCAAAGATACAAAATATTGTGACAGAATGTCAGCGCTATTATTTTAACAAAATCATAAATTGAAAAAGTATTGGAATTCTCTCATTGAGCCTCCCATTACTTTAATTTTAAAAAAGAAAACTAATAATCCTAATCGATATCTGCAGACATTGAAGAAAAGTTCATTTTAACTTTAATCTGTGAGGCTACTGGCTTCCCGTTACAAGACGCCGGAATCCAGTTTCTCTTTATCCTTCTTACGACGTACTGCATATCGTCAAAGAAAACTTCGCTGTTGGTCACCTTAGGCATTCCTTTCACATCTGTTACTTTTCCCTTTTCATCAAGCACTAAGGTAAAGGTAAAATCTCCCGTCAAAGCATAGAAATCAGAATTCAGGTACGCATACATATATCGGTTCAGGATATCTTTGTAGGCTGCAACACCTCCTTCAAAAGCAGCGGGTTTAAAATCATTACATTTTACAGCAACCTGCATAAAGGGTTCTTTAATATCTATTTTTAAAAGATTTTTATTACTCTCTCTGATAAAAGAATCATCCCTTTCTTCCTGATCCTGCGCCAGTGAAAAATTCATTGCACATAAAGCCAAAAATAAAAATATAGTTCTCATGCTTGTTTCCTAATAATAAACAAAGGTAAATATTTAGCTTATGTATAAAAAAGAAAAACTTCACGCCAAGCATGAAGTTTTATATATAGTTTCTGAATATCAGACAACTGTCTTATTATTTCTTTTCTTATTATAGCAGGCCTTTGATATGTTTATAATTGGTCTTTACGGTTTCAAAAACCTCATCCATTTTACCTCCAAGCATGAGCTGAGCCATAGACTTGGTCATTCCCATAATCTGATCAAATTCAACCTTCGGAGGAAGAGCCAGCGCATTGGGATTGGTGAAAATATTCAGAAGATAAGGTCCGTTGTGATCCAGACATTCTTTGATGGCACTTTCTACTTCTTCAGGAAGATGAACATTTTTTCCCGGATAGCCCATCGCATGTGCTACCATGGCAAAATCCGGGTTAATCATATCGGTTTCATTATCTGGCATCCCGCCAACTTCCATTTCCAGTTTTACCATTCCCAACGTTCTGTTGTTGAAAACAATTAGTTTCACAGGAAGTTTATACTGAAAAATAGTAGCCATATCCCCCAAAAGCATGGATAGTCCACCGTCTCCACATAGGGCAATCACCTGTTTCTCAGGATGAGCTAAAGCTGCTCCGATTGCCATTGGCATTGCGTTAGCCATTGATCCATGATTGAATGAACCCAGCATTTTCCTTTCGCCTGTTCCTGTAATAAATCTTGCTCCCCATACACAGCACATTCCGGTGTCTACCGTAAAAATAGCATCATGCTTAGCAAGTTTGTCTAAAGTATGGGCCACATATTCCGGCTGAATAGCATTCTCTTTTCCAGAATCTTTCACATACTCCAACTGGCTTTCTTTCACTTTATCATAAAATGCCAGCTGCTCGTTCAGGAAATGAACATCAGTTTTTTCGTCAAGTAACGGCAATAATGCTTTGATGGTTTCTTTGACATCTCCGGCAAGTCCTAGTTCGAGTTTTGCTCTTCTTCCTAATCTTTCAGGACTTTCATCAATCTGGACGATTTTATTTTTTACAGGCATAAATTTCTGATAAGGGAAATCCGTCCCTAAAAGAATAACAAGATCAGCTTCGTGCATGGCATGATAGGCCGAAGGAAATCCTAACAGACCTGTAAGCCCTACCTCATTGGGATTATTGGGCTGAATAGCCATTTTCCCGCGGAATGAATATCCTACAGGTGCCTTTAACAGCTTTGACAAAGCGATCACCTCATCACGTGCTTCAGCAGCACCAATTCCGCAATAGATTGTTACTTTGTTACTGTTATTTATCAGTGTTGACAGGCTTTTCAACTCGTCATCCGATGGTCTTATCACAGGATTGGTTTTAAAAATCTGGGTGGAGGTAGAGCCTTCTTCGGCATCCAGCTCAGAAACATCTCCCGGAAGACCTATGACCGCAACTCCTTTTTTGGATATAGCATGCTGAATAGCAGTCTGCACAGTTCTCTGCACCTGCTCCGGCCGGGTAATCATTTGATTATAATAGCTGCAGTCATCAAACAGCTTTATCGTATTGGTTTCCTGAAAGTAATCCATGCCCATTTCATCACTGGGAATGGTGGAGGCAATCACCAGCATAGGAACATGGGAGCGATGAGCTTCATACACTCCATTGATCAAATGAACGTGTCCGGGGCCGCAGCTTCCGGCACAAACTGCCAAACCATCAAGCTCAGCCTCTGCTGCTGCGGCATAAGCCCCTACTTCTTCGTGTCTTACATGAATCCATTGGATGCTGCTTTTTTTAACGGCAATATTCAGATGATTGAGACTGTCGCCGGTTACTGCATAAATTCTTTTCACATTGGCATTTTCGAGCATTTCAACAATCTGCTCTGCTATGTTTTTTGCCATAATTAGTCTGTTTTGGTGGTTATTTTTTGGTGAAAATAGTATTTGAGAAGAAGAAAATCTTCCTATCTCTATCAAATTTAACTAATAAAGTTGAGACTCCATCCCTAACTCGATGTTAAAAAATTGTAATTTAATTTTGATTCTATTGAAACCTCACGGGTTTTGAAAACCCGTGAGGTTTCATTTCCATGTAAAACAAAACAGCCACCAAAAAGGCAGCTGCTTATATCATATGTTTCGGATTTTACATTACTATTTCAATCTGATTTCTCAACAAATCTTCAAACTCGTCTCTTTTACGGATCAAATGAGCTTTTCCGTCTAAGAATAATACTTCTGCTGGCTTTAATCTAGAATTGAAGTTTGAACTCATTTCAAAACCGTAAGCTCCTGCATTATGGAAAGCAAGAATATCTCCTTCTCTTACCTCATTCAGTTTTCTGTCCCATGCGAACGTATCTGTTTCGCAGATATTTCCTACTACCGTATAAATTCTTTCTGCACCTTTTGGATTGGACAGGTTTTCAATCATATGGTAAGAATCATAGAACATTGGGCGGATCAGATGATTAAATCCGGAATTCACTCCAACAAAAACAGTAGCTGTTGTCTGCTTGATCACATTAGCTTTCACTAATAAATATCCACTTTTCCCCACCAGGAATTTTCCAGGCTCAAACCATAATTCGAATTTTTTTCCTGTAGATTTTGAAAATTCAGAAATTACTTTCTCTACTTTTTTACCTAATGTTTTCACATCAGTTTCTTCTTCACTATCCTGGTAAGGGATTTTGAATCCGCTTCCCATATCCAGATATTTCAGGTTCGGGAAATGCTCAGAAAGCTCCAGCATAATCTCCAAAGCCTGAAGGAATACATCCGGATCTTTTATTTCACTTCCCGTGTGCATGTGAAGACCTTCAACATTAAGGTTGGTACTCTTCATCACTCTTTCGATGTGACGAACCTGGTGAATAGAAATCCCGAATTTACTGTCGATGTGCCCAGTTGAAATCTTATAGTTACCTCCTGCAAAAATATGCGGATTGATTCTTACTAAAATCGGATAGGTATTTCCGTATTTATTCCCGAATTGCTCAAGAATAGAAATGTTATCAATGTTAATATGAACACCAAAAGTCATTGCTTCCTCTATTTCAGCAAGGTCAACACAGTTGGGTGTAAATAATATCTTTTCTTTCGAAAATCCTGCCTTTAATCCCAGCTTAACTTCGTTGATAGATACACAATCCAAAGATGCACCCAAATTCTTGACATACTTAAGAATATTGATATTGGTCAAGGCCTTCGCTGCGTAGAAGAACTTAGTATGTTTTAAAAATGAAGAAGTAAGTTTTTCGTATTGAATTTTGATGGATTCAGCATCATAAACATACACCGGTGTGCCAAACTCATTGGCAATCTTTAATAATTCTTTTGAATTCATAATTTCATTTTAACATAAAAAAAGGCAGATTCTTCGAAAAAGAGCCTGCCACATTGATTATTTTTTTATGCAAGACAACTCTTTTAAATATTCCAAACCTTAGAGAACTTTACAGTTCCCTTTTTTCCAGTTTTATTTTGTTTAAAATTTTGCATTGCTACTATTTATTTTTTGCAAAAATACTATTTATTTTTTATTTCAGTACAATTGATTTGAATGGCATGGTCTGCAGAATAAAACTTATAACATGAAGACACTCTATCACTTCGGCAGTGGTAAGGTCTCAAAATCCGCTCGAAGAAGTGCCAGCTGCAGTTCGTTATTCAAATCTGTAGAAGACAGCGGAAGATCAATTTTCAGTTTAGCCAGCTTACTCAGCGTCTGAATCTGTGTAAACAATTCATAGAAGCCAAATGAAACCACTTTTCCGTTTTCTATAATTAAAAACAGTTTTTCTCCTAATTTTCTTCCCGGCCCGAGCCATAGCTCATTTCTTTTTCTGAATTCAATTTTTTGTTTCAAGACAGAAAAATCTTTAAATTCTTCCTGAGAACCAATAAACTGAACAGCTTTTGTTCCCTGGGTAAATGACCTGAATTTCAAGACCGGCTTCTCAGTTTTATTAAGCTTATTTTTCTCAACTACATATTTATTATTCCTGAAATATAATCCGAAAGGTAAGACCTCTTTCTTTTTAATATTCTTGGAATTAAGAATCAGTTTGGCAATAATATCTGTTCCTGTAAGCTCAAAATTAATCTGTTCAAGATCTTTCTGGATCTGCTCCCATTTTTTTGATTTCGAATTGAAAACCTTTTTGGAAAATTTGTTGATATCCTGAACGTAATCAGAAAACATAATACGTCCTGCTTCATCCTGAAAATACACAAAACCTTTGTCATTAGGAAGATCCTGTGTAAGTTCTTTGATCTTGTTGATATACGTTTTGGCATTAGACTCATCATGCTGCTTCTGAATAATCTCATTTTCAATATCTTTTGAGATCAGAAGTTTGAAAAGTTCTAATGTAGCTCTTGCATCGCCTTCCGCCCTGTGATGGTTGGTCAATGGAATACCCAATGATTTCACCAGTTTTCCCAAGGAATAACTTACTTCATCAGGAATCAGTTTTTTTGCTAACGGAATTGTATCTAAAGTATTGATTTTAAAATCATAACCAAGCCTTTTGAATGACTGGCGAAGCATCCTGTAATCAAAATCAATATTATGACCTACCAAAGTTGTATTCTGAGTAATTTCTATCACTCTTTTGGCAATTTCATGAAATTTCGGAGCAGTCTTGACCATTTTTGGGGTAATACTGGTCAGCTTCTGTACAAAAGGAGTAATATCACCTTCGGGGTTTACAAGGGATATAAACTGATCTGTAATTTTCTGACCGTCATATCTGTAGATGGCGATATCTATAATGCATTCATTTCTATAACCTGCACCATTACTTTCTATATCTATAATTGAATACATGAATGTGTGTTAACTGCTGTTTTTCTGGTTTACTATTTAGACCTGCTTTTATTCCCCAATAAAATAAGGCTCTGTTTTTTACTGTTATGTAAAGATAACCTGCTAAAATAACAAAAAATATATCAAAACACAGCAGGTTAGCTTTCAAAATTATCTTCTTCGGCCTCCCAGCCCGAACATTCCGAGAATAGCTTTTGCTCCTTCCCTCATTAAAGTAGAGGTAAAGGTACGGCCAGCCTTACTCTGTAAAACCTGTTCGAACATTCCGGGTTCTTCTTTTACGGGTTTTGCCTTCTGTGCAGGTGTGGGGTTTTGTGCTGCCTGTTCCATTCTGGTGGTCAGCATTTCGTAGGCAGACTCTCTGTCTAATGCCTGCTCATATTTTGCTACCATTGCTGATCTGGAAGTAAGATCAGAGACTTCCGCCTCACTCAGAACATCCATTCTCGATTCGGGAGAAATCAGGTAAGTATGCACTAATGGTGTTGGTATCCCTTTTTCATCCAGTGCTGTCACAAATGCTTCTCCAATTCCCAGATTCTGGATCAGGCTGGAAGCTTCGTAATATTCTGTGGTAGGATAATTTTCTACTGCTTTGGTAATTTCTTTTTTATCTTTTGCGGTAAATCCTCTTAAGGCATGCTGTATTTTTAATCCTAATTGGGAAAGAACATTTTCTGGAACATCCCCGGGAATCTGGGTAATAAAATAAATTCCTACTCCTTTGGAACGGATTAATTTCACCATTGTTTCGATCTGTGAAAGAAGCGCTTTGGAAGCTTCATCAAAAATCAGATGGGCTTCATCAATGAATAGTACCAGCTTTGGTTTCCCACTGTCTCCTTCTTCCGGAAACGTCATATAAATTTCAGCAAAAAGCGAAAGCATAAACGTTGAGAAAAGCTGTGGTTTATTCTGAATATCTGCGACTCTTAAAATATTAACCACTCCTTTTCCATCCCTTGTTTCCAGTAAATCATGAACGTCAAAGCTTAATTCACCGAAAAATCCTGCTGCGCCCTGCTGCTCCAAAGCTACAATAGATCTTAAAATAGCTCCCAAAGATGCTGATGCAATGGATCCATAATTGGCTGCAAGCTCAGCTTTTCCCTGTGCATTATCGGTCACATACTGCAATACTTTCTTCAAGTCATTAAGATCAATCAAAGGAAGACCTTTATCATCACAATATTTGAAGACAATAGACATGATACTTTGCTGGGTATCATTCAATTCAAGGATTTTGCTTAATAAAACAGGCCCGAATTCTGTAACGGTAGCCCTCAGTTTCACTCCTTTTCCTCCGGAAATACTCATCAATTCTGCAGGAAAGCCTTGGGGATTATAAGGAAGCTGTGTCTTCGCATATCTTTCCTCAATGATAGGATTCATTTGTCCTGCTTCTGCAATTCCGGAAAAGTCTCCTTTAATATCCAGAACGAGAGACGGAATTCCTGCGTGAGAAAGCTGTTCTGCGAATACCTGTAATGTTTTTGTCTTACCGGTTCCGGTAGCTCCTGCAATAAGACCGTGGCGGTTAATCGTTTTCAGGGGAATGGTTACGTTTACTTCCGTAACAACTTCTCCATCCAACATCCCTTTTCCTAATATTATATGTTCTCCTTTAGGAGTATATCTAGCGTTAAGTTCTTCAATAAATTGTGTTTTGTCTGCCATTTGATTGCTTTTTTAAACTTATAAATATAAAATTTTTTAGAAAAATTTGAGTAAATAAAATAATATTAATGATTAAATTATATTCTAAGTTCCCTAAATTTATTTTCTAATTTAGCCTTGAGAACAACATATATACCACACATGATGTCATTAAAAAAAATTCTACTCGTTATTTTTGCTTTTTCCTCCACCTTGTTTCTTGCTCAGAAAAGAAATGAACCTGTTAATTTACAGATTAAAGGCGATTACACCCACTTGCCGACATCAGCCGTTTTCCCTGTTTTATGGTCTGGCTTTCAAAGAGAAGAAATAGTATCTTATGATCTACAGAATAAGCACATTGTGGTAAGCTATGTACAACAACACCATAAAAAAAGTAAAACGATCCTGACCTTATATATTTATCCTAAAAAATTAGTTGACAACCAGCTTTTGAGAGATGAATTTTCCATATATGAAACAGTTCTGAATCAGAATTCCAATAAAAATGTAGACTTAAAACCTATGTTTGGAGATATATCCAATGATAAGGTAAAAGTAAACTATATCTATTCAATTTTTGATCATTCAATGGGTGAACGTGATTTTTTCAAAGGTGTAAAATATACTGATAAGAAGTCACTCCTTTCTATTTATGAATGCGGAGGGTGGGGCTTTAAAATCAGAGGAACAAGCGATGAAATGACCCATGATCAACTGTCTGAACTCAAAAACAAAGCTGAGACCTATTTTGGTGTATTGGATATCGCTGCTAAAAAAACTCTTCCTATTAGCCATACTCCGGATATCATCTTATCTCCTGTTATCAAAAGAGATTCCATGATGACTAATGCTGTGCTTGCTTCGGTGTATGCAAAAACAAAATGGCTGGGAGAAAATGCAGACAAAAAAGAACTTCTGACAGGCTTCAATGATATGAATATCGAGTCTGAAGTATATGCCATAGACAAAATGATAGAATTCTATAAAACTCATGAAACAAAGTGGCCGATGCACGAAGACACTAAAAAATATTTTGGTGAAATAATTAGATTAGCAGACAACGGAAAAATTAAAGATTACCTCTATGACAAGTACAAAAGACTGATCCGTTATGATGAAGGAGAAGCTAATAAAGAGGAATATCTCCAATTCAAAACAGAGAAGAACATTACAGAAAACACCAATGAAATTCTGTACAAAATATATTATCAGATAGAGTAAAATGAATGCTTTAAAGACATTGTTCCAGAAGCAGGACATGATATAAAACAGCATTTGCCAATTGACATTATGTAAGGCATCCTTTTTGCTAAAAAAACGACACATACTAAACATATGTTTAACAAAGTATTGAAAGAAACTATCAATGGAATTTAACATTTCATTTAGAATTGATCTAATACTTCGTATCTTTAACTCATTAAAAAAAAGACCCAATGAAAATTGAACAAATATATACGGGCTGTCTGGCTCAGGGTGCCTATTATATTGTATCAGAGAATGAAGCTGTCATTATTGATCCTTTAAGAGAAGTAAAACCCTATCTGGATCGCCTGGAAAAAGATAATGTCACTTTAAAATATATTTTTGAAACTCATTTCCATGCTGATTTCGTATCCGGACATTTGGATTTAAGCAAGAAAACAGGTGCTCCGATTGTATACGGACCTACTGCTGTTCCGGAATTTGACGCTATTATTGCTGAAGATAATCAGATTTTTGAGATAGGAAAAGTGAAAATAAAGGTACTGCACACACCGGGACACACCATGGAAAGTAGTACTTACCTTTTAATAGACGAAAATGGTGTTGAAACGGCAATTTTCACAGGTGATACATTGTTTCTGGGAGATGTAGGAAGACCGGATCTTGCCCAAAAGGCGACTAATCTTACCCAGGAGGATCTTGCGGGAATTCTATATGACAGTCTTCAGAGCAAAATCATGCCATTGGATGACAGCATCACTGTTTATCCGGCTCACGGCGCTGGTTCTGCCTGTGGAAAGAATATGCAGAAGGAAACCGTTGATATTCTGGGGAACCAGAAAAAAACCAATTATGCTCTTAACCAACCGGACAAAGAATCTTTCATCAGAGAAGTTCTGGATGGTTTAACAGCTCCACCAAAATACTTCGGGATGAATGTCGCTTTAAACAAAGGTGGCTATGAAAGCCTTGATGTTGTAATGAACAAAGGACTACATCCTGTTGAAGCGGAGGACTTTGAAGCTTTAGCGGAAGAAACAGGAGCATTAATTTTAGATACAAGAGGAGCTGCGGACTTCCATAAAGGATTTGTCCCCAACTCTATCAATATAGGACTGAAAGGAGATTTCGCCCCATGGGTAGGAACGCTTATTGTAGATGTAAAACACCCTTTATTATTAATTACTGATGAAGGAACTGAAGAGGAAGTGATCACCAGACTGAGCAGAGTAGGTTTTGATAATGTGATTGGCTACCTGAAAGGAAGTTTTGAAGCATGGAAAAATGCAGGCAAGGAAACGGATGAGATCAAAAGAATTACTCCGGCTGAATTTGCAGAGCAGTTTACAGCAGATGCTACCGTAATTGATGTAAGAAAACTCACCGAGTATTCTGCAGAACACATTGACAATGCTTATAATAAGCCACTAGACACTATCAGTGACTGGGCACGTACTATTGATGATTCTGAACATTTCTTCCTTCACTGTGCCGGCGGATACAGAAGTATGATTGCAGCAAGCATACTTAACTCACATGGAATCAGGAATTTTACCGAAATAGAAGGAGGTTTTAACGGGATCAAAAAAACAGAAAAACTGCCAACTACAGATTTCGTATGCCAATCTAAGACCCTGTAAGATCATGAAAATTCAGTTTTCCGGATTAATTTTAGTGTTAGCTTTTATGCTAAGTAGCTGTAAGACATCACCTACAACAGCAATTCCTACTGCCAGCATTAAAGAAGTAGTCAACAGTCCTGAGGTAACACTGGTAGATGTCAGGATTCCGGAGCAGTATGCTGCAGGAACAGCAAAAAATGCAATCAATATTCCTTTGGCAGAGATTCAAAACAACATAGAAACTTTAAAAGGAAAAAAAGTTGTTGTATTTTGCAATAAAGGAATTCAGGCAGATCAGGCGATGGAAATTCTGAAGAAAAATGGAGTGGAGGCTTATGATGGTACAACCTGGAAAAATGTAAAAGCAATTCAGGACGAAACAAACAAAAAAGCAAACTAATAAAACCAAAACTATGTCACAAAAATTTCAGGAAATTATAGATTCCGAAAGACCTGTTCTGATAGATTTTTTCGCAACATGGTGCCAGCCTTGTAAAGTACAGTCTTCGGTATTAAATACGGTAAAGGAAAACATTGGCGAAGGGGCCAGAATTATAAAGGTAGATGTAGATCAATATCCCGCATTGGCCGCTCAATACGGAGTGCGCGGGGTTCCTACACTGGCCATTTTCAAAAAAGGAGAAATGCTATGGAAAGAAAGTGGTGTTCATGATGTGAATACCCTCACCCAACTTTTACAACAATACGCTTAAAACTGTGATTTTTCACAGTTTTTTGCTTTTTATAATTCCCGATCGCACGGATTTCCACAGATAATTATACTTGTTTTTCTTTATATAAAAATTAAAAACCTGTGAAGATCTGCGAAATCTGTTGGAAAATCCTAAAATTCAATAGAAAAAGAATCTCTGTCATTCAAAAACTGAAAATGCTTTCTAAAATCGTTCAATTCTTCCATATATAATTCTGCAGATACGAGATTTCCCTGTTTTTGAGAAATTTCTTTTCCATCACCAAAGAAGCAGTGAGAACTTTCCTGATACAACAGATCATTTCCATCAGTTCCTATTCTGTTGAGACCAAATACAAAAGATAAATTTTCAATAGCTCTGGCTTTCAACAGATGCTCCCAGGCTCCTACTCTCTTCTCGGGCCAGTTGGCAACATATAAAATGGCATCATAATCATCATTATTTCGGGCAAAAACAGGAAAACGAAGATCATAACATACCTGAAGCAGGAAACGTATTCCTTTGTATTCAACAATTACTCTTTCTTTTCCCGGTGTGTAGACCTTATCTTCTCCGGAAAAAGAGAACAAATGCCTCTTATCATAAAAAGAGATTTCGCCATCCGGCTTCACAAAATACATCCTGTTGTAGAAGTTTCCATTTTGTTCTACCGGAGCACTTCCGCAGAATGCTGCATTTTTCTCTTTTGAGATCTTTTTCAAAAATTCCAGCGATTCATTATTCCTGTCTGATACTTCGGAAGCATCCATACAGAAACCTGTTGAAAACATTTCAGGAAGAAGAAACAGATCTGCCTCCACATTCAGCAGTTCACTTTCTATCCGTGCAAAATTCTCAGTTTTATTTTTCCAGATGATATCTAAATTTAGCCCTGCAACTTTCATCTTTTATTCTTTTAAATTATTTCAAATATGAAGTATAAAAATACAGCTTTTATCTTTACAAAAGGAGAATTAAATGGTTGAAAAAGTAGTTTTCCACACAAAAATCGGGCACTATTTCTTAATAATGTATTAAAGTCAACCATTTTTATACTATTGCCGTTCTTTCGGTTTCATTTTTGATAGAAATATTTTTTATTATTATCCTTAAAATTAAAAATTTATGAAGAAATTGTTTTTTATGGTGGCGATCTTCTTTTTTGGTGCTATGGCTAATGCTCAGGCCTGGACAGGAAAGGGAGATCAGAAAATACAACTGGGGCTGAGCGCCTGGGGATATGGAACCGGAATTACGGGAACTTACGACTATGGACTCAACAAACTTATTTCAGTGGGTGCCGGGATCAATGGGTATTTTGACAATTACAAAGACAACGATAAGGATAATCGTGTTTTTGTTTTCGGAAGACTGAACTTTCATTTGCAGGAAGCCCTGAATCTTCCTTCAAAATGGGACATTTATCCTGGTGTAGACCTTGGAGTGCTTGGAAGAGACTTTGGAGTAGGCGCTCACATCGGAGCCCGTTATTTCTTCACAGAGAAAATTGGGGTTTTTGCAGAAGTAGGCAACAATGGCAGTCTTGGCGTTTCTTTCAATTTATAATCAAATCGTCTTTAAATATGACAAAGCTTCTCGTTTCGGGGAGCTTTTTTATTTGGCATAGTTTTGATAATTGTTACCTTTGCAAATTAAAATCTAAAATTTATTAATGGAAATAGCAATCAAACTTTTTCAGTTCATTCTGAGCATCTCTATACTTGTGCTTCTTCATGAGCTTGGGCATTTTTTACCGGCAATATGGTTCAAGACCAGAGCAGAGAAGTTTTTCCTGTTTTTTGATCCTTACTTCTCCATATTCTCCATGAAGAAAATCAACGGAAAATGGCAGTATAAATTTTTATCAAAAAACTTACCGGATTCTGAAGTAATAGAAGTGAACGGAAAGAAGGAAGAAGTTCCTATCGATATATCAAAACTTCCGGACAACGACTGGAGAAAACACCCTGAGCAAACAAAATACGGAATCGGCTGGCTTCCTTTTGGAGGATACGTGAAGATTGCAGGAATGGTGGACGAAAGTATGGATACTGCCCAGATGAAAAGACCGGCAGAACCTTGGGAGTTCAGATCAAAACCAGCCTGGCAGAGACTTATCATTATGCTGGGGGGAGTTACCGTTAACTTTTTTCTTGCGTGGTTAATCTACAGCTGTTTATCATTCTTCAACGGAGAAACTTATACAGATATTACAAAATTTAAAAATGGTATTGAAGCCACTTCTGCAGGAAAGAAAATGGGTTTCCAGAATGGTGACAAAATCATTAGTGTAGACGGAAAACCGGCAGAAAGACTTGAAAATACTTCCATCAATATCCTTTTGGGAGATCATGTTACCGTAAACAGAAACGGACAGGAAGTTACTTTCCCTGTCAATGCAGACGGTGTAGCAGACGTTCTTAAGCAGAGAGAAGCAAAACTATACATCACACCAAGAGTTTCTATGGTTATTGACTCATTGGCAACTCCTTCTTCCCAGTCATCCGGACTGGCAAAAGGTGATAAAATTGTAGGAATCAACGGAAAGAAAGCGGCATTCTTTGATGAAGTAAGCACTCTTTTAAGTGAAAATAAAGGAAAAACAGTTTCTGTGGATGTTGAAAGAAACGGAGCTGTACAGACATTACCGGCAGTTTCTGTGGACAAAAACGGAAAACTGGGGATCGCCATTGATACCAAAAGCATAGCAAAAGATATTGTAACGAATAAAAAGTATTCTTTCGGAGAAGCTATTCCAAGAGGATTCACAAGAACTATTGAAGCATTAACGACTCAGGTTAAGCAGTTCAAAATCATGTTCAATTCTAAAGTTCAGGGGTATAAAAACGTTGGAGGGCCTATTGCTATTGTAAAGAATATGCCTGTAGATAAGGATGCGGATGGAAGCGTTAAAATCAACTGGGTGGCTTTCTGGAGCTTTACAGCAATGTTCTCCGTATGGCTGGCATTCCTGAACCTTATTCCGATTCCGGGACTTGATGGTGGACACGTTTTATTTACTTTATATGAAATTATTGTAGGAAAACCTGTTCCTCAGAAAGTTTTGGAAAACGCACAGATGATTGGAGTTATCTTCCTGTTAGGATTGATGTTACTGATCTTTGGAAGTGACATCTTCAAAGTATTTATGGGTAAATTATAATTTTTTTAAAATTTTTCTTAAAAATATTTGTAGGGTATAAATATTCGTCCTATATTTGCACCACTTAAAACAAAGGACATTCCTCCTTAGCTCAGTTGGTTAGAGCATCTGACTGTTAATCAGAGGGTCGCTGGTTCGAGCCCAGCAGGAGGAGCAGAAAGACTTACAGAAATGTGAGTCTTTTTTTGTGGCTTAATCTGACGAATTGTACAACTGCACTATACAATAACCATGTGCAACTTACTTTCTGTTTCAACGAATATTATTCGGTTTTCCAGATGTTTCATGTAACTATTTCCGTAATAATTCGACTATTATTGGAAGAGTTATTCAAACTGAGAAAATTTTCTTCAGATGAGTATTTCTCTGCAACAACAAAGAATAATAAAATCAATATATCGTATTGCATAAATACCCCATTCTACCATGAAGAAAACTATTATTTCGTTATTAACAGCATTTTCTATTGCAGGGATTTCGGCACAGGAAAAGTCTTATTTTTTATCAGGTCCCTCATTAAGTCCGGATGGAAAAACAGCTTATTTTGCATATGACGGCGATATCTGGAAAGCAGACTCTAATGGAGGAAACGCTTCAAGAATTACCGCTCTGGACGGAGAAGAAATTAATCCCCGTCTTTCCCCGGATGGAAAATGGCTTGCATTCAGTTCTAATCAATATGGAAATTATGATGTGTATGTAATGCCTGCAGGAGGAGGAACTATCAAGCAATTAACCTTCCATACCGGAAGGGATGAAATGGAAAGCTGGGCGTGGGACAGCAAAACGATTTATTTTACTTCCAACAGAAATAATAATTTCGGCAGCTTTAAAACTACAATTGAGGGGAAAACCCCACAAAAGCTTTTCAACAATTATTTTAATAATACCAATGGTCTTGTAGAAACTCCTTCAGGAGAATATCTTTTCACAAGTTCTTCAGAAAGTGCCCATCAGGTACAGCGTAAGCGTTATAAAGGAGAAAATAATCCTGATATTCTTGGATACAACCCAAAAAACAATTCTTTCAAACAGTACACCAACTATGAAGGAAAAGACTTCAACCCAAGTGTAGATAAAAATGGTATTATCTATTTTATTTCTGATGAAAATAATGGAGAATATAATCTTTATAAAATCGAAAATGGTAAAAAGACTGCCTTAACGAAATTTGAAACTTCCATTAAAAAACCATTTGTTTCAGCAGATGGTTCCAAAGTTATTTTTGAAAAGGATTACCAGCTTTATACTTATGATGTCGCCTCAAAAAACACAACTCCTCTCAACATCAGCCTGAATACCAACAAAACCCTGGAAAAAGCTCAGAATTTTAATGTGGAAAATAATATTTCCTATTATGACGTATCTCCGGACGGAAAAAAAATGGCATTCATAAGCCGTGGAATCATATTCGTTTCTGATATTGAAGGAAAATTTGCCCAGCAGGTCTCTGATGGAAAAGAACGCGCCATGGAAGTGAAATGGCTGAAAGATAACCGTACTCTTCTTTACAACCAGACTTATAACGGCTATCAGAACTGGTTTACTATTCCGGCCGATGGAAAAGGCAAGCCGAAGCAATTAACGGAAGATTCAAGAAATAACCGCAGCATCACACTCAATAGTGATCTTTCAAAAGCTGTTTATTTAAGCGGAAGAGATGAAGTACGATTATTGGATTTAAAAAGTTTTACATCTACAACTATTGTAAAAGACGAGATTTGGGCATTCCAAAACTCAAGGCCTTCTTTCTCCCCTAATAACGAATATGTATTATTCTCGGCAAAAAGAAACTTCGAGCTCGATATTTTCATCTATCACATCAAAAAAGGACAGACTTTAAACCTTACCAATACCGGCGTTTCTGAAGAAGATCCTGTGTGGTCTCCAAACGGAAAATATATTTATTTCGCCAGCGACAGGACCAATCCGTCTTATCCTTTAGGCATGCAGAAATCCAACATTTACCGTATGGCTTTGGATTGGTTTGACGAGCCATTTAAGTCTGAAAAATTCGACAATCTCTTCACTGAAGAAAAGAAGGAGGAAAAATCTTCAGATAAAGAAAAAGACAAGAAGGATAAGAAAGAGGAAGACAAGGATAAAAAGGAAGAAAAAGAGCCGGTAATCAAGGAATTGAAGGTTAATCCTGATGACACTCTTGACAGAATTGAACTGGTTACCGACCGATATGGATACCAGGATGATCCAGCTGTTTTCGCTGATGATAAAAAAGAAATTCTTCTTTTCAATTCTAATCAGGACAATGGAAAAAGACAGCTGTTTAAAAAGGTATTCACAGATTTTGAGCCTGCCAAATCTGAAAAAGTTTTCGATAAAGCGGCTTATTATCTAACCAAAAATGATAAAAACCTGTTTGCCCTGATAGAAGGTAATATTTACAAAACAACTGTAGCGGCATTAAAGCCTGAAAAGATCAACATCCAATACAGTTTTGATAAAGATCTGGCATCAGAATTTACCCAGATGTACGCTGAAGCATGGACAGGTGTGGAAGAAAATTTCTACGATGAAAAGTTCCATGGTATCGACTGGAAAGCTAAAAAGGAGCAATATGCCAAGTATCTTCCGTATGTTCATAACAGGAATGACCTCAGAATATTATTGAATGATCTTTTAGGAGAGCTTAATTCTTCACACACCGGATTTTCTTCTACCGGAAAGGAAGAAACCATGTTCCTGAACTATTTTACGAACGAAACAGGAATTATCTTCAAAAAAGACCAGCCCTACACGGTAGAAAGCATTCTGAGAAAATCCCCTGCTTACCGTTCCGGCGTTGATATCAAACCTGGAGACCAACTGACTTCTGTAAACGGGAAAAAGATTGATCTTAACGAAAATATAGAAACGTATTTCACAAGCCCTAAAAAACAGGATGAGCTGGTTCTTACCTTTAATCGTGATGGTAAAACGGTAACTACCAAAGTACATCCGATTTCTAATGGAGAATTAAAAGGCTTGCTTTACGACGATTGGATCTACAATAATCATCAGCGTGTAGATAAGCTTAGCAACAACCGTATTGCCTACTCCTGCATGAAAAACATGTCTACTGATGAGCTGGATCATTTTCTTCTGGACATGGTAGAACAGGAAAACAGAAAAGATGCTGTCATTCTTGACTTACGTTACAATACCGGTGGAAATGTGCATGATAAAGTATTGAATTTCCTTTCTCAAAGACCTTATTTACAATGGAAATACCGTGAAGGAAAAATAACAACCCAACCCAACTTTGCTCCTTCCGGAAAACCTATCGTCCTTTTGATTAATGAAGCTTCATTGAGTGATGCCGAAATGACTGCAGCCGGGTTCAAAGCACTGAAACTGGGGAAAATCATCGGTCAGGATACTTACAGATGGATTATTTTCACTTCAGCCAAAGGATTGGTAGACGGATCTTCTTACAGACTTCCTGCATGGGGAACCTACACATTGGACGGACAAAATCTTGAGAAAACAGGTGTAAAACCAGACATTTATGTTAAAAACACCTTTATGGATCGTCTTCAGAACAATGATCCTCAGCTGGAAAGAGCTGTTCAGGAAATACTAAAAGATTTAAAGAAGTAAAAATTTCAGAACAATAAAAAATAAAAAAGACTTACATTGCTGTAGGTCTTTTTTATTTCTTTTAAAAAAAACAGGTCTAAAAATTCCATTGCTTACAGCTTAGAATTTATACCATTCCGAATAACGTCTGCCCATCGCAAAAAATATTTAAAATTTAATTTATTGAAAAATAAATCAATAGCTTCTTTCGATGAATATTCAAGAATAAAAACTTGCTTGGTATGGATATTCATACTATATTTGCACCACTTAAAACAAAGGAAATTCCTCCTTAGCTCAGTTGGTTAGAGCATCTGACTGTTAATCAGAGGGTCGCTGGTTCGAGCCCAGCAGGAGGAGCAAAAAAGACTTACATTTCTGTAAGTCTTTTTTCATTTTATAAGTTCCACAAAAAAACACCGAAATGATCTTAAAAATTTTCACTTTCACGTTGTTTTAACGCTCTGATTATTATATTTTAAGCATAAAAAATTCCCGGTTAATTTTTAATCAATACATATATTATTTTCGCTACTTTTGTCGTTTTATAGGATAGAATAAAAATTTTTTATTTTTTTACCTGTTTTTTAATTAAACTGCATGCTTTTTGTTTATGCTAAATGCCTGAAGAAACAAATGATGTTAAACAATAACTCCCAAAAACACTATTTTTTATTTTTTTTCCTGATTCTCGCCGGTTCCGTATGTGCTCAAAACAAGGTCAGCGGTAAGGTGGTTGACGAAAAGAACAATAAAGAACTGAATAACGTTGATATTTTTATCAACAATGATAAAACACCTGCCTTAACGACAACTTCGGGCAATTTCATTGTTAAGTCAGACAGCATCATCCATCAGTTAAGATTTTCCAGAAAAAATTATACCACAGAAACCCTTGATATTACCCCTGAAAATGCTGACAATATTTTCGTACAGCTATCACAGGCTAAAGTAAGCGATATTCAGGAGATTGTTCTTCAAAGCGGAAAAACAAAATATAAAAACAAGAAAGAAAATCCTGCTTATGCAATTATGCAGAAAGTGTGGGCGCAAAAAAGAAATAACGGACTGGAAAAATTCGATACTTATTCATATAAAGAATACGAAAAAACACAGTTTGACCTGAATAATCTTGACAGTGCGTTCATGAAGAAAAAGATTTTCAATAAACTTGATTTCATTTTCAGTTATGCAGATTCTACTGCGAGTGGAAGACTTGGTCTTCCTATCTTCTTGAATGAAGCCGTTTATGAAAATTATGGCAAAAACAGGCCGGACAAAGACAGTAAAAGAACACTGGTTGCTCAAAAGACCTCAGGTTTCCAAGACAATCAGGTCATAACGGTTTCTGCTAAAAACTTATACCGTGATATCAATATCTACGACAATACCCTGAATTATTTCGATATCGGATTCCAGAGTCCTGTTGGAAGTGACGGTTTCAGCACCTATGATTATAGTCTTATGGACACCATTACGATTCGTGGGGAAAAAGCCTTCCAGATAAGATACCAGCCAAAGAGAAAAGATGTCCTTGCATTTCAGGGAAACCTTTATATTGATACCGATACTTATGCCGTTTTAGGAGCAACATTAAAGTCAACACAGAAGATTAACGTCAACTTTGTCAACAGTGTGTATACTCAGGTAGAATATGACAATCCTGATGATGCTACGTTTCTTCCCAAAAAACTGGTGACAGAATTTGAAATGAGCCCTTTCTCAAAGAAGAAAGGCGCCAAAAGTATCATCGCCAAAAGATCGGTAGATTACTCCGATTATCAGTTCAACAAACCTCTTGATCCTAAGGTATTCAAACGTACCGAAGAAGAGTACGAAGATAAATTTACCAATAAAGATGATGCTTACTGGACAAAAGTCAGACCTGACACCTTATCCAAAGCAGAACAGGGCGTTTACAACATGCTTGACCAGCTTCAGCAGACCCCGAAATTCAACCGGATGGTAAAACTGTTTGAAACTCTTGGCTCACGTTATTATAATGCCTTTAAAGGAATAGATATTGGTCCTATTTTCTCAATTTATGGAAGAAATGAAGTAGAAGGGGACAGAATAAGATTAGGAGCAAGAACTTATTTCGGATTGAATGATACCTGGAGAGCACAATTTTATACAGCTTATGGCTTCAAGGATCAGCAGTTTAAATATGGAGTAGAGGCAAGATATATGTTCAATAAGCTTAACCGTTTTATGATTGGTGCAGGAACCAGCAGAGACATTGTTCAGCTTGGGGGACAGCTTACATCTGGTGATGGAGTTACGCCGCAATCTTCATCTACCAGTACCTTTTTTGCAAGAGGAGAAAACATTTCCTTAAGTTCTGTAAATAAGACAAGTATTTTTGCAGCTATTGAGCCATGGAAAAACTTTCAGATAAGAATAGATGGAGTGATGCAGAGTATTAAATCTGCTATCCCTGAGAAATTCAATCTGATGTATTATAAAGACGGCCAGCTAAGGAAAACTGTTAATGATTCCCATGTTACTATCAGTTTAATTGCCAAACCTGGTGCAAAATTCTCACAAACCGGTATTGACCGTTATCAGGCGAGAAACCTGGCACCAACCATCGTTTTAAGATACACGCGAGGTATTGAAGGTTTGTTTAATGCTGACTTCAATTATGACAAGCTTCAATTCATGCTATACAAGCCGTTTTTGATTGGAAGTATGGGAAAACTAGTGGTTAATTTCGAAGCTGGAAAGAACTTCAGTACAGTTCCATTGGCATTACAGAATATTATTCCTGCCAACCTTTCATATGGTCTGGTACCAAATACTTTCTCCCAGCTTAATTATTATGAGTTTGTGACGGATGCCTATACTACACTTCAGCTTGAGCATCATTTTAACGGTAAAATACTTTCTTATATTCCATTGATTAAAAAGCTGAAATTGAGAGAAGTTGCATTTATCAGAGGAGCCTACGGAACATTAAGCGATGCTTCCAAAGCAATCAATGTAGAAGGTTTTAAATATTCTGCACCAAGCGAACATATCTATTATGAATACGGATTCGGAATAGAAAATATAGGAATCGGAAACCTGAGAATCTTCAGAGTAGATTTTAACTGGAGAGGAAATTATCTTGACAAACCAGATATCTCAAAGTTTGGCGTTAAAGCAGGATTCCAGGTAGGATTCTAAAGTAAATATACCATATAACAGATTCGGCGGCTTCAATGAAGCCGCCGAATTTTTTTTAAAGCTTATATAATAAGGACTGCCTTGATGATTAAAAGCACTCGCAACCTTCTACATCAAGCAGGCAACGCATTTGCTGCTCCTTTGTCAATCCGCACCATACACTACATGATGTAATTGGTTTTGCCGGACACCACACTTCTCCGCCGTTAATATTTCTCAGACTGGCTTTGGTTAGTTTTCTTAAATTTTTCATGATTGTTTAGTTTTATTTACTGCCTACTCTATTTGCTTTTCGGCTTCCGCAACTATTTTAAAGCATGTCAGTTATCAAATATAAACATATTTCACCAAAAAAAGAATTTTATAAAAACAGTATGACTAGTCCTGAAAAAGGTTGACTAGTTTAATATTTCAAATATACTTAAATCAGAGTAGGAATTTTCCTATTCTGATTTTGTTTTTTGTATGTTTTTAATTTCACGTTATTTTTCATATGCACTTGGCTAGGGATGTTATAATTTAGGGAAAAATGAGGTCTTAAATTATTATAATAATAAATTGATTGGTCAAGCTGCTGTGAGAGATTCTTAAAGTTTTCAAAAGTATCAATCAATCCAAACTCATATTTCAGAATGCCGTTTACCCTCTCTGCTACAGCATTCTCATAAGGATCCGAGTTCTCGGTCATACTGATAAGAATATCACTTTTCCTTAACGTCTCAGTATATTCTTTACTACAATACTGCAATCCTCTGTCTGAATGATGAATTAAAGAATGTTTATACACCCTGTTCTTTATGGCTTGTTTTAATGCTTTCAATGTGGAGGCAGTCTGTAAATTATCACTTAGTTCATATCCTACAATTTTCTTTGAATAGGCATCGGTAATCAAATGAAGATAATAATTTTTCTCTTTAGTCTTCAGATAGGTAATATCTGCAACCCAAACTTTTTCTGAACATTTCAACTCCTTTTCTTTAATAATATTCGGGTATTTCTTCATCCAATGTCTGGAATTGGTTGTTTTAAAATAACTGTGTCTTCTGGGAATTAAAAGATAATTCGATCTTAAAAGTTGAAACAGCCGATCTCTTCCTATATGAAGGTCCTCTTTTGAAAAATCATTTTTAAGTAATACATAAAGTTTTCGAGTCCCTATTTTAGGCATCTTTTTACGAAGTGATAATACCAGTTCTATAATCCTTTTTTGATTATTGATAGAATCAGGCTGTTTCTTCCTTTTATAATAAGCTTGTTTACTGTATCCAAACAATCGGCAGATATCTTCCAGTGAAAGATTTGTATACGGCCTTATTTCCTGGATTGATTGGAACCAGACTTTTTTACAATTTCAATCTTCAACTCACGCTCTGCGATTTCTATAAATCTCTTAAACACTTTGAGCTCTTCTTCCTTTTTGGATAAAGCAGCTTCAAGCTCTTTAATCTTTTGTTTCTGTGGATCTTTCATAGGTCTGCCTTTACTTAATTGTTTTTCATAAGTAAAGTTACCATATTTTATTAACCAACTAGAAATGCATGAATTACCCCGAATATTGTATCGAGTTTGCAATTGGGATTTTGTATATAATCCCCGTTCATATTCAGAGACAACTTGTCGTTTGAATGCCTCACTGTATTCTTGGACAGGGGACGATGTTTTTTTTAGATTCATAAGGGTGACTAATTTTATGGTTTTTTAGTCAACCTTTTTCAGGACGAGACAGTACATAAAAAAACCTCAGTAAAAACTGAGGTTTTAATTTTTATAAAACGCTTAAATTATGCGTTTGGTTCTACAGATACGAAAGATCTGTTGTTTGCTTTCTTTCTGAAAACTACTTTACCATCTACTAATGCAAACAAAGTGTGATCTTTACCGATTCCCACGTTATCACCTGGGTGGTGCTGAGTACCTCTTTGTCTAACAATAATATTTCCGGCAATAGCTTCTTGTCCTCCGAAAATCTTCACACCTAATCTTTTAGAGTGAGACTCTCTACCGTTCTTGGAACTACCGACTCCTTTCTTGTGTGCCATTTTATTACTGGATTATTTATTAAGTGCTTTAAATTGATCGATGTTCTTAATGATAGCAGCATCAACTTCTTCATGAGTAAGAACATTCTTTTCTAATTCAACTTTAACTGCTTTACCTAAAGTAATTAAAGTTTCTCTGTTCTCTTTAGACTGAGACAAGTTGTTTTTCTTTAAGTGATAGTTCAACTCGTGATCTTCACCAAAGTTAACAGTTGCGTTGTCAGAAAGAACTTCACCTTTCACAGTTTCTTTTTTAGCAGCAGCTTTTTTAGCACCACCTTCAAAACCTGTAATACCAGTGATTACGATTTGAGTTAAAGATTGTCTGTGACCGTTTTTCACTTTGTAACCTTTTCTTCTTTTCTTTTTGAAAACGATTACTTTATCAGCTTTAACGTGGTCAAGGATCTCTGCTTCTACAGTGATTCCGTTTACAGCTGGGGCGCCTACAGTGATTGCACCGTTTACAGTAAGAAGAACTTTATCGAAAGAAACTTTTCCTCCTTTATCTCCTTTTAAACGGTTTACAAACAACTTCTGGTCTTGCTCAACTTTGTATTGAAGCCCTGCTATTTCTACAATTGCAAACATTGTTTATAAATTTTTAGTTATTTCGAGGTGCAAATATACATATAAATTTCTAAATAGCTTACAATCAAAGCAATGTTTTTTTAAATAAAACCTTATTCACTTTATTTTGATTAATTTTTTTTATTAATGTACTCACAATTAAGAGATAATTTCATAAATTCGTTTTACCAAATTGATATTATATATGAAAAGAAACTTTAATCTCTGCTTACTAGCAGGTGCCATTGCTGTAACTTCATTGACAGCATGTAGTGATGACCAAATGGACAACAATGTTCAACCTCAACAAGAAGCACTGAGTGCAAAAGTTGATCAGCCGGGAACTACTGAAAAAGGATGCTCCTATGTAGACAACAACTGGAGCACCAATTCAGTCTTACTGACCGGGCTTCAAAACTCCACAGACACCAATTTTATGAACGGCCAGATGACCAGAATTGCAAGCATGTGGGGAAGAAGCACCCCTACTCTGCGTTTTGTAAATGATCCGTCCAATTTCAATTCAACCTACAATGCTATTTCCTACTCAACAGGAAAGATCTATTATGGGTACGCTATTTATTATGATGCAAAATCAAAAGGCGGCGATATTGTAAACGCAATGATTCTTGCTCATGAATACGGACATCAGCTGCAGTATATTTTCAATCTTCCTTCTGTATCGGAGTCAACGTACAGACCAAACGAGCTTGAGGCAGATGGTTTTGCAGGATATTATCTGAGAAGACCTAACGGGTACAATAAAACCAGCTTCCCGGAAATTGCGGCAGCCTATGAGTTTGCTCAAAGTATCGGTGACTATCAGACAACAAATGTAAACCACCATGGAACACCAGCGCAGAGAAGATCAGCAGTTCGTTTAGGATTCCTTCTGGGCCAGTACGATCTTAATGCCTCCAATTTCGATTACAACTTCTTTTATTATTATCAGGGAGTTTTAAATGGTACTTATAAGATGGCTAAAAACACAGTAAATCCTGAAATTGATGCCTACATGAGTCAATATATAGATGAGCTGAGAAAAATTCAGACAGGAGAAATTTCTGCTGAAGAATTTAAACATCTTCAATAAACGAGAACATTCATTTTTAGCATATTTAAGAAAGGAGGCGGGCAGTATGTTCCGCCCCTTTTTTGTTTAAAAAATCTTTTATGTCTTAAACAATCAATTTGTTTGTATTTTTGAAAAAATTACAAAGAACTTCCAACCCACCTATAATGAACAGAGATCTCTATATTGATTTCGCCAAAGGACTGGCAACACTTTCCATCATATTTATCCATACCGCTTTCTGGTCTGGACAATTTTATATTCCCGCTGAAGTAAGAGTTTTCTCGCTTGTTTTTGACGTAGCTCTTTTTTATGCTTTGAGCGGAATCACTTCGGGAGCGAATATTGAAAAAACATTATATCGTCTTCTGAAACTCCAGATCACCTATATGATTTTTGTGACTTTCCTGTTCTTTTTAGATTACTTCTTTAAAGTGTTTGGCCTGAGTTTCTTTTCCATGGAATGGCTGCAGAACTTTTATTCAACATTTGGATCCAAATACTCCGCAACCAGTGTTTCAGCATACCCTCAATGGGAAAATCTCGGAAACTGGTATCTTCATCAGTACACCAATGCCGACACGTTTCCGGTAGTAATGGGAAGCTTCTGGTATTTAAAAGTCTATTATGTACTTACCGTTTTCGGTGTACTTATTTTAAGGTTCTTCCCGAAACATATCAATTGGTTCATCGGACTTTGTATTGCTCTAACCTTGCTATTCAATATCTTCCCGGAATATTACCCAACAGGACAAGTGGGATATGTTGCTTTCTACCTTGCTGTTTTTTTAACAGGACACAAAATGCGTGGAAAAAAGATCTCCACCAAAGCAATTCCTGTACTATATGCACTTACAGGAATGGCTCTTATATGGATGTTCTGGTACTATGGAGGAGATATTTTCTACAAAATCAATAGAAATAAATTCCCGCCGAAAATCCCTTATATCATCTGGGCATTATTCTCTCTGGTAACCTTATTTGTTCTTTACAACCGGCTGAAGATCACAAAAGAAAACTTTATTACCTATATCGGGAAGAATGCTATTTTCTTCTATTTTGCACAGGGAATAAGCTCTTCGCTCGTTTATTTCCTGGTAGTTCCACTAAAAGAAAATATGCCATGGAGGCTTTTAATGCTCATTATTTATGGGATTAATATTATTTTAGCCTTCATTATTTCAGCAGGATTGAAAAAAGTAGATGAAACAGGCTGGAGACTTTTAGAATACTTCAGGAAAAACACAGCCATTAATAAATCATAATAATTATATCTTTTAAAGGTCAAAATTTTTAATGAAAGTTTTGGAGAGATCAATTTTTAGTCCAAGAGTAAAAACACTTTTTTCTCTTTCTCCCAATGATGTTTTACCCATAGAAATTCTTTGTTCTGAATAAATCTGGACAAAATTAAAGGGGTGATAAGAAACACCAACAATACAATCATTCCTTTTAAAACCCGGATCCAGATGATACTGCCCGGAAATTATTTCTGTATTTTTTATGTCCGGGACATATAAATTATATCCCGCAAGAATAGAAAACTTATCAAGTTTATATTTTCCAAAAAACTCCAGTCCTTTAGCATTGAATACCATAATTGATTGAGCTACCTCCATTCCAGGGTTCTGATAAAAACTCTGTGAAAAATCTCCGTTTTTATGCAGAACAAAAAGAACACTCCAATCCAAAATTTTCCCGGTGTACTTTGCTCCTAAAGAAAAATAAGTGGGTTGGCCGGTAATACCTATTGCCCCGCCATTCTGTATTAGACGGTCACTCAGAAAAGCCCTGTTATAAGCTGCTCCGGCAAAAAAACCATCTGTAATTTTATATTGAACAGAGCCACCAAATCCATCAATAAAATGATCATTATTTCCCCCTCTGGCCTGGATCTGCCCTCCGATATACAGATTTCCAAAGCGGTTACGGTAAATAAGGGCCTGATCCGCACGTCCTGTTCCGGTTTCTCCACCATCAGTACCTCCGACAAATGTAGCAGATGCTCTTGCCCCAAAAACATTAAACCGGTCAGTGTAAGAAGTGATGTCCCGATAAACACCCCATTGCTTCCCAATGGTAAGGATTCCATATTTCCCCAGATCAATTCCCAAATAACCAAGCCTATTACCGAAAACCTGTCTAGATTGTGAGGATTCTATCGAAACAAATCCACTGGAAAGGCTTCCATCCACATTAAATGAGGTACTTCCACGAAACATATTTAACTGCACTTCTCCGCCTGCAATAAAACCCAATGTTCCTTTTTTGATATTCAGCTCCATTCCGATTCTTGATGCATTTTCCTGAAGTTCCATTTTATGGTCATACACTGCCATATGACCGCGAAGACTCGCATAGGGTCTTAGAGATATTTCAACTGAATCTTTTACATTTTGACCATAGACAGGTAGTCCTTTCACCGTAAAAAGTAATGAAAATAGCATGGGCAAATAGTATTGTCTAATCATTGTGATTGAGTCATTAGTTTTTTTATTACCGTAAAATAACAGGATATCATTAATTCATATTTGCAATGCTACAAAAAAGACAGTTCTGATTGTACAAAATTCAATAGAAAATAAAATCTGTCACATCAGAAGCATTAAATATGTCCAATTTGTTTAAATTTACAAAAAATTTACAACATGTTTAAGTTGAAACTACCTACCGACCCAAGGTGGGCAAATATTGCAGAAGGAAACATTGGAGAAATTTTAACGGATCATGCCTGGTGTGAGCAAAAAGCAGCAACCAATGCAATAGGCCTGATCACGATGCTTCCGGAATATCCTGAGATTGTAACAGAACTTCTTGCCATTGCACAAGAAGAACTGGATCATTTCAATCAGGTACATGAAATCATCAAAAAAAGAGGCTTTACTTTTGGAAGAGCAAGAAAAGATGATTACGTGAATGAGCTGGCAAAATTTATCATTCAGGGAAGCAGAGAAGACCTCATCGTAGACAAAATGCTGTTTGCCGCAATGATTGAAGCCAGAAGCTGCGAGAGATTCAAAGTTCTTACCGAAAATATCAAAGACGAAGAGCTTAAAGTTTTTTACAAAGAACTGATGATTTCCGAAGCCAATCATTACACTACTTTTATCGGCTTTGCAAGACAACTGGGAAATCCTGAAAAAGTAAACAAACGTTGGGAAGAATGGCTGGAATATGAGGCCAGCATTATTAAATCCTACGGAAATAAAGAAACGATTCACGGTTAAAATAAAATAGTAAAGAATACACCTTGAAGAAGCCAAGCTTTGAAAATATTGCCAATCTGTTCCTGAAGAATTTTTTTCAGGGGTTGGTTATCATTGGGCCTATCGGGCTTACTATTTTTGTGATCTGGTATATTGTAAGTGCGATTGACAACCTTGTGCCTTCTCTTGCCAAGCAGATTCCGGGGCTTGTATTTGTATCTATCATCCTGTTTACGGCTATTCTGGGGTATTTAGGAAATAAATTCGTAGTCGGAAGATTCTTTTTCGACACGATGGACAGCTTGCTGGAGAAAACTCCGGGAGTAAAACACATCTATACTCCTACGAAAGACGTCATGTCTTCATTTGTAGGCGACAAGAAAAAATTCAACGATCCCGTATGGGTAAAAACCAATGAAAATCCGGAAATCTGGAGAATTGGCTTTTTAACTCAAAAAGAAATGTCGGACGTTGATAAGCATAATTACGTTGCGGTATATCTTCCCCACTCGTATGCCATCTCGGGCTGGGTAATTGTTACTGAAGAAAAAAACATCAAACCTGTAGTAGGAATGACAGCAGCTTCTGCCATGAAATTTGCTGTGAGCGGCGGTGTAGCCGGATTCCATTCTGATGAAAATATATTTAAGGCTCCGGAATAATCCCTTTTCCGACTTATCTATACATTGATGAATTTTGAAAAATTATTTTCAAGCACATTTTCTTTACAAACAATTTAAAACATAATTTAACTCATGAATTTACCGTACGCGGAACCTTTCCGCATTAAAATGGTGGAAGAAATCTATCAATCCACCAGAGAAGAAAGAGAGCAATGGCTTAAAGAAGCTAATTATAACCTTTTCAACCTAAGATCTTCACATGTTTATATTGACCTGCTTACCGATTCAGGAACGGGGGCTATGTCTGATAAACAATGGGCTGCTTTAATGACCGGAGATGAAAGCTATGCCGGATCACGTTCTTTTGAACAATTACAAAAAACTGTTGAAAGAATAACAGGATTCAAATATTTATTACCAACCCACCAGGGAAGAGCTGCTGAAAACGTCCTTTTCTCAGTATTGGTAAAAGAAGGTGATGTAGTTCCTGGGAACTCGCATTTTGATACGACAAAAGGTCATATCGAATTCAGAAAGGCACATGCAATTGACTGTACGATAGACGAAGCTTTTGATATTAATGATCTTCATCCTTTCAAAGGAAATATTAACCTTGAAAAACTGGAAGAAGTTTATAAAAGCCATCCTAAAGAAAACATCCCTTTCTGTTTAATTACCATTACCTGTAATTCTTCAGGAGGACAGCCTGTTTCTTTGGAAAACATGAAGGCAGTAAAAGCCCTTTCCGACCAATATGGAATTCCTGTATTTTTTGATTCAGCGAGATTTGCTGAAAATGCTTACTTCATCAAACAAAGAGAAGCAGGACAGGAAAACAGAAGCATTAAAGATATCTGTAAGGAAATTTTCTCTTACGGAGACGGAATGACTATGAGTTCTAAAAAAGATGGTTTAGTAAACATCGGAGGATTTATAGCTTTGAGTAACGAAGAAGTTTTCAGAAAAGCATCCAATTTCACCATCATTTACGAAGGTTTTATTACTTATGGAGGAATGGCGGGAAGAGATATGGCAGCATTAGCTGTAGGTCTGGATGAAGCTACTGAGTTTGCTTATCTTGAAAGCAGAATCTCTCAGGTTGAATATCTGGGTAATAAATTAATTGAATACGGAATTCCTGTTCAAAAGCCTATCGGAGGACATGCTGTATTCATCGATTCTTTAAACTTTCTTCCAAATGTATCCCGTGAAGAATATCCGGCTCAGACATTAGGGCTGGAAATTTATAAGGAGGCAGGGATCAGAACTGTAGAAATCGGAACATTATTGGCAGACAGAGATCCTGCTACTAGAGAAAACCGTTATCCGAAGTTAGAGCTGGTACGACTGGCTATTCCAAGAAGAACCTACACCAACAACCACATGGATTATATTGCTGCTGCTATCAGAAACGTATATGAAAGACGTGATGAAATAGCAAAAGGATACAAGATTACGTGGGAACCGGAAATCTTAAGACACTTTACTGTTCAGCTTGAAAAAGCTTAATCATAAAACCGGAATTTCTTCCGGTTTTTTTATGCACCAAAACTAAGCGTTTTTAAGCAAAAAACAATCTTAATTTCACATTACCACTTAAATAAATTAAGGCTATTTAAATATTGAAAAAAAAATCTTTTTTATAAATAAATATAAACCAAACATATACTTTTATTATCCGGCTTATCTTACTCTTTTTATCTTATTTTTCAGGAAATCAAAATTAAATTAAGCCGTTTTTTGAAATAGTGAATGTTTTTAATTTAATTTTGTATTGATCTAAAGGATTAAAAAAATACTTAAAAAACCAACCTGAAAAATACTTTATTCCGAAAAATGAAGAAAATTGCTGTCGTGGGCGCCGGTATTTCCGGCTTAAGCATGGCGAATTACTTAGAAAAATACAATATTGATTATCATATTTACGAAAGGAGAAAAAAGAAAGATCTGGCAGGTCACGGCTTTCTCATTCCGAAAGAAGGAATGGATTATCTTTATCAGATCATTGATCCTGATCTTCTTCTCCAACATGGAAATTTTCTGAAAAAATACATCCAATATTCACACACCGGAAAAATTCTCGCAGAAAAAGAACTGAACAATGTTTTCGCCATTTCAAGGCATGCATTAATCAGTTTACTGACACAAAACCTTACTCCAGGCAAGATAACTTATGAAGAAACTATTATTCCTGATGAGCTGCAGAATGGAAAACTGAAACTTTCTGACGGAACTGAGATTGACGCTGATATTGCAGTGATCTCTGATGGCTCCAGAAGCCGGATCAGAAGAAATCTTTTTCAAGATGAAATCATGAGAATAGTAAGAGAAAGTGAAGTCGTCAATATCATTCAGAATAAAGAAATTGCGGATGTTATTGATAATGACTTTATGAAGTTTCACCACGAGGAAGGTGGACTGACTTTCGGTATTCTCAAGCTTTCTGAAGATACCATCCTTTGGTATTCACAGTTTGATAATCAAAAATATATGATCAGTGAATGTTCCGCAGAAAACTTAAAGAAATATATGCTTGACATTTTCGAAAACTGGCATCCTTTAGTCCCGGAAATTATACAGAAATCACATTATAAAAATGTACATTTATGGAATGTATATGAACTGGAAGAGTTAAACCCTTTTTACAAAGATAATTTCGTATTCATCGGGGATGCAGCGCACCCACTTATTCCATTTACCAGCCAGGGAGTTACCTCAGCTCTGAAAGATGCCTTTGTATTAACGAAATACTTAGTTGAAGAAGAAAACATGCAGAAAGTCTTCCATAAATATGAGGCAGGCAGAAAGCCCGAAATAGAGATTCACATTCATAATGGAAGAACATTGCTTAAGCAGTTTTTACTCCCGCTCCATCAACAGACTGAAAATATTTTACCTATATCCTATAAATAAATATGTTTACCAATAACGACATCAACTTTGAAGCCCTGAAAAGAAAAGCCTACAACGGAAGATGGGCCACCCTGGCAGACGGAATCATTCCTCTTACGGCAGCCGATCCCGATTTCAGAACAGCTCCTGAAATAGAACAGGGAATTATTGAATACCTGAAAGACGGATATCTAAGCTATGGGCCATTTTCCGGACTTCCTGAGTTTAAGAAAAGCGTTGCAGATCATTTTAATACAGAAAAGCATGGTAATTTCTCCCCAGAAAATGTTTTGGCAGTGAATAGTGCTGCTCAGGGAATGTTTCTCATCGCATCCTATGTTCTTAACCCCGGAGACGAAGCCATTATTCTGGATCCTGTTGATTTCCTTTTCAAAAAATCAGTGGAAACAGTAGGCGGAAAAGTAATGCTTTGCCCAGTAGATACAACAACAGGAGACATTGATTTTGAAAGCCTGGTTTCTTTAATTAACTCCAAAACCAAACTTATCAGCCTATGCAACCCGCACAATCCGCTTGGAAAAGTGTATTCTAAAGAAGTTTTAATACAAGTGGCGGAAATTGCATCGGCTCATGATCTTTGGGTAATGAGTGATGAAATCTGGAGTGATATTATTTATGATGATAAAGACTTCCATACCTATTCTTCCGTTTCAGAGAAGGCAAAGAGAAAGAGCTTTACCGTTTACGGATTTTCAAAATCATTCGGAATAGCAGGATTAAGAATAGGTGCTATCTTATGTAATGACCAAGATATTCTTGAAGACTTCACAGAAAAATCCAATTTCAATTCCACAATAGAAGGTGTTTCTACTTTATCGCAGATTGCAGCAAGCGTAGCTCTGGAGAAAGCGAAACCCTGGTATAAAGAGTTTCTGACGCACTTGCAAAGCAACAGAGATCTTGCGTTCAGACTATTAAGCCGTTCAGAAATTGTAACCCCTAATCTGCCCGAGGCTACGTTTGTATTGTTTCCAAAGATTGAAAACGGAATGTCAAGTGATGAGTTCGCCCAGCATGTTCTGCAGCAGGGAAAAGTAGCCATTGTTCCGGGATCAGAAAGGTGGTTCGGCAAAGGAGCCGAAGGATATATAAGAATTTGCTTTTCTACATCCACGGAAATTTTGGAAGAAGGAATTAACAGAATCATTACCAGCTTTTAACGTTAAAATTTTTAATTAAATTTGGGTAATTAATTATTATTTTTCCGAATTTATCACAAATCAATGCTAAATTAAGATATTCATACTAAATATTTAAATTTAATATGGATATAAAAATAAATATTGATAATTTTGATTAAATCATCACTCAAATTATCAATATGAAGATAAAATACATCAGCATCATTTTACTTGGAGTGTCTACCCTCTCTTATGCCCAGCAGATAAAAGACACGTTGAAAGAATCCAAGATCGACGAAGTAGCCATTACAGGAAGCCGTAACAAAAAGAGAACGGTGATTAATACGCCTGTTCCTATTGACATCATCGACATTAAGCAGGTAAGCCAGTCTACAGGGCAGATAGAAGTCAATCAGCTTTTGCAATTTTCTGCGCCCTCTTTCAACTCCAACAAGCAATCAGGATCTGATGGTGCTGATGCTGTAGATCCAGCGACTTTAAGAGGTCTTGGTCCCGATCAGACCTTACTTTTATTGAATGGAAAAAGATATCACCAGTCATCACTGATCAACCTTTTTGGAACCAAAGGAAGAGGAAACACCGGATATGACATGAACACCATTCCGATCGGTGCTATAAAAAGAGTGGAAGTTCTTCGTGACGGAGCTTCCGCCCAATACGGTTCTGATGCTATTGCAGGAGTTATCAACGTTATTTTGAATGACAGAGACAAAGGTTTTGAAGGAAATGCTTTTTATGGCATGAACCTTTTTAAAAGCCCCGGAAACAATGATGTTGTTTCTGATCACAAAGTAGACGGAACGACCTTTGATTTCAGTGGAAATTTAGGGACCAAAATAGGCTCAAAAGGCGGTTTTGGAAACTTTACAGTAGAGTTTGTTAATAAAGATTACGCCATACGAAACGCAAATCCGGATATTTACACAGCTCCAAGACAGCGTTTCGGAGATGCCAAGGCTCAAAATATTTACTTTTTCGGAAATATTGAACTTCCTTTGTCTGATGGTCTGAAATTCTATTCCCGCCAGGGTTTTTCACATAGAAATACTAAGGCTTATGCATGGACCAGAACCCCTGATGCAGACGGTAATATCCCTGAAGTTTACCCTACAGGATTTAATCCGATTGAAAACACCAGCATTACGGATTTCACATTTGACAATGGAATAAGGTTCAAAGTTGCTGACTGGGATGTAGATTTTTATAATGCTTTTGGCAACAACAGATTCACTTATCAGATCGATAATACAATTAATGCCACTTTAGGAGTCAAATCTCCAACAAGCTTTAATGCAGGAGGACATTCTCTGCTGCAGAATACAACAGGATTTAATGCCGTGAAACAATTTAAGGTACTGGAAGGACTGAATATTGCTTTCGGATCAGAATTCAGATATGAAAAATTTGATATCATTAAAGGAGAAGAGGCCTCCTATACCATGTATGATAAAAACGGAAATCCTGTTACACCAGACACCCCTGAGAGTTTACTGGTTACCAACCCTTTAAATGACAATAGCGTAAGGCCAGGCGGTTCGCAGGGATTCCCGGGGTATTCTACAGATATTGGTAAAAGCAGAAATAACTTTGCTGCCTACATAGATACTGAACTGGATGTGACTAAAAACTGGATGATAAGCGTTGCCGGAAGGTTTGAAAATTATAATGATTTCGGAAGTACACTGAATGGTAAGTTTGCTACACGATATGCATTTACTCCTCAGTTTGCTTTCCGCGGATCTGTTTCTACGGGGTTCAGGGCTCCTTCTTTGGCTCAAAAATACTACAGCCAGCAGTTTACCAACTTCCAGGAAGGTGAATTGGTGACTATTCAGCTGGCGTCTAATGACAGCAAACTGGCAAGCAGTCTCGGAATTCCTCAATTGAAACAGGAAACATCGGTGAACGGGAGTGCAGGATTCACTTTTAACACAGGAAAATTCACGACGACAGTGGATGGATATTATATTGAGGTAAAAAACAGAATTGTTCTTACCGGATATTTTACACAGGCAGACCTGCCGGCAGAAGTTCAGGCAGAAAATCCGTTTATTGATCAGGTACAGTTCTTTTCTAACGCAATTGATACGCGCACGAAAGGAGTTGATCTTATCTTAAGCTATAATGAAAATATAGGATCCGGAAAGTTGACGGCTACTTTAGCAGGGAACTATAATGATATGGAAATCACCAAAGTAAACACTTCGGAAAAGCTTGCAGGAAAAGAAGACATTTACCTGAGCGAAAGAGAAAAGGCTTTTATTCTTGCTTCTGCTCCGAAAACAAAAGTGAATTTAAACCTCAATTATAAGATCAGTAAATTCAATGCAAACCTTCAGCTGGTAAGATTTGATAAGGTCACGCTCATTGGTTATGACGGTACAGAACAGGTTTATAATCCAAAAGTAACAACAGACCTTTCTTTTGGTTATGAATTTAGTAAGAATCTCAATGTAACCCTGGGCAGTAAAAATCTGTTCAACAGATATCCTACCCTGCAAACCACTCAGGTAAGTGATGGAAACACAGAAGGTGGAGGTATTTTTGATCCTGTTCAGATGGGATTTTCCGGAAGACAGGTTTTTGCCAGACTAAATTTTAAGTTTTAAGAGAATAAAAAGAAACTGTATCAAAATGTCATTCTGAACACAGACTGAAGGTCTACGAACGTAGTTCAACAATGTAGTGAAGAATCTTATGTTATTGATTTATAAATGAGATTCTTCCTTCGTCAGAATGACAAAGGTGAAATTATTAACCTTTGATACAGTTTTTTTCCTATTTTTTTGAAATTTTATAAAGTTTACCGCTATCTGTTACGGCATACAGATTTCCATCCATTCCATTTAATACATCCCGGAAACGCTCTTTCTGATCTGCAAGAAGACGTTCTTCTCCTACTACTTTATTGTCTTTCATGACAATTCTGTCAATATGCTCACCGCTTAAACATCCGATAAACAGATTTCCTTTCCATTCGTCTATATTTCCTGTATAAAAAGTTATTCCACTTGGTGAGATCACAGGATCCCAATAATAGACCGGCTGTTCTGTTCCTTCTTTTTGAGTGATACCCTGTCCTACTTTATCTCCGGAATATTCAATTCCATAGGTTACATCTCCCCAACCGTAATTTTTTCCGGGTTGGATCAGATTGATTTCATCACCACCTCTTGGCCCCATTTCAACATCCCAGAGATTGCCATTGGGATCGATAGCCATTCCTTGCGGGTTTCGGACTCCATAAGCATAGATTTCCGGTTTATATCCTGATTTTCCGATAAAAGGATTTCCCGGAGCCGGTTGCCCATCCTTTGTAATTTTTAAAATTTTCCCAAGATAATTATCTGTTTTCTGGGCATATACACGGGTAACTTTATCTGATCTTTCTCCTGTGCTGACAAATAAATTTCCATCTTTATCAAAAGCAAGACGGCTTCCATAATGTTTATCTCCATCATAAGAAGGTTCTGCACGGAAAATAACTTTTACCTCTGAAATACTTTTAAGATCTGCCGAAAGCTTGCCTTTCGCAACAGATGTTAAGTTTCCTTTTCCAAATGGTTCCGAGAAGCTGAAAAAAATAATACTATTGGTTTTAAAATCAGGATCAAGAGCGACATCCAGCATTCCGCCCTGCCCTTTTGAATCTACTTTTGGAAAGCCTTCTATTTTGGAGACCTGCTTTCCATCTGGTGAAACAATATTCATGTACCCATTCTTATCGGTGACTAAGAATTTTCCGTCAGGTAAATTGATAATGCCCCAGGGCCTTCCCAAATCTTTATTTAGTATTTCAATATTATAGGCTGTTGTCGACTTTACAGCCTTAATTCTTGTCTGTCCTTTAAATGCCGGCCTGTAATCAGAATTAGGGTTTTCTGTTTCTACACTTCCGTCATTTCCTGTCTTTTGAGCATTCGCATGATTCTCTTTGCACGAAGATAAAAAAAGAAAAAGGCTTACTACAGGAATGTAAAATGAATTGATTTTCATATTATTATGATTAGGTGTAATACAACGAATGGAAAAATAATGCCAATAACCATTTAGGAGAAAATGAAATTCTGAACCGGGAACTTTTAAAAACAGTCACTGAAATCAGTAATGAAACAGTATGGATACCTGCAGTGAAAGATGGAAAAGCCATTGCTTCAGTATTGAAAGTTTCCGCAACGATGACTTTTAACCGACCCTAACAATAAAGCGCTACTTTTAGCGCTTTCAATTTTTCTTAATCAGACAACTTCAAAAAATCAAAAATTAAGGTTTGATAAGTTAAAATTTTATTATCAAAATATTCACCTTCAAAACATTATACAGCCTAATAATTTCTTTCGTATTTTTGTTGTATACATTCTTTTCTATGGATTTTAAGCTTCACTCAGAATATAAACCTACCGGAGACCAGCCTCAGGCAATTGAAAAACTTACTGAAGGAATAGAGATCGGTGAAAAATATCAAACGCTTCTGGGGGTAACAGGTTCCGGAAAAACCTTTACTGTTGCGAATGTTATACAAAAAGTACAACGTCCAACTCTGGTACTGGCACACAATAAAACGCTTGCTGCACAGCTCTTCATGGAGTTTAAAGAATTTTTTCCCGAAAACGCAGTGGAATACTTTGTCAGCTACTATGATTACTACCAGCCCGAGGCCTATATTGCTACCACAGGAACTTATATTGAAAAAGACCTGAGCATCAATGAAGAGGTAGAAAAACTACGTCTTTCTGCAACTGCCAGCCTTCTTTCGGGAAGGAGAGACGTTTTGATTGTAGCTTCTGTTTCATGTATTTATGGTATCGGAAACCCTACGGAATTTCATAAATCTTTGATTTCTATCGCCATTGGTGAGAAAGTGACAAGAACTGCACTTCTCCATTCGCTAGTTAATGCACTGTATGCCAGAACACTGAATGAATTCCAGAGAGGAACATTTCGTGTAAAAGGGGACGTCATTGATGTTTTCCCTGCATATACTGATAATGCAATCAGAATTCAGTTTTTTGGAGATGAAATTGAAAAGATTCAAAGTTTCGATCCTGTTACTGGAAATGTAGAGGATAATTTTGATCAGATCCAGATTTATCCTGCCAATCTTTTTGTAACATCGAAGGAGACCTTAAATGGCGCCATTAAAGAGATTCAGGATGACATGGTAAAACAGGTTGATTTCTTTAGCTCTGTCGGGAAGCCTTTAGAAGCAAAACGCCTTCAGGAAAGAACAGAACTGGATCTTGAAATGATTAAAGAACTGGGCTATTGCTCAGGAATTGAGAACTATTCAAGGTATCTTGACGGCCGTCTTCCGGGAACGAGACCCTTCTGCCTGATTGATTATTTCCCTAAAGACTTTTTAATGGTTATCGACGAAAGCCACGTTACCGTTCCACAGGTTCATGCCATGTACGGAGGAGACCGAAGCAGAAAAGAAGCATTGGTGGAATACGGTTTCAGACTTCCGGCAGCAATGGACAACAGACCTTTAAAGTTTGAAGAATTTGAAGCTATTCAGAATCAGGTTATTTATGTTTCTGCTACACCTGCAGATTATGAACTGGAAAAAACGGGAGGCACTTATATAGAACAGATTATCCGTCCTACAGGGCTTTTAGATCCGATTATCGAAGTAAGACCTTCACTGAACCAGATTGATGATCTGATGGAAGAAATCCAGAAAAGAGCCGATGCGGATGAAAGAGTACTGGTGACTACTTTAACCAAGAAAATGGCGGAAGAACTTACCAAGTACTTCACCAAATTCGGAATCAGAACGAGATATATTCACTCAGATGTAGAGACCCTGGAGCGTATTCAGATTATGCAGGATCTTCGTTTAGGGCTTTTTGATGTATTGATTGGGGTTAACTTATTAAGAGAAGGTCTGGATTTACCTGAAGTTTCTCTGGTTGCCATTCTGGATGCTGATAAAGAAGGAATGCTGAGAAGCAGAAGATCAATGATCCAGACCGTAGGGCGTGCCGCAAGAAACGTGAACGGAAAAGCAATCATGTATGCAGACAAAATCACAAAATCTATGCAGGCTACCCTGGATGAAACCGAATACCGCCGTGCCAAGCAAATGCAGTACAATGAAGAGCACGGTCTGAAGCCAAAAGCATTAAATAAAAAGATATCCGAAAATCTCGTAGGAAGAAGCAAAGACTTCCCTGATGAAAAATATACACAAAAAGAAATCCTTCAGAAAGTTGCCGAAACAAAGGCAACCTACGCTACCGAAGATATCGAGAAAATGATTGCCCAGAAACAAAAAGAAATGGAAGCGGCAGCAAAAAATCTCGACTTTATTAAAGCTGCCAAGCTGAGAGATGAAATTTCAGCATTGAAAGCGTAAAAGGATTAATGATAAAATAATTTCGGCGGCATCTTCGATGCCGCCGAAACTATATACTAAAATGGGTATTTTTTAATTTTTTTATAATCCATTCCTTACTGCTGCCCTGATAGGAGTCAAAAGATCCATCAATCCGTTTAACTTGATTTCGTAAACCGTTGAAAGCTGCATTCCCAATTTTCCTTTTGGCATTCCGTTTTTATTAAACCATTCCAGATAGCTGATGGGAAGATCCACCAGAACCGTTCCTTCATATTTACCGAAAGGCATTTTCATGACACAGATTTCTTTTAATATTTCGGGATTAAGTCCTTCCACTTTTATATAATTAAATTAATTGTTCTTTAATATCATCCTGAGCAGGCAGTTCAAGATCCGGAGGAGTATCTTCATCCGAAAATTCGTTTCTGTATACCTGTACCAGAAGAAGTGTCAATGAGATCAGAATAGGTCCGAAAATCAACCCCATAAACCCAAACAGATTCATTCCCATGATGATTCCGAATACGGTATTCAATGGGTGAATATTTTCCAGTTTCTTTAAAAGGGTAAAACGTAGAAGATTATCAGTAAGTCCTACCACCACAAGGCAGTAGATCGCTAAACCAATTCCTTGTCCGGTATTACCTTCAGCAATCATAAAAATACACACCGGAACGTAGATAATAGCCGTTCCTACCACAGGAATTACAGAAGCGGCAGCCGTTAATGCAAAAAGCAATGCTGCTCCCGGTGCACCAAAAATCAGATAACCGATGAGAGCTACAACCCCCTGCCCTACCGCTACAACCGGAATTCCGATAGCATTTGCCATGATTAATTTTCTCATTTTATCGCCGATCAAAGAGATATTTGCTCTCTTCAGCGGAGCGGAAGAAGTCAGAATCTTTTCAAAGAGCCTCGGTCTTTCCAACATAAAATAGAGAATAAAATACATGGACATCACAACTGTAAGCGTATTGAATGTCCCGCTGACTGCAGAAGTAGAAAATTTTCCTACATTATCTTTCAGTTTTGCCATATTTTCTTTGCTCAGAATATCAAACCCTGTTTTTGAGAAAATATAAGCATGTATTTTATCCAGGAAAACATTGAACTTGGCCATATAAGCCTGTGCATTTCCCAGTTTATCAATAATCAGATCGGCAATAAAATAGATCGGAAGAATAAGAACAATAAGACTTGCAAACATCAATGCAAAAGCAGCCAGTGACGGTTTCCATTTCTTTTCTTCCTGCAGATAAAAATTATACTTTCTGCAGACCACATAAATGGTAATCGCTCCCAGAACCGAGGGAATAAACAATGCCAGATTAAAGCAGATCAATCCGGTCAATACCAGAATGATGGCCAGTAACGACATCTGCTTTATCGCAACACTGCTTATTTGTTTGTCCTTATTCATCATGTATTTTATATTTTATTTGCTGTACATAATCTGTCTTGGTTTTCCTAAGAAAGCGCAATACGTAGAGTACATTACAATCATAATAAACGGAGCAGTCAGGATAATCCCTATTCCACAAAGAATAATTCCTGCAATAGAAATCAAAAATCCTAAAAATCCAGTTAATAAGAAAGTTCCATAATTTTCTTTAGCAATATTGAACGACTTTGATAAAGCCTCTGTAGCCGAAGCATTTTCAAATAACAGAATCGGATATCCTATTAAAAGGAAAGGATATACAAAAATGATAGGCAGAACGCATAATGCCAAAGCAATGGAAGAAATTATCCACGCAAGAAGACTATAAATCAAAATGTTTACAAAATTCTGGCGGTATCCGATAAAAAGATCAGAAAATTCAATCGGACTTTTGGTATTGTATTTATTGACCATATAGATCAATCCTACATACAAGGGAGATAATAAAAGGCCGAAAAGGCTGGATGCTCCCATATATAAAGGTAGTCCCGGAGCACTCCAGTAATTAAAATCTCCTCCTGATTTCATTTCTTCCACCATAGAAGCAGAGTCAAACCCGGTAAGCATTTGAATAACAGAGCCTCCGATCAGGTAGATGATCATAGCTACAATTCCGTAACCGAAAACGCCTTTGTACATTTCAAAAGCATGAGAAATAATTGATCCCGTTTCTCTGTTGGGTACAGAGCCCTGCTGATCAAATTCGTTAAATTCAGACATAGTTTAAATATTTAATGATTTTACCAAATTTACTTTTTTTTAGTAAAAAATCCCATTAAACACGAATGAATTTTAACTTTTCTCTGAAAAAACTGTTTTATACAATGAGTAAATCATTGCATTCCAAAAAGGAAAAGTAAATAATCCTCCAATAAAAAATAAGGCAAAGCCCAAGTACTTAAATAGAAAGGCAACGATTACACATACCGTTATTTCCAGAAAATACATTCTGAGTGCTTTAAAATTTAGGGAAATGGATTCAAAGATTCTTTTATTGGTAAAAAACATCAACGGAGCAACAAATACAGTTGCTATCACCCAAACAATTCCAAGAATAATAGTCTGGGCAGCATTGATATAAATGAAAAACCAGAAAATATAATATCCTATGTACTTAAAAAAGTTAAGTCCATTATATCCCACCAGTAAATCTCCCAGTTCCAGCTTTTCTTTAAGATCAATTTTTCTGTAAATCTGATAAAACCCAATATTGAGAGGATAAAGAAAAATCATAGTTCCCACAATCATCAGAGAAAAATTCTGAAATTCCGGAGTAGAAACCATTTTAGTATATTGTGCAGCATAGGCCTGCATACCATCCTTAAGATACTTGCTAGTTTCCATGTACTGGCTCAAAATATTATATTTGAGATCTGCGGCGAAAAATACTGTGAGGAAAATTCCAAAGTAAAAAATGGAAAACATCAACTGAAAAACGAGTGTTTTATTCCAATAAAAAAAAGCCTGCTTCAATATAAAATCTATTCCCGGTTTCTGAGGATATTTGTTCTGCATCATAAAAAATTTATGCAAAAGTAAACATCAATAAGTACTTTTGCAGAATGTTTTCAGTGAATCATCAAAAATTTATGGAAATGGACGAACTTTCCCTTCGGAAAGTTCCCTATTTTTTCATCATCGACTTTCTCTCGGAGAATGTTGAAATCTATCAGGAAAATGAAATTGAAAAACAGGGTTTAATTGTTGATTTTCAAGAATTTTCAACCTCAAAAGAAACTCATGCGCTGAATAAAAAAGTAGTTTGGAAATCCTTTCCTGAAACATTGGAGAGCTTTCAGGCCGGCTTTGATAAAGTTCAGAAAAATATTCTTTTGGGAAACTCTTACTTAGTAAACTACACTAGAAAAACACGTATTGAGACTAATTTAACCCTGGAAGAAATTTTTTATCATTCAAATGCGAAATACAAAGTTTTTTATAAAGATTTTTTTGTATTTTTTTCTCCGGAAACTTTTGTAAAGATCATTGACGGAAAAATTTTCACCTATCCCATGAAAGGAACCATTGATGCATCTATTGAAAATGCAGCAGAAATTCTTAAAAATGATAAAAAGGAGAAGGCAGAACATTACACGGTTGTAGATCTCCTCCGGAATGATCTAAGCATGGTAGCTGACGATGTAAAGGTGGATCAGTTCCAACAGATTGATTTTATCAAAACCCGGCAGAAGGATCTGTATGCAATGAGTTCCGAAATTTCAGGGATGATAAAACCTGAATATGAGGGAAAAGTAGGAAGTATTATGAAGAAACTGCTTCCCGCAGGCTCTATTTTAGGAGCTCCCAAACCTAAAACACTGGAAATTATTCTGGATGCGGAAGGGTACGACAGAGGATATTACACGGGAATCTGTGGTTGGTTTGACGGCCAAAATGTAGACAGCTGTGTAATGATACGCTTTATTGAAAAAGAAGAAGATCAATTGTATTTCAAAAGCGGAGGCGGTATAACGCACATGAGCAAATTAGAAGACGAATATCAGGAAATGAAAAATAAAATCTATGTCCCAATTCATTGAAAGCATTAAAGTAGAAGATCAGGAGGTTTTTCTATTGGATCTACATCAGAAACGTGTCAACCAAACATTTTCCCATTTCGGGAAAGAAGACTCTATTGATCTGGCCAAGATCTATAAAAATCTGCAGCATGATGAAGATGGTCTTTTCAAGCTGAGAATTGCTTATGACCTTGATAAAAAGATCAGAACACAGATGATTCCTTATGCGATTCCCGAAATACAGGACTTTCAGCTGGTGGAAAACAACAGCTTTGATTATTCATTCAAGTTTGAAGACCGCAAAGAGCTTGATAAAATGAAGATGAAAGCAAAAGCAGAAGAAATTATCATTGTTAAAAATAATCATATCACTGAGACCTCTTTCTCCAACATTTTATTTTTAAAAGGAAAAGACTGGTTTACCCCTTCTACTTACCTGTTGAACGGGGTGCAGAGACAACATCTTTTAAAGCATAAAAAGATCAAAGAAACGGAGATCACTTTACAGAATATAAAGCAATTCACCCATTTCCAGATCATTAATGCATTGAATGATTTTGATGATATGTTTATCTATCCTATCGATAGAATTATCAATCTGCCGGGGAGTGAAGAATATCTTGACCTTTAAATTTATTTCATAAATTCAAAATACGATTTCAGTACATCTGCGCTGTTCTTCCCGTGAGTATTTACTTCCAGGATTTTTGGCTGCGCATCAGGTTTGAAAAAATTCTCAAGAACTCTGTCCAGGGTAAGCTCATCCTCTACCCGAATGTAGGAGAAGCCAAAATGTTTCGCCAAAGACTCGGCATTCTTGCGGTGTTTTGTGGCAATAAATTCGTCTAATGTATTCGGGTTGGCATTTCCAGGTCCCGGAATGATTTTAAAGATATTGCCTTCACCATTATTGAAGATCATAATTCTTACAAACGGTGGAATATATTGGTTCCAAAGACCATTGATATCATAGAAAAAACTCAGGTCTCCTGTAATCAATAAAGTTGGGTTTTCATTTTTAATGGCAAATCCCATTGCCGTAGAAGTGGATCCGTCAATACCACTTGTTCCTCTGTTACAGTACATTTTTCTCTTCCCAAAATCAAACAGCTGCGCATATCTGATCCCCGAGGAGTTACTGAAATGAATATTATAATTCTCAGGAATTGTTTGTGACGCTTTATTGAAGAAATAAAAATCTGAGAAATCAATTGTATTTAAAAACTGTTCGTGTTTAGCATCTTTTTTATCCCTTAAGACGTCCCAAAGGTTATAATAAGGCCTTGGTTCCAGATTGATAAATTTCAGCAGTTTTGAGAAGAAAACCTCAGGTTTTACCTCGATCTTTTCTGTGAGTGAGAAATAAGTATCAGGCTGCCACACTTCATCCAGATGCCAATGTTGTTTAGGACGGGCACTTCTGAGGAATTGTTTTACTTTTTTGGAAACCACATTCTGCCCAACTGTAATCAACAGGTCAGGAGCATATGTTTTGTAATCCTCTTCTGTAAAATTGAAAATATAACGGTCTATATGTTTGAAGAATTTTTCATGATGCAGGTTTGAATTGGCTTCACTCAGTACCACAACAGAATGGTTTTTCACCAACTGAGTCAGCTGGTTTTCCAGTTCCGGACTGTAGTCTCTTGTTCCCACCAACAGCATAATTCTTTGTGAAGTATGCCATTCTGCAATCAGATTGGACGGAATTTCATACTCTTTATGCTTAATTGTCTTTTCTACCGTAGGAAAAGTAGGAAGCTCTGAAACCAGCTCATACAAAGGTTCTTCCAGAGGAATATTAATATGTACCGGACCTTGCTTCTCAAAGCAAAGTTCGATAGCTTTTTTAATGATATCGAAATTAATATCTTCTACATTCTCCTTACTGTCTTCCAAAAGCTGGAAATCACCATAGGAATGCTGATGAAAAACATCCTTCTGCCTGATCGTTTGCCCATCGAATATATCAACAAAATCTGTCGGCCTGTCTGCAGTAAGTACCAAAAGGGGCACATTCTGATAAAATGCTTCCGTAACCGCAGGATAATAATTAACTACCGCAGATCCGCTGGTACACGTAACAGCTACTGGTTTTTTCTCACTTTTCGCCATTCCCATTGCAACAAAAGCAGCACTTCTTTCGTCTACAATGCTGTAACAGTTGAAACTATCTACCTCTGAAAAATGGATGGCCAAAGGAGCATTTCTCGACCCCGGAGAAATTACGATATCTGCAATTCCGTACTGCTGAAGAAGATGTGCAAGTATTTGGATACTTCTCTTAGAAGAATATTTTTTCATACAGCAAATTTAACTTATAAATAATGATTTTAAAATCATTTAATTTAAAAAAAATGTAATTTTGCTGTTCGTAAATTTCTAAAAATGGATAAAATACCTAGTGTAGACCTGCGTGATTTCCTTTCGGGCAACCCGGAACGCAAACAGAAATTTGTAAATGAAATCGGAAAAGCTTATGAAGAAATTGGTTTTGTAGCCTTAAAAGGCCACTTTCTTGATGACAACCTAGTGGATGATTTGTATGGAGAGGTAAAAAACTTTTTTGAACAGCCAGTGGAAACGAAACAAAAGTATGAGATTCCAGGAATTGGTGGCCAGAGAGGTTATGTAGGATTCGGTAAAGAAACTGCAAAAGGTTTCAAAAAAGGAGACTTAAAAGAATTTTGGCACTTTGGACAGTATCTGTCTGATGATTCAAAATACAGAACTGAGTATCCGGACAACGTAATCGTTGAAGAACTTCCAAGATTCAACGAAGTTGGTAAAGAAGCATTCCAGATGCTTGAGAAAACAGGACAGTATGTGTTAAGAGCTTTAGCATTACACCTTGGTTTAGATGAATTTTATTTTGATGACAAGATCGCAGAAGGAAATTCTATTTTAAGACCGATTCACTATCCGCCAATCACTGAAGAACCGGATGATGCGGTAAGAGCAGCTGCTCACGGAGACATCAACCTTATCACTCTTTTAATGGGAGCACAAGGAAAAGGTCTTCAGGTTCAAAATCACAACGGAGAATGGATTGATGCCATTGCAGAACCGGATGAATTGATGATCAATGTTGGTGACATGCTTTCAAGACATACCAACAACAAATTGAAATCTACCATCCACAGAGTGGTAAACCCACCAAGAGAAATGTGGAGCACTTCAAGATATTCAATTCCTTTCTTTATGCATCCAATCAGTGCCATGTCTTTAAATGCACTTGAGAACTGTGTAGATGAAAACAATCCTAAATTATACGAAGATACTACCGCCGGAGAATTCCTGCATGAAAGATTGATCGAACTGGGATTGATTAAAAAATAAAAGAAACGGCTGTCTCTATAGAGGCAGCCGTTATTATTTACATATTCATTTTACTTATTTTTATCCCGTTATACAATAAAATTCGGGGCAAGGAGTGGGTTGTGTAAAAGTTCCCCATGGACAGATACAGGTATAAGTATCGCCGCCACCTCCAGGATTTTGTCCTCCTCCGGGACCCCCAACATAAGGGACACATTTTCCATTTGAACAGATTTCTCCGGCAGAACATCCTCCTTCTCCCGGTCCGCCTCCTTCAAAACAATACGCCGGGAAATTTTCTCCCGCAACAATACATTTTCTGTCTTCTCTTGAAAGTTTTTTAAAATTTTTCATAGTTATTGGTTTTTGGTATTCCTACTCTATAAGCTTTTCGGGTAACGCTAGCTTAAAATTACTATTTATTATATTAATAATTAGTCAATTAAAAACTAAAAAAGTCTTAAACCGTAAAAGAATATAGAAAGCTATATTAAATTTAATTTTTAAATATACCACACATTGTATAATTAAAAATATTTTAATTATTTTTACTTTAACAACAAATTTTTAATTAAAACTATATGAAAAACCTAAAAAAACTACAAAAGAACCAATTAAAGAACATTTCAGGTGGAGCTAATCTTCCGGAAACAGATTTCTGTATGTATTACTGCAACGGAACCATTGTTTGTGCAACCTGCAGCGATGACTTCAAATGCCCGGACACGAACAGTGATATGTAAGATAAAAAATCAAAATGTCATCAATAAGAACCGTTTCTGCAGAGAAGCGGTTTTTTATTTCTTTTGGATTAAAATAAAGCAGATTTCAGCCACGCAGACCTATTTATAATGATAAGCCCAGATTTTGTTTGCGATAAGCAATTTATGAGCTTAAAAAGAGGAAAATGATTTCTATCCTACAAATAGCAGACTAAACAGATAAAACTTTTCTTGTAAATAGCGTCTTTCTATTTCATTTGTGCTGCTTCTTTCCACTGTGCCATTTCGTAGGAATCCAGACTCTTTTTATAGAGTTTAAAGCTTCAAAAGGTAGAGAGTTCCAACGGCGTCTTTCTCCTTCATTTGTGTCGCTTCTTTCCTACTGTGTCATTCCGCAGGAATCCAAGCTCTTTTATTAGAGTTTAAAACATTAAAAAGGAAAGAAGGAAGTAATACTTAAGTTATGAGCTAATGCTTTGATGAGACTCCTACGGAGTGACAAATAGTTAGAATAAACGATAGTAAGTGAAAGCAAAGAATGAACAGCCGTAACAATGAATAATTTTAGGCTGAACCGGGGTAATGATCTTTCAATAGTGTCATACATCCCTTTCCAATTGTGCTATGGTTCAACTGGCGTCTTTCTTTTTATTTGGTCTGCTTCTTTCCTACTGTGTCATTCCGCAGGAATCCAGCCTCCTTTATTAGAGTCTTTATGATTTTTTTAACTCAGACGGTTTGATACTGTAAAATTGTTTGATGATACTTTGTTGAGACTCCTACGGAGTGACAATTGGAGTGTATGCTGTCCAGCATAAGTGATCAATGATAGGTGATAAGTGATAGTTGATCAATGATAGTTGATTGATGTATCGTTTATCAATTATTATTCATTGCTTATTGCTTATAAGCTTAGCTTGGGTATAAAACAAAAAAATCCTTTATCACAATGATAAAGGATTTTTTAAAAATAAAATAAAAACTGGCGGCGGCCTACTCTCCCGCGTTAGCAGTACCATCGGCGCTGGTGGGCTTAACTTCTGTGTTCGGAATGGGAACAGGTGAGCCCCACCGCTAAAACCACCCTAAAGAAGGTATATAGCTTTAAGCATTAGGCCTGAAGCCTTAAGCTTATTGCGTTTTAAGCGATAAAAACTTTCACAAAGACAAAACCTTCGCTGCGCATAAAGAACTTGTCATTTATTATATTATAATTTCATATAGCAACCATAGGCTATAAATCTACGGGTAATTAGTACTACTTGGCTATGACATTACTGTCTTTACACCTATAGCCTATCAACGTCGTCATCTACAACGACCCTTAAAAGATGTCTCATCTTGAGGCGAGTTTCGCACTTATATGCTTTCAGTGCTTATCTCTTCCAAACGTAGCTACTCAGCGGTGCACCTGGCGGTACAACTGATACACCAGAGGTTTGTTCAATTCGGTCCTCTCGTACTAGAATCAAGCCCTCTCAAACATCTAACGCCCGCAATAGATAGAGACCGAACTGTCTCACGACGTTCTGAACCCAGCTCGCGTGCCACTTTAATGGGCGAACAGCCCAACCCTTGGGACCTTCTCCAGCCCCAGGATGTGACGAGCCGACATCGAGGTGCCGAACCTCCCCGTCGATGTGAGCTCTTGGGGGAGACTAGCCTGTTATCCCCGGAGTACCTTTTATCCTATGAGCGATGGCCCTTCCATACGGAACCACCGGATCACTATGTCCTGCTTTCGCACCTGATCGACTTGTTGGTCTCACAGTCAAGCACCCTTATGCCATTACACTCTACGCACGGTTACCAAGCGTGCTGAGGGTACCTTTGAAAGCCTCCGTTACTCTTTTGGAGGCGACCACCCCAGTCAAACTACCCACCACGCAATGTCCTTCTGAAAGAAGTTAGGCTCCAAGTAAGTAAAGGGTGGTATTTCAACGTCGGCTCCACAAACACTAGCGTGCCTGCTTCAAAGCCTCCCACCTATCCTACACATTACTTACTCAAAGTCAATACGAAGTTATAGTAAAGGTTCACAGGGTCTTTTCGTCCCATTGCGGGTAATCGGCATCTTCACCGATACTACAATTTCACCGAGCTCGTGGCTGAGACAGTGCCCAGATCGTTACACCATTCGTGCAGGTCGGAACTTACCCGACAAGGAATTTCGCTACCTTAGGACCGTTATAGTTACGGCCGCCGTTTACTGGGGCTTCAGTTAATGCCTTCGCTTACGCTAAGCACCTTCCTTAACCTTCCAGCACCGGGCAGGTGTCAGACCCTATACAGCATCTTTCGATTTAGCAGAGTCCTGTGTTTTTGATAAACAGTCGCCTGGGCCTCTTCACTGCGGCCACCATTGCTGATGGCGTCTCTTCTTCCGAAGTTACGAGACTATTTTGCCTAGTTCCTTAGCCACGACTCACTCGAGCACCTTAGGATTCTCTCCTCGACCACCTGTGTCGGTTTTGGTACGGGTTGCTTCACTTCGGCTTTTCTTGGATCAGATTACACTACAGCAGCTTCGCCCGAAGGCTAGGCCTTGACTATTCCGTCAGTCTCCAGCAGCTACATCCAACCGTCCCCTTTTATTGTGAGCAAGTATGGGAATATTAACCCATTGTCCATCCACTACCCCTTTCGGGTTCGCGTTAGGTCCCGACTAACCCTCAGCTGATTAGCATGGCTGAGGAAGCCTTGGTCTTTCGGTGAGCAGGTTTCTCGCCTGCTTTATCGTTACTTATGCCTACATTTTCTTTTCTATCCGCTCCACAATACCTCACAGTACTGCTTCGGCGCAAATAGAATGCTCTCCTACCAGATATATCTAAAATATAAATCCATAGCTTCGGTAATATGTTTATGCCCGATTATTATCCATGCCGGACCGCTCGACTAGTGAGCTGTTACGCACTCTTTAAATGAATGGCTGCTTCCAAGCCAACATCCTAGCTGTCAATGCAGTCCAACCGCGTTGTTTCAACTTAACATATATTTGGGGACCTTAGCTGTTGGTCTGGGTTCTTTCCCTCTCGGACATGGACCTTAGCACCCATGCCCTCACTGCCGTAGAACATTTATTAGCATTCGGAGTTTGTCAGGAATTGGTAGGCGATGAAACCCCCGCATCCAATCAGTAGCTCTACCTCTAATAAACTTATATACGACGCTGCACCTAAATGCATTTCGGAGAGTACGAGCTATCTCCCAGTTTGATTGGCCTTTCACCCCTACCCACAGGTCATCCGAAGACTTTTCAACGTCAACCGGTTCGGTCCTCCACTCTGTGTTACCAGAGCTTCAACCTGCCCATGGGTAGATCACAAGGTTTCGCGTCTAATCCTACTAACTATGCGCCCTATTCAGACTCGCTTTCGCTCCGGCTCCGGTACTTAATACCTTAACCTCGCTAGTAAAATTAACTCGTAGGCTCATTATGCAAAAGGCACGCCGTCACAGCATTACGCTGCTCCGACCGCTTGTAGGCGTACGGTTTCAGGTTCTATTTCACCCTTCTATTCGAAGTGCTTTTCACCTTTCCTTCACAGTACTTGTTCACTATCGGTCTTTCAGGAGTATTTAGCCTTGGAGGATGGTCCCCCCATATTCAGACAGGATTTCACGTGTCCCGCCCTACTCATTTATCATCTCTATATACCTTTCGAATACCGGGCTATCACCGTCTATGGCTGTTCTTTCCAGAACATTCTTCTAAATATATAAAGACTTTTGGGCTAATCCGCTTTCGCTCGCCACTACTTACGGAATCTCTTCGATTTCTTTTCCTCCGGGTACTTAGATGTTTCAGTTCTCCGGGTTTGCTCCTCTTGCGAGGTGACATATCTTCAATATGCCGGGTTGCCCCATTCGGATATCTGCGGATCAATTCGTGTGTGCCAATCCCCGCAGCTTTTCGCAGCTTACCACGTCCTTCGTCGCCTCTGAAAGCCTAGGCATCCGCCATACGCCCTTAACGATTTCTTTCCTATTGGTTACTCAAGCGCTTTATGCGCTCGGTTTTCTCTTTGTGATGTCTTTACCGTTAATGTCAATGATCTTAAATCTATTTCTGATTTAATTCGCAAATATTGTTTTTGGCTCTATTTGCTTTTTTAAAACTAAACCATCTATGATGGTGGAGAATAAGGGAGTCGAACCCTTGACCTCCTGCGTGCAAGGCAGGCGCTCTAGCCAGCTGAGCTAATTCCCCTCTAGTAGACTTTAGATATCAGATTCCAGATCTCAGACCTAAATGTCTGATGTCTAATAGCTGATCTCTTCCTGTCTTTCAATTAGTAGTCTCGGGCAGGCTCGAACTGCCGACCTCTACATTATCAGTGTAGCGCTCTAACCAGCTGAGCTACGAGACTCTGTTAGATTTGAGATGCATTATTTGATATTTGATATTCTTAACTTCAAATCTCGAACATCAAATTTCAATTTTTTTAATCTCTTGTCTCTCTATCCCTTTACTAATTTCTAGTGGGTTTTGTATTTTTAATATAAATCAACCAAACAAAAAACTAAAGCTATGCTTTAAGTAAGTATGATGTATCTTACGATACTAATTTTGTTTAACGTCCTAAGACGCTCTAAAATGAGATGTTCCAGCCGCACCTTCCGGTACGGCTACCTTGTTACGACTTAGCCCTAGTTACCTGTTTTACCCTAGGCAGCTCCTGTTACGGTCACCGACTTCAGGTACCCCAGACTTCCATGGCTTGACGGGCGGTGTGTACAAGGCCCGGGAACGTATTCACCGCGCCATGGCTGATGCGCGATTACTAGCGATTCCAGCTTCATAGAGTCGAGTTGCAGACTCCAATCCGAACTGAGACCGGCTTTCGAGATTTGCATCACTTCGCAGTGTAGCTGCCCTCTGTACCGGCCATTGTATTACGTGTGTGGCCCAAGGCGTAAGGGCCGTGATGATTTGACGTCATCCCCACCTTCCTCTCTACTTGCGTAGGCAGTCTCACTAGAGTCCCCAACTTAATGATGGCAACTAGTGACAGGGGTTGCGCTCGTTGCAGGACTTAACCTAACACCTCACGGCACGAGCTGACGACAACCATGCAGCACCTTGAAAAATGTCCGAAGAAAAGTCTATTTCTAAACCTGTCATTTCCCATTTAAGCCTTGGTAAGGTTCCTCGCGTATCATCGAATTAAACCACATAATCCACCGCTTGTGCGGGCCCCCGTCAATTCCTTTGAGTTTCAAACTTGCGTTCGTACTCCCCAGGTGGCTAACTTATCACTTTCGCTTAGTCTCTGAAACTTACATTCCAAAAACGAGTTAGCATCGTTTACGGCGTGGACTACCAGGGTATCTAATCCTGTTCGCTCCCCACGCTTTCGTCCATCAGCGTCAGTTGTTGCTTAGTAACCTGCCTTCGCAATTGGTGTTCTAAGTAATATCTATGCATTTCACCGCTACACTACTTATTCCAGCTACTTCAACAACACTCAAGACCTGCAGTATCAATGGCAGTTTCACAGTTAAGCTGTGAGATTTCACCACTGACTTACAGATCCGCCTACGGACCCTTTAAACCCAATAAATCCGGATAACGCTTGCACCCTCCGTATTACCGCGGCTGCTGGCACGGAGTTAGCCGGTGCTTATTCGTATAGTACCTTCAGCTACCCTCACGAGGGTAGGTTTATCCCTATACAAAAGAAGTTTACAACCCATAGGGCCGTCGTCCTTCACGCGGGATGGCTGGATCAGGCTCTCACCCATTGTCCAATATTCCTCACTGCTGCCTCCCGTAGGAGTCTGGTCCGTGTCTCAGTACCAGTGTGGGGGATCACCCTCTCAGGCCCCCTAAAGATCGCAGACTTGGTGAGCCGTTACCTCACCAACTATCTAATCTTGCGCGTGCCCATCTCTATCCACCGGAGTTTTCAATACCGAATGATGCCATTCAGTATATTATGGGGTATTAATCTTCCTTTCGAAAGGCTATCCCCCAGATAAAGGCAGGTTGCACACGTGTTCCGCACCCGTACGCCGCTCTCAAGATCCCGAAAGATCTCTACCGCTCGGCTTGCATGTGTTAGGCCTCCCGCTAGCGTTCATCCTGAGCCAGGATCAAACTCTCCATTGTATGTTTGTCTGACTCACTCAAAGTTTTTAACGCTTTAGTTTTTCCTTACTTGGTTGTTATATTGTATGTCAATGATCTTTATATCTTCCGCTTTTCAACGAAGCAATCTCTCTGTCAGTGTCGCTCCGTATTTGCGAGTGCAAAAGTAAAACTTTATTTTTTAATGACCAAATGTTTTTGAAGAAAATTTTAAAGTTTTTTAAGTAACCTTAACCCTTCTCAAAACCTCAATCTCTATACTCCTGCGCTCCCTCTAATTGGGACTGCAAAGATACAAACTCTTTTTAAACTGACAACTTTTTTTACAAAAAGTTTTAAAGTTTTTTTTTCGTCTGTTTCTTTTTTGAAGTAATATCGTTTCTGCCTATCTAAAGGCGCTCCTGCGCTACTGTTCTACTCTCGTTTTCAGTGGGGCAAAGATAGTAACTTCCTGCAACGCAAAACAAGTTTATTTAACATAAATTTTACATTACGGTGATATTTGTTCCTAAAGGACTGGAAGGCAGGGAGAAAAATTTTAAACATTTGTTTGGAGAATCGGGGTGAGAGTGTGGGAGAGTTTGAGTGTTTGAGGGGAGATCTGTGTGTGAGAAGAGGGAATTTGAGATTCGGGGTGCGGGATGCGGGGTTTGGGGTGAGGAAGATCAAAAAAATAAGGTATATATTATATATAGAATGGGAAGGATGGAAATGCTAAAGAGTATATTTATATATTATATAGAGTAATAAGGTTTAGCTCCTATACCCGTAATTAATTAAAATGCTTCGACTCAGCTCAGTATGACATGGCTAATACTAACGGCTAAAAGGCCTTAGACATTATATTGGCATTTTGCTTCTTTTAAGACTCTCGTAAAGAAGTTGGGATTCCTGAGGAATAACACAAGGGGAATAGAGATTGATACTCAATAACCAGTTTCCATAGAAATCAGCAATATGAAAATTAAAACCAATATTCCTTTTCTACCTAAAAACCCGAAACTCGAAACACAATAACCCGAACCTCATCATTCATCATTTATCATTTATCATTTATTATCATTAACGACTCCTACCCTAGCCCTGATAGTAATGGTTACCCCGCAGCTTGGGTTGGAGGGTGGCGGGTTTTAGGTGTGGGGGCTCTTCGGCTTCGCTCAGGGTGACAGCGTTGGAGTGCGTGGGCGCGAGGAGTATGAATGGATAGCAGGAAATAGCTCCTGAGAAAATTGGAGAGTTGGAGTGTTTGAAGAAATGACAACAAGATTATACTATATATAAGATAAGCTTAATCAAACAATCTAAGCTGCTGGTCGCGGGTTCCCGTGAAGTTGGATGTTGAAAGCTTTGGAAATTCTTTGCCTTCAAAAAACTTCTTTCTGCCGATCTTAAAGGTGGTATGAATCATTTCTGCAATATTTCCCTCTCCTTTTTGTCTTTCAAAATATCTTTTATCTCCAAGTTTTCCACCCCGCATGGATCTGATGAGATTTAGAACTTTTTGTGCCCTGTCCGGAAAATGAGCTTCAATCCAGTTAACAAAAACAGGTTCTACGGTATCATTTAAGCGTACCAAAGTATATCCGAAACCTAAAGCACCGGCATCCGAAATGGCTTTCAATATATTTAAAGGTTCATCACTATTGAGTCCCGGGATAATGGGCGCTACCATAACATGTACGGGAATATTGTTTTGGGAAAGGATTTCCACTGCTTTTAATTTATTTTTTGCAGAACTCGTTCTCGGCTCCATCTTTCGTCTCAATTCTTCGTTGATGGTTGGAATGCTTAGAGAAACTGACACCAGTTTTTGTTCTGCCATAGGTTTTAAAATATCAAGATCTCTTAACACAAGCGCATTTTTTGTCAGAATATTGACAGGATGTCTGTAATCAAGACATACCTGCAGTAATTTTCTGGTAATTTCAAATTGTCTTTCCGCCGGCTGATAGCAGTCGGTGTTTCCGGACAATAGAATCGGGGCAGCTTTGTATCCTCTTTTCTGAAAAAATTTCTCCAGCAACTCAGGGGCATTTTTCTTTACCATGATTTTTCTTTCAAAATCAACCCCGGCACTATAACCCCAGTATTCGTGGGTTGGCCTTGCAAAGCAGTAAGAACAGCCATGTTCGCATCCCTGATAAGGATTCATCGAATATTCCATTGGAAGGTCTTCACTTTTAACCTGATTGACAATGCTTTTGGGAAATACTTCCGTAAAAGAAGTCTTTACGGTTTCGAAATCTTCATCTTCTGGTTCATAGGTATACCTGTCGAAACGATTGACAACGTTTCGCTGAGCTCCCTGACCTTTTATGAAATTTTCGTTTTGCATTCCGGTGTAAAATTAGAATGGAATTTTTATAAAATAATGAGTTTTAACATTAAAGTTTTCCACAAAAAAATCCAACACTTTCAAAAGCGTTGGATTTAAACATAATTAAATATATTTTTTTACTACTTCAGCGCGAATAATTCTACTCCATGAGTTTCATCATCATTATTTTTTTCATCAAAGTGTCTGTGATAGTCCGAATAGGAATCACTATATTTTTTATCTTTTTTAGTCAAAATTTTTTTAATGCTTATTAAACTCAATACTGCCAAAAGACCAACTCCTCCTGCCAGTAAAACTCCAACTTCTTTTTTCATATTTTCTCTGATTTATTATTGATACCATTGCAAAAAGCATACCTATTTTATTTTTTTTAATTATAAATTTTGTTAACATTCAACTTTATTTTTAGGAAAATTACAATCTGCTATTTTTCTTATATTTAAGATAGCAATGGTTTAATTATTGTACTTAAAAATAAAAATATTATTATGGAAAATCCAGAAAACATTGACAGAATGACAACCTTGAGCCAAGTGATGAAAACGCTTTCTGAACGAGGAATACACAGAGAGTTCAGAATGAACGAAAAATGTGAAATGAAGTTTGAAAATTCTGAGAAAGTGTATCAACCCTCTGAACTGGTCATTTTAAAAACTTATCGCTTCGAGGGAGACAGCAATCCTGATGATAACGCCGTACTGTATGTAGTGAAGGACAATGCAGGAAATCGTGGGATGATTATAGATTCCTATGGTGCAGACAGCAATTATCCAGGTGAAGAATTTGATAAGTTTTTAAGAGATATCCCTATTCAGGAAAGTGATGAATTCAATTTTTAACAACTCAATCACATATTAATTTTTTAAACCATTAAGGTTGTTTTCAATTAAAAACTGTACAGTGGTTATGACTGGCAGCCAAAGGATCTGTCTTAATGGTTTAAAGAATTATTCTTCAGTTTTTCCCTTTTTTCTGAACACATTATTCAGGAAGCCTTTCTTTTCTTTTTTCTCTCCTTCCGCACTGGGAGTTTCTTTTTTATTTTTTATTTCCTGTTTTATTTCTTTTACCGATTGTTTCATATCCTTTACAGAAGAAACTGCTTCTTTGACTTTCTTTTCTGTTTTTTCAACATTTTTACCAATCAGGGTTTTCTTCAATCCCTGCTCTATTCCTCTCCAGAAGAGATTAAAGAAAGACTTTGTGGGGTCACGTTCCACATTTTCTACAGTAACGGCTTCCGGAAAGCGCCCTGAATCCGATCTCAGAAAAACATTGGCAACAGCAGTCAGAAAACCTTTCTTCTCATGATTATTCTTATTTAATACGGCAATTTTTAAGTCTTTATGTTTAAGATTAAAGGTTCCGTGCAATCCCGCAGGATTTCCTTTGAAATTAAAAAGCATTTCCTGAATAGTTCCTGCAGTAGCTGTCACATGAAGGTAAGGCCTGATGAAAGGATTGATTCCATTTGCCGGAAGATCGGTTGTTTTTCCGGAAATTGCAAATCTATCATTATGATCTGCAACATCAAAGTTCCAGTTGACAGAAAGTGGTGACAGGTTCATGAAAGAACAATTGATGTTAATATCTACTTTTGTTGATTTTCCTTTAATTTTAGCTGAATTCAGGTTTTTAACGTTCATATTAAAGTTGCTAAAGGCCAATTTTCCCGGTCCCATACTTTCGGGAGTATCTTCTTCGTAGACTAGGACAGAGTTTTTCAGATCCAGGTTATGAATGGTCATCGGAATCTTAATGGAACGCAGCATTTTAGAATATAATGCTTTTATTTTTGGATCGTTCTTAGGAATTTTACTTCTGAAAATATTGGCATTTGCAGACTCAATGCCTACCTGTGAAGCATGTATCATTTTATTATGAGAAAACAGATCCCATTCTCCTTCTGCGGTAATTTGTCCGGCTTTTATATCATAGAGATCTCTCTCAACAGGTATCATTTTGATAAACTGCGCTCTTGAAACGAGAGGTTTCATGGCAAAATTGTTAATCTGCACCTTATTTTTATTCAGCTTAAGAAGCCCAAGGCTCATGTTGTAAAACTGAGTTTTATAAGCGAGGTTTCTGGTGGTAATATAATAATCTTTCACTTTGAAGGACATTCCCGGCTGATTGGGTTTAGGTGATAATTCAATATTATTTACCGTTGCATTAAGATCGTGGAAAGTCAAGGGCTGTTTTCCTTTATCATAAGTAATGTTTGAATTTTTTAAAGATGTTTTTCTTATAATAAGTGATTTAATAATACCAGGCTCAGGAGATTTACTGGCTGGTTTTTCACCTGCTTTAAAGGTTCCGTTTACATTTTCTACAAGAAGATCCTTGATATCAACATTCAGCTTTTTGTCAATGAATTCCAGTTTATTGATATTAAAAGCAATATGATCTGTTTTTAACACTACTGTTGCTTTTCTCTCTGCAGGATGCCCTGGTGTCAGTACGACATCCCTGATTTCACCGTTTGCAGGCTTCAGCGCAAGACTTCGCATTGTAATATTCTGAGCATTGGAGTATTCAATATCCTTTCCGGCAATGGTAAAATCTTTGTAACCTATCGGAATAACCTGTTCAGAAGTTTCTTTATTAAACATCAGCTGATTGATATTTACACTAAGATTCCCTACTGACAGAAGATTATTTCCATCCGGTTTTGTGATCTTTACTATGGCATTATCCAGCTTTATATTTTTTAAATCAACTTCAAAATTTGATTTTTTTTCAGCTTTCTTAGTCTTTACTCCTGTATTATAGACTGTCAGAACAGGATTCCGGAATTCTGCATTCGTAAGTGAAACTTTATTTTTGTTTAAAATAACATCCGTAAAATCCATTTTGGGAACTGCAAATTCAAATAATCGAGCCTTTTTAGGATAAAAATTTTTAAACTGAGCAAAGGAGAGCAGCGGAGTCAATCTGAAATTCTCAACAGCCATCTGCCCGTTACTTGTATTGATACTACTGATGGTAACCGCATACGTATCATCAGGACGAAGAAAGAATTTTTCTCCTTTGATGCTGTATTTGTCAAAAACGACGGGTAGTTTATTTTCTACAGATTCTTCTGTCATCTGTAAATTTTCTACAAACAGATCCAGTTGTTGTACAGATAGAAATTTCTGCTTTGTATGCCTGAAAACAGCAATTTTACCATCGTTAATTCTTATATTTTCAAATGAAACCGGATTTCTTTTCTTTCCGGTTTTGCGGTCGACAGGTTTAGCAAGAATGACATTCAAATTAGGTTTAGCCAGCAAAAGGTCTGACGAGCTGATTCTTTTATTAAAAACAGCATCATAAATTCCGAAACGGCTTATTTTCAAGGTATCAATAGTTCCCTGCAAACCAATAACGTCTGTATTTTGCGGATCTTTACTATTAACTGAAATTCCAGTAGCAAAAATATTTCCGGTTCCTAAATCCACATCTAGGGTTTTGTAGGAAACCTGATAGTCAGTATTCTTTTTTATATATTCCGGAAGCTGGGTTTTAAGCCAAATATTTAAACCGAAATTCGCGGCAAGAATAATTCCTGCCAGAACTCCGAAACCTATGAGTAAATTTTTAATCCACCTATTCATATCCTGATCTTGTTAAATGTAAGTTTAAATATAAGATTATTAAGTGCAATTTTTACTTGTTTACACTTTGTAATAATAAAATTAATATGATTTATCACTTTAAAAAGGAAAATATTTCATTCTAAAAACAGCAAAAGACCATCTCAATTGAGATAGTCTTTTGTCAATAAAAACAACATTCGTTTATTGTAGTAATTAATTATTCTTTTACTATTTTTTTTGACGCAGCTTCTCCTCGTCTGTTCTTAAAAAAAACAATATAATTTCCCTGCTGCAGATGAGAAACATCTATAACATTTTTTCCATTCTTAAAGTTTCCAGCCAACGCAGTTCGCCCGTCAGCGGTATATAAGACATAGGATATATCTTCTTTGGAAATTACACTAATCACATTCTTAACGCGGGTTGCATCAATTTCAGCAAAAGACAACTTACCTTTTGCCATATCATGTACTGCTAATGTTGCATTAGGATTATATCTGTAAGTAAATGTTACTGGCATTCCGTATTCATTATTAAAATCATCCACCAGATAATATTTTATTATATAGTCAATTGGGAATGTTCCGGAACCTGTATCTGCATTCCACATAGTATACCCACTTGAAACTTCAGAATTTGCAGGAATATTGATTGCCGGTTTGGAATTTCCGGGATAAACTGCTCCTAAAATTATAAATGGCAGACATGTATTCTGGTAACAGAATTGAAAACTACTTCCGTCAGCATTGATAATATTCATAACTTTTGCACGAACATTAATCGGAACAGCAGAGTTATTTTTAATTTTATAGTGTAAGGTTGCCAGATTTTCATCTACAGTGTTATAAGTAATAACACTTCCGTCATTTATTGGTGTCTCATCTTCTCTTGCTAGACTAAGCTGCGCTTTCCCATAAAAAGAGATAAGAAAAGACAGAAATATCATGTAGTAATTAATATTTTTCATAATTTTTAAATTTATAAAACCAGGAAGCCGCGCTACAGCTTCCCGGATTGTGAGAAATTACTTAATAATTAACTTTTTAATAACCGGTTCCGCATCTTTTTCTTTAATAGAAACCAGATAAGTTCCTTTTACAAAGTTGTGTACAGAAATCGGAGTATTAGGCTCTGCATTTTCTTTTTCAAGAATTGTTCTTCCACTGACATCAAAAATTTTAATGTCTGCCTTTCCTTTTCCGTCAATTTTGAAATAGTCTTTTGCGGGGTTAGGATATAACATATGTTCATTGTTTGTCTTTTCAGCAGCATGAACCCCTAATGTTGTGTTTATGGCAAATGGCCCTGCTGCATTAACAATTTCGCCGGTTGTACCATCCAATAAAAGCAAAGCAACTTTTATTTTATCCAGGTTATATGCAGTTGGAATATCTGCTGTAAATGTATAGTTTACAACCTGACCGTCAGTTAGGGTGGAAGGTATAGATCCTGCCTGCCCGGCATATCCTCCCAACAGCATTCTGCCCACATGATCATAAACCATATCCGCAGCAGGCACCGGGTTGGGTTTACTTTCATATCCACCCATAGATGTAGTGCTCCCAGCATAGTAATTTGCCTGGTTATAGCCCGAAGTAGTACCTTTTACTTCATCTTCTATAACCACAGCAACGAATCTGAAGTTAGCATTTGTAAAGTTGGTTCTGAAAACAGCAGATGCATTGAATGTTAAAATTCTTCCTGCCAGGGAAGATGTTGCATTTAGTGCAACAGGAACAATCAATGATTTCCTTGCATTAATAAACTCAGAGAAATCAGAACTAACACTCTGTCTCAGAAGACTTCTGTCCACATTCATTCCTGGAAAGCTATTAAAGTTTGCTCCTGTATTATATTCAGCCAAAGTCATAGGATCATTATTATGTACTGCAATTCCTATAAAATCATTAGGAAAACTATTTTCAGCATTATGCATTGCAACCGCCCCTCTAGGGCAATAACCACACCATGTTCCCGTACCTTCTTCAATCACTACTTTTTTAGGCGAATTCTGGCTTACACTTATAAATTGGGTGGACAATGTATTGTCTGCAGGAGTAGCATCCGCTGCTCCGTTGACTCCGGTAACAGATACAATAATATTTTTATTTACGACTGTAGAATAGTTTACGGCATTTGAATGCGTAATTTCTTTTTCCTGCCCAATAGCTAAAGGCGCCGCTAAGGGTATTACAGCAGAATGGTCTGTGCCATCATTCCAGTTAAGGGTGACATTATTAACACTTTGTGCCCCATTATTTTTTACAGTTGCTTTGATAAAATAATCCGTATTGGTCACTCCATATCGACTTAAAGATAAATTTGTAAGAGCTACATCATAATCTGCAAGACTTTTGACTTGGATATTATCCAAAATGAGGTAATACTGATCTGTACAATCATAATGTCTGAAAGAAATATAAACTTGCTGCCCAATAAAGGAACTCACATTGATCACTCTGTTTTGAAAGCCACCTGCAGCCACAGTTTCTGTATACACAGGTGTGGAAGCAGTAATAGCTCCTGAAGCGTTGGTTGTTGTAACATATACTGAATACTTTTCGTTTGGATCATTAGAATATGTTGCCAAATTATAGACCAGATATGCATTAGAAGCAGTAACAGTACTTAAGTTAATAAGCGGGGAAGTGATCAGATTGTTTGGCGTAAGTGCTCCGGTTCCATTAACATAAGAAAAGGAAGTCAATGATCCGCTTCCAAAGCCTGCATTTACACTAGAAACATTCATATTAGTCCATTGTTTCCCATCTCCGTCAATATCAGTACTCACCCATCCGTTGAGTCCTGCAGTATTAAAATCCTGACTGTAATAAGTCTGTGAGTAGTGTATCCCGAATATCAGGATAAGCACCGAAAATAAAATCTTTTTCATTTGTTTTAAAAATTTAAGTTTAGTAAATAATAGTTTTATAAAAATTCATAAGTATTGGATATGCCTATCTTTTCTTCTCTCACGTTCAGTGCAATTCCATTACTATCCATTACCATCACGATAATTTTAAGATGATCACGATGGTAATCTGAAGGAATAGAGTATTGAAATGATCGGGAGTATTCATTGGAAATTCCTGTCTGGGAATCCGGAATATTTTCTCCTGCAACAGATGAAGTCAGTTTAGCCCGTAAAACATTATGGTGTACATAATCATAAATAGTAGGTGGCCCCAAAGCCGGGACATAATTCTTTTGTTTACCCACCAGCTCGTCTTCTACTATAAACGCAGCTATTTTAAGTCCTGAAAAGGCTTGGGCAAAAGAAATCCGGGCATCAACATTCAGAGTATTGCCAGATATATCAGAGCCTATTCTTATCCCTATTTTACTGAAGGCTTTTAACTGAGACAACGGTAACGACATATCGGTATAATTTTCACTGTCATCCCACATTGTATTTCTGTTAATAAACATAGTAGGCCAGCCAAGATCCACCCCGGTTACATTTTTAAACTGCTCTACCTCAGCACTTACGGCATTCGACCACGGATCCTGCCCACTAGGCCCATGAATCCCGATAAAGACAAAACCATCATCGGTCTGCAGTCTCAGATTTTTGGCTCTGGCCCCTGCACGGGTACAGTTTCCACACCATGTACCGGTAAAATCTTCGTATAAAATTCTATGTTTAAAATTGACTCCGTCATTGATGACAGCATTTACAGATATAGGATTTGCAGGGAGGTTTCTGTATCGGGCACTGATAGTATAAGCTCCTTTCTCTACAGGCGTATAGATATTTCCGTTTATCAGCTGATTATTGACAAAAATTTCACTTTCTGAAGTAATGTCATTATTGAGATTATCCTTTATTCTGAATGTAAAGCTTTTTCCCAATAGTTTTTCGTTACCTCCTTCTGAAGAAATGGTAAGATAAGTCGCAACAGTATCTCCTTCGTCGCTTGCCGATCCGCTACAGGAGGACAATAACAAAAAAAATAAAATCACACAATTTAGAAATAATAACTTTTTTTTCATTGTTTGTTGAATTTTTTAATAGGTTTAAATAAAAACTAAAATTTTATATGGAGTTGTTAATAAATGAGTTTAAAATTTAAACATTAAAATTTTGATAAAATCAATATTTTGATTGTTTTAATAATTATTTCGCATTAAAATTACATAATTAATTATATATTAGCAAAATAATATTTGTTTAATTATTAAAAACAACATTAACAATGAAAATGATTTTCTCAGGACTCTTCGTTTCTTGTTTAAGCTTTTTTTACGCTCAGGAAATGCCTAATGTCTCTTTAAACACCTTGTCAGGCGAAAGGATCAATTTTTCCAAAATAGACTCCTCTAATCCTGTTATTGTCAGCTTTTGGGCTACATGGTGCCTACCTTGTATGGAAGAACTTACCGCTATTAATGACAAATACGGAGATTGGCAGAAGGAAAATAAGTTTACCTTACTGGCAGCTGCCACAGATGATGCCCGTACAGTTTCAAAAGTTAAAACTCTTGTCAAAAGCAAAGGGTGGCCCTACACAGTATTATTAGACTCTAACCAGACTCTTAAGAGAGCATTGAATATCAACAGTATCCCCCACACCATACTCATTCATAAAGGTAAAGTTGTATATTCTCATGTGGGCTACTCTCCCGGGGATGAAGATGAACTGATCAAAAAGATTAAAGAATACAATACCAGCAAATAATTATGCGAAAAAAAATAATTTATGGAGCGGCTCTATTAACCAGCATTCGTCTTTTTAGCCAGTTATCTGTAAATCTTGAATCCAATTCACAATATTATATTGATGACAGCAAAGTAAAACTCTCCGAAGCAGAAAAAGACCAAAGGCTAAGATCAAATAACTACCTGAATATCAACTATAAATTAAAAAACTTCACAGCCGGGGCACAGCTTGAAGCTTATGAGCCAAAAGCCTTACTCAATTATTCCCCGGTTTTGAGTAAAACCAGCCTGGGAACTTATTTTGTTAACTATAATAACGAAAAAGCGGGAGTAGATGTCACATTAGGTCATTTTTATGAACAGTTCGGCAGTGGTTTAGCTTTACGTGTATGGGAAGATAAACAGCTTGGGATTGCAAATTCCCTGCTGGGAGGAAAAATAAAATATACAGATCCCAGCCAAACCGTCATCATGAAAGCATTAATAGGTAAACAGAGGTTAGGATTTAATCTTTCAGACGGATTAATAACAGGACTTGATACCGAACTGAATCTGGACAATATGATAAAAGCAAAAGACCTTCACACCAGTATCGGATTCAGCTATGTCAATAAATACGAGGACAATAAGGAAAACAGTAAATTCCCTAAAAACGTCAGCATCTATTCATCCAGAATGAAAATGGAATATTCAAATTTTGCAATGGAATTGGAATACCTTTACAAAACCAAGGACAATATCAAGCAGGTAAACACACTGGATCCAAATAATATATTTTCAGGCAATGCTTTTCTGCTTAACCTTTCCTATGCTACAGACCGGTTTGGAATCATTGCTGGACTGAGAAGACTGGAAAACTTTAATTTTTACTCACAACGAGACCAAATCGGAAATATTTACCATAATTCCGTGTTGAATTATATCCCTTCACTCACCAAACAATATGATTATAGCCTGGCCAATATTTATGTTTATCAGGCACAACCAAGGCTGTCATTTCTCCCTCAAAAGAAATCCGGGGAAATAGGCTCCCAGATAGACATCTTTTATAAGATAAAAAAGGGAACACTATTGGGTGGAAAATACGGAACTGATCTTTCTCTGAATATTTCAAACTGGTATGGATTAAAGGGAACCTACAGATCGTACATTAATGATATCCATGACTATAAAACGGATTTTCTTGCTTTAGGAGAAAGATATTACTCAGACCAAAGCCTTGATATCAGGACCAGACTGAAGGATAAATGGAAGGTTGCCCTGATACTTATTAACCAGTACTACAACACTTACAGAGTCGAAGAAACAAGTGGAGAAGTAAAAGCACAAACTCTTATTCTGGATAATATTTACAGATTTTCCAAAAGTTCTATGAAACTGGAACTGCAGCACCAATGGGCAAACGGTTACCATGGAAATTGGGCTGCCGGTCTTTTCGAATATAATTTTAACAAAAACTGGTCGATCTTCGCCAATGACCTTTATAATTACGGAAATTCTGATAAAGAAAAGCAAATGCACTATTACACAGGAGGGCTGGTTTTTAGAAAAAACAGTACAAGAATTCAGGCTTCTTATGGCAGACAAAGAGGAGGATTGCTTTGTGTAGGCGGTGTTTGCAGATTTGTTCCTGAGAGTGCCGGTCTTTCTTTGGGTATTAGCACCAGTTATTAATCACATATATTCAAATTATTTTAATAAAATGAAATTTAGAAACTGGTTTTTATTAATTCTACTATTTTTAGCGACAGGAATTAATGCGCAGATAAAAAATCCTGTAAAGTTTAAATTCACCATCAACGATCTGGGAAACAATCAGTACGAAGCGGTATTGAATGCTACCATGGAAAGCGGATGGCATATTTACTCCAAAGATTTACCGGAAGATACCGGAATTCCAACGGAGTATAAAGTGACAGGAAAGAATATTGAGTTGATTGGAAAATTTACCGAAGTAGGTAAAAAACATGAAGAATTTTCTGAAGCATTCGGAGGTACTATTGTTTTTTATTCCAATGCTGCCGGATTTAAGCAGAAATTTAAATTAAAAGATCCGACAAAACCTGCAGATGTCACTTCCGAGATTACGTATCAGACTTGTGATGACAGAGTTTGCCTGGCTCCCAATACATTAGAATTCAATCAAAAAGTTACTCCAAAAGGGGCAGCGGAAGAGGCTGCAGCCGAGGAAAACGCAGCGCCTGTAAAGGATTCAGTGAAAGTTACCGGGACCGTTACTGAAAATCCTGCAAAAACTGAAACTACGATCACAGAAGCTTCAAAACTGGATCCAAAGCAGTTGAAAATTGCAACCATCGATTTCAAAAAGCCATTGACAGATTGCGGTACTGCGTCTGCCAAAGTGGATGAAAATTACTGGACGTATCTATTCCTTGGATTTATCGGAGGATTAATCGCTTTGCTTACGCCATGTGTGTTCCCGATGATCCCATTAACGGTTTCTTTCTTTACCAAAGGAAGTAAAAACAAAGCCAAAGGAAAAAGAGACGCTCTTATTTATGGCTTTTTTATCCTTCTGATCTTTGTTTTATTAAGTATTCCTTTCCATATTATTGATGGAATTGCCGGAAATATCTTCAATGAAATTTCCACAAGTGTATGGCTGAACATTGCGTTCTTCATCATATTCATCTTCTTTGCCGGAAGTTTCTTCGGGTATTATGATATCACGCTGCCAAGTTCTATCGCCAACAAATCTTCCAAAGCGGAAGAAGCGGGAGGAATTATCGGTATTTTCTTCATGGCATTAACGTTGGTGATTGTTTCTTTCTCCTGTACAGGACCTATTTTAGGAAGTTTACTGGGAAGTGCAGTAACAGGTTCATCCAATGTTCCTATGCTGCTGACCTTTGCTTTGGCTGGATTCGGGCTGGCATGGGCGATTATTTTTGGACTGCTGGCATTATTCCCGCAGGCATTACAAAGCCTTCCGAAATCCGGAGGATGGATGAATACGGTAAAAGTTGTTTTAGGATTCGTAGAACTGGCATTGGCATTGAAATTCTTGTCTAAAGCTGATCTTGTATCCAAAACATTCTTCTTAAAAAGAGAGCTTTTCATTGCGATCTGGATTATTATCGCCTTAGGATTAGCAATCTATTTATTAGGATTGATCAGATTCCCTCATGATGATAAAAAGCCTAAAATCTCTATCACCAGAAAAATATTAGGGGTATTGGGAATTGGTTTCGTGATCTATCTGGTTCAAGGGTTAATCCCATCTGACCGTCCGAAACTTCAGTTATTAAGTGGAATTTTACCTCCACTCAATGTAAGCTATTTCCATGATGAAAAAGACGGAATTTTAGGAATGCATCCGGAGCACGATTTCTTCAAAGCTGTAGAACTGGCCAAAAAAGAAGATAAACCAATCCTGATCGACTTTACAGGATACGGTTGTGAAAACTGTAGAAAAATGGAGGAATTTGTTTGGAGCGAACCAGATATCTTACCGATTCTTCAGAACGATGTAGTACTGGCTTCTCTCTATGTAGACGACAAGGAAGAGCTTCCTGAGGATCAGAAAACCAAAATCGACCTTGGAGACGGACAGATCAATAAGGTAAAAACAATTGGGGACCGATGGAGTTTATTCCAGCAGGTGAACTTCAATAATAACTCTCAACCTCACTATGTTTTAATTACTCCTGATGGTAAAGTAATCAACACACCTGTCTCAGGATATATGCCTAAAGAGGATTTCAAAAAATTCCTTGAATGCGGGGTAAATTATTATGCCCACTGAGAAAATTCATTTTTAAATAGCCTTAGCTTAAGATATCTGCATCTAAGTTAAGGCTATCATTTAATATTAGTTCTTTATTTCGAGTTCGATCACATATCCCTCATGTCCTCTTACATTGATAAAGTTCCCACCTTCAAATCCCAGATACTGTCCTTTAATTCCGGTAAGCCTTCCTGTAAATTCAGGCTTTTTATCCAAAGTAAATGAAGAAACTTTTTCAGGTTTTTCAAAAGGATAATCAAACATCCACAGCTCTTCACCATCACTGTAAAATTTCTGGAAATCGTCAGGAAAATATTCTTTTATCTTTTGTCGGAAATCGGCAAGGTCTACTTCTCCTTCAAAATCATCCTGCAGCATCTTTCTCCAATTGGTTTTATCTGCCAGATGTTCTTTTAAAGCTACTTCTATCATTCCTGCTTCGTAGCGGTTCTCTGTTCTTGCGATAGGCAATGCAAAAGTTGCACCCTGATCAATCCATCTTGTGGGAATCTGTGTATTTCTGGTTACTCCTACTTTTACATCTCCTGTATAGGCCAGATAAACAGTGTGTGGCTGCAGCTGAATTTGTTTTTCGATCTCAAGATCGCGTTCTGCAATATCTAAATGTGCTGTAGAAAGTTCCGGGCGGATAATGGTATCGCTTGCATAAGGGCTTTCAAAAAAACAGTTTTTGCAGAATCCCATTCTGTAAATTGGTTTATTTTCACCACAATTTACACACTGGAATCCTGTATGTTTTATGCTTAAGTCCTTTCCAAACAGCTCATTCATGTGGATCAGATCCCCGGAAAGATTGAGATAGTATTGGATTGGCTTAGCATCGTAGCTTGTCATCTTTAAAATTTGCCCTTGAAACTGCATAATGATGTTTTTAAGTATAAGTAAATATAGAAATTTTATTTGATCTTTTTTTGCAATTTAATCTCATCCAGCTCCTTTTTTAGAGCATTTATCTGGCTTTGAAGTTTTTGCAATTCCGGATTATTTATATTTTTTGACTGAGGCGAATACTGCCATATCAGATGAATATCCTTCACTAATTCATTATGTTCATCCAGTCTTTTTTTACTGATGGTAACACTGTCATTCAAAAGGGTGATCTTTAAAAAATCCTGTGTTTTTTCTTTAAATGACTCATGATTAATAATAGCCAGCTCAGGATGACTTTCCTTAATAATTCTGATATATTTTTCCGACCTCTCTTTCAATGTTTCATTCTCCCATTTCTTTTTGGTAAGCAATATACTCGGAATCAAAATAATAACGGAAAGTAAGCTGATCCATACAGAAACTTTACGATTATTGCTGTTTTTTTCTCTGTAATACTTCTGATATCCTAACACGAGACTTAATACCCAGGTTCCCACCGCTATAAAAAAACAATTGATAAGATAAAAATAAAAGCCTCCCCAAAAATATTCCCAGTTTCCATTAGCAATACCAAATCCTGCTGTGCACAAAGGAGGTATACATGCTGTAGAAACTGCCACCCCCGCGATAACTTTGATTGCTTCTTTCCTTACGATCCCCAGAAACCATGCAAGTCCTCCAAGCAGGGCTAAAAAACAGTCAAAAATCGTTGCCGTTTTAAAGCTTTCAAGCTGTGAAGTTTCTGAATGAAAAGGAGAAACCAGAAAATATAATGTGGAAGAACAAATGGCCACTACAATCATCAAAAGCCAGTTATAAACACCAAGCTTTATAAGTCTCCTGTTTCCTATAGAAAGCCCAAATGCAATTCCAACAACAGGTCCCATCAATGGAGAAATAAGCATTGCACCAATTACCGCAGCCGGGCTATTAACATTTAACCCAATACAGGCAATACCCATGGAAATTACCAGAAGCCAGAGATTATGACCGCGGAAATAAATACCTTCCTCTATCTCGCCAAATGTAAATTCTTCATCTTCTTCCTTGGGAAGTACAAATAACTTTTGAAGATTTATCATTGATTTATATTTTCAGACAAAAGTATAAAAACGTCATTCAAGTTTTATTAATAAATTTGTCTATTAAAATCAACAAATGAATTATCTTGTAACCGGAGGAAGCGGTTTTATTGGTTCCCATCTAATAGAGAAATTATTAAAAAATGGACATTCTGTCATAAACATTGACAATTTTGATAATTTCTATGACTATCAGGTAAAAATTAAAAATACTTTAGAGTCAATCGGTAAAAATTCGGATTTTGAATTCTCGGATAAAGAGACGGATATTCCGCGTTTGGTTTCCCTCACCCATTCTGACCAGTATTCCCTCTATTGGCAAGATATCAGGGACCTAAAAGGTCTTGAAAACATCTTTAAGAATCATCATATTGACATGGTGATCCATCTTGCTGCACTTGCCGGTGTTCGCCCTTCTATTGAACGTCCTCTGGAGTATGAAGAAGTGAATGTACGGGGTACTATGAATCTTTGGGAACTGTGTAAGGATTTCCATATTAAAAAATTCATCTGTGCATCTTCGTCAAGTGTTTACGGAAATAATGAAAAAATTCCCTTTGCGGAAACAGATAATGTAGACAATCCTATCTCTCCTTATGCTGCTACCAAGAAAAGCGGAGAAATTATAGGACATGTTTACCATAATCTATACCATATAGATATGATCCAGCTCAGGTTTTTTACAGTATATGGACCAAGACAGAGACCTGACCTAGCCATACACAAGTTTACAAAGCTTATTTCGGAAAATCAGGAAATCCCTTTCTATGGTGACGGAAATACGGCCAGAGACTATACTTATGTAGATGATATCATTGATGGAATTACCAAATCTATTCTTTATCTGGAAAACAATTCAGGAATTTATGAAATTGTGAATCTGGGTGAAAACCAGGTAATCACTTTGTCTGCAATGGTGGCTACTATTGAAAAGGTATTGGGAAAATCTGCCATCAAAAAAATTCTGCCAATGCAGCCGGGAGATGTCACAAAAACGAATGCCGATATTACAAAAGCAAAGGATTTAATAGGGTATAATCCGGCCACAGACTTCCAAAATGGCATAAAAAAATTTGTGGAATGGTTTTTGAGAAAACGACAATAAGTAAATGGCTGACATAGCTGCCAGTTAGTTTGTGACAGTCATTTATAAGAAAAAATTATAAAAAGAATTGAAAATCAAGTATAAAAAAGTTTATTATACAACCTATTTTTATACTTTTGCAAAAAATTAGAAAATTATGTACTGGACATTAGAATTAGCTTCATATCTAAGTGACGCACCTTGGCCAATGACAAAAGCAGAGCTTATTGACTACGCAATCAGAACTGGTGCACCAATGGAAGTAGTAGAAAACCTTCAGGCCATTGAGGACGAAGGAGAAATTTATGAATCTATCGAAGAAGTATGGAGTGACTATCCTACTGACGAGGATTTCCTTTGGAACGAGGACGAATATTAATAAAGCGATAAGCTTTAGGCTGCGTGCTTAGAGCTTTTTTGCCCTTTTTATATATAATTTACACGATAAGTGTTATTTAAAACGCTTAAAGCATTTTGCATTAAGCATAAAGCAAAAAATTTATGAGTTTTTTAAACAAAGTTCTTAAAGGGTTTTTGGGAGACAAAAAAGCGCAGGACCTAAAAGAAGTAAAAAAAGTTGTAACAAAAATCAGAGCAGTAGAACCTAACATCCAACAATTGTCAGATGATGGGTTGAGACAAAAGACGGCTGAGTTTAAAGAGAATATAAAATCTGCAACCAGCAAGATCACCGCTCAAATAGAACAGATAAAAGAGCAGATAAAAAATTCAACCAACGTTGATGAGAAAGAAGCTCTTTTCTCAAAAATTGAGTCTTTAAAGAAAGAATCTTACGAAATTGAAGAAAAAGTTCTGGTTCAGATTCTTCCCGAAGCTTTTGCATTGATCAAAGAAACGGCAAGAAGATGGGCTCAGAATGGAGAAATCCGTGTAACGGCTAGTGACTGGGACAGAGAACTGGCTGCTGCGGGGAAAGATTTCGTCAGCATTGAGGGAGACACAGCTGTTTGGAAAAACTCATGGGACGCTGCCGGAACTCCTGTAGTTTGGGATATGGTCCACTATGATGTTCAGTTTATCGGAGGGATTATTCTTCACAGTGGTAAAATTGCCGAAATGGCAACCGGTGAAGGTAAAACTTTGGTAGGAACATTACCTATTTATTTAAATTCACTTCCTGAAAGAGGGGTACACGTTGTAACGGTGAACGATTATCTTGCAAAAAGAGACTCGGCATGGATGGGACCTCTTTATCAGTTCCACGGTATGTCTATCGATTGTATTGATAACCACCAGCCGAACTCGGACGGAAGAAGAAAAGCATACAACTCGGATATTACCTATGGAACGAATAACGAATTCGGTTTCGATTATCTGAGAGATAACATGGTGACATCACCTTCAGAACTGGTACAAAGAGAACTTAACTTTGCTATCGTGGATGAGGTGGACTCTGTATTGGTAGATGATGCAAGAACGCCATTGATCATTTCAGGTCCGGTTCCTCAAGGAGACAGACAGGAGTTTGATGTTCTTAAGCCTTCTATCGACAGAATTGTTGAAGTACAAAAGAAAACCGTTTCTGCTATTTTCAATGAAGCGAAGAAATTAATCGCTGCAGGAAATACAAAAGAAGGTGGATTCAAATTACTTCAGGCATACAGAGGTCTTCCAAAAAACAGACAATTAATCAAATTCTTATCGGAAAGCGGAAACAGAGCATTGCTTCAGAAAGTTGAGGCGCAATACATGCAGGACAACAACCGTGATATGCCGATCGTAGATAAAGATCTTTACTTCGTAATCGAGGAGAAAAACAATCAGGTAGACCTTACAGACAAAGGTGTTGAATACATGTCTCAGGGTAACTCTGATCCTAACTTCTTCGTACTTCCTGATATCGGAACTGAGATTGCTGAAGTAGAAGCTAAGAACCTTTCTAAAGAAGAAGAGTTTGAAGCAAAAGAAAGACTTTTCTCTGATTTTGCTGAAAAATCCGAGCGTGTTCACACGATGAGCCAGCTATTGAAAGCGTACACATTATTTGAAAAAGACGATGAGTATGTAGTCATTGATGGTGAAGTAAAAATCGTTGATGAGCAGACAGGTCGTATCATGGAGGGACGTCGTTATTCAGACGGTCTTCACCAGGCGATCGAAGCGAAAGAGAATGTAAAAATTGAGGCAGCTACTCAAACTTTTGCAACCATCACGCTTCAGAACTACTTCCGTATGTATAACAAGCTTGCGGGGATGACGGGTACTGCTGAAACTGAAGCTGGAGAGCTTTGGGAAATCTATAAATTAGACGTTGTGGTAATTCCTACCAACCGTCCTATTTTAAGACATGACAAGCAAGACTTAGTTTTCAAAACTAACAGAGAAAAATATAATGCTGTAATAGAAGAAATTGAAAAATTAACAGCACAGAAAAGACCTGTATTGGTAGGTACTACTTCTGTTGAGATTTCTCAGTTACTATCAAAAGCACTTCAATTAAGAAAGATCCCACACCAGGTATTGAACGCGAAGCTTCACAAAAAAGAAGCGGAAATTGTAGCTGGAGCAGGACAGCCGGGAGTTGTAACCATTGCAACCAACATGGCAGGTCGTGGTACGGATATCAAGCTTTCCAAGGAAGTAAAAGATGCAGGAGGTTTAGCGATCATCGGTACGGAAAGACACGATTCAAGACGTGTTGACAGACAGTTGAGAGGTAGAGCGGGACGTCAGGGAGATCCGGGAAGTTCTCAGTTCTATGTGTCTCTTGAAGATAACTTAATGCGTTTGTTCGGTTCTGAAAGAATTGCTAAAATGATGGACAGAATGGGTCACAAAGAGGGAGAAGTAATTCAGCACTCTATGATCAGTAAGTCTATTGAAAGAGCTCAGAAGAAAGTGGAAGAAAATAACTTCGGAACAAGAAAAAGACTTCTTGAGTACGATGACGTTATGAACAAACAGCGTGACGTAATCTACAAGAGAAGAAAGAATGCTCTTTTCGGAGACCACTTGAAGTATGACATCACCAATATGATTTTTGATGTAGCTAATTCTATCGTTGCGAAAGGGAAAGCTTCAGGAAATTATAAAGATTTTGAATATGAAATCATTAAAACATTTACGATGGAATCTCCGGTTTCACAAAATGATTTTAATAATAAGAATGTTCAGGATCTGACCAATATTTTATTCAAAGCAGCTCAGGAAGATTATAGAATGAAGCTGAATCTGTTGAAAGAAAAATCATTCCCTATCATTGAGAATGTGTACCAAAATCAGGGTTCAATGTTCAAAATGATCCAGGTTCCTTTCACAGACGGACACAAAACAATGACTATTGTAGCTGATCTTAAAGAAGCGTATGATACTCAGTGTGAAAGTTTAGTGAATGATTTTGAAAAGAATATCACTTTATCGATTATCGATGAAAACTGGAAGCTTCACCTTCGTGAAATGGACGACTTAAGAAGATCATCACAGGGAGCTGTGTATGAGCAGAAAGATCCATTGGTAATCTATAAGCAGGAATCTTTCCACTTATTCAGTGAAATGATCGATAAATTAAACAAAGAAATTATTTCTTTCTTATATAAAGGAGAAATTCCAGCGTAAGAAAAATTTAATAATATCATCTAAAAACCGCTCTGGCATTGGCCATAGCGGTTTTTTGTTATTCAGTATATAATAATTTTATGATAAATATCAATATTATTATTTATTTAGAACAGTTAAAAATAATATATTTGCAGAAAATTTGAGTTTCATGAAAAATGTACTGATCTGTGCTTCAATGTTAGGTTCTATACTAACTTTTGCTCAGAAAAAGGATTCTGCCAACACTAAAAATATTGATGAAGTAATTATTAATACCTATGTCAAAAAAGATAGTGAGTATTCTAACAAAATGCCTTTAAAAGCGATTGAAGATCCGCAGGTTTTTTCCTCAATTAACAGATCAGTCTTAGAAAATCAGACTATTTTTACAGTTGATGATGCCTACAGAAATGTTACGGGGATTCAGAAAATGTGGACGGCAACAAGCAGAGCCGGAGACGGAGGTTCTTTTATTGTTTTAAGGGGTTTCCCTTCCAACAATTCAATGAGAAACGGTTTGGTATCACCGGTTACAACTACAATTGATGCCATTAATATTGAAAGACTGGAGGTTTTAAAAGGACCTTCCGGAACTTTATACGGAAGTAATGTTGCTTCTTATGGTGGTTTAATTAACCGAATTACTAAAAAACCATATGAAAGATTCGAAGGACAGGTAAGCCTTTTTGGAGGGAGTTACAATACTTACAGAGCACAAGCCGACATCAACGCTCCACTTACAAAAGATAATAAACTGCTTTTCAGAATCAATACAGCTTATACAAACGAAGGAACATTTCAGAAAACGGATGCTAAAAACACCTATTTTGCCTTTGCTCCATCTTTAACTTATAATGTAAATGATAAACTTCAGTTCAATGTTGAATATGAAATGTTCAACACCAGAGCGGTTGGTGAACCTTTCTTCTTTTATCTGACACCTGAAAACCTTGGAGGAATTGATAATATGAAAGACCTTGAAAAAAAGGGACTTAATTACAGAGAATCTTATCTTGGAAATGACCTCTATACTACGGCAAGAGTAAATAATATCTTCGGTCAGGTAAATTATAAGATCAACGAGCATATTAAATCATCTACCAACATCAACTCTTCGAGCAGTTACTCAGATGGTTTCGGACCTTATTTCGCTGCAAGAGTAGATGCCAGCAATAATCTTCTTGTGGACAGAAATGACCAGGCGACCAGAGATAGTAGAAAATCATATTTCCAGATACAGCAGAATTTTAACTTTGACTTCACTTTCGGGAATGGAATGAGAAACAGAACCGTAGCTGGTTTTGATTATCTGAAAACAAAAGACAGATCAAGATATATTTATTTAGCGAGCGGAAATTTTGATAGTGTACCGGCTAATGGTGGTGATTATTCTGGTTTTAACGGAACTACATTAGGTGATTTATATAATGACCCAAACAAGGTTGGGCATTTTGATAGTGATGGAGATCTTAATACTTACAGTGGATATATTTCCAACGTTTTTACTCCACTTTCAGGATTAAACATTGTATTGGGGCTCCGATATGAAAACAATAATGCAAAGGAAGGTAAATATTTTATGTCCACGGTAGACCCTTATAATCAATCTGCATGGTCTCCTAAGGCTGGTGTAGTTTACCAGATTATTAAAGACAAATTTTCAATTTTTGGAAATTATCAGAACAGTTTTAAAAGCAACGGATATTTTACCACCGATCTTGCAGGAAGTATAGCCCTTTCGGATCCGGAAAGAGCGAATCAGTTTGAAGGAGGTTTCAAAGCCAATCTGATCAATGGAAAAATTAATGCTTCCGTAAGTTATTATGATATCAGAGTTAAAAATATGCTGGTAGCTACCGGACAATATACCGGGGCAGGTAAATCAGTACAAACTCAGGCAGGTGAAATTCAAAGTAAGGGTGTTGAATTGGAAGTAAATGCATATTTAATCAAGGGATTCTCTTTAATAGGTGGTGTTTCCTATAATGATACTACGGATATGGCTACAGGCTTAAGACCTGCTACAGCAGGTTCTCCATGGCTGGCTAATTTTAACGCAAGTTACCAGTTTCTGGACGGAAATTTAAAAGGGCTTGGTTTCGGAGTAGGAGGAAATTTTGCTAATGCCAACAAGATATTTAATCAATTAGATCCTGCAACCAGCAGAGTATCTACTTTCACTCTTCCTAAGTATTTTGTAATGAATGCCAATGCATTTTACGACGCCAGAAAATTCAGAGTTGGAGTAAAAGTTGACAACTTTACAAGTCAGCATTACTGGATTGGATATACAACAGCGAATCCACAGAAGTTAATCAATGTACTGGGATCTGTTACATACAAATTTTAAAAAATCAAAGGTTAGCCCCTCATGGGGTTAACTTTTTGCTATGAGAAAAAAGCATCATCATAAAAAGAAAGTGTCTCCCCCAAAAAAATGGTCTGCAAAGCTGCATTTGTGGCTGGGTTTATCTGTTGGAATCATTGTATTTATAGTCTCTCTTTCAGGGACTTTATATGTTTTTAAGGATGAAATACAGAATAGCTTACGCAAAGAAGCCATTTACCTGAAAAAGGAGGATATCGGAAAAAAGCCATTGTCTATTCATCTGCTTCGTGAAAAAGTTACGCTGGAACTTAATGAAAAATATCCCGTAAGTGCTGTAGAAATTCCTTTAGACAAAACAAAAGCCTATCAGTTTGAATACTATGACAAAAGCAAAAAGGGATGGAATTATTTTCAGCAGGTACACATCAACAAACTAGTCTATGTGAATCAGTACACCGGGCAAATCCTGGCAGTTTATGATGAAAAGTATGATGTGTTCAATATTCTGAAATATATCCACTGGGGACTTCTGCTTAATTCAGAATTGGGACCGTATACTGTAGGAATCCCAACTGTTATTTTCGTCATTATGCTGATTACAGGGATCATTTTATGGTGGCCTAAAAACAAAAATGCAAGAAAAGGACGTTTTTGGTTCAATTGGGAAAATGTAAAAAACTGGAAGCGTAAAAATTATGATCTTCATAATGTTCTTGGATTCTATGCATCATTTATTGCATTGCTATTAAGTATTACAGGGCTTTATTTTGCTTATCCCTATGTAAAAAACACTTTTACTTTTGCATTATCAGGTTCATGGGAACTTCCAAAGGAAAAAGAAAGAAAATCTCCGGACTCTCTGATAGCAAAGAATGAAGCTGTTTTTGATCTCGCTGCGACACAAACTCAAAAGCTGTACGCAAAATCATCCAGCTTCAGAATTACTTTGAACGGAAAGAATAAAAAAGGAAAAGAACTGAAGAATCTTCCGGTAACGGTTTATGGGATGGATGGAAGATACAGTGAAAGAAACATCCTGACATTCGACAAATACTCCGGAAAACTGCTCGCCAATAAACCTCATCACAATCTCAATACTGCCGAGAAATATTCCAACGCCAATTATGACATCCATACCGGTTCCTACTTCGGAATCATTGGAAAAGTCATCTGGTTTATAGCCGGCCTCACATGTACATCGCTCCCTGTAACCGGATTTCTGGTCTGGTGGGGAAAAAGAAAGAAAAAAGGAAAGAAAATATAATGAAAAAAGTGCTTTTATCAGCTGCCTGCTTAGGAACTGCTACTGTTTTTGCTCAGGTAAAAGATAGTTTACAAACTAAAAATGTAGACGAGGTTGTCATGACTGCTTCCAGAAAAAAGGAAAGCATAAAAGAAGTTCCAAGCTCCGTAACGGTGGTAGGAGAGAAACAGATTCAGTCTCAGCTGACCGTTAACTCAGATATCACAAGCATCCTGCAGTATACCGTTCCCAGTTTAGGAACCAATTCGGGACAGACATCCAATACAGGACAGACCTTAAGAGGACGTCAGGTTCTGGTTTTGATTGATGGAATTCCACAGTCTACCCCACTTCGTAACGGAGCAAGAGATTTAAGAACCATTGACCCTTCAGCGATCGAAAGAATAGAGGTAATCAAAGGAGCTTCTTCCATTTATGGTAACGGAGCAGACGGAGGGATCATCAATTATATTACAAAAAGAAGCAAAACAGATAAAAAAATCTCCGGGATTTCACAGATCGGGCTTACAGGGCAGCCTTATGGAGGTACTTTAGGAGTAAGAGCCAGTCAGCTTTTATCCGGAAAGATCAACAAGTTTGATTATACCCTTTCATTAGCCTACGAAAGAACAGGATATACAAAAGACGGTGATGGTGTTTTGATAAGTCCTACCTATAGCATTGCGAAGATGGACAACTACAACGGACTGTTGAAAATAGGTTATGACATCAACGAAAATCAGAGAATTGAGGCTTCTTACATTGGCTATTCATCAAGATCAGATCTGAATGTAGGATTAAAAACAGGAAAATACGGCATCAAGCCAACGATTGGTGAAGGAATTGGGAAAGGTTTGGAAACAACTCCCCAGGGAACTCCTAAAAACCACAACATAAGATTAAGCTACGACAACAAGAACCTGTTTGCAGGAACGTCTTTGAATATCAACCTTTATTATCAGGATTTTAAAACCGTTTACGGCTACAGTGACACCTTTTTCAATGGCGGACAGTCTAATGTCATTTCAAAAAAGGCAGGAGCAAGATTCAATTTTGATACCCAGCTTTGGAACTCAGCCAATTCTCAGGGAGAAATTATCTACGGAGCCGATATTCTGAATGATGAAACGGTACAAAAACTGGAAGACGGACGTTTCTGGACTCCCAATATGAACATGACCAATATTGCGCCTTTCGTACTGGCAAAAATTGATCTGTTTAAAAAATTTACCATCAAAGGAGGACTTCGCTACGAGAACATCAAAGTAAATGTTGATGACTTCAATACCCTTTCTACCCTTAAAAGTGACGGAACTTTTACGAAAAGTATTCCTGTTGCAGGCGGAAAACTGAGCTACAATGCACTGGTAGGAAATATTGGTATCCGTTATAATATTGAGCCTTATATCAATCTCTTTGGTAGCTTCTCTCAGGCCTACTCTATCAATGAGTTAGGAAGAATTTTAAGAACCTCCACTTCTGAAACGATCAAAAACTTGGAAACAAAACCCATCATCGTTAATAATTACGAATTGGGGGCAACAGGACAGCTTTCCAGCTGGCTGAATTATGAATTAACTTCTTATGTAAGCACATCCAAACTGGGAGCATCATTCGTACAAAGTCCCGACCGAGCATTAATGATTCAGAGATCTCCCGAAGTTGTATACGGGGTAGAAGGATTTTTACACTTTAGCCCTACAAAATGGATTCAGTTTGGCGGAAGCTACAGCTGGATGGAAGGAATTACTTCTGTAAAAGATGACGGTGATTATTCAACAAAGATCAACAACAGCAGAATTTCTGCCCCTAAAGTATTGGCATATGTTCAGGCCAGACCTGTTCCAGCTTTATCCGTTGGTCTTGATATGCTTCACTCTTTCCAGCAAAACAGATTTGAACCTAATGCCAAGACAGGATTGTATGCTTATGGTGAAGGATATGTACCTGAGTATACTGTTTTCAATTTCAAATCCAGTTATGAGGTTAACAACAACTGGAGAGTATCATTAGGTATTGAAAACATTTTCAACAAACTGTACCAGCCTGCCATTTCATGGTGGACAGCAAGAGACAGTGATTTTACCAATGCTCTTGGAGTGAGAGGAACATTCATGGTTGAATACAGATTTTAATTAAACTAAATAAAAAGTAAAGCATATATTTGCTTTACTTTTATTGTTATATGAAGAAAAAACATCATCATAAAAAGAAGCCGGGGTTCATTAAGAAATGGTCTGCCAAACTGCATCTGTGGTTCGGATTGGGAATAGGATTTCTGATCTTTATTATCTCTATTACCGGAGCATTGTACGTTTTTAAGGATGAAGTGGAAAATATCACCCGAAAAGATGTCATCTACCATCACGAGCAAAATATAGAGCAGAAACAGGTCCTTCCCATCAGAGTAATGGAAAAGGCTGTTGCGGAACAGATAAAAGAGAAATACCCTATCCACTGGGTAAATGTTCCTATTGATAAAAAAATGTCCTATATGTTCTTCTGGTATGAACATAATACGGATGCCTGGAACTATTTTGATGAATTTCCCATTTATAAACAGGCTTATGTAAACCCATACACCGGAAAAGTACTGAGAGTCTATGATGAGAAATACGGATTCTTCAATATTGTAAAAATGATCCACTGGAGCTACCTCCTGAAACAGGACTGGGGAACTTATGTAGTGGGAATTCCTGTTATTATTTTTATTATCATGCTGATCTCCGGGATCATTCTATGGTGGCCCAAGAACAAAGCAGCCAGAAAACAGCGTTTTGCCTTCAAATGGAAAAATATTAAAAGCTGGAAGCGAAAAAACTACGACCTTCATAATGTACTGGGATTTTACGCATCGATCTTTGCTCTGGTCTTTTCCATCACTGGACTTTTCTATGCATTCTTTGTGGTGCAGGCGATGATCTATGTGATATTTTCCGGTGGAGAAACAAAATATCCCGACTTCTCACATATTAAAACAAAGGCACCTATCGAATTGAGAACAGAAGGAACACTGGATAAAATCATCAATACAGTACAGACAAAATATCCTGAATCTTATGGTTTCGCCATTGATTTAGGACATCCGCATATGGATGACCACGAGCACCCCAACTTTGAAGTATACGTAAAGCATCTTTCTTATTCGTACCATAAAAGCAGCAGCTTAATCTTTGATGAAAACTCAGGGGAATTGCTGCACACTCATGACCCGAAAGACAAAAACTTCGGAGAAAAGGTTGTGAACGCCAATTATGATATTCACGTAGGTGCTATTCTGGGACTTCCTACCAAGATCATTGCATTTATTGTAAGTATCATTTGTGCCTCGCTTCCGGTTACCGGATTTATGATCTGGTGGGGCAGAAAAAAGAAAAAAACAGTAAAAACGGTTTAACATATTAAATAAAACCCTATTAATAATCCATTAATACAATCTTTTTTATAATTTTAGCGCCTAGAATTTAATAATAGAAATGTCATTAATAGATTTATCAAAACAAGTTGCCCTTGGAGTTGACATCGGCGGAACCAATACTAAATTCGGAATCGTAAACCACCGTGGTGAAGTTCTGGATAAAGGAAACCTGAGAACCGATGCTTATGACAAAGTTGAGGATTTCATTGATGCTTTATATGAACATGTTTATCCAATGATGGAAAAGTATGGAACTGAAGCACACTTTGACGGAATTGGAGTAGGCGCACCTAATGCAAACTACTACAAAGGAACGATAGAACTGGCTCCTAACCTTCCCTGGAAAGGCGTTATTCCTTTCGCTGAACTGATGACGGCAAAATTCAGTCTGCCTTGTACAGTAACCAATGATGCCAATGCGGCAGCTCTTGGAGAAATGCTTTTCGGAGCAGCAAGAGGAATGAAGGATTTCATCATGATTACACTGGGAACAGGGGTAGGCAGCGGAATCATTGCCAATGGAAGTTTAATCTATGGACATGACGGGTTTGCCGGAGAATTGGGTCATACGATTGTAAAACCTGGTGGTAGAAAGCACTGGAGCACGGGATCAGAAGGAAGTCTGGAAGCCTATGCTTCTGCTACGGGAATTACCATTACAGCCAAAAAAATGAGGGCAGAATTCCCGGAATCCATGTTGAACCAATATCCTGAAGATGCGATCAATTCTAAAACAGTATACGAATGTGCTATCAAGGAAGATCCTATTGCGATTGAGGTTTTCAGATATACAGGTCAGAAACTGGGTGAAGCCCTGGCTAATTTTGTTATGTTCTCTTCACCGGAAGCTATTCTTCTGTTTGGAGGAGTAATCAAAGCGGGAGATTTTATCTTAAAGCCTGCTAAACTGCATATGGAAAGAAACCTTCTTCCTATTTTCAGAAATAAGGTAAAACTGGTATTCAGTGAGCTTGACGAAGCAGATGCTGCCATTCTTGGGGCAAGTGCTTTGGTTTGGGAAAAATAACTGAACGCTATTGTAAATAATTCAGAGCATCCTTTTAGGGTGCTTTTTTTGTTTTTCCCAAAGATCGCACAGATTTTCACAGATGACTATTCTGTATTTTCTTGTGGTGATTTGTGAAAACATTGGTCTTATTTGTGTTTAAGATTAAATTAGCGCAATTAATATGCTTCGACAAAGCTCAGCATGACATCGCTAATACCAGCTGCTTTAAAATGTTCCGGATATCTGCCATTCACATCTTGTAGTGAAAGTATTTCCCACAGATCGCTCGGATTTTTACAGATGATTATCCTGTATTTTCTTGTGGCTATTTGTGAAAACATTGGTCTTATTTGTGTTTTGAAACCATTTGTCACATCTATCATCGTAATTTACGTTTCAGACGTAAAATCGTATTTAAATGAAAAAGTTTTTCCTATTTTTGATCTGCTTTTCCGGATAAAGGAAGAGATCATAAAACAATATAATTACCTACAATGGACAATAATAATTTAGAACAGATTACTTTCGGAGGCGGATGTTTCTGGTGCGTGGAGAGCTGTTTCAATATGCTGAAAGGGGTACAATCTGCTATTTCAGGATATTCAGGTGGACATAAAGACAATCCGACTTATCAGGAAGTCTGTACAGGAGAAACCGGACATGCGGAAGTGGTACAGATCACTTATGATCCTGCCATTATTTCTTATGAACAGCTGATGGATGTGTTTTTCTTCCTTCATGATCCTACTCAATTGAACAGACAGGGAAATGATATCGGAACCCAGTACCGTTCTGTTATTTACTATAAAGATGATGCAGAAAAAGCAAAAGCTGAAGAAGCCATCAAGGTATCTCAGGAATCGGGAAGATGGGCTGGTACCTATGTAACGGAATTAACGAAATTCGACAAATTCTGGCCGGCAGAACAATATCATCAGGGATATTATAATGAAAATCCTACACAGCCGTATTGCAGCGCTGTAGTGGGACCAAAAATCCAGAAGTTCAAAAAGCATTTCGGAGAACTGGGAATGCTGAACGCAGAATAAAACAAAATGTAATTCGGACATTTACAATCAATATAAAAATAACAGAAGCGAAGAGGAACCTCTTCGCTTCTTGTTTGATGCAAACATGCGTATACCGGGAAACATTCCTGTTGAATTTTAAATATTGGTGAAGGAATTCTATTCTGCCTGTATCATTTCATTTTTACCCGAATATTTTCTGATGATGTATTCTGTGGCCGGTTTTAATTCTTTTTTGTTTTCCGGATCAACTCCATCCATAGTAAAAAACTCAACTTTTCCTCTGACTTTTGAATACCACATTTTTCCCAAAGCATTTTCTACTGTAAGTGTATCTTTTCTTGTAACCCGTTTAAAGTACTTAATCTGAATATCATCCTTAGGAACAATATTCAATACAAGATTTTCTTCATTGCAATCGGCAAGCTTATATTCATTTTGATCCCAGTACATACAATTCTTTTCAATTGCGGGAAGAGTCAAAAAACCGAATGGTTCATATACATTTCTGTTTCCTGATGAGCAGTAATAATTTCCGATCAAAAATCCTCCAAGCATTAATATCCCTAAGAGACCAAAACTATTTTGTCTGGCAAATTCCGGCATTTTAAAGTGTTGCTCATTAATGATATTAATATTGATTTTAGACAGCCTCTCTGATATAACCTCCTCATCCTGATCCACACTTATTTTTACCGTGGTCAGATTCTTTTTTTCATCATTTCTGATAAAAGTCCTTGAAAAATCAGTGAAGTCTTTATAGCCTATATACTGGCTCATCTTGTTGAGCCTCTCTGCCTCAATATTCCTGCAGCTGTTCCCTTCTACAAAGTCTTCATAATATCGGATGAATGTTTTCTCTGAAATATCATAGAATTTCAGATTATCAATAAAACAAAGATGCAGATAAGAAGCCAATCCACTTTTTGTGGTTTTCTCCGACTCTTTTCTTGCCTGCTCAAATACTTCATTAATCAGTAGTTTTTTCTTGGACATAAACAGTGTTTTCGGGCATTACAAAGTAGATGATTTTCAGTCATACCTCATTACGGATTTCCGTAATAACTCCACACTTCACTACTGTCTATTGATGTCTATGTTTTGTCTAACATCTCTATTCTTTTTTGCCGCAAATTTGCCTTAGAAATCAACAAAACATGACCAAAAACTGATTTCAAAAAAACCAGAGAAAACAGAGATTAAACTCCGGATCGGGAAGCAGATGTTTCGCCTCCGTTTTTAAAGGTTCACTTCCCTAAAAAATTAAGAAGCGCTTCGAAATTTTAACAGTGTACAGCTCATGATCAATGCATCGTGAGAGGAAGAAATACGATTTCAATTTCGAAAATTTTAAAGGAAATGATCCAAATTATAATGATGCTATTAGGCTTAGCATTTTCAGATAATAATGCCAATACAACAGCAACTGATAACAATAACTACGAATCCTCTACAATGAGTTTTACAACCGAAACAGGAATGGCTCCAGAAGACACCAGTGGAGAAACAGGGCAGATTTTGCCTCCAAAAAAATAATTAAACAAAAGGGCAATGAAAATTGTCCTTTTTTTAATATCTTTAGTTGTTATCAATTACTATCATGTATCCCGGTTTTAAATTTGTAGGAATTTTTCTTTTATTCATTAGCTGCAATTTTTCTGAAAACAGAAATCCTCCGGTAAAAGCCCCTTCCACTGAAGCGGACAAAATGTATAATGAAGCGGCAGCTTTATATAATAATGATAATGAAAAGGCATTTACCCTTCTATCTAAAGCAGAGAGCATTTATAAGCTAAAAAATGATTCAGCTGATATTGCATCGTGTTTAATTATCAAGGCTATTATCCTCAATGATATCGGAGATTACCTTAGCAGTAATGAAAGAGCTATCGATGCATTGTCCTTTTTAAAACTGCCCAGAGACTCTGCCTATCTTCCTTCCATTTATAATAACCTTGCAATATCTGAAAAAAATCTCAAGCATTATTCTGAGGCTCTCAACTGGTATCATAAAGCTTTACAGCTGAGTTCGGATAATTCTCAGAAAATCACTATTAAAAATAACATTGCAGACACCTACGGAAAACTGAAAAATTATCCGAAGGCAATTCATATCTATCAATCTCTTCTTAAGGAAAAAAACCTGCAAAAAAATGAGATTGATTATGCCCGGATTTTAGATAATTACAGTTATATAAGCTGGCTTGAAAACAAAAACTACAATGCAGAACCCAATCTGTTAAAAGCTTTTGCTCTCAGACAAAAAATCAACGATAAAGCGGGTATGATATCCAGTCATTCTCATCTTGCTGAGTATTACTTACACTCGGATAAATCAAAAGCCTTGTATCATAACCATCAAAAATATCTTTTAGCAAAAGTAATCAAAAACCCAGGTGACAGGATAGAAGCCATCGAATTTCTGGTAAAAAGTGATACAAAAAGCAACTTACAAGACTATTTTGCAGAATATCAGTATCTGAATGACAGCATCCAGCTATCTAAAGATAAAGCAAAAAACAGATTTGCATTAATAGAATTTGATGTAGAAAAGAAGAACGCAGAAAACCAAAAGTTAAAAATTATTACTGTTCAAAAACAAAACAGGATTCTGAAGCAGAATGTAGTTTTAGGAATTCTGTCTTTAACTCTGATTGGCGGCTGGATTGTTTACAAGAGAAGAAAAAAAGGGCTGCAGCGGGAAAATGAATTAAGAATAAAAGAAAATCAACTTCATCTTTCCAAAAAAGTACATGATGTGGTGGCCAATGGGATTTACCAGGTGATGACGAAGATCGAAAATCAGGAAGATTTTGACAAAGAAAGAGTACTTGATGAGCTGGAATTTGTCTACGAAAAGTCCAGGGATATTTCTTATGAGAAGACCGCTTCTGAAAATAAGCCGGAATTCAGTAAAAGAATATCTACCCTTATTGCATCGTTTAATAATGAAAATGTAAAAACTTATCTTGCCGGAAACGACGAAACTATATGGAAGACCTTGAATGATTTTACCCGGGAAGAAATCTATCAGGTGATGCGGGAACTTCTTATCAACATGAAAAAACACAGTCATGCCACCCTTGTTGCCTTTAAATTTGAAAGAAAAAATAACATCATACAAATTCAGTATACAGACAATGGCATCGGTATTCCGGGAGGAATTATCTACAAAAATGGTTTAACAAATACGGATTCCCGTATTGAAACTATTCATGGAGAAATTATTTTTGACACTGAAACCGAAAAGGGATTGAAAATTTATATTTCATTTCCTGCTTCTTAAAAAAGAAAAAGAATGTTCAAAAAAATTTTAATAGCTGAAGATCACGAAAGCAGCAGTATTTCTGTACAGAAAACATTAGAAGACCTTCATATTTCCAACACAGATTATGTTTATTATTGTGATGATGCATTAGCTAAAATTCAAAAATCTATTCGTGAAGATGATCTTTATGATTTGTTAATTACAGACCTTTCTTTTGAAGAAGACCATAATATACAGAATCTTAAAGATGGAAAAGAACTGATAAAAACCGTTAGAGAGCTTCATCCTTCACTGAAAGTTATTGTATTTTCAGCCGAGCACAGATCCGGGATTATAGATAGCCTCTTTAATGAATACAAAATCAATGGTTTTGTGCGTAAGGCCAGAAATGATTCAAAAGAACTGAAAAAAGCCATCGCTTCTACCTATGTGAATGAAAATTATCTTTCCCTGGATCTTAAACAGGAAGTAAAGAAGCTCAACAATTATGAGTTTTCCAACTATGACATCACTTTGGTGTCTCTCTTATCGCAGGGAGTTTTACAGAAAAATATACCAGTTTATCTTCAGAATAACGATATTAAGCCCAACAGCTTAAGCAGCGTAGAGAAAAAACTCAACAGTATGAAAGAAGATCTTCAGATAACAAGTAATGAACAGCTTGTTGCTTTTTGTAAAGATCTGGGAATAATTTAAGTCAATTACGGTTTTCCGTAAGGTTCTTTTTCACAATATACTTACTTTTGATGTAAGAAATGATGAAAAAAACTAATAACACCCAATATAATTTTATACAGTTCGAAAAAGGTATCTCGTCTGAGATACCTTTTTACTTTCTTATCATTTCCGTATGCGGAATATCATCTTCCAGATATTTTTTCCCTGTATCTACAAATCCGAACCCACTGTAAAATCTTAAAAGATAATCCTGTGCGGATATTTTGATTTCAGAAGTGTGAAAACGGTTTTCTATAGTTTCTACGGCATATTGTATCAACTGTTTACCCAGGCTTTTTCCTCTCGCCAGCTCTGTGGTCAGAACCCTTCCTATAGAAGTTTCATCATACTTTATTCCTTTATCAAAAATCCGGCAGTAGGCCAGTACCTGTCCCTCTTCTTCAGCCCAGATATGAACGGCTTTCTGGTCATAATTATCCAGATCAGGATAAGGACAATTTTGCTCGATAACGAAAACATCAATACGGGCTTTCAGTACTGCATATAGTTCCGGAACAGTAAACTCATCAAATGTTTTGATTTTCCAGATCATATTACTCATCGAAACTTATATTATTATTAGTTAAAAACTCATTGGTCTTTTGGATAAAGTCAAGAATTTTATCTCCTCCTTCTTTCTTTTCTGCTGAGGTGATATACAATTCGGGAAGATCTTCCCATGTTTTATGAAGTTCAGCTTTATAGTCTTCAACATTTTTGATAACGGCATTCGGTTTCAGTTTATCTGCCTTTGTGAAGACAATGGAAAACGGTATTCCACTTTCACCACACCACTGGATAAATTCCAGATCGATTTTCTGCGGAGTATGCCTTACATCTACCAATACAAAAAGGTTGACCAGATTTCTTCTGTTCAGAATATAATTGGTGATCAGCTTTTCAAAATCCTTTCGCTGGACTTTTGAAACCTTTGCATAACCATATCCAGGTAAATCGGTAAGATACCAGTTCTCGTTCACTAAAAAATGATTGATCAGCTGGGTCTTCCCGGGAGTCTGCGATGTCTTGGCCAGATCTTTATGATTCATCATGGCATTGATCAGTGATGACTTTCCTACGTTCGACCTTCCGATAAAAGCATATTCGGGAATATTGGGTTCAGGGCATTCCTGCCATTTTCCACTGCTCTTTACAAACTCTGCTGTTTTGATAATCATTTTTGAATGTATTTTAGAAAAATAAACCATTAAGAAAAGCTCTTAATGGTCATTATATGTTTTAAACTTTATCTTTTATCCAGTTGTACAGGATTTCATTGAATTCATCCGGTTTTTCCATCATGGCAGCATGGCCGCATTTGTCAATCCAGAATAAATCGGAATTCGGAATAAACTTGTGCATATCTTCTGCCACTTCCGGTGGAGTAACATTATCCTGTTTACCCCAGATCAGGCAGGTAGGTGTCACAATCTTCGGAAGATCATTCAGCATGTTGTGTTTGATGGCACTTCTTGCCAGCATTACCGTCTTTATTCCCTTCATTCTGTCATTAACGACTGCAAAAACTTCATCTACAAGATCTTCTGTGGCCACCTTTGGATCATAGAAAACTTCTTCCGTTTTCTTTCTGATATATGAACGGTCATTTTTTCTTGGAAAGCTGTCTCCGAAAGTTCTTTCATAAAGACCGGAGCTTCCAGTAAGAACAAGATTCTTAACCAGATCAGGTCTCGCCAAAGTTAATATAAGTCCTACATGTCCTCCCATTGAGTTTCCTACAATAGTTACGGGACCGGAAATATGACTTTCTATAAACTTGATAATATATTTTGCAATCGTGGTAAGATTCGTATTGAGTACCGGCAGATCATAGATCGGCAACTGAGGAACATATACTTTAAAGCCTCTATCCGAAAAAAAATCTACCATTTTATCGAAATTACTCAAACCACCCATTAACCCGTGCAACAGCACTAATGGATGTCCTTCTCCCGCTTCTACATAGGAATATTTCTTTTCTTTTTTTGTACTAAATATCATAAAACGCCTTAATAAAGCCCTGCAAAAATACAAATTAAACCTCAAAAAAATTTTGATTATCCTAATTTAAGATAAAAATAATATAATATTCTCCTTTTTAACTTTTTTTTTCAGAACCTCTTTATTATGGCTTAAATAACACTTTCAACAAGTCTCTTCATATCAGTATTTTACATTATTGAAATTCAATCTTTAATAAAACTTATTAACATTGAGTCAAAAAGTGGGAAAAAGTGGGAAATTTTGGAAATTATTATATAAATTTGTCCCAAATGAAAAATTTCATTGGGACATATGAGTGTAAAATTGACGACAAAGGCCGCTTAAAAGTTCCTTCATCTTTAATCAAACAGATGGAAAACTTCGACGATAAGGCGTTTGTAGTCAAAAGATCTGTGTTCCAACCTTGTCTGGAAGTTTATCCTATGAATGCATGGGACAAACTGATGGGTAAAATTAATAAACTGAACAGATTCATAAAAAAGAATGCTGATTTCATACGAATGTTTACGGCAGGAGTAAAAACAGTAGAGTTGGATAATGCAGGACGATTACAGATCTCGAAAGACCTTACGGTTTTCGCAAATCTTCAGAAGGATATTGTGATCACCAGCGCAGGAGAACTCTTTGAGATTTGGGATAAAGAAGCCTATGAAAAGGTAATTGCCACCAACGAAGCTGATTTTGCAAGCCTTGCCGAAGATGTGATGGGCTCTTTCGATGAAGAATAATAGCAGTAGGTTATTAATTGATTAGTAGTAAATAAAAAACACAATTAAGCATGTATCATAACCCCGTTTTGTTGAAGCAGAGTGTTGATGATTTGGTGACGAATCCTGACGGAATATATGTGGACTGCACCTTTGGAGGCGGAGGCCACTCAAGAGAAATCCTGAGCAGACTTTCCGACAAAGGAAGATTGTTCAGTTTTGATCAGGATCTGGATGCACTTAAAAATACAATTGATGACCCAAGGTTTACATTAGTGAATCAGAATTTCAGATTCCTGGAAAACTCCTTGCTGATGTATGGCATTTCACAGGTAGATGGTGTTTTGGCAGACTTAGGTGTGTCTTCCCATCAGTTTGATGAAGCAGACAGAGGATTCTCAACAAGAAGCAATGCTCCTTTGGATATGAGAATGAATGTGATGCAGAATCTTGATGCCAAAAGAGTGATTAATGAATATGAGGAAGAAGAACTTGCAGACATTTTTTACCACTATGGAGAATTGAGAGAAGCAAGAAAGCTGGCGAGAGAAATTGTTCATCACAGAAAAACAAAAAGTATAGAAACCACGGAAGATCTGAAAAAATTGTTCAGCTACATTCCGCCTCACAAAGTGAATAAGTTCTATGCCCAGCTCTTCCAGGCAGTAAGAATTGAAGTCAACCAGGAGCTTGAAGTATTGAAAGAAATGTTGGTTCAGGCTTTTAATGTGTTGAAACCGGAAGGAAGATTAGTCGTTATTTCTTACCACTCTCTGGAAGACCGTTTGGTAAAAAGATTCCTGAAAAACGGAATGTTTGAAGGAGAACCGGAAAGAGATATCTACGGAAATTATAAAAAGGCATTTGAACTGATCAAGAGTAAAGCGATCATTCCTGATGAAAAGGAGATTGAAGAAAACTCAAGAGCAAGAAGTGCCAAGATGAGAACGGGAATTAAAGTATAAATGTGAATGAGTGAATCGTGAATCATTTAGCAAAATAAAACTGACTATTGACGCGAAGTAAATTCACTGCGAATCAAATTGACATAATAAATTGGCAAAAAGAACAACAAATCGCCCTCAGAAAAGACTCACTTTTATAGACATTATAAAAGGAAATTTTCTGAATCGTGATGAGATCAAAATACATTACAAGTATTTTCTTCTCTTGTTCGTTCTGATGATGGCCATGATTTATACTAACCATCTCGTCAATAAAAAAATAAAAATTGTAAACGCCTTAAAGGAAGAAACAGAAGAATACAAATCACGGAACGCTTACGCTCAAAGTAAGCTGATCAAAGTAAAAATGGAATCAGAACTGGGGAAAGAGGTTGCACGGGATTCATTGATGACCCTGGAAAACCACCCTCACAAATTGCTAATAAAACTGGATAGTACAGATGCAAAAGCAAAATGAATACGACAATAAACGTAAGAAAACGTTACGATGGGGCTACCTCTTTGCAGTGGTAGCTTTGTGCGTGTTTGTAATGTTCTTGGCAAGGATTGTGATCCTTCAGAATACCAATGTCCAGGAAATAAAAGATGATTACATTAATAAAAACTATCGTGAGGCCACTTTAAAAGCGGCCCGCGGAAACCTTTTTGCCTCTGACGGCTCTATCCTTGCAACCACTGTAATGCGATACGACATCTATCTTGACTTCAAAACAATGAAAGATACGGTGTACACCAACAACATCGGAGCGCTTACTGATTCTCTGAGCAAAATGTTCGGAAAACCAAGAAGTGAATTCAGAAAGAAGTTTGACGAGCAGAAAAAAAAGAAAAACCAGTACTACACTTTGGTGAAAGGACTTGATTTTGATCAATATGACAGAATCCGAAAGTTCCCGATCTTCAAAAAAGGTAAAAATAAAGGGGGATTTATCGTTGACAGAAACTATAAAAGAGAGTTAGCAACATCAGAAATCGGAGCCGGAACCATCGGTATGGACAACGGTGAACTTAAATCCGGACTGGAAGGTGCTTTCTCAAAATATTTAACCGGGACAGACGGCAAAAGACTCGAACAAAGAATCAATTCTTCCCAGTGGAAACCTATCGACTTCTGGAAGGTTCAGGAGCCGGTAGACGGTGAGGATGTTTATACGACTTTAGATCTTAGAATTCAGGACATTGCACACTCTGCTCTTGAGAAACAGCTGATTAATTTCGAAGCCAAACATGGCACCGTAATTGTCATGGAAGTTGAAACCGGAAAAGTACGTGCTCTTGTTAATTTAAGAAGAACAGAATCAGGAGATTATGAAGACTCTTACAACTATGCCCTGAAAGATAATATCGAACCTGGATCTACTTTTAAAACCATTTCTCTTTTAGCAGCAATGGATGACGGATTCATTGATGAAAATACAACAGTAAATGTAGGAAACGGAGTTTGGGTATATGCAAAACAAAGAATCTCTGACGGCCACGGTGGAGGAACATACGATATCAGTGATGTGTTGGCGAAGTCCAGTAATGTGGGTACAGCTAAGCTGATCACAAAGTATTATGCTGAAAAGCCACAGATTTTCCTTGATCACCTGAAACGTTGGAAATTATTCGATAAAATGGATATCGAGCTTCCGGGAATCACAAAACCGAAGATCGTAACACCGCAAAATAAAAGATGGAATGCCGCAACACTGGCTTCTATTTCTTACGGATATTCTTCCAACATCAATCTGCTGCAGCTGACAACCTTCTACAACGGAGTTGCCAACGGAGGAAAAATGCTTAAGCCCTTATTCATTGATAAAATCATGAAAGACGGAAAAGTGATGTACAGCGCAAAACCTGAAGTAATGGTAAACAAAATGGCTTCGGAGAAAGCTATTAAAATGATGACCAGTGCATTAACCAAAGCAGTAGAAAAAGGAACCGGACGAAGCATCTTTACTCCCAACCTGAAAATGGCAGGAAAAACAGGTACCGCAAGATTTGAATACTGGCTGCCTGGCCCAATGAAGTACCGTGCATCATTTGCGGGATTTTATCCGGCTGATGCTCCAAAATATACATGCTATGTCATGATCAGTGAACCCAATACCGCAAAAGGATTTTATGGAGGTTCCGTTTCAGCGCCGGTGTTTAAGGAAATTGCAGGAAAAACATTCCTGAAAACGCCTCAGAATATTGAAAAAGAAATGCTTGTAGACAAAAAGGTAAACCTTAGCAAAATGGTGGAGCCTAATGTCAAAGTAGCGGTCAATGATAAACAAATGCCTAATGTGGTAGGATTAATCGGGAAAAATGTAATCCCACAGTTGGAAAACTTAGGCTACCGTGTCGATTATAAAGGAGTCGGAAGAATCAAAGAACAATTCCCTCTGGAAGGCACCACGATAAGTAAAAACCAGAGAATTTATTTATCTCTGCAAAATTAAAACAAGGTTCGGAAGATCCATTAAACCGGAATAGGGCAAAGCCTTATTGATAAAGATGATTATAACAGAATTAGTAAACAGAATCCCAGTACTGGAAATCCACGGCGATAGCAACCGTGAGGTAACTGAGTTGGTGATCGACAGCAGAAAGGTTACAAAAAACTCTCTTTATATTGCCATGAGAGGAACAGTGGTGGATGGACATTCATTCATTGCCTCTGCTATTGAAAAGGGAGCTACCGCAATTGTTTGCGAAGAATTCCCTGAAACATTGGTGGAAAATGTAACCTATGTTCAGGTAAAAGATTCTTCTAAAGCCCTTGGTCATCTTGCTTCAAACTTCTATGGAAATCCTTCTCAGAAATTAAAACTGATAGGAGTTACAGGAACTAACGGAAAAACATCCGTTTCGACCCTTCTTTTTGATGTTTTTAAAAACCTTGGATATCCGGCCGCTTTACTTTCTACTGTTGAAATCAGAATTGGTGAAGAGGTTATTCCGGCTACCCACACCACTCCTGATGTGATTACCATCAACAGGATTTTAGCGGAAGCTGTTGAAAAAGGATGTGAATTTGCTTTCATGGAAGTAAGCTCACATGGAATTGCCCAAAACAGAATTGAAGGATTACACTTCAAAATAGCGGGCTTCACCAACCTTACTCATGATCATTTAGATTATCATAAAACGTTCGAAGAATATTTAAAAACAAAGAAAAGATTCTTTGATCAATTAGAAGATACCGCTATTGCCATCACCAATGTGGATGACAAAAACGGGAATGTCATGCTTCAGAACACCAAGGCTAAAAAGAAGTCTTACGCTTTGAAAACCATGGCAGACTATCACGGGAAATTATTGGAAGTGGATTTCAACGGAATGTTGTTGAACTTCAACGGAAAAGAGTTCTGGACGACATTAACCGGGAAATTCAATGTATATAATTTACTGCTTGTCTTTGGAATTGCTGCTGAACTAGGTTTTGAGCAGGATGAAATTCTTCAGGCTATCAGCAAATTAAAAAGAGTTTCCGGAAGATTTGAAACCTTCAAATCCGATGGTGGAATTTTCTTTATCGTAGATTATGCACACACTCCGGATGCTTTGGAAAACATTCTGGACAGCATCAACGATATCAGAACCAAAAACGAAAGATTAATCACCGTATTCGGCTGCGGAGGAGACAGAGATCACTCCAAAAGACCTGAAATGGGAAATATTGCCACTAAAAAATCAACCCTGGCAATCATCACTTCAGATAATCCGAGAACAGAAGATCCTGCACAGATCATCAAAGAAATTGAAGCAGGCGTTGAACCACAGAACTTCAGTAAATACACTTCAATTCCGGACAGAAAAGAAGCCATAAAAATGGCCATCAAGTTTGCAGAACCTAAAGATATCGTTTTAGTTGCCGGAAAAGGCCACGAAAACTATCAGGAGATCAATGGTGTGAAACATCATTTTGACGACAAAGAAGTAATTAATGAGCTTTGGAAATTAATGAGCAAATAAATTACAAATGATAACTGAAAGAATAATTGTTCAATCATTCATCAATTATCAATGATCATTTATTAACAATTGAAACTATGCTATACTATCTATACGAATATCTAACCAACCATGGAATTCACGTTCCGGGATTAGGAATGTTAAAATACATTTCCTTCCGTGCCGGAATGGCTGTACTGTTCTCATTGATTATTGCTCTTGTCTACGGGAAAAGAGTAATCAATTACCTGAGAACTAAACAAATGGGAGAATTGGTGCGTGATCTGGGATTGGATGGGCAGAAACAAAAAGAAGGAACTCCTACCATGGGAGGGCTTATTATTATTTTGGCAACCATCATTCCGGTATTGCTGTTTACAAGAATTACCAATGTGTACATTGTGCTGTTGTTGGTTTCTATGTTCTGGATGGGTGCTATTGGTTTCCTTGATGATTACTTAAAGAAAATTAAAAAAAATAAAGACGGTTTAAGTGGTAAATTCAAAATTGTTGGTCAGGTCGGATTAGGGCTAATTGTCGGAATTACAATGTATTTCCACCCGGATATTACCGTTAAAAGAAAATATGCAGATGCTAAAGTGGTAAACAGGAACAATGTAGAGCAAAACTTTATGCCTACAGAAAAAATTACCGTTTCCACTGTTCCTTTTGCCAAAAATAATGAATTCGATTATAGTGGAATTTTATTCTGGATGAATGATAAAGATGCCCATGAGTGGGCATGGATTGTCTTTATTCCGATCGTGATCTTCATTGTAACAGCCGTTTCAAACGGAGCGAATATCACCGATGGAATTGATGGTCTGGCAGCAGGAACAAGTGCCATTATACTCCTCACGCTGGCTCTTTTCGCCTATCTTTCAGGGAACATCATCTTTGCAGATTATCTGAATATCATGTTCCTTCCGAATATGGGAGAAACCACCATTTTTGCAGTGGCAATGGTAGGTGCCGTAATTGGATTCTTCTGGTACAATACCTATCCTGCACAGGTTTTCATGGGAGATACCGGAAGTTTGATGCTGGGAGGAGTAATTGCCGTTTTGGCCATCATTTTAAGAAAAGAATTGCTGATTCCTGTATTATGCGGAATCTTCTTAATTGAAAACCTGTCTGTAATGCTTCAGGTAGTTGTTTTCAAATACAGAAAAAGAAAATATGGGCTGGAATATGCTCAAAACAACAGACTCTTCAAAATGTCACCATTACACCATCACTATCAAAAGGAAGGATTCCACGAGAGTAAAATCGTGAACCGAATGATTATCATCGGAGTAATATTGGCCATTGTATGTCTGATCACATTAAAAATGAGATAAAAAATAAAAGCTGTAAGCAATAAGCCTAAAGCTTAAAGCCTATAGCATAAAGCTTTTATAATATGAAAATAGTTGTTTTAGGAGGTGGAGAAAGCGGATGCGGAGCTGCTTATCTGGCTAAAAAGAAAGGTCTGGAAGTATTTCTTTCAGATAAAGGAGCCATTAAGGATAACTATAAGCAGTTTCTTACCGAAAATGAAATTGAATTTGAAGAAGGAAACCACGATGAAGAAAGGATTTTAAATGCTGACTGGATCGTAAAAAGCCCGGGAATTCCGAAAAAGGCCGATATAATCAATAAAATTCATGAAAAAGGAATCAGACTTTCCTCTGAAATTGAATTTGCTTCTGAATTTACAGATGCCAAAATCATTGCCATTACCGGAAGCAACGGAAAAACAACCACAACTTCCCTGATCTACTATATCCTGAAAAATGACGGATTGAATGTAGGTTTAGGAGGAAACATCGGATACAGCTTTGCCAAGCAGGTGGCAGATGAAAACCATGAATATTATGTATTGGAAGTAAGCTCTTTCCAGCTGGATGATATTCAGAATTTCAGACCTTATATTTCTTTATTGTTGAATCTGTCTCAGGATCACCTGGATCAGTACAACTACAATTATGAAGAATATGCATTGGCCAAATTCCGAATCACAGAAAATCAGGAGAATGATAACTTCTTCATCTACAACAAGGATGATGAAATGAGTAAAAACCTTCTGGAAAAGCTTGAAATAAAGGCGAAAATGATTCCTTTCTCAACCAAAGAGAAATTAACGGAAGGAGGTTTTGTGAATGATGATGAAATTGTGGTTAAAATGAAAGACGAATTCGCAATGAAAGTTGATGAATTGTCTCTGCTGGGAAATCATAATGTAGCCAACAGTCTCGCAGCGTCTATTGCCGGTAAGATATTAAAAATCAACAATGAAAGCATCAGACATTCATTGATGACTTTCCAGGCCGTAGAGCACAGATTGGAGTTCGTTACTGAAATTGATAACGTAAAATACATTAACGACAGTAAAGCAACCAATGTAAATGCAACTTACTATGCCTTAGAAAGCATGAAAACGCCAACCGTATGGATTGTTGGTGGATTAGATAAAGGAAATGACTATACCGAAATTGAAGATTTAGTCAAAAGAAAAGTAAAGGCAATTGTTTGTCTTGGAATAGATAACAAGAAGATCATCGATTTCTTTAAAGATAAAAAAGAGCTTATTTATGATACTTCAAGCATGGAAGAAGCCGTGAGAATTTCAAAATCACTGGCAAAAAAAGGTGATACGGTCTTATTATCCCCATGCTGCGCAAGCTTTGACTTGTTCAAAAGCTATGAAGACAGAGGACGCCAGTTTAAAGAACAGGTATTAAATACCAATGGCCATTAGCCATTAGCCAATAGCATTAAATATGGACGAACAGAACACAGAAAACAGATTTGAATTTCTAAAGGGCGATAAAGTACTTTGGATGGTCATCCTTGTGATCTCCATTTTCTCTATTTTCCCGGTATACTCTGCAAGTTCAAATCTCGAATACATAGTCAATAACGGGACCACAACAGGCCACGTTATCAAACATATGTTCTTTGTAGTTCTGGGACTAGCCATTATGAGACTGGTAGGAACTATAAAATATGAATACATCGGAAAGCTCAGCAGTATTTTGCTCGGCCTGATGATTATTCTGTTGATTGTCACCATGTTTACCGGACAAACCATTGATGGAGCCAGTGCTTCCAGATGGCTGAAAATTCCGGGAACACCAATCTCTTTTCAGCCTTCATCATTTGCTTTTTTAATGCTGATCATCTATCTGTGCAGGTATCTGACCAAAAAGATCACCAGGGAAAGGCTTCCGATAGAGAATATCATGTATATTTTCGGGCCTATCCTGCTTGTTTTTGTATTGGTAGCCAAAGATAACGGTTCAACGGCATTAATGATTTTAATGGTTTCCGTAGTGGTTCTCATAATAGGACAGCTTCACTGGAAATACATTGCAGGATTTATCTCCGCATCATTTGTAGCCATTGTGTTCTTTTTATTGATTGCCTTAAATACCAATATGATCGGTGGAAACCGTGTTCACACATGGATGAGCCGTATTGAAACCTTTACATCAAGCAAAGCCAAAACAGCAGATGTAGATGATGAAAGTGTAAAAGCAAAAAATTATCAGGTAATGCAGGCCAAAGCAGCTATTGTACACGGCGGAATTACCGGAATGGGGCCAGGGAAAAGTGCATTGAAACAAATGCTTCCGCAATCTGCCTCCGACTTTATTTTCGCAGTGATTGTAGAAGAATATGGGGTGATTGGAGCCGCTTTTCTGATCAGTTTGTACCTGATTATGATGATCAGGATTGTGATGATCGCCAGTAAAATGCCGGCATTTTTCGGATCGTTGCTCGTGCTCAGTCTCGGGGTAATGATCTTCATTCAGCTTTCGGTAAATATTGCCGTTGCTGTAAACCTCATCCCGGTAACAGGACAGCCGCTGCCTTTAATTAGTTATGGAGGAACATCCATGCTGGTGACCTATTTACAGTTAGGTATTATTTTAAATATAAGCTCAAGAATTCAGATTTATGACGAAGAAGGAATGGGCAAAAAACAAAGTATAGCAGAAATAAACGATATCGCTTAAAATGGACAAAAAATTAAGAATATTATTATCCGGCGGAGGAACAGGAGGACATATCTTCCCTGCCATTGCCATTGCTGATGAGATCAGAAAAAGATTTCCTGATGCAGAATTTTTGTTCATTGGTGCCAACGGAAAAATGGAAATGGAAAAAGTTCCTCAGGCAGGCTATAAAATCGAAGGAATTGATATCGCAGGAATTGACAGGGGGAATCTTCTTTCCAATCTGGGACTTCCTTTCAAGATTCTGAAAAGTTTATCAAAATCTAAAAAGATTATCAAAAACTTCGCTCCGGACTTTGCTGTAGGAACAGGAGGATTTGCCAGCGGACCCGCGCTTTATGAAGCGAGTAAAATGGGAATTCCGATTTTTATTCAGGAACAGAATGCTCATGCAGGAGTTACCAATAAAATCTTAAGCAAGAAAGCGAAAGCCGTTTTCACAGCTTATCCTAAAGTAGAAGGTTTTCCAACGGAGAAAATAAAGTTTCTGGGAAATCCGATTCGTGAGAATATTGTTTCAGGAATGCAGGAAACCGCTCAGGCAAAAGAGAAAATGGGACTGGATAAAGATAAACTTACGATTCTTTCTGTAGGAGGTTCTTTGGGATCCAGAACATTGAATAATGCCTGGAAAGAAAATATTGAGAATCTGAAAGAAAAAGGATATCAATTAATTTGGCAAACAGGAAAGTTGGATTACAAAGAATTATCTTCCAGCCTCCAGCTTCCAGCTTCCATTCATTTGAAAGAATTTATCAAAGACATGGAACTGGCGTATTCAGCAGCTGATATCATTGTTTCCAGAGCCGGAGCTATTGCCATTTCAGAGTTGGCTGTAGCACAAAAGCCGGTGCTTTTGGTACCTTTCCCTTTTGCAGCGGAAGACCATCAAACCAAAAATGCCATAAACCTGGTTGAAAAAAATGCTGCCAGAATGGTAAAAGACTCTGAAATGCAGGAAAAATTCTGGAATACATTATCAGAAATCTGCGAAAATGAAAGGATAAGAAAAGAAATGTCCGACAATCTGAAATATTTTGCCAAGCCAAATGCTGCAAAAGAGATTGTAGACGAGATTTTTAACGTAATAAAATAGTTAGGAAAGGCTTCGACAAGCTCAGCCTGACATGAGTAAATAAAACAGTTAGTATTAGAGGTGTCACCCTGAGCTTGTCGAAGGGCCAGTAAGCAAACACAAATGAATGAAAATATATTATGTATACATTGTAAAATGTTCTGATAATTCTTATTATACAGGCTTTACCAACGATTTGGAAAGAAGAATTAATGAACATAATGGCGGATTAAATCCTGAAAGTTACACGTATACAAGAAAACCTGTAGAACTTGTTTTCTACCATGAATTTAATGATGTTACTCAAGCGATAAACTTTGAAAAACAAATTAAAGGCTGGAGTAGAAAAAAGAAGGAAGCAATAATAAATGATAACTGGGATTTATTGCCAATGTTATCAAAAAATAGGATGAAAGATTAGAAGGCTTCGACAAGCTCAGCCTGACACGAGTAAAATAAAACAGTTAGTATTAGAGCTGTCACCCTGAGCTTGTCGAAGGGTCACACAGCTAAAATATAATTTATTAAAGGGGCGTGGATGTTAGTTGATTAAAGCCTTATAATACAAAATATAGTAATACAACTCTGAACTTATTCAAGAGTGGTTAAAGATTAAAATATAAATGAACATTTTACAAACATATCAGACTTTTTACTTCGTCGGAATCGGAGGCATAGGAATGAGCGCATTGGCACGCTATTTCAATGCGTCCGGAAAAAAAGTATTGGGTTACGACAAAACCAATACAAAACTTACTCAGAATCTGATGAATGAAGGCATTGATATTGTTTTTGAAGATCTTATTGATGAAAGGATCACATCCCTTCAGAAAGAAGACACGTTGGTAATTTATACTCCGGCGATCAAAATGCTTGGAATATTGGATTATTTCAATCAAAATCAGTTTGAAGTTTTAAAACGTGCTAAAGTTTTAGGATTAATTACTGAAAATACTGACTGTATTGCCATTGCAGGAACTCATGGGAAGACTACCACGTCTACCCTTGTGGCTCATTTGTGTAAAGAAGCAGACCTTCCTTTCTCATGTTTTCTGGGAGGAATTTCTGAAAATTTTAAATCCAACTTCCTGTACAACGGTTCCACCTATTCCGTAGTAGAAGCAGATGAATATGACAGAAGCTTCCTGAACCTGTCTCCGGACTGGGCAGTGGTGACCTCTACAGATGCGGACCATCTTGATATTTACGGAGATAAGAGTCATATTGAAGAAGGTTTCAGACAGTTTGCTGCTTTAGTTCCTCAAGACAAACAACTTTTTGTAAGAAAAGGTCTGGAGATTGGCAGAGGACATCAGACTTATGCAGTCAATGAGCCCGCGGATTATTATTCAGACAACCTGCGTATGGAACATGATAAAATTTATTTTGACTTCCATACTCCAACTGAGACAATAAATGATTTTGTCTGGGAAATTCCGGGAATCCATAATGTGGAAAATGCCACTGCAGCACTGGCTATTCTGCATAATTTAGGCGCAGATTTTGATACGCTGAAAAAGGGCATTGCCAATTTTAAGGGAATTAAAAGAAGATATACCAAACATATTTATCAAAACGGTAAAATTTATATTGACGATTATGCTCACCATCCTACAGAAATCAACGCTGTAATGAGCTCAATCAGAACGTTTTATCCAGATAAAAAACTTCTGGTAACCTTCCAGCCTCACCTTTTCAGCAGAACAAGAGATTTCGCAGATGGATTTGCGGAAAGCTTAAGTAAGGCAGATGAACTCATTCTTCTTGATATTTATCCTGCAAGAGAGCTGCAGGAAAATTTTGAGGGAATTACTTCAAACTGGCTGCTGGAGAAAGTAACATTAGATAAAAAAGAGGTATCGGCTTTATCCGATGCTTTTGAAAAAATAAAAGAAAAAGATTTTGATATTCTCCTTACTGTAGGTGCGGGAAATATAGATACCCTGTATGACCCTATCTGTGAGTGGATTGAAAAAATTTGAGTATAAACGCAATGCTCGCGAAGAAAAATATAAAATCGTTCGCAAAGGCGTTTCACTCAGCAAATGAGAAAAATAACTGATTTATGTTAAAAAAATAATTTACTTATTAAAAATAAATTATTCAAATGATAGCCGTAGCTGAGTGAAACGCCCTCGCGAACGGAAAAATAAAAAGATTGCTTTGCGATCATAGCGTTAAAACAAAAAACACAAAATGTATGATAGAAAATGAAATTTCAGAGATTGTTTTCGATGCTGGAATGAAAATACATCGTACCCTTGGAATTGGACTTTATGAGAATGTATATGAAGAATGCTTAGTTTATGAACTGAAAAATAGAGGATTGAATGTAGAACGTCAAAAAAACATTGACATAAACTATGAGGAATTAAAAATTTTTAAGGCGTTCAGAGTAGATTTATTAATTGAAAACAAAGTAATAATTGAAATAAAAGCAGTTCAGGAAATTAATGATTATCATTTTTTTCAGCTTTTAAATTATTTAAGAATAACAAATATAAAACTAGGAATGATTTTGAATTTTCATTCAGTGTTATTCAAAAATGGAGTAAAACGAGTTGTAAATAAATTATAAAATTTAAACACTTGCTAAGTAAAACGCCCTTGCGAACTAAATAATAAAAACAAAGTAAACTCTTTGCGAGCGTTGCGTTAAAATAAAAATATGAAAAATAAATACAGAATATTAAAAATTGTTGTCACCGTAATTATCCTGGGATTGTTACTGAGCTTCTCATTGAGGAGATTCAGCCGTGAGCAGATTACGGACAATAAGATTTCTGTAAAAATGAGCGAGAAAACACCGGTGTATTTTGTGGATGAAAAAGACATCAGGGAGATTGTAAAAAAAGAAAACCCATCAGGGAAAGTAGGTGATCTTAATATTCCTGCTTTAGAAAAAAAGATCAATTCCTTACCGGCAGTAGACAGCGCCAATGTTTATCTGAACCTGAACGGAAAACTGAACCTGGATATCAAACAGAGAGTTCCGGTCTTCAGATTAAACAAAGACGGAAAAGACTTTTATGTGGACGAAAAAGGAATTGAATTCCCAATTTCAAGAACCTATTCACACCCTTGTATGCTGGTAACCGGAAACGTAAAGCCTGATGAATATGAGAAGCTGGCAGAACTGGTAGAAAAAATTGATAAAGATGATTTCAGTAAGAAGTACTTTATTGGAATCTCTAAAAGTAAAGACAGCTATAGCCTTCTGACAAGTGAAGGAAATTATAGAGTGGAAATTGGAGACCTTGATAATATTGATTTTAAAGTAAAAGGATTTAAAACGTTTGTGGAAAAATACCTTGTGTATCAGGATCCTCAGAAATACAGCATGGTTTCTGTAAAATATCAGAATCAGATTGTCACTACTTTAAACCCTTATTTTAAGGAAAATGACAGTATTTTAAAGGCAGGAAAGATGGAATTGGCAAAAGTTCCTTCCCCAACAGCCGCTAAAAAGACGGAAGCTAAACCCAAAATAGCAGAGGTAAAAAAGACCAGCTCCACCTCGGTAAAACCGAAAGAGATTACCAAACCGAAAGGACAAACAAAAGAAACCAAAAAAGCGGAGAAAAAGCCACCCGTCAAGGCGCAGTCCAAGCCTAAGGCAAAAGTAAAAATAGAATAAGTCCCTCAGGGCATTTAATACACAAATAGGAAACTATCCTTATAGATAAAAAAGTAGAAAAAAATCAAATCGATATAAAATGGAAAATCAAGAGTATTCAGTAGGTCTGGACATCGGGACAACGAAGATAGTCGCGATTGTCGGAAGAAGGAATGCACACGGGAAGATAGAAGTTCTCGGTGTTGGAAAAGCTAAGAGTCTTGGTGTTCATAAAGGTATTGTGAATAACATTTCACAAACCATTAATTCAATCAAGGCTGCAGTCTCCGAAGCACAATCCAGCGCCGGAGTTCCTATCCGCAAAGTTACGGTAGGTATTGCAGGAAAACACATCCGTTCTCTGCAGCACTCCGATTATATTATGCGTGAACATCCTGACAAATTTATTACAGACGACGACATCGAAGCATTAAAAGATCAGGTAAAAAAGCTGGTTATGCTTCCCGGAGAAGAAATTATCCACGTACTTCCTCAAGAATATAAAGTGGATTCCGAGGGGGAAATTCAGGAACCTGTCGGAATGCATGGAAAACGTTTAGAAGCCAACTTCCACGTCGTAGTAGGGCAAATGGGCAGCATCAGAAATATTGCAAGATGCGTTCGTGAAGCCGGATTAGAAATGGAAGCCCTTACTTTAGAACCATTGGCATCTTCTGAAGCTGTCCTTACAAAAGAAGAAAAAGAAGCCGGTGTAGCCATTGTTGACATTGGTGGTGGTACAACAGATATTGCAATCTTTAAAGATAATATCATCCGTCATACCTGTGTGATTCCGTACGGAGGCGGAATTATTACCGAAGATATCAAAGAAGGCTGTTCCATCATAGAAAAACATGCAGAACAACTGAAAGTAAAGTTTGGTTCGGCTGTTCCCGAATTAGAAAAAGACAGTACTTTTGTAACCATTCCCGGACTTCACGGAAGACCGGACAAAGAGATTTCTTTAAAAACTTTAGCGCAGATCATCAATGCAAGAGTAGAAGAAGTTTTGGAAATGGTGAATACAGAGCTGAAAGCTTACGGTGCTTTTGAACAAAAGAAAAAACTGATTGCCGGAATTGTTCTTACGGGTGGTGGTTCAAACCTGAAACACCTTCGTCAGCTGGCCAATTATACGACAGGTTTCGACAGCAGAATCGGTTTTGCGAATGAATATATCGCCAATGATAAAAATCAGTATCTGAAAGGCCCTGAATTTGCTACCTCTATCGGATTACTGATGGAAAGTTTAAAGATCAGAGACAAAAAACAGAATATTGACGAAGTTGTAGAAGTTGTTACAGAGCAACCCAAACCGGAAGTTACTGCAGCACAGGCAGAAACAGCTCAACCTGTTCAGCAGGCAGCCCCGGTTCAGGAGCAGCAGTCTTTCGAAAATGAAAAGCAAGAGAACAGAAAAGCGAAACTGACCTTCGGGCAGTCGCTTATGGAAAAAGTAAAAAAATTCTTTGAAGAAGTAGAGTAAATAAATATAAATGATAAAAGATTAATGATCAATGATACCTGAAATAGATTAATATTTATTAAATTAAAGACGAATATCATTCATCAATTATCATCTATCACTTATCAATTATTAAAAGTATAGTTATGGAAAATATAGGTACACAAGGATTTTCATTTGATTTACCAAAAGGAAATTCATCCATTATAAAAGTAATCGGTGTAGGGGGCGGTGGAAATAACGCTCTGAAGCACATGTACGAGAAAGGAATCCACGGAGTAGATTTCGTGATTTGTAATACGGATGCTCAGACTTTAGATAATAACCCGGTAGCCAATAAAGTTCAGTTGGGAACTTCTATCACAGAAGGTCTTGGAGCTGGTGCCGATCCTGAAGTAGGAGAAAAATCAGCCATCGAAAGTATTGAAGATATCAAAGCTGCTATGGGTCAAAACACCAAAATGGTGTTCATCACTGCCGGAATGGGTGGTGGTACAGGTACCGGAGCCGCTCCTGTCATTGCTAAAGTAGCGAAAGACATGGGAATTCTTACCGTAGGTATTGTTACGGTTCCTTTCAGCTTTGAAGGGAAAAGAAGACTGGAACAGGCAGAAAACGGTCTTGATAAATTAAGAAACAATGTTGACTCACTTATTGTCATCAACAATGATAAACTAAGACAGCAATTCGGAAACCTTGGATTCAAGCAGGGATTCTCAAAAGCCGATGAAGTGTTAACCAATGCTGCGAAAGGTATGGCAGAGGTTATTACCGGTTACTTTGATGTAAACATTGACTTTAGAGATGCTAAATCTGTACTTCAGAATTCAGGTACTGCATTGATGTCTACAGGAACAGCTTCAGGTGAAAATAAAGCTGAAGAAGCGGTAAGAAAAGCCCTTGATTCTCCATTATTGAATGATAACAAGATTACAGGTGCTAAAAACGTATTATTATTGATCAGAAGTGGTGCTGAGGAAGTGACCATGGATGAGATCGGTATTATCATGGACCACATTCAGAAAGAAGCTGGAAACACAGCGGATATCATTTTCGGGGTAGGTGCAGATGAAGAATTAGGAGATGCGGTAAGCGTTCTTGTGATCGCCACTGGATTCTCTAATGACAATAAAAAATTTGCAGGGCCTACAGAGAAAATCAGAATCAGTCTTAATGATAGTTTTGAAGCACCTAAAAATTCTCCTTTCAAAACAAGAGAAGAAAGAGAATCAGCTCCTGAAGCAACGCATGATTTTGGTGGGAAAAACCTTTTCAGACTTGATGACGAAGAACACGACACTCCGTTCAATGTGACGTCTACTGAAAAAAAAATGATTATTGAAGAAGAACAGCCAAGAACTGAAATAAAATTCTTTGATAAAGAGGAAGGTACGGTAAATACTCCGGAACAGAACTGGAGAAATGAGGAGGAAGGAGAAGAAGAATACAGCTTATTCTCTATTGATGAGGAGAGTGAAGATCCTAATGATCTTGAGATCCAGTCTTTCTCATTTGATTTTGAAAATAAAAAAGAAGAACCACAATCCGGAACTCCTTTTAACAACTCGTTTTCAAATGAAAAGCCTGTTGAATTCAGTTTCTTTGTAAATGAGCCTATCAGAAATGAACCTAATACGGATTTCGGACAGCCAAAAGCAGAGTTTAATACACCTACAAATGCCGCTGTAGCTGAACCAGCTCAAAAGATTGAAACTTTCTATCAGAAACAGGAAGAGCCAAAAGTTGAAACAAGACCATCTTTTGAAAACAAAACAGAAATTGAAACTCCAAAAACTGAAGAATCAGAATTCACTTTCGTGAATAAAACGATTGATCAGGACAGAGTTATTGAAAGAAGAAATAAATTAAAAGAATTCAACTCGCGCTACCAGAATTTTGACAGCACAAGTGAATTCGAATCTATTCCGGCTTTTAAAAGAAAAAATATTTCGATCGACGGAAACAATGCTTCAGACCAGAATATCAATACTTACCTGTCTGATAACAATGGATCCATGCAGATCAGAGAAAACAGATTTTTAAATAAAGATGTAGACTAAACGCTATAAGCTATACGCAGTAAGCTATAGGCTATTCTGGCCGAATCCAAAAGCTTACTGCTTATTGCATAAAGCATAAAGCATATAAAAAATGAGTTTAGAAAATACAATAAACGAAGCTATAAAAACAGCAATGAGAGCTAAAGACAAAGTGGCTTTGGATTCTCTGCGTGCTGTAAAATCTCAGATATTACTGCTTAAAACAGAGGCTATCGGTGCCGAAGTAACAGCAGAACAGGAAATTGCTATTCTTCAGAGAATGGTAAAACAACGTAAGGATTCTTACGACCAATTTACGGCACAGGGAAGAAATGACCTTGCAGAAGTCGAAGATGCTCAGATGAAAGTTATCGAGCAGTTTCTGCCAAAACAGCTTTCTGCTGAAGAATTGGAAACAGAAATTAAAAATATTATTTCTGAAACCGGAGCTGAATCCGTTAAAGATTTAGGGAAGGTAATGGGAGTTGCATCAAAAGCATTAGCCGGAAAATCAGACGGAAAAAGTATTTCCGAGATGGCTAAAAAGCTCCTTTCTTAATGCGATTAGTTTTGGGATTTTGAGTTGATCTCAATCCTGCAAAACTATGTCTCATTCCATAACTTAGGATATACAACCTTTGCATATCGATTTGATTAAGAAGCCCGGAACTCTTCAGTTCCGGGCTTCACTTTCTTTGGATATTAAAGTTTGTTAATCAGTTTTTAATTCTAAACTGAAAAAGAATTAAGCTACTACCATATTTCAGAGAGTATTTAAGTGGTTGATTGCTTGAGGGAAAGCTTTAAATGTTTTTTTCACGGTCGTTTGTTTTTCAGAATCATTTCAAATTTAATAATAATATTTCAACATTCCTATAGTTAATTCACGTTTTTTAGAATATTATTGCAATATTAATAGTCGGTTAATTTTATATGACTAATCAATTGATAGTTTTTATATATTGAACAAACGCAAAGAATTGCTTAACTTTGTAGGGATAAAAAACAAAATATATGTATCCAACAGATTTAGTAATGCCTATGAAGGCAGAGCTTACAGATAAAGGTTTTCAGGATTTAACAACTCCGGCTCAGGTAGAGGAAGCTTTGAAGCAGTCCGGAACCACATTATTGGTTATCAACTCTGTATGTGGTTGTGCGGCAGGTGCTGCAAGACCAGGAGTAGTATACTCTTTGACAGGAGATAAAAAGCCAGATCATTTAACGACTGTATTTGCAGGATTTGATACTGAAGCAGTAGTAGAAGCAAGAAAACACCTTGCTCCATTCCCTCCAAGTTCTCCATGTGTAGCGCTTTTCAAAGATGGTGAATTGGTTCACATGCTGGAAAGACATCACATTGAAGGGAACCCTGCAGGAGCTATCGCAGCAAACCTTCAGGCAGCATATGACGAATATTGCTAATAAGCAATCAACTAAATACCAAACCGTTACAAAATTTGTAACGGTTTTTTTATTTAATGCCGTAAAAAATTTTCTGAAAATTCAAATATCATTATATTTGTTGAAATGGCAACCAAAGCACTTTTCAATACCGTAGTTAACTGGTTTATCCGTCAAAGGATTGATCAGATACAGAATTTTATAGACCATCCGATTGAAACCCAGAAAGGTATACTCTTTTCTCAGCTGTTTCATGCGGAAGATACGGAATATGGTAAATTATACGGATTCAATTCTATCTCAAGTTATCAGGATTTTAAAAACAAAGTTCCTATTGTTACCTATGAAGAAATGGAACCTTTTATTGAAAAAGCAAGACAGGGACATAAAGACGTAAGCTGGCCGGGGCTTATTAAACATTTTGCCAAATCATCGGGTACCACCAATGCTAAAAGCAAATTCATTCCGATCTCTGCCGAAAGCCTTGAATACTGCCACATGAAAGCCGGAAAAGACATGGTTTCGATTTATGCCAACAACCATCCCGAAAACCAGCTTTTTAATTATAAAAACTTACGCTTAGGTGGAAGTTCCGAGCTTTATGCGGATTTTAATACAAAATTTGGAGATTTATCTGCGATCCTGATCGACAACCTTCCGTTTTGGGTAGAAATTACCACTACTCCCAGCAAGAAAGTTTCTTTGATGGGAGAATGGGAAAGTAAGCTTAAAGCAATTACATCCGAAGTAAAAAATGAAGACGTGGGAAGTATTCTTGGAGTACCAAGCTGGATGATGGTTCTTCTGCAAAGAGTATTAAAGGAAACCAATGTAGGAAGTATTTCGGAGCTGTGGCCTAATTTAGAGGTGTTTTTTCACGGTGGAATCAGCTTTAAGCCCTACAGGGAACAATTCAGACAGATCATCGGAAAAAACATCAATTACTACGAAATTTACAATGCTTCCGAAGGCTTCTTCGGTATCCAGGACAGATCAGACAGTGATGAGATGCTTTTAATGCTGGATTATGGGATATTTTATGAGTTTATTCCAATGGATCAGTTCCATTTTTCAAATCCTAAGGTCGTAAGCCTGGAAGATGTGGAATTAGGAAAAAATTATGCAATGGTGATCACGACCAATGGAGGACTCTGGAGATACCTGATTGGTGATACCGTTGTCTTTACCTCAATCAATCCGTTCAGAATAAAAATAACAGGAAGGACAAAGCACTATATCAATGCTTTTGGGGAAGAACTGATGATTACCAATGTAGAATCTGCTCTTGCAAAAGCCTGCGAAGCAACAGGAGCACAGATCACAGATTTCACGGGAGCACCGGTTTTCATGAAAGGAAACGAAGGAGGCGCTCATGAATGGATTTTTGAATTCAGCCAGCACCCGGATAATCTGGACCATTTTATTGATGCTTTTGACAAACACTTAAAGACCATCAATTCAGACTATGAAGCGAAAAGATACAACAATATGACTCTGAAAAGGCCGATTGTACATATCGCCAAAGAAAATCTGTTCTATCACTGGCTGGAAGCTAAAGGAAAGCTAGGCGGACAAAATAAGGTACCAAGACTAAGCAATGACAGAGAATATATTGATCCATTATTGGAAATGAATAAATAAGAGAGAAAGACTCCTAACTCTCAATTGCATATAAAAAAGCCGTAATTCTGTTGAACTACGGCTTTTATTATTTATTTGCTTAAATCTTCTTTTACTTTTTTCGCGGCTTCTTCTACTTTCGAAGCCCCTTTTTTGGCAGCCTCTTTTGCATCCTGCCCTACTTTGTTGGCCTCAGCTTTGATATCCTGACCCGCTTTATTAAGATCCTGTTTTGTCTTATCTGCAGTGGCATCAATCTTATCTTTTGCCTTCTGTGCGGCATCATCAATCTTATTACCCGCTTCATCTACCTTATCTTTCACATCTTCTTTAGCGTTGTTGATCTTTGCAGTATCCACAACGTTTGGTGTTTCTGTAGTGGTAGTGGTTGTAGTGGTAACTGATCCGTCAGGATTTTCTACCTGTTCTGTTTTTGTTGTTGATTTTGTACATGCTACCGTGAATACTGAGATCACCAGTGCAGCTAAAATTTGTTTTTTCATATTGTTTATTTTTTAATGGAATCTGGATTTATTCTGATTTAGTTTCCTGCGCAGCCGTCTTTTCTGCTGTTTTTAGTTTCTTTTCGGCTTCTGCTTTTTTCTTTTCTTCTTCCTGTTTTGCTTTATTTTCTTTTTCGAGCTCGGCTTTAATTTTATTTTCTTCGTCCTGAAGCTTTTTAGCCTGTTTTACAGAATCAATATACTGGGGAGAAGACATTCGTATTTTGCGTGCAATATCCACTGAAACGGCTCCTGTAGAAAAGGAATCGACAGCAGTAGTATCATAACTTATTTTAACTTCCTGCTCAGCCCCGAATCCCGGTGATTCTTTCTTCGAACAAGCAGTAAAAAGAATGATAAAAATAAAAATCGCAGCCAGTAAATTTTTCATGGAACTAATTTAATAGAAATTCCGCAATTACAGGATAGTGATCCGATAATTTCACAGACTGGTCTACTTTATAGCTTAGCGGAATGATTGATTTCGAACTGAAAATATAATCAATTCTCAAAGGCACTTTATAATCATGGAAACTGCTGGCACTGCCCTTTCCGGCAACCAGGAATGCGTCCTGAAGGTCTTTTCCAAGGTTATAATACTCATATGAATTGGGAACAGAATTAAAATCTCCGGCCAGAATAACAGGATAAGGAGATAAATCTATCATTTTTCTGATTCTTTTTACCTGGTCTTCATGTGCCTGAAATGTAGGAGTCATATGAGAAAGTAGCGTTGATACATTTCCCAAACCTAGTTTATCAAGTTTCGTAAACATAGATTTATGAAGTCTGAAGGGTTCAAGATACACATTAATAATTCGGATTACTTTTCCATTAATGTCTATATCAGCATAAAATGAATTTCCACGTGCTTTCTCGTCAATAAGCTCTGCTTGTCTTACAATTTTATGCTTGGTTTTAAGAATAACCGACGGGTATTTTATAAGATCACGCTGTATAACACGGTTTGTATCTTTTTCCTGTACAAGAATAATATCTGCATCCTGTGCCTTGATATAATCTTTTACTTTATCCCAGCCATATTCTCCATATTTCACATTAAAAGTCAATACCTTAATATCACGGATTGTTTTTAAATTTTCTGTTTTTGGGGAAAAGTTGATCCATCGTCTGATCGGATTATAGAAAATAAATGTACCTAATACAAAAGCAATGGCTATTTTTTCTTTTTTGAAGATCCAGATCAGCGTTAGAATTACATGTGCCAGTATCAGATAAGGAAAACCAAGAGACAGAAGATTCAGGTTGCCTAAAATGTTTGGTGGAATCCATGCATTCCCCAATGTGCATAACAGCAAAACAGCAACAACGATATGTATAAATAGTAATATCTGGTTCGACTTCATGAAAAAACGGTCTTGGTACGATTTTCTTTCAACAAAAATCCTACCAAGCAGACAATTTTAACTCTTTTTATGATTATTTATTCTCCGTAGAAAATGTTACTGCGACAGGATAATGATCTGAAATACTTACAGAACGGTCAATTTCGTAAGATATTGCCTTTAATGACTTTGAAGAAAAAATATAGTCGATCCTGATGGGGAATTTATAATCGTGAAAACTGGTTGCACTTCCTTTTCCTGCAGTCAGAAATGCATCGTCAAGCCCATCAGATAAATGATAATATTCGTAAGAATTGGGAACAGAATTGAAATCACCTGTAAGGATAACAGGGTAAGGCGAATTGTCAATTACTTCACGAATAAGCGCTACCTGATCCTGATGTTTTTTAAAGGTAGGAATGAGTCTCTTAACAACATCTTTTATTTTTTGTTCGTCGTTATCGGTATCTCCGTTAAGTTTCACCATCTCTTTTTGAAAGCGAAATGGATTGAGATAGACATCAATGAACCTGTAGGTTTTGCCTTTAATTTCTATATCAGCCAGCACACCGGGAATTCTTACCTCTTCATCTTGAGGATCAATAATCTGCTGTTTAATGATTTTATGCCTGGTCAGAATTGTTAAGCCGCCTCCGGGATTTGCTTTCTGATAACCATCAAACTGATATTTAATACCCGCGTCCTCCTGTAAAAGAATAACATCAGCATCCTGAGATTTCAGGTACGGTCCTACCTCTTTGTTTCCTATTCTGCCAGCCCTTGTATTAAAAGAAATCACTTTTATTTCAGCGTTTCCTTTCTGATCAGAATAGTTAACCCATCTTTTTACAGGATTCATAAATGCCAAACCCGCCAACATAAATACAAAAGCCCTTTTTTTCCAGCTTAATACCCAGAATATGGTCAGGATCATATATAAAATCATGAGAACCGGGAATCCTAATGACAGCAGATTAAACCATGGAAAAATCTTTGGCGGTACGTAAGCGTTCAGTAAAGTACCCAGCAGCAGAAACAAAATTCCCAGATGGATAATAAATACTATGAGTCGGAAAATCTTCACAATGTTACTTTAGTTGAATCTGTATAAATGCTTTTTCCATATCCTTGCCAAAAGCCATCCAACCAAAGCTCCTCCTACGTGAGCAAGGTGGGCAATGCCTCCTCCGTTTCCTGATACTCCAAGATATATTGAAATTACAACAATAATTGGTAAAAGATATTTTACTTTAATCGGAACAGGAATAAACATAATTCCGATTTTAGCATCGGGATATAATGTGGCAAAAGCTGCTACTACTCCGAAAATAGCGCCGGAAGCACCCATCATACGAGATATAAGCAGGTTATAATATTGACTGGATAATTCCTGTCCTTCAACTGTTGTAGCACTGATCTTCAGACTTCCCACATAATCAAGTGCGGCTTTTGGATAAATTTCGGCCGCGCTAAGTCCCATATCTTGTAAACCAGAAATAATTTGCTGAGCTTCTACAAAATTCCAAAGATTGAATAAGAAAAACGAGCCTAGTCCACTTGCGAAATATAGTATCAGATATTTTTTATCTCCCAATGTTTGCTCCAGAATAGGTCCAAAGCTAAATAATGTAAACATATTAAATAAAATATGCATTATACCCCCAGGCTCTCTAAATGGAGCGTGCATAAACATATGGGTAATAACCTGCCAGGATTTAAAATTGGGAGAGAATGGATAAAACCCAGAAAGTGTATCGTATAAATTCGGAAGCATAAAATTAGCAACCAAATAAACAATAATGTTGATAATAATAATGTTCCTTGTAATGGGTGGTATATTGTTAAACATATTTTTTAAAATTTGTTTTTAAAGTCATTAAACGGAACTTCATAGAAGCATCTTTTGCCATCCGGTAAAAATTCCGGGAAGCCTAATGCTGTAAAGTCTTTGATCAGTTGTTCCGCATCTTTTTTATAAATAAAGTCAAATCTGGATTTCGACTGCATTTTATTCCATTGGTTATGGTAATACTGCATGAATTCTTCTTCCGTCTTGTAATCCAGGATCTCAAAAAGGTTCTCCAGGAATTTCATGGCCTGGGTTTCTTTCAGCCCTTCCGGAAGTGAATCTATTCGAAGTACACTTTCATGAGCAATTTTCATGTCAAACCCTAATTCCGGGAGATATTTTTTGATCGAATTGTATTTTGTCTTTTCGATTTCATTCATATGATACTCCAGAGAGAAAAGAAGAGCATGGCTGTTTGTGCTTGATTTTCTGGTGGATTTGTTTCCTTCAGAAACCAACAGTCTGTGCATTCTTCCCAGATCCAGCATTAAAGTGACATCTCCTTTGTTAAAAAGCCAGTATCCATTGGGAAGCCTCATCAGATCTTCATCAAAATCCTCATCTTCGAACAGGTTAATCTTTGAAGGCTCTGCTGTAATATTCTGATGGTACATTTCCGTAAGGTTCTGAATTTCCTCCGGATGTACTACATTTTTCTCTTCCAGAAACGGATTATAGTCTTTATCTACAATGATTTCAGGCATTTTGAAAACACCTCCGCCGGATCCTCCTCCATTTCCTTTGCTCGGAATAGGTTTATTCATCATTTCATCCAGTTCGGGATCTCTGTCGAAATCCAGGCTTGGAGAAACATTGTAAATCCCTAAAGATCTCTTAATGGTTGAACGAAGCAAAGCAAAAATAAGATGCTCATCTTCAAATTTCACTTCAGTTTTCTGTGGATGGATGTTAACATCTATTTTCTCCGGATCAAGTTCCAGAAAAAGGAAAAAGGATGGCACATATCCAGGCTGAAGCAGGCCTTCAAAAGCTTCCTGTACTGCTTTATTGAAGTATGCACTTCTGAAGTATCTTCCATTAACAAAAAGGAACTGCTCGCCTCTTGCTTTCTTGGCCCCTTCAGGTTTAGCAACAAAACCATGAAGTTTACACCAGATAATGTCTTCTTTAATAGGAATCAGAAGCGGCTGAAGCTTTCTTCCGAAAACATCCACAATACGTTGCATCTGGCTTCCTTTTCTCAGTCTGAAAACAGCTTCATCATCATGAAAAAGGGAAAACTCCAGATTCTCATGAGCCAGTGCAACACGCTGAAATTCATCAATTACGTGTCTGAATTCAATATTATTATTTTTCAAAAATTTCCTTCTTGCAGGAACATTGTAGAAAAGATTTTTTACTAAAAAATTTGATCCGTCTGCTGTCTGAACCGGATCCTGAAACTGGAAAACCCCTCCTTCGATATAGATATTGGTTCCAATGGAAGTATCCTTCTGTTTTGTTCTGAGCTCCACCTGGGAAACTGCTGCTATAGAAGCCAGCGCTTCACCACGAAATCCTTTGGTGGCTATCTTAAAGATATCTTCAGTTCCTTTGATTTTTGAGGTAGCATGCCTTTCAAACGCCATACGGGCATCTGTTTCAGACATTCCTTTTCCGTCATCCACCACCTGGATAAGGTTTTTCCCGGCATCTCTGATGATCAGTTCAATTTTCGTTGCATCTGCATCAATAGCATTTTCCAAAAGTTCTTTCACGATGGATGCAGGCCTCTGCACCACCTCTCCTGCTGCAATTTGGTTGGCTACATGATCCGGTAAAAGCTGAATAATATCTGACATAAAAACGTAAATCAACTTACAAAAATAGTCAATGAAAACGGGAATTAAAATACTAAAATCGTGATTTAATATTTAATTATCAACATTTTTGCCTATTTATCCCCAACCGGTTTTTTTAATGTTTGTAATGAAGGGCGTTAGCAAGTTTATTGCTCCAATCCGGAAATCTTTATTTCAACAATCGTTAAAAACAGGACAAAAACAAGTCATTTTTACATAATTAAATTAATTTTTAAGAAAAATGCCCCTATTCTATGATAAAATAAGGGCACTTACAGCTAGTTTATACAAAAAATTAATAGTGTGTTTTATATTTTAATCCTCAAAGACAAGCTTTCTTTTCTTTTCTCTTTTAGGAATTCCATGGATTTTATCATACAGATAAGCAAAGAGATTAGGTTTTTTATAAATCCTGCTGTATCTGTATTTTGTGTTGAAATGACGAATATGAATTTTATAAGCATCATATCCGATGACAATCAGAAGACATATGCTGATCACATAGAATACTCTGAATTCCAGATAGTAATATGTTAACCCCGAGAATACGGCGCCCATTACATAAGCAAGCATAATACTCATGAGAAGTTTTGCCCTGCCAATCAGCTCCCCGTTTTTTCTGTATTTTTTCTGGGTAAACATGGATACCAGAATTCCCAGGTCGGTAGTGGTTCCGGTAAGATGGGTCGTTTTCACAGAGAAGTTGGAAATACTTGCGGTAAGACCGTTCTGAAGTCCGGTGGCAAAAAGCATCAAAGCCACTAAATATTCTGTTTCTTCCAATGTTTTCTGGTAATAAAACTGTCCGTATATTCCTACAAACAGAAGACATATGATTTCCAGCACAATCGGCATGGCATGGGCGAAATATTTACTTTTCTTATTAAAATTGATAACAATAAAGTTGGACAGGAAGCTTCCGAAGAAGAACAAAAAGATCCATCCGCCTACAACTCCTACCTGTGTCCAGTTTCCTTTACTGATTTCTGCCGCTAAAATAGCGTAATGTCCTGTTACGTTTGACGTAAAAGAGAGGAATATCAACAGGGAAGCAATGTTTATAGTACCTGCCGTGAAGGCAGTCAGCGTTCCCAACCTGATGTTGTCTCCCAATGTCCTGCTGTTACTATAATTTCTTAACATTTTTTATTTTTTTAAATTGTGTTTAATTTTCAGACTTCTACAAAAATCTCTGCCAGCCTTCCTCTTTCCGGAAGTTTTTCTCTTACTTCGACCGTAATTTCATGAGATTTCAGTTCTTTGCATTTCCTGATATAAGGAATCAGATCAAATTTTCCGTTTCCTCTGCTTTTGATGGATGGAGAATAATAAGCTTCCTCAATGTTTTCCGCCTTTACATATTGGTTGAATGTTCTCTGGAAACTTCCTGTGAAAATGTCGCAGATGATTTTATTGACCAGATGAGGATATTTATTGCTGATAATTCCCAAAGCATCACAGAATTCTACAGGTCTTATTTTATTGAATACCGATGTTTTGGTACTGAACAAAAGATCTCTGATAGAATCTCCGGAATCATACCCGGAAGTCAGAAAAATGTTATATTGGTTATGATCTTCTGCTGCTTCTTTCTCTTTAAGTACTTTTTTCAATATATTCAATGACTCAAGAGAGTAATCTGTTGCAATTAAAATTGTTTTAGTCATGTTCTTATTATTTTGTATTGTGTTTATCTTTTTTGATGATACAAAACTAGAACGACCATATTAGAAGATCTTTGGAATGGAATTAAAATGTGATTAAAGAGATTAAAATGAGATTAGAAAATTGTTAAGAGGACTTAATATTGACAAAAACAAAAATCTAAAAACGGAAATAACAGTTTGCTTTTCAGAACAAAAAAATTAAAGTTGGTAGGAAAATGATAGAATAGAGATTCTTACTTCTTTATCTCTTCGCCTTTCTGCATGCTATAGAAATTCGGGAATTTCATCTGTACCGTTGTTCCCTGGTTTTCGTGAGAGCTTACAATCAGTTCACCGTGGTGCATTCTGACGATATTCCTTGCCAGTGGAAGCCCAATCCCGTAGCCTTCATAATTATTGGTATTGGAAGCTCTGAAAAACGGATCGTAGATTTTATTCATTTCCACTTCAGGAATTCCGATCCCATTATCTTTTATAATGATGTAGACATCTGTATTGGTGGCGCCAAGAGAGACTTTAACCTGCTGAAAATTAGAATATTTACAGCCATTACTGATGATATTGGCCACTGCAAGATGCAGTAGCTGCTCATTCCCCTGAACTTTTAATTTCTTAGGATTATCGGGAAGCATGCTGATATCAAGATAGATATTGTTTCGGGAATCAATTCGCCTTAAGGTTTCAATAACGTCCCAAAGAAGCTGATCAATTCTCACCTTATCCATTTTCTGGATTTTCCCGTCGAATCCGGTTTGGGCAATCATTAAGAGTGCTTTAATCTTTTTATCCAGCTTTTCAGCTTCATCCAGAATGATTCCGAGGGTTTCTTTGTATTCATCAGCCGTTCTGCTGATAGAAAGCGCAACATCGGCTTCTCCCATGATGGATGTAAGAGGCGTCCTCAATTCGTGGGAAACATTGCCAATCAGGTGGTTCTGGGTTTCAAAAGACGTTTCAATGCGGTTGAGCATATCATTAAAGGTATCTACCAACTCATTAAGCTCTTTATTATCAGGATGTGATTCCAATCTTAAGTGAAGGTTTTCAGAACTGATTTCTTTTACTTTTCCTGTAATTTTTAAGATCGGCCTGAATAAGGTTTTGGACAGATAAAAAGAAAAAATCATACTGAAAAACAGAGACAGTACAATACAGGTAAGCAGTGTTCTCTTTAAAAAGCCCAGATAATAAACAACATAATGGTTTTTGGCAGAAGCGATGGCAATATAATCTTTATCATCATATCTGAAACTTTGTCCTATATAATAGAATTCTTCATCATTATAATTGGATTCTCCTTCTCTGATAATATTTTTAAAGAAATAATCGGGGATATGAACTTCCTGAGATATTTTTTTGAAATTGGAATCGGCAGGAACCGCAAAAACATAGTCTCTTTCCATCGGAAGTTCCTCATCATTCAGGTTGCTGAGAATATAGTTTTCAGGAAGGTCGAGATGATCTTTACTTTTTTCGATCTGAACAATGGTCGCTGTCCTTATCTTCAGCAGCTCATAAAACCTCTGATGTGAAAAATTAACAATAGAAAAGTACACCAAACCACTGAACAGCAAAATGATGGCGGTAAAAACCAACATCAAAAGCACCATCGTTTTGGTTTGATTTGTAATGACTCTGTTAAACATTCATTATGTCTTTTTCAACACATAACCCATTCCTATAACGGTATGAATCAGCTTATTATCATCCTGGCTGTCCAGTTTTTTCCTTAAATAATTAACATAAACATCTACCACGTTGGTTCCCAGTTCATAGTTTACGCCCCAGACCGCATCCAGAATTTCTGCTCTTGAAATTACTTTTTCCGGATTATTCAGAAAGTACAGCAGCAGTTTATATTCTGTGGAAGTAAGAGAAATCTCTTCTCCGGCTCGGGTTACTTTCTTGGTATAATCATTCACCATCAGATCCGAAAACTGGAATACATGTTCATTATCCGGCTCCGGTTCAGCAATTTCCTGCGGACCGTTGTTATTGCTTCTTCTTAGCAGGGATTTTACCCGCGCAACCAACTCAATGAATTTGAAAGGTTTCACCAGATAATCATCTCCACCGCTTTCCAGGCCGAGAACAATATTTTCAGAAGTTCCCAAAGCAGTCAGAAATAAAATAGGAACGCTCTGATTGGTTTTTCTTATTTCTTTGCACACATCCAGACCGTTCATTTCCGGAAGCATAATGTCTAAAATTACCAGATCAAAATCGTTAGCCTGCACCAGCTGAACTCCTGTACGGCCGTCAAAAGCTACAGAAATTTCATATCCATTTTCCTGAAGTCCCTTTTTAATAAAGGACACCACACTGGTTTCGTCTTCGATAAGAATAATTTTTTTCATAGATGAAATAAGGAGTTTTACAAAAATAGGGAAATTTTCCTGGGAGAAAAAGCGAGGAATATCAGAGAGTCAAGTAGCAAATAATAATTTTCAATGAATTGATTCCCTCCTGTACCTAAACTCTATAGAATAATATTACCTTTGTTTGAATATAATTCAGGTTAAATTACACACAGTATGAATGACTTTTTAATAGGTATCGGCAAGAGATTAAAGGATATTAGAAAAAAGAATAATTTAACCATTAATGAGCTGGCCTTCAAAGCGAATGTGAGCAACGGACTTGTTTCCAGAATTGAAAACGGAAGAACGATTCCTTCACTACCTGTGTTATTGGATCTGATTCAGTCGCTGGAGATTGATGCCAGTTATTTTTTTGAAGGAGTTGAAAAAAAGTCCAATGCCAAATTCATTTATGTCCCGAAGGAGAGCCAGCAAATTATAGAAAAAGAAGTGGAAGCTGAGGGGTTTAAATATATGCACATCTTCAGCAAGAGCCTTCATTCTTTAGGTTTTGAGGCCGTTCTGCTGACGCTTGAACCTAATTCTAAAAGGGAAAAGGTCATTACGGATGCCTGGGAATTTAAATATATTCTGAAAGGAGAAGTGAAATATGTGATTGATAATGAAGAAGTCATCTTAAAAGAAGGAGATTCTTTGTATTTCAACGGAAAGTTTCCTCACGTTCCGGTAAGCATCAGCAATGAAAGCTGTGTAATGCTTGTTCTTTATTTTTATACGGCTTAACTATTCATTTTTTTAACGCAAAGCTTTTACTATTTTTCTTTTGTCATTCTGACGAAGGAAGAATCTCTTATTTGCATTCAATAACGCGAGATTCTTCATTACATTTCATTTCATTTAGAATAACAATTGTAGTGTAGATTCCTTATAAATACACATATAATAATCAAGCTTCTTCAACGACAACGTCGTAACCTTTGCACACTTATAATTTAGCATTATAATTATTAAACTTTGCATTTACATCATATCTCAATTTTTACATTATTCTTCAATTTTTGACTTTACAGCACACACAAAAGTTTACAAATATGCAACTTCTGGTTTTCGTCATTCTTCCAAGATGAACGAAATATGAACCAAATCAAGCCTGCTTTTGGGAAATTTCAATTCCTTTTATTTTCAGGAAATATTTGTGGAAAATGCTGAAACAGTGAATTTAAAAATTGTTTAGATCTGTTTTTAAAGGATGGCATTAATACATTTAAAGGTAAAATAAACGTAACAAACAGAACTTATTTGTTAAACAATACTTAACACAAAATATTTATATATATTAAAATTATTAGCTTGATTTGCATAAAAAATTTAATATATGTAAAAATGAAAACAAAATTAGAGAAATTATTCACCCTTGTTTTTGTCTGTCTCATAGTCTTTGTTTCAGCGCAAAAACAGTTAATTATAGGAACTGTGCTTGACGACAGCCAGCCTCTCCCCGGGGCCACAGTCAAAATAAAAGGCTTATCTAAAAATATAACGACTGATATTGAAGGGAAATTTGCCATCAATGATATCAAAGAAGGCCAGTACACTCTACAAATCAGCTACATTGGTTATGAATCTTCAGATATCAATGTAGATCTTAAACCGGAACAAACGGTTGACTTAGGAATTATCAAACTATCCCAACCGAGAAAAAATATTGGCGAAATTGTCGTTACCGGAACGTTAAAAAATACGGAAGCGAGAGCTTTAAACCTTCAGAAAAATGCCATTAATATCACCAATGTCATCGCTTCAGACGGAATCGGAAAGCTACCGGACAGAAATGCAGCAGAAACCGTACAGCGTGTGCAGGGAGTTTCTATTGAAAGAGACCAGGGAGAAGGAAGATTTGTTTCCCTGAGAGGACTTCCGCCATTCTGGGCATCCACAACCATTAATGGAAACAGACTTCCCACCGCAGAGGAAGAAACGACTTCCAGAGCAACGGCATTTGATTTCTTTCCTACAGAACTGATCTCCTATGTACATGTAAACAAGTCTTTTACCCCAGATATGGAAGCTGACGGAATAGGCGGCGGTGTCAATTTTATCACCAAAACTCCACCGATGAAAACAGAGTTTAAAGCTACTGTGGGAAGCGGTTATAATGCAAAGTCTGATAAAGGAGTTTACAACCTTGGATTTTTGTATGGGGGAAGAACGAAGAATAAAAAGTTCGGGTATTTATTCAACTTTGCGCATTTCATAAGAAACTGGTCTACAGATAATTTTGAGGCTAGAAGAAGTGGCGATGAAGGAGTTTTCAGGCTGGAACTTCGCGATTATAACGGAGTCAGAAAAACAACAGGAATCAATACTGCTTTCGAATACGTACTATCTCCAAAAACGACCTTCTATTTAAAAGGAATGTATGGTACCTTATCGGATGACGAGACTCATTATAAACACAGAATCCGTTTTGATAAATTCAGCAGTGCCAGCAATACAGCAAGAGTAGAGCTTCAAAACATCCACAATTTACTGATAACGGAGCTTACTTCTGTTTCTTTGGGAGCGGTTCATCAATTCAATAAAGGAAAAATCGACTGGGATTTATCTTACTACAACAACCAATTCAAGTATGGAAATATCCCTGATAAGCAAAACAATTCTTACTATGTCATCAAGTACACTCAATCTGGTGTAGGCATCAATCCTGATTATATTTCAAATCATGGAAATGGTCCTAGAGCGTATTGGAAAGCTGACGGTGGGAAATTAGATTATAAAAATCCGGATGCTTTATTCGGTTTCTACAGTGATCCGAACTTTAAAATGGATGCTTCTCAGATGAGATTTACAGATCTTGAATTTTATAAAGTCTTTGTAGAGGAAAAGGATAAAATCGTAGCGGCATTCAACCACGAAATTAATGCTTCTGATAAACTGACTTTAAAATATGGTTTTAAATACCGAGATAAGGAACGTAATGCAAAATTCTCCGATATTTTCTACAACTGGAGCAGCGGAACAGCGCCTCTTCTGTCAAATTATTCTCAATACATCACGACACAGCCCAACGGACCGAAATATTTAAGTGAAATGAATGCCCACATCGGCAATACTTTTGGCCCGGTACTTTCAACCGCAGGAATGAACCAGTTTTGGTATGACAATCAGGGAAATTTAAAAATCAATACTGCTGATACTGAAGCATTGGAATATAATAAAGCATTAGGAAGAAACTTTGATGTGTTTGAAAAACACGCAGATGCTTACGGAATGGCAACCTACAAACTGAATGACAAGATCATCATTCTAGGAGGAATCAGGCTATCCAATACCAATACCAAAGTAAGAGGATACAGTGTGAATGATGACGTACTGACACCGGTAGAAAATACTAAAAACTATCTGGCTGTTCTTCCGATGATTCATTTAAAATATACGTTGAACAATAAAACCAATCTTCGTTTTGCTGCGACAAGAACTTTTTCAAGACCGAATTTTGGCGATCTTACTCCGGGAGGAACTTATATTGAAGCAGATAACGAGTTCAAAGGGGGAAACCCAAATCTTAATCCTACCTATTCTTTGAATTTTGACCTGATGGGAGAATATTATTTTTCCAACGTAGGGATTCTGAGTGGCGGTGTTTTCTATAAATCGATTACTGATCCTATTTTCCAGGATTCTTTTATCGGAGATTACAATGGAATCAACGGCGTACAATTCACAGCTCCTAATAATGGGAAAGCAGCATGGTTAGGAGGAGTTGAGTTGGGAATTAATAAAAGATTTGACTTCCTTCCAGGGTTTTTACAATACTTTGGAGTACAATTGAATGCTACCTTCATGACTTCCGAAATGGAAAAGCCAGGCGGAAGAACGGTAGCACTTCCCTACCAGGCAAAAGAATTGTACAACGCGCAGCTTTTCTTTGAGAAAAAAGGATTCAATGCAAGGCTGGCTTACAATTATAAAGGAAAATATGCTGTAGAATATGCCGAGGAAGATATCAATGATTCTTACTATGGCAAATACAGTAATCTTGACTTCGGAGGTTCTTACCAGTTTACCAAATACCTGACCTTATATGCGGATGTGAACAATATACTGAACAAACCGTTAATCTATCACTTTGGAAAAAGCGAAGACCGTCCGGAACAGGTGGAATATTATGGAGTACGATTCAATCTTGGAATAAAACTGAACTTCTAAACCATTACCATGGCCAGAACCATCAATAAAAAAACACTGGTAACACTGAAGGCCGCATTTGCTGCTTTCGGTGTTTACTTCTGCATGTACGGTTTCAGGAAACCTTTTACCGTAGCTTCCTTCGAAGGGCTTTCCTATTTCGGAGTAGATTATAAAATTCTGATTATCATTGTCCAAGCTATTGGATATTTTATCTCAAAATTCATCGGGATCAAATTTATTTCGGAATTGAAACCTGAGAAACGAATCGCTTATCTGTTTACTTTCATTGCTATTGCTGAGCTTTCCTTATTAGGATTTGCAGCCGTTCCTGCTCCTTACAATATTCTCTTCATGTTTATTAATGGTATTCCGCTGGGAATGATCTGGGGAATTGTTTTCTCTTATATTGAAGGACGAAAAACCACCGAAATCATAGGATTATTTTTATGTTCAAGCTTTGTGGTTTCTTCAGGTTTTACAAAATCTGTAGGAAAATTTCTGATGGATACTTTTTCCATTTCAGAATTCTGGATGCCTTTTTCAACCGGACTTATTTTCATTATTCCTCTGATTCTTTTCGGATTATTGCTTGAAAGAATTCCCAAACCTTCAGAAGAAGATATTTTGCTTAAAATTAAGAGACAACCGTTGAATGGTAAAGAAAGAAAAGCCCTGATCCAACAGTTTTTTGTTCCAATTGTGTGCATCATATTTTTATATATCAGTTTAACCGTTTTAAGGGATTTCAGAGATAATTTTAATCGTGAAATCTGGGACGGACTGAACTTTACTTTTGACAGTTCTATTTTCACTTTAACGGAAATTCCTATCGCCGTAATGGTTCTGGTAATTTTAAGCTTTATGGTAAAAGTAAAGAACAATAAAAAGGCATTTGCCTATTATCATTACATTCTTTTTATGGGAATTCTTACGGTAGGGCTTTCTACGTATCTGTTTCAGCAGGGTTCTCTGTCTCCTTTTTTATGGATGACGGTTTCAGGCTTCGGAATGTACATTTGCTATATTCCTTTCAATGGAATTTATTTTGACCGGATGATCGCCGCTTTTGAAATTAAGGGAAATGTTGGTTTTCTGATCTATATTGTAGATTCTTTTGGTTATCTGGGAAGTGTTCTGATTCTTTTGTATAAAAACTTTGGCTCGGCCCAGACTTCCTGGTTGCATTTTTATATCCACTTAAATTATATCATTACCATAGCGGTTTTCGTTCTTTCCGTGATTGCTCTTCTGGCTTTCAGAAAAAAGTCAAAACCCAAATCTAAATCTAATCAATTCATCAATTTCGATACGTCGAAAATCTTATAAATATTTGCAAAATGACAACAAAATTTGATTTACTCGTTGTAGGAGGCGGAATTTTAGGAACATTCCATGCTTATCATGCGCTGAAGAAAAATCTTAAGGTAGCTTTACTGGAAAGAAATTCTATTCCCCAGGGTGCCACGGTAAGAAATTTCGGACAGGTAGTACCTTCCGGAATGGATCTTAAATGGCAGAATTTCGGAAGGGAAAGTCTTGCCATATACAATGAACTTCATAATCAGGCAGACCTTACCATCAGGCAAAATGGCTCCATCTATATTGCTTCCAATGATGAAGAGCTTCAATTGATTGAAGAGCTATATGAAATCAACAGAAATAATGAGTATGAATCTGTTTTATTATCTAAAAACGACTGCATCAAGAAGTTTGATGGTCTTCGTTCAGACTATTGCAAAGGAGGTCTGTTTTTCCCACAGGAACTTTCCGTAGATTCTGCAGATATGATTGTAAAGCTTCACAAGCTGCTTCAGGAAAAAATGGGCTTACAGATCTTCTACAATACATCTGTACTGGAAACCCATGAAGATGATCAGAAATGTACAGCGGTAACGGCTGATGGAACGGAATTTAACGCTTCCAAAATCATAATCTGCGGTGGACACGAGTTTAAAACTTTATATACTAAAGTATTCAATGACAGTGATCTGGAAGTGAGTAAGCTGCAGATGCTTCAGACCAAACCACAAGGAATCTATTCACTTCAGGGAAATATCCTTACTGGACTTTCTGTAAGAAGGTATGAATCTTTCAGCGAATGTCCTTCTTTTCAGAAAATCAAGGCTTTAGAAGATCCTAATTCGTTTGAGAAGAAATACGGAGTTCATATTTTATTCAAACAGGCTCTTGACGGTTCTGTAATCATAGGAGATTCTCACGAATATGCAGATGCCAAAAATGCCGATGATTTGGGGTATGACCTTAATATGGAGATTGATGAATTCATGATTCATGAGGCCAAAAAAATTATTGATCTTCCTACGTATGAAATTCAGAGAAGATGGTTCGGAATCTATTCTCAGTGCAAAACGAAAGATATTTTTGAGCACAGCCCTTCTGCCAATATTCATATTGTAACAGGGATCGGAGGAAAAGGAATGACGGGAAGCGGTGGCTTTTCCAAATTTAATATTGAAAAAATTTACGCATAACATTTACATGAAAAATATAGAATTACTCGTTCTGGATATGGCCGGAACAACAATTGATGAGGATAATGTAGTTTACAAAACACTTACCAACGCTGTGAATGATTATGGCTATGTGGTAAGCCTGGAAAAAGTATTATCCAGCTGTGCCGGAATGGAAAAACTGGAAGCCATCACAAGTCTTTTAAAAGAAATCAATGGGAACGAAGAAGATGCTTCTGCTATTTTTGAGAATTTTTCTGAACAACTGAAAGAATCTTATCAAAATCTGGATGTAAAACCCATCAACGGAACGGAAGATTTCTTATTGAATATGAAAGCTCAAAACAAGAAAATCGTTTTGAATACAGGCTATACTTCAGAAATAGCCCATCAGCTTTTAGATAAACTCAACTGGAAAGAAAGTATTCATTTTGATGCTTTAATTACCGCTGATGATGTTTCAGAAAGCCGCCCGAGCCCTGAAATGATTCATCTTGCCATGAAGAAATTCAATATCACTGAAGCTCATAAAGTATTAAAAGCAGGGGATTCTGTGATTGATATTGAAGAGGGCAAAAATGCTGGTTGCGGATTAACAGTGGCGGTTCTTTCCGGAGCTCAGACCCAATCAGAACTTGAAAAGGCAGCTCCTGATTATATTCTGAATACGATTTCTGAAGCTGAGGGAATCCTTTAATCCATTTTTTCAGATTATTTTTAAATACTTCTTGACACAAATGTTTTCATGGTTTTTCTATTGGAAATGTTTGTGTTTTTACCACCCCGTCAAATTTCCAATTTGACACCCCTCCGGAGGAGTGGAATGTAGTACTGATCATTAGGTATTTGTTATAACCAACATTTCCAGAAACCTTTTTTGATCTTCTATTCACAAAGCATGTAACTTAAAATAAACAGAGTCATTTTTCTTTTGTGGCTTTTGTGGTTAATATCTAAGCTTTTTTCGGTGATCTTTTTAATTATCAATTAATTAACTTTCAGTTCACGAATGTTTACAAATAGTAAACTAATTTTACAATAGTTAAAAATAAATTACTATTTGTAAACTTTCACAATTCTAAAAACCCTTTTCCCCATGAAAACAAAACTATTCTCAATGGCTGTTGTTATAAGCTGTTTCCTTGGAGCTAAGACTAAAAAAGTCCTTTTTATCGGTATTGACGGATGTCGTGCAGATGTCATGATGTCTACACCAACTCCCAACATTCAAAACCTCATCAGTCAGTCTATTTATTCTATCGACGGACTTTGCGCTGCCACCACCTGGAGCGGAAACGGATGGAGCACCATGCTTACCGGCGTATGGCATACCAAGCACAATGTTCAGGACAATAACTTTGCCAGCCCAAACTATGTCAATTATCCGGATTTTTTAACAAGAGCAGAGACTTATAATCCCGCTCTAAGAACAATTTCTCTGGCTCATTGGTCGCCTATTAACGACAACATCATTCAAACCGCTGATGTAAAAAGTAATTTCGCAACGGATCTTGCAGTGAAAAACGCAGCTGTTACAGCTTTACAGAATGATAATCCGGATATTCTCTTTGTAGATTTTGATGATGTAGACCATGCCGGACATTCTTATGGATTCTCATCCACTGTTTCTCAATATGTCAATTCTATTAAGACTACGGACTCTTATATTGGAGAAATTGTGACTGCAATGAAAAACAGACCTTCTTATAATAATGAAGACTGGCTGGTTGTATTAACCACAGATCATGGAGCGATCGAAAGTTCTCATGGAGGAGGAAATCTTACCGAAAGAAATATTTTCACGGTGTATTCCAATCCTGGATTTATTCCTCAGCAGATCAGCAAAACTGTTCTAGAATCCAATAAAACATTCAATCAATTGAATTTCCCGGCAGGAACTTATGCAAAGCCAGCAAGCCAGACTCCTTTTAATTTTGGAGCTAATCAGGATTTCACCATCGAGTTTTGGGTAAAGCCTAATGCAGCTTACTCCAGTGATCCGGTGATGATCAGTAATAAAAACTGGGCTAATGGGAAAAATAAAGGATTTGTGTTCTCAGGATATTCAGGACAGACTTTCAAAATGAATATTGGAGATGGAACGAACAGAATTGACCTGGTAGGCGGAAAAGTAGAAACCAATAAATGGAAACATATTGCGGCAAGCTTTGACAGAGATGGTCTTGTAACATTATATGAAGACGGTGTTCCGGTAACTTTTGCAAAAATGAACACCATTGGAAATATTGATTCCGGACTTCCTCTAACATTAAATCAAGATGGAACCAATGCTTACGGAATTAATCTGGCGGCTTCTTATAAAGATATAAGAATCTGGAAATCTGCTCTTCCCAATGATGTTATCGTGAATTGGGCGAACCAGGATATTACAACTTCACATCCTTATTATTCTCAATTATTAGCCAACTGGAAGTGTAATGGAACTTCAGGAACTACATTGACAGACTCTGGTCCAAACGCCAATCATATGACCGTGACAGGTTCTCCTACTTATAATGCCAATACTGTTAACAATTTTAAAGTGTATGATTACACCTCAACGACAAGAGAAACGGATCATTTCCCTACGGTATTGAACTGGCTTTGTATTCCGGTACAGTCTTCATGGGGAATAGATGGAGTGAATAGAATTCCGGCATGTTCCAAAGAAATATTGGCAGCAAAAGAAACGAAAGCAATCATTGAAGATTTTAAAATTTATCCTAATCCAGTTTCAACATTCCTTGGAATCCAGTATCAATCTGAGGATAAGGAAATTAAAGCAGAAATCATCGACAGTAAAGGATCAAATGTTTTAACAACCCATTTAAAGTCTTCAAGAGGTTTTTACGATGAAAAAATCAATATCGGAAATCTTCCGGCTGGGGTGTATTTCATTAAAATCAACGGAAGCAAAAAAGCACTGACCAAGACATTCATCAAGAAATAAAACAGTAAAGCAATTAGATTTAAATTTGATATTAGAACAAGGATATTCCTATCCGAGTTCTAATATTTTTTTGTTTATGAATTGAAGATCAACTCCATTCTGACATCTGCACGGTCGTACTCGGCATGACCGATAGGGATATGGATAAAGCCCAGCTTTTCGTACAACTTAATAGCCGGAACAAGGATAGAGTTGGTAACTAGAAAAACTTTTTCTGCCTTTAATTCTTTTGCTTTTTCCACTAGAGCATTTCCCAGCAGATAGCCTATTTTTTTTCCCTGAGCTTTAGGACTTACTGCCATCTTTGACAGCTCAAAAGTAAGAGGATGATCTTCCGTTTTTACCAATGCGCAGGTTCCTACAACTTCTCCATCCAGCAAAGCAAAGGCTATATGTCCTCCTTTATTTAAAATCTCTTCTTCCGGATGATCCAGCAGTTTATAATCTCCCGCTTCCATTACAAAAAATGTTTTGATCCATTCCTCATTTAAAGCTTTGAAGGCTTCTTTATACTGAGGTTCATACGTTATAATTTTTACTTCATTCTTGATATCATTCATCACTATAAGGTTTATTAAATTCTGTTTTTTATCATTTTCCCCAGCTTTTCCAGATCACTTTCCACTCTGTCTGTCCATTCTAATGCATAATTCAGGCGCATACAGTTCTGATACTGATTATATTGTGAAAACATCCTTCCCGGGGCAAAGTTTACTTTCTGGCTGACCGCCAAATCATAAAGATCTTCTGTGCATATTCTCTTATCCAGTTCCAGCCAGAGCATAAAACCGCCTTTGGGTTCTGAGATTTTGGTATTATCCGGAAAATATTCAATCACCGATTTCTGGATCTGAAGGTAGTTGGCGTATAATTTTTTTCTAAACATTCTAAGATGATGATCATAGCGTCCGTGGGCAAGAAAATCTGCAATCACATCTGAAAACAAAGAAGGTCCGCTCACCGTCTGAACCAGTTTTTGGCGAATAATTTTCTCTTTAAATTTTCCAGGTGCTACCCATCCTACTCTAAATCCCGGAGCCAATGTTTTGGAAACCGAGCCTACCCACATCACAATTCCTGCTTCATCATAAAACTTACAAGGCTTTGGTCTTCCTGCTCCGAAATAGATGTTTCCGTAGACATCATCTTCTACCAAAGGAACATTGTGTTCGGTAAGCATTTTAACCAGTTCTTTTTTGTTTTCATCCGGCATCTGAAATCCTAGTGGATTATTATAATTTACCACAAAACAACATGCAGATAGCTTTGGAAGCACTTTCTTTAGAGCATCCAGATCCACTCCTGTAATAGGATGCGTAGGAATTTCTACTGCTTTCAATCCCAATAATTGAATGGCCTGAAGAATTCCAAAATACACAGGGCTTTCCACTGCCACCGAATCTCCCGGTTGCGTCACGGCCATTAAACAATTATAAACGGCATTCATCGCTCCGGAAGTGATGACCAGATCATCTTCTGTGATTTTCCCCTCCATAACCATTGACCATTTGGCAATTTCCCGGCGCAGCACTTCGCTTCCCTGCACGGGTTCGTAGTTGGTTCCGCTGTCACTTTTCCTTTTCATCACATCAATCATGCATTTTTTCATCTTAGCTACCGGAAGAAGACTTTTCCCCGGAATTCCAAGAGCAAATTGTGTAACATCTGTTCCTCCGATACTTCCGAACACCTTGTCAATCAAATCCTGAGGGGTATTTTTACCTTCAGAAACCTTCATCTGTGTCACAGAAGGCAGCGCCAGTTTTCGCTGAGAAGTCTGGCTTACATAATATCCATATTTCGGACGTGATTCTACCAGCGAACGGCTTTCGAGTTCCATATACGCCTGTTTTATGGTATTCAGACTTACATTATATAATTTCTGGGCACTTCGCAATGAAGGAAGCCTGTCCCCAAACTGCAGAGTTTCACTTTTAATCTGCTCTGTGACAGAATTGGCTATTTTAAGGTACAGAACATCTTTAGACATAGAATCCGGGTTTTAAGTAAATGTACAATTTTATCCTGTTTTTATTCAGGATTCAGCCAACTGATCATACTGTTGATACTGCTTTTTAATTGCTCCGGATCCTTGAAATTGGATGTATTATTATTTTTGCAATATCTTTCAGCCCGGGAATAAAAATTCCTTTTTTCTGATTCCGTCATTCTATTTTTATCATAGATTTTAAAAGATATTTCATCCTTTTCGTTGATGATAAGACTGGCAAAAGCAACAGTTTCTTTTCCGTTTTTAGCCAAAAGAAAAGGAAGTCCGAAATTCTGATCTACCTGCTTCAAATTCTGTGTTTCCAGAAAAATGTTTTTCAGCACCAACATGTCTGATACATAAGCCTCAGCATATTGAAACTGTTTCTGATGTTGAGTGATTGTTTCCATATTTTCTTCTTTAGCTAAACAAAATTATGGAGTATTTAATTTTGGACACAGATACAGAACTATAGAATATTATGGGTACAGATTTTTTATCTAATCTTTTTCCTGTCGCATATAAAGCAGATTTTTTCCGGAAGAAATCGTTATTCGCACAATTGATAATAGCATAGAAATAAAAAACAGACTGTTTCACATAGAAACAGCCTGTTGACAACTATTTAAAGTCTCATGGTTATTGTTCTGCTTTTTTAAGAGCTTCTTTGATTCCTTCCAGTCCGTCTCCGAATTGCGCAAGCAGTGCTACAATCTGCGACATTCTATCATTTTCACCCAGTCCTTTCAGAGTTTTATTTTTAACAAAGGTTTTCTTTATTTCATTCCATCGTTCTGTTTCTTCTTCTGAAAGAATTCCTATCAGCTCTTTCAGTTTCAGCATATTGGCTTCTGCTCCGGTTGTCAGTGTCTGAGATTCATTCTGATAGTGATTCAGGACAATCTGGGTAACTTCATTATCTTTAAGAATAGGCTGTATTTGTGCAATCAGCTTATTCATATTACGGTAAGATCCCTGCAGTTTGAATGGCGGCTCATTTCTGTAATCGTCTGACATGGCTGCGGACGCGATATATTCTTTGTTCACCTTCAACACCATATTTCTCACTGTGATTGTGCTTTTCAGTACTGATCTGAAATCTGATATTTCACTGGAGCTGAAATTTCCTTTCAGGTTATCGGCAGGATTATCTGTAAGTACACAATCATAAAGTTCATACAGGTTTTCCATTCCCGGATTGGTCAGCCTGGTCAGATATTCATTAGACATTAAAGCATTTTCAATAAGACTCAGGTCAAAAAGGTCTGTTTTCGATCCGGATATTTCTCCCAGATTGTATGTATCTGAACGGTTGGCCAGCATGTCCGGAATTTTAAACTTTTCTCCACTCTCTGTGTATGGATTTCCAGCCATGACAAGGCAGAATCTTTTGGATCGAAGGTCATAAGTTTTACTTTCTCCATTATATATTCCTTCAATCTTTCTCTGTCCGTCTGCAAGAGAGATGAATTTCTGTAAAAACTCAGGATTACAGTGTTGGATATCATCAAGATAAAGCATAACATTATCTCCCATTTCCAGCGCAAGATTCAGTTTTTCAAGCTCTTGTCTTGCCCCAGCATTTTTGGCTTCAGAAGGGTCTGTTGATACAATATCGTATCCTAAAGATGGTCCGTTGATCTTCATAAATACCAGTCCCATACGCTCTGCCATATATTCCATCAGGGTTGTTTTTCCGTATCCGGGTGGAGATACTAGAAGAAGCATTCCCATTCTGTCTGTTCTTTTGTCTGAACCTGCTGTTCCCAATTGCTTGGCAAGATTCGCTCCGATAAGAGGAAAATAAACATCATTAATCAGTTTATTTCTCACAAATGAGCTTAATACCTGAGGCTTGAAAGTATCCAGCTTCAATGCTTTTTTCTTTTCATCTACCCAGTTGTATTTCAATTCCTGAAGCTGTTTGTATTTAGGAACGGTAACTGTATTAAAATGGCTAAGGCGGGATACAAACTCAAAGTAGTTAAGATGATATTCTGTCTCTTTTTCAAGCGACTTCAGCTCTTTTATGGCTACTTCATACGCAATGTGTTTGATATTTTTCGGATCAAATTTTTGGGTAATGATAAATGCTGCCACCTCCGGCATAATATCCTGGTTAGCCTCTGAACCCAAGGCCTTTACCGCGCTTCCCGCAATATAGTAACATGCCTTAGGATATTCATACATCACCTGTAGCTGGTTAATAAACTCAAGGTCTTTGCCTTTTTCCTTCAGTTCTTTCAGGAACAATTCATACAATGCTGCTGCTTTTTCTGAAATCAGGAAGTTTTCTTTATCTTCCTGTTTCAGGTAGGTGGCAGCATTGATACAATCCGTTTCTTTAAAAATACAATGGGCTGATGCAAAAGATTTCATTTCTTCTGAAAGTTCTCTGCTTAAATACTCAAATCCTTGCTTTATAGTGAATGATTCAGCAATAATAGCGGCTGCTTCAAACTGTTTGGTATAATATTCTTTTTTATCATTTTCCAGGAAAAACCAGAAAAGCTGTGCTAATGATCTTTCCTCTGCTGTGAACCTCATCAGTCCCAGTTCATTGTGCATCTGCTGAAGTTTCAATACAATTGTCTCAGCATCTTTATCATGAATTCCTTTTACCAGTCCTTCTCCGAAATGCTCTGCTGTAAACTGCTGTACAGCCTTTTCGTTTTCAGCCTCTGAGGTTATTTCCTTGTGAGCGAAAAACACATTCCAGGCAAGATATTCAAACCTTTTTACTTTGCTATTTTCCGAAACAAATTCCTGATTCCATACTTCTTTGAATTCATCAGCTGTAAAGTTTAAAGGTTCATAAAAGCTGGTTCCGGTAAGGTGGTAGTAATATTGAGCATTTCTTAGCACCAAAGTAAGGTCCAGCTTCTGCTGATTGACTGCAAATTTATAGTCTCCCAATGCAATAATACTTTCCCCGTCTGCATAGATCTCTTTTTTATCTTTCAGCTTTCTTACGGCTTCCTGCTGCTGGGTTTTTAACAAGGTCTGAACCTCCTCCGACTTTGCTGAATCTTCCAGTTCTGCGAGCTGTCTGGAGAGATCTCTCACTTTCTCCACCATCAGATCGGCGGCAAAATAGCCATTGATCTCATTTTCTGAGTCAAAAGATTCTGCTTTGGTCTGTACGGATTTCAGGATTCTCTGTGCAGCATCAAAAAGATTCTGCGTCCTTTTATTTCTTGCTTCGGTAAGCTGTACCCTTTTATTTTGGAAATGTCCGTAAACCTCTTCTCTTTTGGTTCCTATCTGCTGAATGAATTCTTCGAAATCAATAAATTTCGTTTCCATTTCTTCCAACTGAATAGAAAGTTTGGTCAGATATTCATCACATTTCTCAGGAGTTTGCGAAAGCTCCAGAAAATTGATCACAGACTGGTCAAATAAGGTAATCTGAGCCTGAAAATCTGAAGCCAGTTCTTTTCCTGAAATTTCTCTTTTTCTTTTGCTGAGCCCAAGTCTTTCCTGATTCAGCCTGGCAAAAATCAAAGAGATGTTTTCAATAATTTGGGTAGACTGGGAGGTATCTTCAATTTTAAGGTTATTAACGATATCTACCAATAATTCAAGCTGCCCGGAAAGCGTATTGATATTTTCTTCAATTGTTTTGGCATCAATGGCTTTCTGTAATCCAATGATATCTTCGGAAATCTGCTGTGCTCTTTCTTCGTATGGCAATAATGCTCCTTCCTGAAGCAGAAATTCCACACAGGCATTTGAAAGTTCTGTATAACGGCCTGCAAGGGATTTTTCCAATTTATCCAGCAAAGCAGTGTCTGCATATTTAAACTCTCTTGCTCCTGTCACTTCTCCCCTTAAAGTTCTGATCTGAGAAAGGGCATCAATATACTCTGTAAGCTGAGAATAATGAAGCCTTTTGGTATCATCAAGAATTTTCTCACAGGACTGTTTTATCTTTTCTAAAGCTTCTTCTGTATTTTTTTTCTGTTCTACTACTTTTTCGTATTCATTGATGGCAGAATGGGCAATCGCTCTGATCTCCTTCAATGGTGCATCAAGCTTCTGGACCTCATCTTCACCAAGGAAATAGTAAGTATCCAGAATAAAGGTTGAGAGCTTTACGATATCATCATATAAACCACTGTAAGAATCTTTTTTATTTAAAAGTGTAATCAGCTCCTGGCTTTCTGCCATGACTCGTACAATATCCTTATTTCCTATTTTGTAAAGTAAACTGTCTGCTTTTTCAATATTGGGTAACAGTTCTTTAGAAAAAGGAGTCTGCCAGATCTGGGACAGATGATGTTTGGTTGTTTCTATGCTTTCTCTGAGATAGATCAGTTTTCCATCATGCAAAAACGTAAATCCACTACAACGGATCGGAGTTTCTATGGTCTGGGTAATGATATTGTAAGAAATAAGCTGATAGTTATTCGTTTTATCATCATAAAAAACATACAAAAAGTTCTCTCCGTTTGGTTCCGTAATGGTTTTCAGATAGTAAAGCCTGTTCTGATCCTGAGAAATCACTTTTAATCCTCCGGTCTGAAGCGCATATCCGTTTGAAAACAATACCCCTTGATTTTCGGGAAGCAAAAGCCCCGAATATTTAAGAGCATCTGCTCTGGAAACGGTTTTTTCTTTGTGGTTATAAATAAAATAGCGTTCTGTTTCCTGATAAGGCTTTATTTTAAACAAAACAAGATTATCCAGATCACAGAAATGAATCTCTGCATCATCCAGATTCTGATCTTTGTGAATGACATCTTCAGAATAAATTCCCTTCCCGGTATCTGTATTGTCTTCTACTTTGATGGTAATATCTCCACCGATGCTTTCTACAAAAACTTTATCTGCTAAGGAAATATGAGGATGTTTTCCGGATCTCTGCATATCTCTTGTTGCCTTTGTCCATACAAAGCCATGCTGCTGAGGATATGAGGTTTCGGAGGCACTTCTCGAATCGATATACGTCAATTGATTCCCTTTAATCAGCCATTTAAAGGCTTTGATATCTGTAGTACTTTCCGACAACTGAAAAACCATATAAAGATAGTTTTCCGTGAAGGTAAATCTTGCAAAGAAAGTATTTCTGTAATATTTGTAAAGGTTTTTAAACTCGTCAATGAAAACCTCATCATTGATCAGGGTGTGATCCTGAGGTTCAAACCGGTCATTATTGATTGTATATATTGAAAAAACGTCCGAAATATTGATTTCCGTCTGAAGTCCCAGATGTGCATTAGACCCGAAAATCAGGTGATCACCTAGTGAATAGACATCTTTGGCAATACAGCTGTGATCCGTAGAAATTCTTTCATTGGCTACAAGCGAAAAATCTACTCCGCCAAATATATTTTTACGGTTTTCATTAAGCTGTTGAAGTCTCTGAATCAGATCATTCTTCTGCTCATTTAAACGGTTCTGAATAATTTCGTAAGTTCCGGAATTAAGTTGTTCTGACATCGTTTTTATTTAGGTTGTCATGACTGCTGAATTACAGCAGTTCTTTGTATAACTTGTGGTACTTTGAAAATTTTTTTGATATAAACCTTATAGGTTTTAAAAACCTGTAAGGTTTGAGTGTTAGAATCTTTTAAGCATTTAAAGCACTCTTGTATTAAACATGGTTGTTATTCACCGGCTTGTGCTCCACACCCAGGTGTTTAGCCATGTCCAGAGCTCTTTCCAGAATTCCTTTTTCCTGTTGATTGGCTACGCCATTCAGTTTAAAGATCAAAGAAGCAATGCTCATATTTTTGATGTCATCAGAAGAGATTTTATATTTATCCACCATTCCCATCACTTTTCCGATGATATTTTCTCCATCACCCAGAAGGTTTTCTTTTACAATCTGTGCGTTTTCACTGTGGCTGATGAACTTATCCAGCCCTTTTCCTGCAGAAACCTGTCTTATAACATTGTCGAAGAAAGTATTGTCCCCTCCGACGATATCAATTTTTGCAGATTTGAAAGCTTCCGCCAGTACCATAGACTGCGCTTCTGCGATATCTTTCTGAATAGCGATCTGAGCCAGTTCCACATCTTTTTCTTTGGCAAGCTGAAGACGGAATTCTTCGTGATCTTTTCCGGCATCATTCAGTTTCTTCATGGCTTCTGCTTTCTCTGTGATTCCTGCTGCTTCTGCCAATGCTTTTTCTTTGATGACTTCTGCCTGAGCAATTCCTTCTTTTTTGTTGGCATCAGCTTTTTTCTCAATAACAGTTGCTTCTGCAACGCCTTGTCTTTCTGCAGCATCTGCTTTCGCATGCATTACCTGAGCTTCTGATAATCCTACGGTTGCTTCTTCTTTTGCTTTCGCGTCTGCAATGATCTTACGGGCTTCAGCTTCTTTTTCTGCTGCATCTCTCTTCGCCTGTGCTTCAATGACATATTTCTGCGCATCTTTTTCTGCTGCCAATCTGCGGGATTCTGCAGCTCTTGTTTCCTCGATCAGCTTTTTCTCTGCTTCCTGAGTGGCAACGGTAATTTCTACCTGCTTGTTTCTTTCTGCAGTTTTGAAAGCTTCCAGATCTTTGATTCCCTGCTGCTCTTCTACTACGGTTTTCTCCATGGTTAAACGCTCGCGGATCGCATCCTGAATACTTTTTTTCTCCAGTTCTATTGCTTTTTCCTTTTCAATCTGAGCAAGAGAGACAATTCTTTCTCTTTCTGTAGCTTCAAGGGCTTTATCTTTTAATACTCTTTCGGTTTCTACCAGATCTGCACGTTCTTTATTTTTGGCAGCAATAACGACCTGACGAAGTTTATTTTCTTCTGCAATCTGCAATTTTTCTTCTGTAGCAATACGAACAGTTTCGTATCTCAGACGCTCTTCTTCTTCTACTTTCAGAATTTCTGCATTTTCACGGGCTTTGATATTAGCCACTTCCCTTTTTTGAGATTCTTCTTTTTCTGCCAGCTGTTTTTCAAGTTCCAGAATGGCTTCTCTGGCTTCTACATTTTGTTTTGTAATGGTTTTTTCTTCATCACGACGAACCTGATTGGCTTTGATATTCTGAGTGGCCGTAAGTTCAGTAATTTTTTTAATCCCTTCAGAATCAAGGATATTATCTTTATCCAGTTTGTCAATAGAAGTCTGCTCAAGGTAGTCTATCGCACAGTCGTCCAGAACATAGCCATTAAGATCTGTTCCGATGATATCAAGGATTTCCTGGCGGAACTCGCTTCTTGCTTCGTATAATTCTGTAAAATCAAATTTCTTTCCTACTGTTTTAAGAGCTTCTGAAAATTTAGCTTCAAACAATTCTCTTAATGTCTGGGCATCTGAAGCGCGCTGACAACCAATCGTTTGACCTACATTCACAATATCATCTACTGATTTATTGACACGGATAAAAAATGCCACCTGAATATCTGCTCTCATATTGTCTTTGCAGATCAAGCCTGCTCTTCCCTCTCTTGAAATCTCCAGTTTTTTTACGGAGATATCCATAGATTCCATACGATGGATAATGGGAATGACAATACCGGCATTAAAGAAGACTTTTGTACCTCCATAACCAGTTCTTAAAATAACAATTCCCTGAACAGTTTTTTTATACATCGATAAAATCCAGAAAATCAATCCGATTGATGCTACCACAGCAACAACAATTCCAGCAATTAAAGGTAAGTTCATAGTTTTATAAGTTTATAGTTTATATAGATGTGTTTTTTTTTGTTTTTATAAGAATTGGAAGATGATATCCTGGATATAATTCAGCAAGATCAAAAAAATAGTTAGCATGGTTATTAGTTTTTTATTTTAATATCTTATTGATTTCTGTACATAGTAAATCCTTTTTTTGGGTTCCTCATCTACAATCATAACCCGGGTTCCATGCTCCAGCCTGCTTCCGTCATTGCTCCTCACCATCAGAGTCATAGGGTCACTTCCGATAAAGACTTCCATCATTCCTATTTTATCATCCTGAATACTGGATTTTAAGCGTCCTTCTCTTCCTAAAAAGGCATAGGATAATTCTCCTTTATGATTAATCTCTTTAAAAAAGGGATTCAGCGGTTTTAGAATGATTTTGGTTAATAGCATTCCTCCAATCATCATTGGAAAAAGGATCAGTATTCCTGCCCAAGTAGGAAGAGGTACGAAATAATTCAGATAAAACGAGCCCAGCCATGTGATCAGCAATGAAAGTGTAAGAAAATACGTGACCGGAACGATATCCAGATTCAGAAATTTCAGGAAATGCATCCAGGCTGAAGGATCATGATCGGGTGCGTGAAGATGACCGTCCGGAGCTTCTATATCAGCATCTGCATCCAGGTCGGAATGAATTCCTACATCGACATCCAACCCTGTAAGAATGGTAAAGAGCCAATAGACCACTGAAAGCCCGAGAAGCACTGTCAGCACCGTATTTACCGGAGAAAATGCTATATTTAAAAATTCCTGAAAGGTCATATATTAGCCTTTTTTAAGGGTTTCCTTTAATCTGTTTAAAGCTTCTTCAGCTTTTGTATCATTACTGTTTACCATGGCATCGATCTCTTCATCAATGCTTTTTCCTGATTTTGAAAGGTCAGAATAAGCTTCTGCAAGGGCTTCCTGCTGTACAACACGATCCTTCAGTTTTTCCAGCATGCTTACCGCGCTTCCGGTATCCATCTGGGTCATCTTCTGATTGATATCTTTTGTGGCTTCACTCACCTGAACTCTTGCTTTCAGGGTTTTCAATTCATTTTCCCATTTGGTAATGCTTGATTTCAAATGGTTGATATTACCCTGTAACTTCTCGCAGTCAGCAAACAGTTTCTCATGTTCTTTCTGAAGAGCTGTTGCGTTTTCCAATGAAGAGGTCTGTTTTTTCAGTGCTTCTTTGGCAAGACGGTCTGCTTCTGCTGTTTCTACCTCTCCTTTTTCTGCTTTCTGAACAATGACTATAGCTTTATTATAGTAATCTTTGGCAGTCTGCCCTTCTGTCTCTGCTTCGTTCTTTTTACGTATAGCAAGGGCTTTCAACTGGGCAAGTGCTTCTATACTTTTTCCCAGCTGTTCTTTCATTTCACGGATTCCCTCTTCCGTTAAATTGATCGGGTCTTCAAAGCTGTCGATCACAGAATGGATCTCTGCTTTTCCTATCGTTAACAATCTTTTGAAAATGTTCATTTTAAATATCTTTTGTGAATTACTTACTCATTTCCAGCATTTCTGTTGTAAATTCCCCCACCAAAATTCCTAAAGAATTAATGGAAGCCATTACTTCGTTTTGTGCCATGTTATCAGTGGGAAGCGTATCTCTGAAAATCACACGTCTTCCTGTACCGTCCAATGCGAATGCCCCGTGAACAATGTCTCTGTTTTTCTGAAGCAATCTCAGAAAAATTTTTTCGGTGGGATTTTTAATTTCAAAAAGAAACTGTTCCATGATCAGAATAGAGTCTGACACGATAAGGATCATGTTTTTTATTCCGTTGGATTCTTTTTCAATGATTAAGATTCTCTGAGCTTCATCCTCCAGCGTGATGTTGAACTCATAATCTAACAACCATTCTTTAACCGTTCTGAATATTTGATTTCTCATGATGGCTGGTTTAGTGTTTTATTTTTTTCGTCTACACAAATATAAAATAAAATTTTCAAATTGCAAATATTATTAGCAATTATTTATTCCAGATTCTCTATCTTTGCAAAAAAGATTAGACAAAATGAGCTTCTTTGGAACTAATATTAAAAAAATAAGACAGGTGAAAGGACTAAGCCAAAAGGCTTTTGCTGATTTATTTGATTTAAACAGAGGAGTGATCAGCTCTTACGAGGAAGGGCGCGCAGAACCTAAGATAGAAACTATACTAAAGGTAGCGAATCATTTTAATCTTAATCTTGATAAATTACTGACTGAAACCCTTCAGGTAAACCAGCTAGTAAGTGTTTCAGACATTGATCAGCTGATGCTTTTCCCGGAGCTGGCTATTCAAAATAGCAAAGAAGCAAAAACAAACACAGAAGAAAATAATCCAAACACGGCACTATTGCAAAAAATATTAGCATCTGTTGATCTGGTCTATGAGTTTTCTCCTGAAAAAACACTGCTTCCCCAGTATCAATCCGGTGATATTTTATTTCTGAACAAAGCAGATCCGAAAACAGAACCTATTAACAATCTACTGGTTCATATCAATGGAAACCTTCAATACGCAACCGATAATCAACTAAAAAACAAAAACGATCAGGAATACTTTAAGATTGTAGGATACTTTTCGACAGGAAACAAGAATATCTTCACTGGTATTTTTGAAAGACTGGAGAATTTGGAAAATAAAAGATAGTTTTAAGTCTTTAAAAACAGCAGTAATTGCACTGCTGTTCCTATTTTCATTTTATTTGTAATCAAATCTATCTTCATCAGGATACCAGTAAGTGTCTAAAGCCGTTGATAATGTTCCATTTTCATAGGCTTTTAGTTGCCTTTCTAATATCACCGAAGTACCAAAGGTAACCACTTTTCCTGTCCTTTTTTCCACTAAAAAAGAGGCATTCCCTACTAATGTTTTATTAAAATCTCCTGTTAAAAGAAATTCTTTAGATTGATAATCATAAATATTTCCATATGACTTTTTAATGATATGATCTGTCAATATTACTACTTCAATATCTAATCCTCCAAAGTGTTCCGCTCTACTTTGTAAATAGCGTTCCGCTATCTTTAGCATTTCTTTATCTGTTAACATAATTTTTCAGCTTTTGTGATTTTGAAGTATGAAAAATAATAAAAAACAGCAGTAATTGCATTGCTGTTTCTATTTTCATTTTATTTGTAATCAAACCGATCTTCGTTGGGATACCAGTAAAGGTCTAAACTTTTTCCCATCGTTCCATTTTCATAGGCTTTTACATTATTCTCTAAACTCATTGCTGAAGCAAAAGTAACCACTCTTCCTGTTTTTTTCTCAACTAAAAAAGGAGCGTTGCCTCCCAGTGCTTTATTAAAATCTCTTGTCAAAAGAAATTCTTTGGACTGATAGCGATAAATATTGCCGTAGTTTTTTTTAATTATTTCTTCCAATAATATTATCGGTTCTATATTTTTATCTACTATTCTTCTTACAAAACGTTCTGCTATTGCTAGCATTTCTTTGTCTGTTAACATCATTTTTTCTTCAGTTTTGTGATTTTGAAGTATGAAAAATAATAAAAAAACAGCAGTAATTTCACTGCTGTTTCTATTTTCATTTTATTTGTAATCAAATCTATCTTCGTCCGGATACCAATAAGTATGCAAAGATGTAGATAATGTTCCATTTTCATAAGACTCTATATAATCTTCTAATCTTCTTGCTGTACCAAAGCCAACTACCCTACCTGTTTTTTTTTCTACGAGAAAGGGAGCATTTCCCATCAATGATTTATTAAAGTTTCCAGTTAATATAAATTCTTTAGAATTATAGAAGTAAATATTACCATATGGCTTTTTAATAATATCATTTGTATAGATCATAACTTCAATATTCTCATCTCCACGTTCTCCTTTTCTTTTTAAATAACGCTCTGCTATTTGCAGCAATTCTTTGTCTGTTAACATAACTAATTTTTTATTTTTCCTGTTTTTGTGTACATAAAGTTTAAATAATTTCTTTGGAGAAAGTTCCTAGCTTTCATACTTTTTACATCATAAACGACATATTCACCTGTTTGCCCATCAAATAAATGTAATTCCTTATTCTTTTTCACTGCCACAAAATAATGCCCATCAACTATTCCACTTGGATGGTATTTCTTGGCTCCATAAATAATAGCAATTTCACCTTCTCCTAATATAGCCTCTTTTGTTAAACGAGGAAATGTTGTATCACTAAAGCGACCTCCTCCACATTTTGCTATTACTTTATCAAATGATTGATATGTCGATGGCTTGGCTAATTGTAATTCCCCTGTTTTTAAAAATCCTATTACAGCTTCTACGACATTAGCACAATTCTCATCATCTATTTGTTTGACTATATTCCCTTCTGATTTATGATTAAAATAAGGCATCGCTTCTTTCATCTTTTCAAAAGGATTTTTAATTATGGTATTTAAAAATTGTTTTTCCCCTTCTATAAATGCTTTTACTTCTGCTTCAACGGTTGTTTCTACAATAGAGCTGCCTGGCGGCACATGTCCACCCAGATGTTCCAGCTCCTCTACTAATTTTTCTCCCTGTAATTTACGCCATTTTTTGTAGAACATATGCATTTCTGCTTTAGTAAACTCTTCTATCACTTCACCTTTGTACACAACAGCATAGGCGTTCAAAAATGTCCCCTGTCTTTGTCCGGATAAGAAAACGACTCCGTTTTCTGCCATGGTGTTACCAAGCACTCTATATTCCGCTCCGAGGAAAATTTCCCGGGGTTCGATTACTTTTATCGTATTTCTTTGGAAGTTAGAAATATTGGTTTCCAGCACAGCTTTTAATACCAAAGTCTTAAGATAATTCTTAGCACTTCCGTCAGCCATTTTTGCAATCAGTTTGGCTGCTCCGGTATAAAAACCACCTACAACAGTTAAACCTGCCAATGCCATACCTCCCACCATATAAATCTCTTCCCAGACTGCCAGAAATTTTGCCCCCCCTTCATAGGTAGCAATTTCTTCTTTAAATGTCTGTACGGTAAGGTCAGCCCCCGCCAAAGAAATATCGGCAGCAGCCAGTAAAATAAAATAGGGATTTCCGGAGGTTGCCAATGTGGCAACACCAATTACAATAGCGATAAGATTAGCCGCTATACGGATGTTCTGCTGTACAACCGCCCACTCTTCTGCATCTGCCATTGCTTTCAGATAAATAGCAGGCACCAGATAGGTTTTCTCTTTCTCTCCGCTGATATCTGTAAGATACACCATATCCAGAGGATGAAACTGTGTCCCTTCATCCAGATCTTCTGTAACGGTCTCTTTTGCATTGGGATCTCCTTCTTTCGGTACTATTTTTACATTTCGCTGTACCTCTTTCTGCTGCTGCAGGAGAAATGTATCTCTGTAGTGGTCATCACTTCTCTGGAAAATTCCCATTTCAAGAATATCACTGTTGATTTTATAACCCTTACCAATAATAAAGGATTGGGCTTCTTTTTTCCGCTTATCATTATTCACAAACAGAGAAAACAGCATCATGATATTGGCCAGGATCATCCGGTTGCTTTGCATTTTACCCTCATATTCTGTGCTTCCGTCTAAATTGTAATACATTCTGTTCAGCTTACCCGGGTTTTCACGGAAATACTTAAGAACAGGAACCGGATCTCCGATTGCTTTGAAAACCTGTATCACCGCAGAACTGCTGTCCTTGAAAATATTTGAGTCATCTGCGTCCGAAAGTATTTCAAGATGATTAAAGAATGTTAATTTATCAATATGCACAGACAAATTGGATAAAATAGTGTCCGGAATGTTTTCGTAAATAAACTTCAGCGATTCAGGGTTTTCATACTTTTTGAGAGCATCAGCAAAATTTTTCAGAAAGTATTTGTAGTCAGCATCATAATCATCAATATTACCATACCCTAACTGTATATTCAAATCCCTGAATTCCTGATAAGAACAGGTTTCCAGGATAATTGCCTTTTCGTCACTTTTTCCATAGAAAAAATTGATTCTGTAATAGATTTTTTCTTTTCTTACTGCTATTTCCTGGGCAATTTGGGTCTGGCTCCATTTTACTGAGACACTTTCTGCTTTTGAGTTCAGATAAGCTTTCAGCCTGATGAAATTTTTGCCCGGAAGTGAAAGACTCTTGCTTTGAGTATTAGATTGATAATCATTCGGATTGTATTCCAGAATATAATCCCTCATTCCACTGTTGGCATACTTAATTTTTGAAACCAAAAGTTCCAGATTGATATATTCATCCGTCTGCCAGTCTGAAATATCTGAAACCGAAGGCGAAGTGGATGGTAAAGAGGTTTCTTTTTGTAAATCCGTGGGTTGTTTTAGTGTTTTGCTTAAAAAAGATTCACTGTACACCAAATGATTTGAGAAAGATTGCAGGATTCTTTTACTCGTTTCATCGAAGTCATCAAAATCGTTAAAATAATTGTCATAGTTCATTGCTTAAAATTTTAGGTTAATAAAAATTCAGCATGAAAATCGAAACAAAGTTTAGGGAAAGATTCAAATATCTGATCAGGATTATTTTAACCTTAAATTCTATAATACCCGGCACAGAATCTTCCTAACTTTGATATTGAATTTCATATTTGTGTTTTTATTGTCACAAATATCAGTGCGGAAAACGACAGAACTTGACGTATTAAAATTTAAAAGCAAACATCACTTAATTTTTGAAATCTTGGTTAATATTATAAACAGATCAATCAAAGTGGCTATGATTGAAACACACCTTATAATAAATCCGAATAAATAGTTGTGATTATTAGAAACAAAAAAGCCCTCCGTAATAAATTACAGAGGGCTTTGTACCCCAGACGGGACTTGAACCCGTACGTCCTTGCGGACACAGGATTTTAAGTCCTGCGTGTCTACCAGTTCCACCACCAGGGCATGGTGTGGGCAAAAAAAAAGATTCGAACCAGAGGTTCCAACCTTCTTAACGACTCTAAAGAGCCCTTTTCGAATTGTGCGGATGAAGGGACTCGAACCCCCACGCCTCACGGCACCAGATCCTAAGTCTGGCGTGGCTACCAATTACACCACATCCGCTGATTCGCTGATCTGAATACTCAGATTCAACCTGATTTCTTACAAATATAAGATTTTTATTTAAAGAACACTCTCTATTAAAACAAAAAACCCTCCGTAAGATATTACAGAGGGTCTTGTACCCCAGACGGGACTTGAACCCGTACGTCCTTGCGGACACAGGATTTTAAGTCCTGCGTGTCTACCAGTTCCACCACCAGGGCATGGTGTGGAGCGAAAAACGGGATTCGAACCCGCGACCCCAACCTTGGCAAGGTTGTGCTCTACCAGCTGAGCTATTTTCGCATAGTGCGGATGAAGGGACTCGAACCCCCACGCCTCACGGCACCAGATCCTAAGTCTGGCGTGGCTACCAATTACACCACATCCGCTGGTTTTTTATATTGTAAGTTTTAAAGAGCTTGCTTCGTTTTTGTGAGTGCAAATATAGGACAATTTCCTTTACTACCAAACTTTTCAGGAAAAAAAAATAAAATTTCCACATTTTTTTTTCACAGCTTCTTTTATTACATTTCATTTTCTTACTTTTACATCGTTAATATTTACGATATGGAATTACAAGGAACGGTAAAGAAACTTTTTGATGCTCAAACATTTGCGAGCGGGTTTCAAAAAAGAGAAATGGTTATTTTGACCCAGGAACAGTATCCACAGCCGATAAACATAGAATTTTTATCTGATAAAATCAGTTTATTAGATAACCTTAAAGAAGGAGAAAACGTAAAGGTAGGAATCAACATCAGAGGTAGAGAATGGGTTTCTCCGCAGGGTGAAACTAAATACTTCAACTCTATTACAGGGTGGAGAGTAGAGAAAGTTTTTGATAATGCTTCAGAACCTACTCAGGCAATGCCTCAGCAGTCTGCATCCCCGGTTTCTAATGAGAATCCTTTTGCCGGAGACGACGATGATGATTTACCTTTCTAATTAAAGAATAAAAGATCAATTATAAATCCTGCTTTTTGAAGTGGGATTTTTTTGCTAAAAATGGTCCGATTAGACGAAAACGAGATTTCATTTCCCGACCCGGAGCTGTATGATGGCCATGAGGGAGTGGTTGCTTTTGGTGGCGACCTGTCCGTAGAGCGTATCTGGTTTGCTTATCAGCTCGGTATTTTTCCCTGGTACAACCCCGGAGAGGAAATCCTTTGGTGGTGTCCCGATCCAAGGTTTGTGCTTATTCCTGAAGAATTAAAAGTTTCAAAATCTATGAGAAAGATACTCAACAGAAATGTTTTTACTTTCTCCGAGAATAAGAATTTCAGGGAGGTAATCAGAAATTGCCAGCAGGCTACAAGAAAAGGGCAGTCGGGAACGTGGCTTTCTGATGAACTGATGGAGTCTTTTATCCAGCTTCATCAATACGGTTTGGCCAAAAGTATTGAAGTATGGCAGGATGGAGAACTTGTAGGGGGTTTTTACGGGTTGCAGATTGGAAATGTATTCTGCGGAGAAAGCATGTTTGCCAAGGTAAGTAATGCTTCAAAAGCGGGCTTTATCAACTTTGTGGAAAGCAATAAAAACAGCCTTGAGTTAATTGATTGTCAATCCCATACAGAACACCTGGAAAGCTTGGGGGCAAAAATGATTCCCAAAAAAGAATTTCTAAAAATCTTACACGAAAATAATGAACGCAGATAAAGAAAAGTGGGTTCTTCTGATTGTCCTGAGTATTATCTGGGGATCATCTTTTATTTTGATCAAAAAATCACTGGAACATTTTAATCCGTTTCAGGTAGGTTCTTTACGGGTTCTTATTGCCGGAATTATTTTACTTCCGGTCGCGATTTCCAATTATAAACTTTTTCCCAGAAAACATCTGAAGTGGTTAATTCTGGCTGCTTTTACAGGAAATTTCATTCCTATGTTTTTATTTCCGATTGCAGAAACTGAAGTAAGCAGCAGCATTGCCGGAATTATCAACTCAATGATGCCTATTTTTGTGATTATTGTGGGCGCATTGGTATGGAAGTTTGAAACGACAAAAAAACAGATCATAGGAACACTTATAAGCTTTACGGGGGTATGCATTCTGGCTTTTGGCGGAGGCGACAGCGGAGAGTTGAAAATGATCCCTATTCTGCTCCTTTTATTGGCTACTTTATGTTATGCACTGAGTACAACCACTGTAAAATCAAAGCTTATGGAGGTTTCTTCTACGGTTTTATCTGCTTTTGTATTTTCTTTTGTTTTATTGCTGCCTTCCATTCTTGCGCTGACAGGTACGGGATTCTTTTCGGAATTCAGCTTTTCGAAGGATAATCTGATGGGACTTATGTTTGTCAGTCTGTTATCTGTTTTCGGAACAGGTCTGGCGATGATGATGAATTACCGTTTACTTAAAGTTTCCTCTCCTCTTTTTGCATCCACAGTAACTTTAGTGATGCCTATTGTTGCTATTATCTGGGGAATAATTGATGGTGAGAAACTGACCTATTTACAATTTGCAGGAGCTGGAATTATTATTGCCGGGCTCATCTTTTTAAGAACAAATCCAAAAAAATAAAATCATATTATAAATTAAATTATATTTGGGTGATTTAACTTATAACTATGAAAAAACTTCTACTTTTGGGGTCCGCAGCCTTATCTTTACTTTCCTGTTACAATGCTGACGATACTCCTTTTGATAACAGTGATCCCTCTAATCAAAATGTGATTCTTCCTACGAAGATGACAATGGATGGGATTGTCATGAAAATCAATTACAACGGAACTAAAATCATCAGCATGATTAACAATATTAATCACGGGCAAAGAATTGAGTTCACGTATACCGATGATTATATTACAGGCATTAAACATTACGAAAATAATATTCTTGAAAGCACTGTTGAATATGGATATAATAACGGGCGTATGTCAACAGCGGTTACGAAGGAATATTCTACAACCGGAACCGTACAGAACACTGTTACATTTACTTATACCTATACCAGTACTACAGAAATCAGCGTAAAAAAACAAACGAATTCAGGAGCGGCAGGTTCTTCTATTATCAACAGTGTAATCACGTATAATAATGGAAATATGGTAAGCAATGCAGGCTCAGGAACCGGAATTGTCAATGGAAATACCGTTAACTATACAGAAAAAGAGACTTATACATACACGGATAAAAACTATCCTTTCAAAAATGTAAAAGGTTTTGACAAAATTATCTTTAATGGAAATGAGAGCAGCGATGGCATAAGCATGCTATTCTCAAATATCAAGAACAGCTTAAGTGCTTATAAGGGAGAATTTACCCAAACTACAGCCGGAGGGGGAACAGCAACCGGAACAACTCAGCATAAGTATACAACAACTTTTAATACTGCCGGTTACCCATCTGAAGAAAGCAGGCAATCGCTTGATACAAACGGAAACCCGAACAGCATTGTCCCGGATAAGTTTTTCTACGAATACAATTATCAATAAAAAAAACCTGCATTTCTGCAGGTTTTTCTTTTATTTTAGGTTATTCTAGTTCTTTTTCTTCACTTTACTGGCTTTTACCTTTTTCACCTCATCTTTAATGAAAGGATATTTTTTCTGCATATCCTTTGCTAAAGAAGGATCAAGTTCCAATGCTTTTTGAAGAGATTCAAAACCTTTATCCTGATCTTTAAGATTGTAATAGCAATTGCTCAGCTGATAAAAAAGCTCTGCTCTGTAATGTTTTTTTATGGCTCTGTTCAAGACTGTTACCGCATCTTCATACTCTCCTACCAACATCAAAACTTCTGAATAGGCATACCAGTTGTAAAACCTTGAAGGTTCTGCATCTACCAGTTTTTTAAGACAGGAAAGGCTTTCTTCAAATTTTCCTGAATCGATGAATAAGAACGCTAATCTCTTTTGATAATCAAGATTGTTTTCATTCAGCTGGGTAGCTTCTTTGGCAAAATGCAATGCTTCAGACATTCCTCCCATTTCTTCGTAAAGATAAGACTGTTCCATCATGGCAAGATAAAACTGAGGGTCTTCTCTTAATGATTTCTGGAATGCATTTAAAGCTAAAATAGGCTGTTTTAAGGCCTTATTGCATAGTCCGATCTTATAATAAGTAAATGCTTTCGTGTATTCCAGCTCCAGCATTTCTTCATACGTTTCGATCGCCTTCTGGTATTGTCCCAAAGCTTCATAACAAGCTGCTTTATTGGCATATACTCCTACAGAGTTTGAGTTGATTGCCAGTAAATAGTCGTAGCCTCTTATCGCTTCATCATAATTTTTTCTGTTAAAATAGAATTGTCCGTATTCAAACCAGGCGGTTTCAGAATAAGGGAATTCATCTAAATATTCATTAAGAAAGGCAATAGCCTCCTCACTCTTATTCAGGTCACTGAAGCATACCATAGCATTTTCCAGCGAATATTCATCCGTAGGATCTTCCTTCAGTGCTTTCCTGTAATGTTTAAGAGCGTTAAAAGGATCTCCGAGATTCACATATTCGTCCGCAATAAAGTTGTGGAGAAAGTTTTCTTCTTCCTCTAATGTCAAAGCTTTTTTGCAGATTTCAATGGATTTTCTGGGATTTCCTAGGTTCGAATAATACTTGGCGTAACAAACCAAAAAGTCTGTATTCTCCATAGAAGCGCCTTTCAGTTCGTCAATAAGTTCTTTCGCCGTATTATAGTCTTCCCATTCCAGAAGGATTTCAAGTCTTTTGATCTTAATATCCAACGAATTAGGGTGAAGCTTCAGTCCATAATTAACAGCCATGTCAGCGTAATTAAAATCACCAAGCTCCAAATAATAAACAATGATATCTTCCAACTCTTCTGTATCAAAGTAGAATTCGTCATTGTTTTCCATCATTTCCTCGAACTTTTTTACAAGTTCATTTCCAAAATACTCTTCCAATAGTGTCCTCTTTGTCGGCCTGATGTCTGAATTTGCTTACAAACCTCGGCAAACGTTTAATTAATAATATATCTGAAACTGATATTCAAATATTTATGCAAAGTTGCAACTTTTTTTTGAATATTCCATTTCATAAATTTCTATTATAAAAATAGTAAAAAAAGAAAACCGATAAAAGGATTGTGGATAAAAAAACGGAAATTGGGGTTAAATTCTTATGACCAGGCGTTTTCCACTTTGTATCTCAGCATTCCATACAGTTTCGATATTTTTAATATCAACATCCTGTGTTTCCATTTTAATTTTTCCTTCTGTTGCTGCCTGAAACATTTCAGGGATGATTTTTGAGAACAGGAGGTGAGATTCTTCTTTAGTCCAGCTTCCCAATCCTGATCCTGAAATCTGAATATCGGTTCCTCTTAGGATCTGTGAAGACAGCTGAACGATATCACCGCTCATTCCTCCTATTGTTATGAGTTTTGTTTTATGCGAAAAAGTTCCGTCTCCTTTAAGAGCTGACAGTATAACTTCTACAGAATGCCCCCAGATATAGTCTATAATAATATCTATAGGAGTTTCCATATGAATTTCTTTTATTTTCTGCTTACAATCATCATCTTCCAGCCTGAGCGAAATCACCTCATCGGCACCTAATTCAAGCAAAGACTGCAGAGATTCTTCATTTCTACCGGTAACAATAATTTTACCTGCTCCATATATTCTGGCCACCTGAACGGCAATTTTCCCTGTAATTCCAGTTGCTCCGTTAATCAGTACAGTATTTCCCGGTTGCAATCCTGCTTTGAATTTTAAGGCCATTGCGGATCCCATTATTGCATTGGGTAATGCGGCCGCCAAAGAAAAGTCCAGTTTTTCAGGAATGGGAATGATCATTTTTTTATCAGCCACGGCCTTCTCCGCTACGGTTCCTTTTTTGCTGAAAAAATACACTTTATCTCCGTTTTCAAGGTATCCTGCTCCGTCTGTTCCGATAACCGTTGGCCGGTGTTCCTGGTTTTCGGTTGAATAGTGATTTCCGCCTGCTCTGGCCCTGTCGAGATTTTTAATTGATGCGGCTTTTACAGAAATCAAAATTTCATTTTCCTGTACTTCAGGTTCCGGGAAATCTGCATATTGAGGAGTGCTTCCTTTTTCAAATACTACGGCTGCTTTCATTCTTTTAATTTTTATACAAAATTAGGAGGGGAGAAGGCTGTAAAGCGATAACATTTGTTATGAGTTTTTGGAAAGGAAGCAGGAAGTGGGAGGCTGGGAGTTTATAAATCCAGTAATAGAGTTGAAACGCTGCGGTCGCTAGGAAACATAATATTGTTATTATTATTTGTTCGCAAGGGCACTTCGTTCAGCAAAGAATAGTGACCATTGCTGAGTGGAACGCCATTGCGAGCATTTTCAACAATACATATTATTTTATTCTTCGCGGACGTTGCATTAAAAACAATATATGCCACTTAAAGATGGAAACGCGGAGGACGCTAGGGAACAGGATATTGTATACTATTTTTGTTCGCAAGGGCACTTCGTTCAGCAAAGAATAGTGACCATTGCTGAGTGGAACGCCATTGCGAGCATTTTCAACAATACATATTATTTTATTCTTCGCGGACGTTGCATTAAAAACAATATATGCCACTTAAAGATGGAAACGCGGAGGACGCTAGGGAACAGGATATTGTATACTATTTTTGTTCGCAAAGGCACTTCGTTCAACAAAGAACAATCGTTGCTGAGTGGAACGTCTTTGCGAACATTTTCAATAATAAAGATTATTCTTTGCGGACGTTGCGTTTAAGATGAGTCAGAATTTATGCCGTATGTTTTTAAACTACCTGCTTCTGACTTCCATCTTCCAGCCTCTTAAAGTCTTTCTTTTAATATTTTACTTTTGATTCTGCTGAGATGTACGGTAGTAATCCCGAGATAGGAAGCGATATAATGCTGCGGAACCCTTTTGATAATTTCCGGTTTTTGCCTGACAAGATTCAGGTATCGCTGCTGTGGTGAGTCCTTAATAAATGAAAAGAAATGTTTCATATAATCGAATACTCTTTCAAAAAGAGCATCCATAAAGAAATTTCTGAGCTCTGGATTTTCATAAACTTCATCTAAGAAAGCTTCCACATCAGGTTTGTTGATTCTGTATAAAATACACGGTTCTATGGTCTCAAATGACACCATACTCGGCAGGCCTTTTTTAAAACTTTCAAGGGATGAAAACATGGTACTTTCAAGAAAAAACTGGAAGGTAACATCTTTTCCGTCGTTATTGTACCAGGCTCTTACCATGCCTTTTTCAATATAATAGGCATTGCAGGAAACTTCACCTTCTTTTAAAAGCAAAGTCTTGGCAGGGACTTCCATACGCTGGAAACTGCCCAGAAATTTTCTCCACTTTTCTTTGGGGAAAGGAAATCTGTCTTTGATATGTTCAAACATTTCTGATATAAAAAAGAACGGACAATATGCCCGTTCTTCCTATATTATTAGATTAAACTCTTGATTTTAGCAATGATATCATCTCCCAACTGATCTGCCTCTTCCTGAGATTGAGCTTCAGTATAAATTCTGATGATTGGCTCTGTATTGGATTTTCTAAGGTGAACCCAGTTGTTTTCAAAGTCTATTTTTACACCATCTACTGTAGAAACTTCTTCATTCTTGTATTCCTGCTCCATTTTGCTTAAGATAGCATCTACATCAATCTCCGGTGTCAGCTCTATTTTCTTTTTACCCATGAAATAGCCCGGATATCCTGCTCTCAGTTCAGAGACAGTTTTATTTTCTTTGGCTAGATGCGTTAAGAACAGTGCAACCCCCACTAAAGAATCTCTTCCGTAATGTAAATCAGGGTAGATAATTCCTCCATTTCCTTCTCCTCCAATGATAGCATTTTTCTCTTTCATCAGAGTAACTACATTTACTTCTCCTACAGCGCTCGCAAAGTATTCTGAGTTGTGAGTCTGTGCCACATCTCTCAGAGCACGGCTTGAAGAAAGATTAGAAACAGCTACTCCATTTTTATGTTTCAGTAAGTAATCTGCAACGGCAACCAGGGTGTATTCTTCCCCAAACATTTCTCCTTTTTCATCAATCAGGGCCAATCTGTCTACATCCGGATCTACAACGATTCCCAAATCTGCATTTTCTTTCTTCACCAATTCGCAGATATCTCCCAAATGTTCTTTTAAAGGCTCAGGATTGTGTGGGAAGTGTCCTGTAGGCTCACAATATAATTTAACGGTTTCACAACCTAATTTATCCAAAAGCATTGGAATAGCAATCCCTCCTGTAGAGTTTACCGCATCCAGAACAACCTTAAAGTTCTTCGCTTTGATCGCATCCACATCTACCATTGGCAAATCCAGGATCTGCTGAATATGGATATCGAAAGCATCATCTCTTGTTTCATATTTTCCAAGATCATCCACTTCTGCATAGTTGAAGTCTTCACTTTCTGCCAGCGCCAGGACTTCAGCACCGTTTTCACCGCTGATGAATTCTCCTTTTTCGTTTAATAATTTAAGGGCATTCCATTGTTTTGGATTATGAGAAGCGGTAAGGATAATTCCTCCGTCTGCATTCAGCTCAGGCACCATTACTTCAACAGTAGGGGTTGTAGAAAGGCCAAGATCTATCACATTAATCCCCAATCCCTGTAATGTAGCTGTAACTAAGGAAGAAACCATCTGGCCGGAAATTCTGGCATCTCTTCCGATGATAAGAGTAAGATTTTTTTTGTTTTTATTATTCTGAAGCCAGGTTCCGAAAGCGGATGCGAATTTTACAACATCCAGCGGTGTTAAGTTATCATTTACTTTACCACCAATGGTTCCGCGAATTCCGGAAATAGATTTTATTAATGACATGATGTTTTTTTAATTTATTTTGTTTTCTCTAAATTTTCCAACGCAAAGATACTTAAAAGACCCTTCAACTTATAAAACCGGAATCTTTTTTTGGACTTTATCATAGGTATTTTTCACAACTTTCGGTGGTGCAAAACGATACCCTATATACAACAGCCCATAAAGGTTACTATTCTCTACACTCTGGCTGTTTTTCTGATCGTAGGCATAGCTTTTAAAATTTATTTTACCTCCGAACAGAAACCGGTCAGTATTATAACCCACATGAAGACCGCCCTGCATTCTTATAGTTGCATATTGGGCATTTTGTTTTGTTGATCCATTATCAAGCTCTCTGTAACTGGAGAATTTACCTCCAATCCCAATAGCCAGATGAGGCGAAATATTTACTTTTTTTCCAATAACCCAATTATAGAAATATCCCATGTTTCCTCCTATATTGTATTGGGTGTCTTTGCTTTTTACTCCGTCAATCGTATTTCTGAAAATGGTAAGATCATAATCTATAAACGGTACCCAGCTTCCCCTGCTTTTCTTCTGCCATTCTCCTTGTGTATAGATACTTCTTGCTGAAAAATTTTTATTGAGAACATAGGATGTAGACCCGCCAAAGGTTTGTACCCTTAAATCCGGAAACTGAATATAGGGATCTCTTCCTTCCTGCCATTCCGGAGATAGTTCTTTCATGTTTTCAACATAAAAGCCTTTTACATTTTTATAATAAACATTTTGAATAAATCTTCCCGGAAAAAACCTGAAGCTTAAGTCGGAGTAAGAACTTTTCCCTTTCATTTCATCATCATTATTTCCCTCTAAAAATCTGGGTGCAAATGATACTGTCGCACTTATTATTCTATAATCAATTGAAAATGAGGTTTTTGTTTTATTGTTGATGGACAGGTCCATATTGAATGCATTCTTACCTTCTCCTGATGAGAAAACATAGCTTTCAATATTGGTATCAAGATTCACACGGATCATTACCTTGTCTGCATAAGACTTGGTATTTATGGTATCTGTTTGTGCCTTTCCGAAAATGGCCAGTAAAGAAAATACAATTAATAATCCTGCTTTTAAAAAGTTCAACCCGAATAATTTATATTAGAAAAAATGAAATTACTACATTTTTTTCAATATCCGGTGAACCCAATATTAAGAACAGCCGCAATCTTTATCGCAGTGGGTTCTTTTGGAGCTGAATTTCTTTGGAGCGAAATTCTTTTTAAGTACTTTAAATAAAGAGTAACAGGCGAATGCTACAATTAGTATAATAAGTACGTACTGAATAATTAATGATGAGTCCATTATTTTAAAATCTGATATACTATCATCGACACAAAATATGCCAAACCTGTCATCATGACTACCTGAAAACTGGTCCATTTCCAGCTTTTGGTTTCTCTGTAGACTACTGCAAGTGTAGAAACACACTGCATTGCAAATGCGTAGAAAAGAAGCACCGAAATTCCGGTTGCAAAACTGAAGACTTTTTCTCCGTTGGGTTTTACATCTCTTCTCATTTTATCAATTACTTTCACTTCCGGAGCATCATCTTCCAGGCTATAGAGCGTAGACATTGTTCCCACAAAGACTTCTCTTGCCACGAAACTTGTAAGAATTCCTACACCCATTTTCCAGTCGTAACCAAGAGGAGCAATTACAGGTTCTATTCCTTTACCCATTTTAGCAAGGTAAGAATGATCCAGGTGAACGTCTGTGGCTACAAACTCATTTGTTTTTTGGCTTGGCCCGAAATAGCTTAAAAACCAGATAATGATACTTACGATGAAAATTATTTTTCCGGCTCCCGTAATGAATTCCCATACTTTTCCTAAAACCATTTTAAAATCATATCCGAAAAGCGGCTTTTTATAAGCAGGAAGATCCATTACGAGATATGTTTTTCCTTTGCTTTTAATAAATCTTTTGAGAATTGATGCGGAGAATAAAGCGACCAGGAAGCCAAGAAGATACATCCCCATCAATACCAGTGCCTTATATTTTATTCCTAAAAATGTTCCTTCTGAAATAATCAGTCCGATGATAATACTGTATACCGGAAGTCTCGCAGAACATGTCATGAATGGTGTTACGAGTATGGTCAGCAATCTTTCTTTTACATTTTCAATGTTTCTTGTAGAAATCACCGCAGGAATTGCACAGGCAGTTCCTGATACAAGCGGAACTATACTTTTACCGTTAAGTCCGAAGGGGCGCAGCAGTCTGTCCATCAGGAATACTACTCTTGCCATATATCCTGAATCTTCGAGCAGGTAAAGGAAATACAAAAGAATTCCGATCTGTGGTGCAAAAACCACAATTCCTCCTATACCAGGAACAATTCCATTTGAAATCAATGAATTAATGGGGCCTTCAGGAAGATGTTCGCTGGTAAATGCAGCCAGCCAGGAGAATGCATCTTCAATCCAGCTCATCGGATATTCGGCAAGGAAGAAAACACTTTGGAAAATAATCAGCAGAATTGCTAAAAAGACTACATAACCCCAGAATTTATGAACTAAAACTTTATCCAGTTTTTCGGTTAATAATTCTTTGAACTGAGCCTTTTTAGAGATGACATCAGCCAGAATTTTGTCCACATTCTGATACCTTCTTACGGTTTCCTGTACCTGCAGCCTTTTCGGTACTAAGCTTTTAGAATCCGGTTCATTCAGCTGTTCCATTACTCCGCTGATTCTTCCAAGATCAGTTCCCAATGAAAGGCTCATCCAGGCTTTATATTCATTGTCAAACCCTTTATGGGCCACCAGTTTCTGAATAAAATCTCTGTGTTCATTCGGTGTTTCAAAAGAAACTTGATCTGTTTTTACAAATTCGTTGTTATAAACAGCTTCCCTTACTGTATCAATTCCGATCTGTTCTTTGGCATTGGTCTGAATAATTTTTATCCCTAATGCTTCGGAAAATTTTTGAATATCTATAGTGATTCCTCTTCTTTCTGCCTGGTCAATCTGATTGACAATCAATATCATAGGAATTCCAAGATCCTGAATCTGCTGAAACAGAAGCAGTCCTCTTTTTAAACTTAATGCTTCAAGAATATAAACAACTCCTGCATAGTTTTTCTGCTCATCAATAAGATATTTGGAAAAAATAGCCTCATCTTCTGAACTCGGGTATACACTGTAAGAACCTGGAAGGTCAATAACCTCTACTTCTTCGTTTTTGTAAACATAGTTCCCCGAATGACTTGCAACGGTAACGCCGGCGTAGTTACCGGTCTTCTGCTTTTTGTTGCAAAGCGTGTTGAAAACCGTTGACTTTCCTACATTAGGATTCCCGACTAAAAGTATCTGTTTTTTCTTGTTTTCCTGCATTAATTCAATTCTTCAACAATGATGTAATCTCCTTCTTCCTCACGAAGAGCAATCCGGCTTTTTTCTGCTCCAAATTCTACATACATTGGCCCGCTGAACGGAGCCTGATACAAAATTCTGAAAATGGTCTCCGGAAGAAGTCCCATTTCAATAATTTTATTGGGCATTTTAAGATGGTCGTTATCATATCCCAATATCTTCCCCATTTTGTTTTTAGGGAATCCACTTAATTTATGTAATCCTTTCTCTTTCAAAGCCTAATTTTTAGTCCTGCAAATATACGCTATTTAAATTTAATCTAAATAACGTTTTAGCATAAAAGAAATCACCCCAAACACATTGCTGTATCTGGGGTGATTCAAAATATAATTTAGTTGATATGAAGTCTTATTTTTTCTTCTTGTCAGAAGGCTGTTCTTTTTCTATTGGATTATCATTAGATCCGAAGAAATCTTTCACTTGTTTTTCAAGTCTTTTCATAAAGTCACCTACAGTTCCATCTGTTCCTGGCATTGGTCTGCTCATATTCTCTGCAGTCATATATGGACGGGATTCTGCAAAAGGATCTGCTTTGTATCCTTCATAAGATTTAAGAAACTTTTCTTTTGATGTAGGCGTTACTGTATTGCTCATCATTCCCATTTTGGCATTAATCTTATCAGCATAAGATAATTCTTCGTAGTTTTCTATTTTTTTATTGCCGCTTAACTGCCATGAGTAATTTTTATCACCATCTTCAATTTTTACAATCAGCCCTGGAAGTCCTTTAAATTTGTAAGGTCCATCCTGAAAAGGGATATCCGAACTGAACCATGCTGTCCATGTTCTTCCTCCAAATTCAGTAGTTGCTTTCTGAGCATTGTACGCGCCTATTTTTTGTTTATCTGGTAGAATACTCCATTGCAGCTTCGGATCGTCTTCATATGAAAACAGATTTCTGCTGATTCTGTCTACATACTGTACTTTCATGTCAGGATAAGTCTTAATAATTTTATAGGAAAATTTCGGCCACCTAATCAACTTGGTCATATCCTTAAAAGATTTGGTTTTCTCCATTTCTTCTATCTGAACTTTAATGATAGAATCCTGAGCGGGCATTGTATAATCCTGATAGATTGATTTTTTTGGCGTGATATCAAGAATGGTAATGATTTTATCCATTCTTGCTGAATCTTTCTTAGGCTTAAAAGTCAGTTCATAAAAGAAACGGTTGGCTGTTTCTTTCGACTCCTGAGCGCCTGCAAAAGCAAACAGAGTGATCAAAAATATAGAGAATAACTTTTTCATTGTAACAAGTTTATATAATTAGTAATCATATGTCTTCTTTTGTTACAGTTTTTTTCAAATTTTATTTTCCAGTAAAAAATATTCTTCCTTTTCAATCTTTACTACTTAAAAAATTATGATTCTGTTAGAACAGTTTCATTTTTAAAACGCTTACCTTTAAGTTTCTAAAAAACAAAATATTATGGACACTTTATCTCAATTAAAATCCGAACTGGAGGGAGAATTTCAAACCACAAAAAAATTTATTGAACTATTCCCTGAAGGAAAAAATGATTATGCTCCACATGAAAAAAGTATGAAAATGATGCCCCTTGCCACCCATCTTGTAGAAGTTTTTGAATGGCCGAACACAATTTTAAAAACTTCTGAACTGGATTTTGCCAAAGGAGATTATAAACCTACCATTCTTTCTACAAGAGATGAACTGATGAAAAAACTGGAAGATGATTACCAGTCAGCAAAAACAGCATTAGAAAACAGTACAGAAAACGATCTGAATCCCAGCTGGACGATTAAAAATGACGGCCATGAGCTGGCAAGCTGGAGCAAATATGGGGCAATACGCCATGCCTTAAACCAGATTACTCATCACAGGGCTCAACTAGGAGTGTATTACAGGCTGAACAATATTCCTTTGCCGGGAAGCTATGGGCCTTCAGCAGACCAGCAAAGTTTTTAATTAACATCTCAATATATCTCAACAAAAAACCAATCCGCATGGATTGGTTTTTTGTTTTATTTAAAGTTGAATTTTACGGTTAGCATGACCTGGCTTGGGCGAAGCTGAATTTTCGTGTAAGAAGAACTATTTGTTGTTTGATTGATATTATAGGTTTCAAAGAATTTTCTGTTAGCAATATTCAACCATTTAATTTCAAAATCAATTTTCTTTTTAGACCATGAAAATTGGTAAGAAATATCATAGAACGCATTCTTATATTTATTACTTCCATCACTTGTATTCACCTGATCCCAATTGAATCCAATCGTATGGTCTTCTATAGGATAGAAATAAACTGCCAGATTGTGATTAAATCCTGTATTGACACCGAGCCTGCTCTGATTAGAACTCAAGCCTATATTATCTTGCTTGTTTCTTGATAAATTAAGTGTATAATCTACACTTGCCCAGCTAAAATAGGTATTATTGAACTTAAGTCCATAAGTCTGAGTATTGTTTTTGCTCAAATATTGAGTGTCATCCAAGAACGCATCACTTTTTGTCAATGTATTTCCATAGCTCACAGAAGCATTGGTCTTGAATTTTGGGAAGTATTTACCAACCTCAACATTAAATCTATTACTCTTTGAATGATTTTCTCTTTCAATGTATCGGATTAAAGTAGACCCCGTTGCTGCATCCAAAATTGGAGAAGAAAGCAAATTTCTTTTACTATCACTCAATGAATAATTAATATTAAAGAATAGATTGTTTAATGGATTTCTGTATTCAATTCTAGATCCTGCCATTTTTGACGTTATTTGAGGTATCGGGTTATTAGGATCCATTACATTAAATCCTCTAGGGCTTAATAACATGTAACCTGCATAAGCCGTTTGAATATCTCCAAAATTATTGCTGATGTTTCCATTCAAACTTGCTTTCCAGAATGAAGCAAATGAATACTGAATAAAAGCATTTGGAGTAAACGTTGTCTTATTTAGTGATTTTGAAACTCCTCTTAAATCATCTTCAGCTTTAATGCTATTGAAATTTGCTGGAAAATTTGCAAAAATACTCCAAGCTTCAGATTTATAATTAACACCTAGCGAAGCAGAAGGAACAATTTCTGTAAATTTCAGGTTGTTTTCATAAATACCATCATTGAAATTTGGCGGTACATCATTCGGCACAGAAGGATTTTGAATTGCTTGCCCATCAAAGTTTGTATTTAGCTTATCTGTAGAGAAATCAAATCCCACCTGAGGAGTGAATGTCCATCCTTTTTTAGAAAAACTAATATTTGCTGAATGTGAGGTATCTAAAGTTTTTAGTCTGAACTGTTGTAGCGCTAAAGTGCCTGGTGCAAAATTTACAATGCCATATCTATCTTTTTCGTTAGGATCGTTCGGGTTTACCTTTGGAAGTTTGTATGGCAACTGTAAATAACTTGCCGGATCTACTTTTAATGTCTGCTGATCATCCTGATAATTGATATATGATTTGAAATTCACCATCTTTTCTCCCCATGGAATAATAGTACTCAATGAGTTTTGGAAAGATGATGTTGGAGATTCCACTCCCTGATTTCCTGATCTTCCTGCTCTTTCAGCAAATGCTCTGTCTGCATTCCAGAACTGGCTGAAACTTGTGGTATTTTTAAAGAACCCTTTCTTAGCATTTTTGGTAAAGATTAATTCTCCTTTCAGTTTATCTGTATAAAAATTATTCCTTGTACTCATTATCACCGTGGACGGTTGTGGACGTTCTATGGTTGGAAAATAAGTTGTTTCTTTATAGTCTTCTCTTTCTACTGCATTGTTGGTATAATTTGCATTAATCTTCAATTCCCACTCTTTCTTTTTATCAATATTTGTTAAATAGTTTGCAGACAAATAGTGAACATTATTCATCAGATATCTTTTCACTGGCAAATTCGGAGTATCTGCATTCTCTACACTCAACCAGTTATTTTGAGAGATATTACTTCTTCTTCCTTCCCATGAACTTCCAAACGCCAGAATATTCCCTTCATTTTCCACCTGTTCACCCATGTTATTGGTTTTATAATTGACTACCCATTGGCTTTTCTGCCCGAAAAACATGGGAGTCAGTTTTACATTCCAAAGCCATGGATCTCCAAAACCGGTTCCTACCTCACCTCTACCTGTCATGGTGACAGAGTTTTTAAGCTTGATATTGATAGCTGCCTGATCAGAAGGCACTTTGTCCTGAAGTATTTTTACCGGCTGGTGGTTCTCCAGAACTTCTACTTTCTGTACGGCATCTTTTGGAAGAGAGTTGTTGATGGTTCCATAACCTCCTTCCATAAGGTCTTTTCCATTGACGTAAAATTTATTGATGGCATTCCCCTGGTAAAGAATTGTTCCGTCCTTGTTTACTTCAATTCCCGGAATCTTCTTCATTACATCCGCAAGGGTTCGGTCATTTTTACTATTGAAAGCCTTAAGATCATAAGAAATGGTGTCACCTCTTGCGGTGATCATTTTGGTTTTCAGCTGTACTTCTTTAATTTCTGTAGCTTCAGACTGCATTTTAAAGTTCAGAGTCTGATCGCTGTTACTGATTTGCTTTGTAAGAGGTTTCTGATTGAACGCTTTCACTTTCAGATCCACATTGGATTCAGCGGAAGTGAAGGTTACTTTATATTCTCCTTTTGAGTTCGTAATAGCGTAAGCAAGAATAGCGTCTTTGCCGGGCTCTTCGATCGTCACACTGGCACTGGGTATCGCGACCCCATCATCATCGGTGATCTTTCCTGAAACCGTTTTCTGCGCAAAAGTAAGCACAGTAAAGAATAGCATCAGAAATAAAGAAATATTTTTTTTCATACTTATTATTTGCTCAATTAGTTAATGGTTATTGTTTTTTGTTACACTTTTTATAAAGATGAGTTTTACGATTAAAGGTTAAATCTTTATCACTACAAACATAGTGATAATTTTTAAACTTTTGTTTTTCTATGAAAAAGAAATATATTAAAAAAGAATCAAAACGATTCGCCCTTTTTTTTATGATATCTATTTCATGATAAGATGATCTTTGGCATATAGATTCTGCAAAAGAAGAGTTAAATTAATTTTTGATTTGTGTAACATAATATGAATAGGTTTTGTCTTAATGAAGGCATAAACAACAATTTTAAAGGGAAGTAAGAAAATTGATATTTTTACTTATTCTAAATAGGAAAATCTGATTTGAATCATAGATTAAAAAAAAATTAAACACTCGTACATATATATATATTTAATAATTTTGTAACATAAAATTTATAAAATGGGAATTATTTTAAAGCCTATAGATGTTGTAGAAGACATTTCTAAAGAAGATTTCTACGAAAAATATCTGAAGCCAAGAAGGCCCGTTGTCATCAGAAATATGGCAAAAAAGTGGCCTGCTTATCAAAAATGGACGATGGAATATATGAAGGAAGTTGTAGGAGATGTGGAGGTTCCGCTATACGACAGCTCAAAGGCAGATCCTTCGGCTCCCATCAATGCATCAGCAGCAAAAATGAAGTTTGGAGATTATATAGATCTTATCCAGCGAGAGCCAACCGATCTTAGAATTTTTCTCTTCGACCCTATAAAATATGCCCCGAAATTACTGGAAGATTATATTTCTCCCAAAGACCTGATGGGAGGATTCCTGGATAAATATCCGAATATGTTCTTTGGTGGAAAAGGATCAGTGACGTTCCTTCACTTTGACATTGATATGGCTCATATTTTCCATACTCACTTCAACGGAAGAAAACATATTCTTCTTTTTGATTACAAATGGAAAGAAAGGCTGTATCAGATTCCGTATGCAACCTATGCCCTGGAAGATTATGATATTGAAAATCCTGACTTCACCAAGTTCCCTGCACTGGATGGTGTGGAAGGAATTGAGTGTTTCCTTGAACATGGAGATACATTGTTCATGCCTACCGGATGGTGGCATTGGATGAAATATCTGGACGGAAGTTTCTCAATTTCTTTAAGAGCCTGGGACAAATCATGGGCTGTAAAAGCACATTCCCTATGGAATCTTACCGTACAGCGTAAATTTGACGATATCATGAAGTCTAATTTCAAAAAGAAATACATGGACTGGAAGGAGAAAATGGCGATCAAAAGAGCAGAAATAGCTTTGAAAAGAGGCTTACCAAGATAATTAAAAAACAGGCGTTTCCGTGGAAACGCCTGTTTTAGTTTAATTCTTTATTATCAATTAATTACAACACTCTGTAAACCGGATACTGCCTGAAAGTTTTCTCTTCAAAATAAGGAGAATGCCTGTAGATCCAATCCAGTTGTGCAGTTCCATCTTCGGACAGTTTTTTGTCTGACACTTTCGCTGCTTCAAAGGCTTCTTTCAGCTTTTTATCTTTTTTCAGGAGTTCGGCAGCTGTATCTTCGAAAATATAAGCAGAATAGTATTCTTTCTGCGCCAGAATTCCATCGAAGAAATTCCAGTTGAAAAATGAATCTAATGCCTCAGGCTCAAGAGTTTCTATAATATATTTTACCCCTGGCTGATCGGTAGTAACAAGATAATCCCCTGCCGAAAACAGCAAACTTTTACGGGAAGCATCAACCGTCGTTTCAAAGTGCAGATAATGGCCTTCATAAGGGTTTTTAACGGTTTTAAAATCTTTGATTTTATAGGACTCAACAGACAAAGTACTGTCTTTCTGCAAAGGACTCATCTGAATATTGTTTCTCTTCAATTCTTCAATTACACGATATTGTGATTGTGGAATGACATAATACTTCGGAATGGTAATATATCCCGTTGGAACAGCTGTTGTAAAAAGCTTGATGTTCTTTGTAAAAGGCTTATTACGGTCATAATACAGCCTTGGCTTCCCCGAAACTTCACTAGGTTTGTACTTTCCTTCGTAGCCCTTAAAATCCATCGTTGAAAATTTTGTGGAGTCTATTTTCCAACGGATTCCATATTGTTTTCCGGCCTGATACTGTTTTAAATTTTCAATACGGAGCTGCTTTATGGTATGATAATCTTTATCCAAATTCTGCAGGTTCACCAACATATATTTGTAGGTAGCATCTACCCTTTTATCATAAGGCTTCAACATATGGGTTTCCGGAACAGTTCCTAAGGAATTGAAAAGCGAAGTATATCCTGTAGAATATCTGGGAGAGTCTTCAAATGAGGCAAATCCTACTTCCGGAACATCTCCGTGAATGTTGACGTAAGGTGTACTTTCATACCCCAGCTTTTTCATATCTTCAAGATTTTTAGCCTGATAATGATTGTAGAAGTAATTCCCCAGAGTATTGCCCAGACGTTCTTTAAAAGTAGAAATATAGGTAAACGTATATTGATAATCCGCTCCGTTGCTGACGTGATTATCAATAAAAACATCCGGTTTTAACCACTGGTAGATTTCCTGAAAGCTTCTGGCATTTTTGGAATCTGCCTTGATAAAATCTCTGTTCAGATCATAATTTCTTGCATTTCCCCTGAAACCGTACTGCTCCGGTCCATTCTGATTGGCTCTCGAGTAAGATCCTCTGTTGAGCATTCCACTGACATTGTAAGCGGAAATAGCAGCAATAATAAAGTTCTGCGGAGTTTTAATTTTTTTAGCCGCCAGATCTCTCATCAGCATCATGGTAGCATCTATTCCATCCGGCTCTCCCGGGTGAATTCCATTGTTGACAAAAAGAATGGCTTTGTTTTTTCTTAATTTTTCAAGGTCTTTTTCAGGAAAAGGATTATAAACCACTACATAAATGGGTTTTTCATTGTCATCTTCTCCCTTTTTAAGGTATTGAATGGTATTGAAATTTTTAGCCAGATTCTGGTAATAGCTATTCATTTCATCGTAGGTAACAGTTTGATTTCCGTTTCCTTTTTCAAAAGGGGTCTGAAATGATTTTTGAGCCAAAAACAAGGTAGAACTCAGGGTGAATAAAAGATATTTCAGTTTCATTGAAGTCATATTTTCAGACTTTAAAATTAATCATCTTTTGTGAGAAACGGGGATGGGTTGACAGTCAAAATTACAAAAGGTAAAATTGTTTTGCAGATAGAAACCTAACAGGTTTTGAAAACCTGTTAGGTTTGTTCTCAACAGTATTAATTTCGCCCTTTTTCTTTTGGATATAAGAAAGGAAGCGGATCGCTTTGCCAGAATTCTTTGGAATCGATATCCATGATAGATAAAGATCCGGTATAAGCCGCTCCGGTGTCCATATTCCAGATATTGGCTTTGTTGGCCGGTACTGTAATTCCGATATCAAGAGTCGGTGTATGCCCTATAAATATTTCATTGTACAAAAGCAGTCTCTTAGGATAAAGCTCTGAGTTTTTCTGCAGTTTTTTATCCATTGCAACAGCCGTTTCCCAGAGGGTTCTGTCCCAGCGGTAATTGCTGGAATATACTTCTCTTTCGGGGCCGTGCATGGAAGCATATCCGGCATGAATAAACAACCGGTTCTGATCGTCAATATGATAGTTTTTCATCCTTTGAAAAAATTCAAGGTGAAGATCCAGATCTTCCAGAAGATATTCTTTGTAGCTCTCAACAGTACTTTTTCCTCCGTTGAAAAGCCAAACATCAGGATTTTTGCCTGATGTTAACCAATCTTCGCACCATGCATCGTGGTTTCCTTTGATGAAAATACATTCCTGCTTTTTGGAGAGATCCATTAAAAAATGTATTATTTCAGAAGACTCACTCCATCCGTCTACATAATCTCCCAGGAAAATCAGCTGATCATTTGGCGTAACCTCGGCTCTTTCAAGAACCTGCCGTAAGGCTTTAAATCCTCCGTGAATGTCTCCAACCACTAATGTTCTGCTCATTTTACTTTGAAATATATTTTGCATCTACAAAATCTGTTAACCAAACCCCGTTTGCAGACTGATAGAAAGATAATCCTTCCTGATGCATTGTTCCGGTTCTGATGGTCAAAATCACAGGTTTACCGTGTCTCATTCCAACCTTGGTAGCAGTCTCTTTATCAGCACTTAAGTGTACATGCTGACGGCTTCTTTTTTCAATTCCTTTTTCTAAAATAGAAGAAATATTGGCTTCTGCTGTTCCATGGTACAGAAATTCCGGAGGCTGTCTGGCTTCCAAAGCCAGGTCAATATCAATAGAGTGTCCCTGACTTGCTCTGATCATTGTTTTATCTTCATTAAAAGCAAAACGCTTTTTGTTGTTTGTTTCTACCACCTCATCCAATTCTTCGGAGGTAAAATATATTCTCTTTTGGGCTGATTTTGCTCTCAGCTCTTCCACATCTGCCCAACCATTTTCATCCAGGGTAAGACCTATACTATCCGGCTGATGACGTAAGATCAGGCTTAAAAATTTACTTATCTTTTTCTTTTCTATTTCGTTCATGGGTTGTGTTTTAGTTCATTAATTTTTGGTGTAATTTCTCACATAATGCTTCAATATCATCCTTTCTCACCAGCTCAGAAATCCATTCTTGTGGAATATTTTCATATCCATAATAAATTCCGGCAATTCCTCCTGTGATAGCTCCCGTTGTATCGGTATCTTCCCCGAGGTTGACAGCCTTCAAAACAGCTTCAGAATAGGTTTCTGAGTTTAAAAAACACCATAGAGAGGCTTCCAGGCTGTGAAGAACATAGCCGCCGCTCTTAATTTCATCTTCAGGATATTTGGAAATATCATTTTTTAAGATCCTTCTGAAAAGTTCAATTTCATTAGGATTAAATCCTTGTTCTTCAGCATATTTTAAAGTGATATTCTGTGTTTGCTCATATGCTTCTTTTTTATTCTTTCCTTTCAACAGTTGAATGGCAAAAATGACATAGATGAAACAGGCAAAAACAGAACGGAAATGGCCGTGAGTTATTGCAGAAACCTCTTTTACCGTCAGATAGAGTTTCTGAATATCATTTTCCTTCTCAAGATAGAAAGCGAGGGGAAGAATTCTCATCAGAGAACCATTCCCGTTGTCTTCTTCAAAAATATTTCCTGAAAATCGTGCACTCTCACCTTTGATTAATCTCGCCAGAGAATGTCTTGTCGTTCCTCCAATGTCAAAAAGCCTTCCATGGGCAGTCCAGTGACCGTATTTATTCCATTTTACGAAACTCTGTCCGATTTTTTCCAGATCATATCTTTTGGAAAGTTCATCAGCAAGGCAAAGTGTAAGAGAGCTGTCATCACTCCAGGTTCCTTTGGGTTGGTTCCATGACATATACTCCAGCATTTTCGTTACCGGAAAACGTTTTAAATCTTCTCTTTTTTTGAATTCTACAGGAACGCCAAGAGCGTCACCTATGCAAACACCCATAATTCCAGCTTTTACCTTATTTTCCATCAAGCTAAATTGACTAATTTATCAAATAATATTTTCATTCCCTGAGTGGCTGTTTCCTTCATTACTACAGCTCTCTGTCCGTATCCGAATCCCGTTTCATTAGGATTGATGACAATTAAAAGACAATCGTCTTTGATATCATGAATCAGTCCTGCTGCGGGATATACCTGCAAAGAAGTCCCGATAACCAGCAGAATATCCGATTCTTTTACGATTTCTCTTGCCGTTTGATACAAAGGGACATCTTCTCCAAACCAAACGATAAATGGTCTTAATTGTGCCCCATCTTCAGCTTTATCACCAATTTTAATATCATCTTTTTGTTCATAAATCAGGCTTTTATTATTACTCGAACATGACTTGAACAATTCTCCATGAATATGAAGAATCTTAGTAGATCCTGCTCTTTCGTGAAGGTCATCAATATTCTGGGTAATGATCTGAACATCAAAATATTTTTCCAGCTCTGCCAGTAAGCGATGAGCTTCGTTGGGCTGTACTTCATGCAGCTGGCGTCTTCTCTGGTTGTAAAATTCCAGAACCAAAGCTCTGTCCTTTTTCCAGCCTTCCGGACTTGCCACATCCGTTACATTATGATTTTCCCAGAGACCGTCTCCGTCTCTGAAGGTTTTTATTCCGCTTTCGGCACTGATTCCTGCACCGCTTAATATGGTTAGTTTTTTCATTGGTTTTTAATTTTTTCTATTAAAACTTGGCCCGCAACAATAATAAGCACGATTATAATAAAAGGAGCTACCAGAATCCCTAAAAGGGTATTTCCTATTCTTTTAAGTCGCTTTGGTCCAAATTTATCTTTCGTTTTATAATTGATAAAATCTACAAAATTTTCTTTATTTGTAAGCTCTTTATCATATCCTCGCCAATCAAAATTGGTCATAAAGTCTCCAAAAATATACAGATCGGGAGATTCAGGATGTGATAAATTGAAAAAATAAAAGGTTTCAAAATCCTGTCCCACCAGAGGTTCATACTCTATATTATACTGAAAACAAAAAAGACTTTCGGTGCTCAGTAAGCCTCTTTGCTTCAAAGCATCTTTCAATTGATTTTGGTATTTTTTCAGCTTTACAATATCATTTTCCACAGGGAAAACATTTGATTCTTTTCCAGCATGTTGAAGATAATAAATATAATTTTCAGGAAACCGCAGATTCAATTCTTTCTGAAGAAAAGCAATTTCTTCATTTGCCAATCCCACGTTAGGATCTTCAGGTTGATCTACGAATCTGAAATTATTTTTTTTCACAGTTGTAAAAGGTCTTTATAAATCTTTTCATTTTCATCATCAAAACAGACAAAAATAACTTTCTCAAAACTATCTGAATGAAATTTTCTGACTTCATCTACCGCAATTTTTCCTGCCAGTTCTTTTGGAAATCTATAGACTCCTGTACTAATATTAGGAAAAGCAATGGTTTTCACACCAAGGCTTTCCGCTAATTTCAAAGAATTATGATAGCAGTTTGCAAGAAGTTTTGATTCTTTCTCAGCATGACCATTCCAAACCGGGCCTACCGTATGAATAACATACTTTGCCGAAAGATTTCCGGCAGTAGTTACGACAGCTTCGCCAGTATTACACTTTCCTTGCCTGTTTCTGATTGCCCTGCATTCTTCCAATATCTTAGAACCTCCTGCCCGATGAATGGCACCATCAACTCCTCCTCCACCAAGTAAGGAAGAATTGGCTGCGTTGACAATAGCATCGGCCTTGATTTTTGTGATATCCCCTTTTATTAATTCAATTTTCATTGTATTTCTTCAAATGGTTTCAACATTTCTTCTTTCTTGGTAAGCACTGCGAAAACCACTCTTTTAAATTTATTTTTATATTTTCCCTGAAGATGTTTTTTAAATAATCCTGCAATTTCTTTTGGATCATTTTTGAAAACTCCACAGCCCCATGCACCCAAGATTAACACTTCATTTCCTTGTTGTAAAGCCAGTGAAAGCATTTTATCCATTCTAAGATCCATTGCATCAAGAATTTCATGTGCTCTTTCCGGTTCCTGACGTTTTACCACGCCTGCATTGACTGCCGGAGACGTGATGAAATTACACAGAACAGGCTTAGGAAGCAACTCTCCCTTATCTTTCCTGAAAACAGGAACTTTAGGACTGTAAATCATTGTATCCGTATAAAAACAGGATTCCATTGCACGATGAATTGTGTAATAATCAAATGCCTGAAGTAAGCTTTCATACAGTCCGGAAGTTCTTGCCAGACTTTCTTCCTGTGCTTCTGCTCCATTGATAAATCCTCCACCCGGATTTTTTGCTGATGCAAAATTGAGACACATAATCTTTTCCTGATTTTCTTCTTCGGCTAATTGTAAAATTGCTTTTAAAGAACTGCACTTCCAGGTTTCAATTTTTGTTTCAAAACTGATTTCCGGCAACGGAGATTCTTTCATTTCAGAAAGCTGTTCCGGAGTGAAAAGAGAGGTTTCTTTTTTACTGATTTCCAGCTCGTTTTCTATATTTATTTTTTCGTTATGTTCGTTAATATAATATTTTTTAGCTAAGATATCCAAAGTATCTTTTGCCATTCCTTTATTAGTCATCGTTAGTTTTTTTATGTTGATCATCAAATCTTCCAACTCAGCACTTGCAGCCTTCTTAAAGTCATCTCCTATAAAGACTTTGATTACTTTGATATCTCCTACAATTGCCTTATTAAAGCTGTTAAGATCCTCAGAAGGAACCCATAATTCATTGTGATTTCTAGCCCCAACATTCTGTGCAGGATATTGATCCGTCACTTTTTCCAACACCTCAAACCGGGTTACAAAACCAAGATAGTTTCCAGCTTCGTCTCTGGTGTTCCATTTTTCCGCAATCTCTGAAGCATATTCTTCATTAAGAACGGGGTAAAAAATGGGCTGCCATTCCAGTCTTGGAGGAAATTTTTTAAATCCGCTTTCCATAATCAATATCATTTCTTTTTCTCCTACCGGTCTGTATAATGTTGTTGTTTTCATGACGTTCGTTTATTTGGTTATACTGTGGCTCCAATTCTGTAAGCCAGTTCTTTTGACAGAGGATAGTTTTTTTCTACCGGCAGCAGTTTTTTTGCCTTATCAAATTCTCCCGACCTGGTAAGATTCAGAATCTTCTTAACCAAAGGAGAATAATCCTCTATTTTTACAATCCATTCTTCATTGAACTCTTTAATCAATGAGCGGCTGATTCCTACCTGAATGGAACGGTAATTCAGTTTTGCTCCTTTAATATTCCTTTCAGGATCCCACTGCACATATATTCCGGCATTTTCAAAATCTTTTTCCCATTTTCGGGGATCGGGATAAACCCTTTTTTCAGGTGAAGTAAGAATTGCTTTGCTTAAAGCTTCCTCCCAGGCTTCTCTTTTAATATGTATGGCCAGGGTACATTCCTGATTGGGTTTCTGTCCATAGTTGCTGCGCTCCATCATCCAGAGAAAAGAAGGCTTTATCCAGGTCATCCTGTTGAATGAAAAAGGAGCTGTAAATTTCTGATTCTCTACGGCTGATTTTGCAATTGCTTTATTATAGGCCTGATAGACAATCAGCGTGTCATTTTTATAATCTGCTCTTATTTCAAATTCTCTCATTGTTGGTTAATTTATTAAAAATCATACACATATACCTCCACATTCTTTACAAGCAATGTTCTTTCGATAATAGGTTCAATTTCTTCCCATTTTCCTCCTGCCAGTCCACATCCGATTCTTGGCATGTGAACGCTTGCGTTCAGCAGCAAAGCTTCGTTGGAAAGTTTTTCCAGAGCTTTTTCAATGGCATCATACCGAACAGGGACACCATTACTTCCGGTTTTTATTCCTTTTTGCCCGATTATATTGGCTACAAAAATGTATTTTTCAACCTGAACCAATTGAATTTCTCCTAAAGCAAAATTATTTTTACTTCTGAAACGGTGCCAGTTTCTATATTCTTTTTCCGGCTCTTCCCATCTTTTGGAAACTGCCAGTACAAAACCTTTTCCCCAACCTCCGATATCATTGCAGATGTGGGCGATGATCTTTATTCCTTTGGCCTGTGGGACCGTAGCATCCCCTTTTAAATATTGTATCGTTTTCATGGTTATTTACTTTTATTCTCTATCATTTCCTCCTCTCCAAATAAAATTAACATTTTTAACTGCTGAATTTAAAAAATCCGTTTAAAATCTTTAGAATAAGGAGAATAGGATCCATAGACAACATCAAATTCCTCATCAAGATTTTCTACTTTAAATTCCTCATCAATCTGATCCAGACAAGTAATGACAAGATTTTTTTTAACCGGAAATGCATAAGCTCCATCCAGTTTTAAGGCATAATTCAGCAGTTTGTAATCTATTTCTCCGGTTCTTAGCTCCTTTTGATATTCATTGAATATACAGATTTCTTCTTCATTGTTTTTCAGATCCATTACTTTTTCATTGCTCATCCAGCCATTTCCGTGACGGGTAGAATAGCTTCTGGTGACATAATACATTTCAACGTCTTCAATTTTTAAAAGCCTACAGATCTCAAAGGCATTTTTTGAAGTGGTATGGGCATAGGTCACATTGGGAAAAACGCCGTGATCCATATCGAGTAAAATACCCTGACTTCCTTCAAAAATAAGGTGATCGAAGCTAGCCAGATAGTTATAGTCACTTATTTTCCAATCCATACTGTCAATAGCATCTAAAAAAGGCTGTAAAAGTTCACTAATTTCGTTTTTATCTATAAAGCCATAATAATAGGCAATTCCTTTCAGCTTTTCCATCAGCATCTCTCTGGGCGCAACCAGGTCTGCAGCAAATAGTTTATAAGGGCTTTCGTGTCTTTTCATCGTGGCTCCCACTCCTTTTCCGCAGGTTCCGTGTTCCAGATTACGGGCATTTGTTCTGTTCTGCCATACATCGAAAGGAGTTGTCAGCTTTGCCAATGGATGGATATGCAGCTCAATGTTTCCGTTCTTTGCTTTTAACTCTTCTCTTTCATTGAGTAGAAAAACCGGATGAATGGTACAATGCTCGGTAAAGTAAGAAGGCAGACCACGAAGTGCACCGCTTGCAAAACTGGAATGCACATGCTTTCTTTCATTCATCATTACGGTATGGGCAGCCTGCTGTCCTCCTGAAAATCTGATCACAACAGCTTCCGGATTCTGAGAAGCCAGAAAATCTGTGGTAATTCCTTTTCCTTCATCACCAAAACCAAGTCCTATTACGATTTGCGCCTTTTTCATCTCTTTTTATTTTTTTAAACCTTAATGACCGCTTTATCAATTTACTACTGGTATTCAGAAATTCTAAAGCATTTGAAACTGATCCAACCCTCCTGTTCCTGGTGTCCCAAAGGTTTGGTCTTTAAATTTATCACAGATAATGTTTTTTATAACATCCGGAATGTTCCTGTGATCTGCTATGGAAATACAGTTTTGTCCTAATAATTCTTTCCAGCCTCTGTCTGCTCTCAGTGCCTGATCCGAATGCAAAACACTGATGTGGTATACTTCGTATTTTTTCTGTGCTTCTTCCAGCAGTTCAAAATGAGTATAGGTTTGCTGCCCTTTTCCCATAATTTCCCTGATGGCGGAAGCAGGAAGTGTTTTTAAACAAGGTTCATCACCTACGGTAAACAGCAGTCCTTTTTGTTTTCTCTTTTCAAAGGCATCTGTTCTTGTGTGAAATGCTGCAAAATACCACGCTAAAAGATAACTTTCACCTGCATTCCCACCTCCTCCAGATTCAATATAGGTTCGGGTAAGCCACATATCCAGTTCTGCATCTCCTGATTCGAACTGTCCCACCTGTAGCGGATAACCATCACATTCATGATCTCCGATTCCAAGGAATAGTAAGGCCGGATCAGGAACGCCTCCCTGGATGATTCCGCCCATGAGTTTCGGTAATCCATCTCTGATCAACTCATGAGGAATATGTCCCATACTTCCGGTAACATCTAATCCTAAAATAATGGGAACTGAATTGGGGTGGACTTCCGAATCCCGGGATTCCCTGAAAGAAATTCCATGTGGATTCATCGATTCATGAGCTATTCTTTTGGCATTCTGAGTGAAAATTTCCCCTGCGGATTTTGTTCCGTAACCTGCTTTTCTTGCTCTGTCATAACGAGCTTCTAAATCATATCTTGTACTTCCCATGACTATAATTTTTTTCCAAATAAATATTCAAATCTCTTTTGGGTAACTTCGAGCTGAATATTCAGATTTCTGATTGTTAATGATAATTCCATGTCTTTCTGAACGAATGCTTCGGGATTGAAATCCGCAAAAGTCAGACTGTTTCTGTCTAAAGGACTGATATCAATAAGCCCTTCCTGTTCGCGCTCGAGTCTTTTAATTTTTAATTCGATATCTTCCACTCTGCGCCTGTAAATCAGTTCGGAATCTGCTCCGATGATTTTTGCACGGTCTTCTCTGATCTGATCATTATTTCTTTGTAATGATTCGATAAATCTGGGTTTTAATTCATCTTCCATGATCAAATATTTTTATTTGTGTTAAAATTACGCTAATTAAACAAGACATAGCAATGCCTTTATTTTTTAAGAATGGTTATTTCCTGTAATACATGATATCCGTTCTTAAAACATACTTTACTCCGCTAATTAAAGTTTTTCCTTCGTGCCTAAGCGGGTGATGAAAAATAAGTGCTGTTCCTTTTTTGGGAGCTACGGTAAATAAGTTCTCAAATTCTGTTTCTCCGCCTTCAAAGTCATCATTCAGATAGATCATAAAGGTATAAAAGCTCTTTTCTTTTTCATTCCGGATATAACTTCCGTCTCTGTGCATTTTAAACTGCTGACCCGGAGCATACTTATAAACCCGGAGCATTTCATTAAAGTTAAGAATCTGATATCCATCATGTTCCTGAGGCAGAAATTCTACAGCCTTGGTAAAAAGTTCCTCAGCCATTGCGGTATCAAAAATCATCAGCCGGTCATTATTTCTGATCCCCTTATTCATCTGCTGGCGTCCCAATACATTGATCTTTGCTTCTTCAAATACTTTGTCCTGTGAAAGACTGATATAATGATCACATTCAGTCTCAGTAAGAAAATTTTCAATCAGAAATATTTGTGGGTGTAATTCTATTTTTTCCATAATTAATATTTTGTGTCTGGTTTGTGTTTTTACCTTCTTAACTCATCTCTTACTTCCATCAAAGCAAATCCTAAAAGGTTTTCTCCGTTCCATAATAAAGGGTTTTCAGCTCTGTTATCTGTTTCCAGCATCCCGATTCCCCAGATTCTATCATAAGGACTTGCCTCCACTAAAACTTTGTCTCCGGTTGATAAAAGAAAGTCTTTAAATTTCTGATTTTGGGAGAATTTCAAAAGATTTCCCTGAGTTACAATGTGATATTTATGTTCATCCCAAAGTTTCGGGTCGAAGTTTTTCACTTTCCGTCCGAGAGCTTTTGCCTGATTCGGAGTAGTGGCTTTTAAAATTTCCTTTTCCATTTCAGCATCATTAAATAATCTTGCTTTTGCAGCCATCATATAATGTTCTGCTGTTCTATAGGTAATTCCGTTTTCTTCAAAACTTCCTGGAGACCATTGGCTTAAACATGATTTGGTAACAATATCTGTTGCCGTGTGTCCCCAGAAAAAGAGATATTTTATCTTTTCCTTTTTTTGAAAGCGTTCTATAATATTTTGTAAGGTATATTTCATGATTGCGTTATTTTGACACAAATTTAAAAGAATATCAGCTTTTACACCAAATTTATTTGTGTTAATTTTACGCTAATAAATATAATTAATTGATTTCCAGCAATAAAAAATTAATCTTAACAAACACGAATAACACAAATTTTAATCACAAATGACACAAATTTGATAGGTTTCAGCTAAAACTGGTGGAATTTGATCTTAAAAATTGTTATTATATCAATGTCATTCTAAACACAGACTGAAGGTCTGCGAACGTAGTTCAACAGTGTGTGAAGAACCTAATCAATTAGGAGATTCTTCCTCCGTCAGAATGACAGAAGACCGATAATACAATCCGGAGTTAGATATTTCCTATTGAATGTCTTAATACTGTATAATGTGCATTCCGAAAATGCCTGTAAATATTAATGAATATTTGTGCAAGACATTTGTGAAATTTGTGTTTAAAACAAACTATTTGATTTCAAAATAAAAGCCCTGCTCTTCCAGCTCTTTATATTTTTCTTTATTGAAAGTAAAAAGTTTTCCAGGTCTGCCGCTGCCTTCTTTTTTAACATTATTGGTTTCGTTCAGGAGTCCGTAGCTCATGATTTTCTTGCGGAAGTTTCTTCTGTCAATTTCTTGTCCGACAATGGTTTTATAAAGATTTTCAAGATCTGAAAAAGGGAATTCTTCATTGAGAAGATTGAAGCCGATCGGCTGGTATTGAATTTTTGTGCGAAGTCTTTTTAATGCTGTCTCAATAATGGTTTTGTGATCAAATGCTACTGATGGAAGTTTATTAATACTAAACCATTGTGCGTCATCGGCATCTGAATCGGCAAACAGTTCATGATAAGATGGGTTTACAAGCCCCAAATAAGCCACAGAAACCACTCTGTTTCTCGGATCGCGGCCCAGATTACCAAAAGTATACAGTTGTTCCAAAAAATCGGGCTTTATACCGGCTTCTTCATACAATTCTCTTTTTACCGCATCATCTACACTTTCATCATCAAGAACAAGCCCTCCCGGAAGTGCCCAGCCTCCTTTAAAAGGTTCAATATTTCTTTTAATCAGAAGGATCTGAAGATCTTTTTTATCAAAATATCCAAAGATAACGGCATCTACAGCCACTTTTATATCCTGTAATTTTTTTGGAGACTCCATAATTTGATTTGCGTTATGAATACACAAAGTTACAATTTATGCCTGTATTAAAAAAAATTTTAATTAGCATAAAAGTTCTTACCTTTAAGTTATCTTTCTAACCATCTTAAAACTAAATTATTATGAAAAATTTATTAACAATTCTTTCTGCAGCTTTTTTATTAATAGCTTGCGAGAAAGGAAAAACGACAGCTGCCACTGGTTCTGATAAAACAGATTCAGCTTCTACATCTGAATGGAAACCTGTAGATTCCGCAACCGCAATGAAAGACTGGATGGCGTACTCAACTCCGGGAGAAATGCAGAAAATGCTTGCAAAATCTGATGGAACCTGGACAGGTGAAACGACAATGTGGATGGAAAACGGAGCAAAACCTATGATGAGTAAATCTGAGGCGACCAATAAAATGATGTTTGGCGGACGTTATCAGATCACTAATCATAAAGGTGACTTTATGGGGATGCCTTTTGAAGGAATGAGTATTGTGGGATATGATAACGCAAAGAAAAAGTTTGTCAGTACATGGATCGACAATATGGGAACCGGAATCATGCACAGCGAAGGAGACTGGAATCCTTCCACAAAATCGGTTGAGTTTAAAGGAAAAATGACGGATCCTTCAAGACCTGGAAAAGATTGTAATTTCAGAGAAGTATTCACCTTTGTGGATGATAATACTCAAAAACTTGAAATGTACGGCCCTGATTCCAAGACCGGAAAGGAATATAAAACTATGGAAATAAAATATACGCGTAAAAAATAATCCATAAAAAAACCGCTTCATCAGAAGCGGTTTTCAATTTATAATAGATTAATAATTAATCATTTAACTTTAATACAGCCATGAACGCTGATTGCGGTACTTCTACTCTACCAATCTGCTTCATTTTCTTCTTACCTTCTTTCTGCTTTTCCAATAACTTACGTTTTCTGGAAATATCCCCTCCGTAACATTTTGCGGTAACGTCTTTTCTCAAGGCCTTAATAGTTTCTCTTGCGATTACTTTCGTACCTAATGCAGCCTGAACAGCAATATCAAACTGTTGTCTCGGGATCAGCTCACGAAGCTTTTCACACATTCTTTTACCGATGTAATAAGCATTAGAATCGTGAATCAATGAAGATAAGGCATCTACCATATCACCATTGATCAGGATATCCATTTTTACAAGCTTGGAAGCTCTGAATCCGATTGGATGATAATCAAATGAAGCATATCCTTTAGAGATAGATTTTAATCTGTCATAGAAATCGAATACCACCTCAGCAAGAGGCATATTGAAAATTAACTCTACTCTTTCTGATGTCAGATAACTCTGGTTAACGATTTCTCCTCTCTTTTCAATACATAAAGTCATTACTGCTCCTACGAAATCGGATTTTGTAATGATAGACGCCTTGATGAATGGTTCTTCTACTCTGTCCATCGTTGAAGGATCCATCATTTCAGATGGGTTGTTGATCAAAATCGGAACTTCAGGCTCTTTTTTAGTATATCCAAAATAAGATACGTTCGGTACCGTCGTGATTACGTTCATATTGAACTCTCTGTCAAGACGTTCCTGAACGATTTCCATATGAAGCATTCCCAAGAATCCGCAACGGAAACCAAAACCAAGAGCGGCAGAACTTTCCGGCTCGAAAACCAGAGAAGCATCATTCAGTCTTAATTTTTCAAGAGAGAATCTTAATTCTTCAAAATCTTCAGAATCGATTGGATAAATCCCGGCAAATACCATTGGCTTTACTTCCTCAAATCCATCAATTGGTGCATCAGCAGGTTTTTCAAATGAAGTGATGGTATCTCCTACTTTTACTTCACGGGCATCTTTAATACCGGATACAAGATATCCTACATCTCCGCAATGGATTGTTTTCTTCGGAACCTGCTTCAGTTTTAATGTACCCACTTCATCAGCTCCATATTCCTTTCCTGTAGCGAAGAATTTGATCTTTTCATTTTTAGTGATGCTTCCGTTCACTACTTTAAAATAAGCTTCAATACCTCTGAACGGGTTGTATACAGAGTCAAAGATCAAAGCTTGCAGCGGACCGTCAGGATCTCCTACCGGTGCAGGAATTCTTTCAACAATCTGCTCTAAAAGGTTATGAACACCTTCTCCTGTTTTACCGGAAACTCTCAATACATCTTCATATTCGCATCCGATAAGGTTCATGATCTCATCGGTTACTTCTTCAGGATTTGCAGACGGAAGATCAATTTTATTCAGAATCGGAATGATCGTTAAATCATTTTCCAATGCAAGATACAGGTTACTGATGGTTTGTGCCTGAATACTCTGTGCAGCATCTACAATAAGAAGAGCTCCTTCACAGGCAGCAATAGAACGGGATACTTCATAAGAGAAGTCAACGTGTCCCGGGGTATCAATAAGGTTTAAAATATATTTTTCTCCTTTATACTCATAATCCATCTGGATGGCGTGTGACTTAATGGTAATCCCACGTTCTTTCTCCAGATCCATATCATCCAGCGTCTGAGACTGCAATTCTCTTTGGGTAACGGTATTCGTGTACTCCAATAGACGGTCTGCCAGGGTACTTTTACCATGGTCGATATGAGCGATTATGCAAAAATTTCGTATGTTTTTCATTTAAGAATCTTGTAATTTGCAAAGATAAGAAATTGCAGGAGAATTTTTCATCCTTAATTCTTTCTTTTAACTGAAACACAGATAACAATAAGAAAAGAGGGAAAATTTTTCCTCTTTTTAAATATCATTTTGTTTTGCCAAAGTCTTCCGGTAATACATAATTTCCAGTAAAAGGATCAAGATAAACTTTAGGTCCTACAGTATTCTTTCTTTTGCCTGATAAACTGACATCTATCACTGCACCAATAACGCCACCAATCAGACCTCCTGCTGCGGCGCCAATTGTAACCCCCGTTGTTGCCGTTTCAGGAAATAATTCTGCTTTTGTTACCTCAATAAAAACACCTTTATCATCTTTAAAAATTTCAGTGTAACCAACGGGTATATTTTTGTAGGCAATCCCTTTATACACAAAACCATAAAAATGTCTTATTGCTATTTTTTCTTCTCCTTTTACGGCCTTAGTAACGATTCCTTTATCATTAGTCTGCAAAGTAAATCCGGATTCAGGATTGTGTGTAAAAAAGCTGTAATAGTCTTTATAAACCCCTTCTTTAAGTTCATTTGCTTTTAGAATGCTCAGTTTTTCTTTTAATACAGAGGCATAATCAGGAAAATCATTTTCTGAAATACTAAGTTCCCAAGGTATTGCTTTATAAGATTCTTTAAAAATATCAGTAAGAATTAAAGTTACTTTTCTTGCCAGACTTTGTGCCAGATAAGGAGTTGTTCGTGATGAGACTGTTGCTACAGTATCTATTCTATCCATAAAATGATATCCGTCTTTTTTCTTAATAAATGTGCTTGCCTTTAATTCAAGCTTTCCGATAGAGTACTTTTCCTTTTTGTCTTCTGAAACATTCAAATTTTCAAGCAAAAAAATCATCTCATCATTTCCCCTTACCGGATTGTATTTATAAAACCAATCCTGTATATCTTTACTGGCATTATTTTCGAAAACAACTTTTACCTCATCTTTATGATACATAACCATTCCAATTTCCTGATGGGCTCTTTTATCTATCACCGTAAGACTTTTGATAGAGTTTTTGTTATCTTTAATAGATTTTGAAAGATCAATGGTTTCTATTTTCTGACCCCATAATACGATCGAAAACAATAAAAAGAAAAGTACATTTTTCATAGATAAACTTTGTGGTAAAAATAATTTTTTTTTGATAAAATTAAACGGCTCTCACAGAAAGATCTGTAAGAGCCGTCCAACATTAAAAAAATAAACTATTATGGGTTCTGTTTAGGTCCCGAAGCATTGTTATGGTTTCCGTGAGGTCTTCTTTCGTCCATTTTATCCTTCATCATTTTCTCGGATTGAAACAGCTTCAAAACTTTCTGGCAGGGAATTACCTGCTGCATTTTATCTGCGTATTTCTTTCTGTTATCCAATAACTTCTGTCCCAATTCAAAACTTTGCTGCAATTTTGCTTTAGCCTCGTCATCCGTTAAGGATTCAGGATCAAAGTTCGAATTAAACTGACTTTTTATCTGCCTCTGGCTATCCAGATATTCGTTATACAATTGTGTAAATTCGGCTTTATCGTCTGGATCAACATTAAGATTATCCATGATCATATTGTCCCTGAATTTCTTCAGGAGTTCTTTTCTCTCTTCCGGAGAAAGATTATTGATGACTTCTTTCCTTTGTTTAGGATCCATCTTTTTCCAATCATAATCCGTTCTTTGGGCATTCAATCCAAAGCCATAAATAATCAAAAACGTCAATAATATCTTTTTCATTTTCTTTTAATTATAAATATCCAAATAAACGTCCTGAGTCGAATTACTTGCTAACTCTGCAATTTCAGAATTAGAAAACGAGTCCAGATATTCATTCATTCGTGTTTCTTCTTTTTTCTTTACAGTTTTCACCGGTTCAGGGGTCTCTGCAGTTTTTTTGGTTTCGTTTACACTTTTAGAAGCGTAGACATTGTTATTTTTTTGATTGTCAACTGTTTGATCATTGTTTTCAACAGAAGTTAAATCAGATTTTAAAGTTTCATAAGCCAGCTCGCTTTCTGTTTTCTGTGCTCCGTTATTGGCAGCATAAGCTGTTTTAGAGTTCAGCATCTGTTCAGGGGAATCATTATCTGAATTAAAAACATAAGTTGCTCCAAAAATCAAAGCCAGCGATGCCGCTGCTGCATACATCCAGTTCAGCTTAAAGACAGGTGCTTTTTTACTTGCCTTTATATCATTCATAACGTTCTCCTGAATATTTTCAAACATATTATCAGGAACTGTGTAAATGTTTTTACGCTCTAATTTTTCTATGTCGAACTCTTTCATCTTTGTTGGTCAAAAATTATTTTTCGTAATTTTCTTTAATATAATCTTCTATTTTCTGTTTGGCATAATGATAATTTGTTTTTAAAGTGCCTACCGACATATCCACAATTTTTGATATTTCTTCGTAGGGCAAATCATCATAATACCGCATCATAAATACCAGTTTCTGCTTTTCGGGCAGGCTCTGTATAGCGTTCTGCAGTAAAATCTGTATTTCTTCAGCATCTCCTTCTGTATTATCTGCGACGAGATTCTGCATATGATACTCCGGATCCTCATCCGTTTTCTGCATTTTTTTCATTTTGTTGACCTGTTGTAGTGCTTCGTTGGTAGCGATTCTGTACAACCAGGTATACAACTGGCTATCATTTTTAAACTGATGAAAATTCTGATATGCTTTAATAAAAGTTTCCTGCAAAGTATCCTGTGCAAGATCTCCGTCCACAATAATTCTTCGTATGTGCCAGTACAATCTGCTTTGATAGGCATCCATCAAGGCACGAACCCCTTTATCCTGGGTTCGTGGATTTTGCATCAACGAAATAATTTCCGCGTCCTTAATCTTCATAAGATGCCTTCATTGTTTTGGATTACAAAAATAGCTGAAAGTTAAATTAAAAATTCAATTTTCATTTTAAATATTAAAAATAATATGAGACACTTACGCAATAAACGTGCCTAGATTACAGTCCCTGATTTCTGAAGTGATCTTCCTTTCCCGGCTCAGCTTAAAATCTTATATTTGTTATATGCAAATTGTAATCATCGGTTCCGGAAATGTTGCCTATCATATGGCAAAAGCTTTCACGTTGAAAAGCATTCCTGTGGCGCAGCTATTTGGGAGGAACGAAAAAGAATTAAGTAAAATCTCTGAAGAATTAAATATTCCTTACTCTACGGATCATCTGGGAGAAGCAGATCTTTATATTCTTTGTGTAAGCGATCATTCTGTGGAAGAAGTCTCAAAAATTATTACAAAAAAAGATTGTCTGGTGGCCCATACCTCAGGATCTCTTCCAAAAGAAGTTCTGGCTGGTGAGTATAGAAAATCCAGCTTCTACCCTTTACAGACTTTTTCAAAATCCAAGGAACTTGACTATGAAAAAATTCCGTTTTTCGTAGAAGCCGGAAATGAAGAGGATCAAAAGATACTGTTCGATCTTGCTTCAAAAATTTCAGAAAGGGTGATGAAAAGCAGCTACGAGAAAAGAAAATATATTCACCTGACAGCTGTTTTTGCCTGCAATTTTGTGAATCACCTTTTTTCAAGGGCTAAAGAAATTTCAGATTCTCAGGAAATTCCGTTTGATTATTTCTTGCCGCTGATTGATGAAACGGTTCAGAAAATTCATGAAATTGAACCTAAAATGGTACAAACAGGCCCCGCAGTAAGAAATGATGTAAGAATTTTACAGCTGCATGAACAATTATTAAAAGACGAAAGTCTTGAAATTTATAAAACAATGAATCATTCTATTCAGGAAATGTATGAGCTATAAAGAGAAATTAAAAGATATTAAGGCATTTGTATTTGATGTTGACGGAGTTTTCACAGACGGAAGCGTATATCTGCTTCCCGGAGGAAATATGTGCAGGGTAATGAATGTCCTGGACGGTTATGCAGTAGTAAAAGCTTTAAAAAACAATTATTTAATTGGGGTTATTACGGGAGGAAATGATGAAATGGTAAAGCACAGAATCAATTATCTGGGTATTCAGGACTACTACCCTAAGTCCCACAACAAAATGATTGATTTTGAAGACTTTAAGAAGAAATACAATCTTAAGAACGAAGAAATACTAACCATGGGTGATGATCTTCCGGATATTCATATTATGGAAAATTCAGCTATTGCGGCATGTCCTGAAAATGCGGTTCCTGAAGTAAAAGGAATTTCCGATTATATTTCCCCGAAAAAAGGTGGAACCGGTGCGGTTCGTGATGTCATTGAACAGGTAATGAAAGTTCAGGGGAACTGGCATGACGATAATACTCAATCTGTATAAGTATCTGTATGAAATTACTTTTAGCATCACAATCCCCAAGAAGAAAAGAACTTCTTTCGAGTTTAGGCTTTGAATTTGAAGTTGTAAAAATAGACTGTGAAGAAATTATTCCGGAAAACATCAAAATAGAAGATGCTGCAGCTTATCTTTCTGATTTAAAAGCTTCAGCCTTTAGAAAACTTGAAGCGGGTGAAGTACTTCTGACTGCCGATACGGTAGTTGCTATCGACAATCAGATCCTTGGTAAACCTAAAGATGAAGCGGATGCCTTTAAAATGCTTCAAAACCTTTCAGGAAGAACGCATCAGGTGTATACGGGAATTACCATCAAAACCGCCGGAAAATCGATCACTGAAACCGATGTGGCTGATGTTACTCTGGACAAGCTTTCGGATGATGAAATAAACTATTATATTCAGAACTATAAGCCTTTCGACAAAGCCGGAAGCTATGGTGTTCAGGAATGGCTGGGAATGGCAAAGATCACAAGTCTTACCGGAAGTTATTATACCATTATGGGGCTCCCTACCCATCTTGTTTATAAAATACTGAAAGAATCTTCTCTGATTTAAAAGATTATCAGGTTCGAAACTCCCATTAAAGAAGAAATAAAATATTTCTACCAGAAATATAAATATTATTCATTATAAAATTTTATTATTTTTACAAAATCATCAAACTGCTGATAATAAAAAGCAGATTAGCGAGTTATATTGAATAATGAAAAAGAATATATTATTCCTTTTAGTCATATGTCTTGTTGCTTCCTGTGCTACCAAAACCAAAAAGCCGGAGCAGCGATCAAGAGTATTGAAAGGATTTTCCACATATTATAACACATTATTTAATGCAAAAGATGCATTAAACAGTGAGTTTACCACCAGAGACAAAGGGCATAAGGACAACTTTTATGCTCCCTACATTCCTATTCTGACTTATGAAGAACAGCCTTTAGGAAGTGATCTTGGACAGACTGAGGCTTTTGCCGAAAATTCGATGAAGATGGCAGAAGTAGCCAACAGACCTTCAGGAAGAGGCAATTCAGGAATTCCGAATATTCCCGGCGGACCTCAGGGAAACGGTCCTTCAAGACCTGACGGAGAAGAGAATAAAGGAGCCACTACTCTGGAAATTGCAGAAGCTAAAGCTTTAAAAGCAATTAATAAATATTCTGTAACCAGAAATGGTGAAGAGAAAAACAAGCAGATTTTTGATGCCTACATGATCCTTGCGCAGGCAAGAATTTACCGTGGTAAATCTCTGGAGGCCCTGGATGCTCTCAATTATGTCTTCACCCGTATGAAAGATGATAAGAGAATTGCACTTGCAAGAATCTATCAGGGGCTTGCTTATGATCAAATCAAAGATTATCACAGAGCGCATGAAACATTTGCCAAACTGAAAAGTGAAGATATCAGTAAAAGTTATGCAAAACTGCTGAGCATTTACTATTCCGAATCTCTTCTTGATGCCGGTAAGAAAGAAGAAGCTGCCAAGGAACTTGACAATGCTTTTGAGCTCAATACAAACAGAAAACTGAAAAGCAGAATCGCTTATCTGAGAGGTCAGGTGCTGGAAAATCTGAATCAGAATGATAAAGCAAGAGAAAGCTATGCTGCAGCGTATAAATATGCCAGTGATTTCGAATTTGAAGTAAAATCTCAGGTTGCCATCGCCAAAACTTTTAACGGCAAAGGTGATTATGCAGGAGCAAAAAATTACCTGGAAGGAATCAGTAAAAAGGGAATGTATGGCTCCAGAAAGAACGAATTTTACTACGCTTTAGGATTAATGGCCAATAAAGCAGGCAAAAAGGATGAAGCGCAGCAATTCTTCAGAAAATCACTGTTTGAAAAGGTTTCTGATCCTCAGATCCGTGGATTGGCTTATTATGAAATAGGAAAAAGCTATCTTGATAAGAATGATTATATCGGAGCCGGAAGTTATTATGATTCTGCACTTGCTGTAATGACTTATGAACCTTCAAAAATACTGTTAAAAGACCAGTCTGAATACATTAAAAAGATTTCCAAAAACTACTATCTGATCAAAAAGAATGACAGTATCCTTACGCTGGCAAAGATGAATGACAGTCAGAAAACAGATTATTTCACAAAATATATTGCCAAATTAAAGATTAAAGAAGAGAAAGAGGAGCAGGAAAGAAGACGTGCAGAAAGAAGTAAAGGTTTTGATACCGGAGATTACAGTGCCAATTCTATTTTTGCCAATAGCGGCAATTCTTTTGAAGACTTTGGAGTCACTACAAAAGGTTTTTATTTCAGCAATTCAGGAACGGTAAGCAAAGGAACCTCTTCATTTAAGCAGATCTGGGGAGACCGTGCCCTGGCCGATAACTGGCGTTCTTCCAAGAAAATGGCCTCTATTGAAGATATGAAAAATGAAGCGTTGGGAGTAACTTCTGCGCCTAATCCAAGACGTTTTGAGCCTGCGTACTATATTGAACAGATTCCTACGGATCAGGGGAAATTATCTCAGTTAAAAAAGGACAGAGACACTGCTTCACTAGGTCTGGGAATTATGTATCAGAATTATTTTACCAATACTCCACTGGCTACGAAAACGCTTTATGATCTTGTAGATGTAAAACCGGAAGAAAAAGTGATGTTACAGGCATTGTATGAGATTTTTGCCATGAATTATGAGAAAAATCCACAGGCTTCTGAAAGAGCAAAACAAATTCTCTTAGCTGATTATCCTTATACTTCTTACGCTGAATTTGCCAGAAATCCTAAAAATAAATCATTTGTAAAATCAACTGAAGAAGTTGAAAACGAATATAAGAAGGCATATGCGCTATTTGAATCAGAAAAATTTGTGGAAAGTAAAGATATTATAGATCAGACGATTCAGAAGTTTCCGAAAGATGCTCTGGTTCCTAAGCTGTATTTATTAAATGCGTTCAATGCAGGAAAATCAAGTGGAAAAGAAGTTATGATTCTCCAGCTGGAACAGATTGCCCTGAATTATTCCAAAACACCTGAAGGAATAAGAGCTAAAGAAATGCTGAATTATCTGAAAAGTGACCTCAGCTTCCAGGCAACGGACAACAAAGGAAATAATATTCCTCAACAACCGTCAGGAGCACCTGTACAACCTAACACCCAAAATACGGGAGTTCCACAAATGAATAGTGGAAAAGTACAGAAGCTGGATACGATGCAGAACATTAATACGAATACTGCTCCACAGCAAAGTCCTAAACAGCCAAACGAAACAAAATCGGGTTCCAAGATCCCGCCAAGACCTCAATAAAATAAAAAAGCGAAGATTTATTCTTCGCTTTTCTTTTTCTTTACTCCGTGGAAGTCCTTCAGATAGAAAGGCTCAAAATAAGCCATATCTTCAAATTCTTTATTTTCTATTTTCTCCAGCGTTTTTCTGATCAGATATTGGGAAGACGGATAAACGTTTTCATTAAAAACTGCATCCGGAAGATTTACGATCTCTTTTGCTTTTTTAGCGCCATCCCCTATAAACAGAACTTTTTTATCTTTAAATTCTTTAAAAGATGTTTCATCCAGAATCTTGGCTTCGGTATTGGATAACTCCTCCCCTGTTTTACCGTCATAAACGGCCGTATAAACCTCCATTCTCCTTGCATCGATCAAAGGGATAACGAAGTCATAGTTATCGCCTAAAAAAGGCTCTATCATGCTTTCAAGAGAATTCACTGCTATCAAAGGAACTCTGAGTCCATAACAAAACCCTTTAGCTGAGGCTGCTCCGATTCTTAGGCCGGTATAAGATCCGGGACCTTTTCCTAAAGAAACGGCTTCGATATCTTTAAGCGCTATCCCCGCTCCTTCCAATGCCCACTCTACATAAGTGTGAAGACTTTCAGACTGTTTATAGTTTTCAGAAACTTCTTCACAAAGGCACAATAACTTCTCATTATCTGATATGGCTACTGAACAGTTTTTCGATGATGTTTCCAGATATAGAATTTTCATTTTTTTATTTTAAGCTAAACAGCAAAATTGCATTTAATTTTCTGCAAATTTACTCCATTATTTTGGACTATTTTCTATAAATCGTTCTTGGCTCAGCCTGAGCACTCGGATAGATAGTCATATCTGAAATAGTAACGTGTTTCGGAGCATTTACACAGTAAGCAATGGCATCAGCAATATCTTCTGCTTTCAGGGCATCATAGCCTGCATACACCGTTGAAGCCTTTTCACTATCGCCTTTGAACCTTACCAGAGAGAAATCGGTTTCTACAGCTCCCGGCTGGATATTGGTTACTTTGATTCCAAATTCGGTAAGCTCCAGTCTCATACCTTCCGAAATAACGTCTACTGCTTTCTTTGTTGCACAGTACACTACTCCATTCGCATAGGTTTGTCTTGCTGCTACAGAACTGATATTTACAATATGACCTAAATTTTTAGTTTTCATCGCCGGAATAATCATTTTGGAAACATACAGTAATCCCTTCACATTTCCGTCAATCATAGAATCCCAGTCATCCGTCTTACCAGCAGAGAGAGGATCTAACCCATGAGCATTGCCAGCATTATTAATCAGAACATCAATATCTTTCCAGTTCTCAGGAAGGGAATTAATGGCCGCTTCTACTTCTTCAAGATTCCTTACATCAAATATTAAACTAAATGTTTCGGTGTATTGGGAAAGTTCTGTTTTTACAGATTCCAGCACCTCACTTCTCCTTCCACAAATAATAATTCTGTTTCCTTGCTTTGCAAGAAGTTCTGCAGTGGCTTTGCCTATACCGGAAGTTGCACCGGTGATTAATATTGTCTTCATAAAATTGGTTGTTAAATGTCCGAATGCACTCCTCTATCAATGTCATGATTCTGTTACATTCAAACATTGTTGTATTGATATATTAATTCGCATCAAAAGACTGAAAAGCATCTTTGATATGGTCAAGTACTAAATTTTTGTTTTCATCGGGAAGAACAGAAATAATGTCAAACCTGGCTTCCTGATCGTTATTACATTCCTCCAGATAATGATTAGCTGCAGAAACAATAGATTTTATCTTTGTTTTGGTTACAGCTTCCTGAGGAAGGATGAACGCATCGGTGGATCTTGCTTTCACTTCCACGATAATAATCAGATTATCTTTTTCAGCAATGATATCAATTTCGTTTTGCTTAAAACGAAAGTTTCTGGCCTTAATGGTATAACCATTTTTCTGAAGATAATCAGCAGCAAGATTCTCTGCTATTTTTCCAAAATCATTATGATGGGCCATAGTGTATAGTTAAGAGTTTGGAGATAGGAGAGTAGTGGTGCCTTAAAAATCTATTTTTACATTAGCATCCACTTTCATTTTCACGTTGGCACCAATTAAAAGGGGTCTGTTGTCCTTAATATGTCCATTCGGGAAAGCAAACACTACGGGAAATTTATATTTTGAAATTCTGTCTGAGATCAGTTTATAAACGAACTCATCAAAACTTTCATCATAGCTTTGATTTTCCTTTTCATCACCCATATTGGTCATTCCACCAACAATCAATCCTTTGATTTTATTGAAAACACCTGCCAGCTCCAGACTCATGATCATACGGTCCAGTGCATAGAAGTTTTCCCCGATATCTTCAATAAACAGAATCTTGTCTTTAAAGTCAAATGAATATTTGGTTCCAAGAAGGGCATAGATAAGGGCTAAATTCCCTCCGACCAGTTCTCCCTGAATATTCCCCTTTTTATTGAATGGGTGAGATTTAAGGCTGTATTTTGGCTTTTCCCCTTTCAGGATATCGAAAATAAGATCATAACTTTCTCCGGTAACTCCAAAGCTGGATGTTTTGATGGTTTGTCCATGGATGGAAACAAAACCTTTTTTCATCAGATAACTTTGGATAACTGTATTATCAGAATATCCAATATACCATTTCGGGTTTTCTGAGAAATTTTTCAGCTTCAGATGCTGAATAAGATGCTGGCAACCATAGCCTCCTCTTGAAGCCCATACAGCTTTTATTTCCTTATCGTTAAAAGCCCAGTTGATATCTTTTGCTCTTTCCTTTTCTGTTCCGGCATAATTATATCCGTTTGAAAATTTAGTGTAGAGATGTTCTCCGGGAACGGGTTCAAAACCTCTGCTTTTAATCATTTCTATTCCCTTTTCCAGTTGAGTGGCATCTACAGCTCCTGCAGGGGAAATAACAGCTATTTTGTCTCCTTTTTTAAGAGACTTTGGAAAGATCATTTTTTTCATTTTGCTTTTTGATATTTTACTTCTTTCTTTTCTGCTTCCTCCAGTTGTCTTTCAAACTGATTGAATTTTTTGAAACTCTGCAGGAAAATAAAGAAACTGAAGATAATGAGAATACAGCCAACAACTCTTCTGATCTGGTTGGCCAGTTTTTGTGTTAATTTATCATGAAACTGCTTGGCAAGAAATATCTTGGCAAGATCTATAGAAAGGTAAGTGGCCAGAACTATGCTGATGTATAAAACAAAACTGCTGGTGTCCGGATATTGATTCCTTACGGAAATTACCGTTACCAGCCAGAAAAGAATGACTCCCACATTGAGAAGGTTAAAGAAAAAACCATTGAAAAATGTCTTAATATAATTCTGTCCAATAATCCTTTCTTCGCCGGGCATATGCATTTTTGTTTTGGTCACCAGCATCACAATCCCGTAGACAAAAATAAGAATAGAAGTGATCCTGTAGAATCCCGGATGTTTATCTATTAACGTTACAATATCTGTACTGGCATAATAGGCTGCTACAATGCATAATAAATCTGCTGTAATGACGCCAAGATCCAGAGACAAGGCATGTCTGGGGCCTCTGGAAAAGCTGGTTTCAATAAGCAGGAAAAAAATAGGTCCTATGAAAACCAGGCTTAGCATAAATCCTAATATGACGGCAGATAGTACAAGTTCTAGCATTAAGTAGTATTTTAAAATGAATAAAATTCATTTCGTTTAATACAAAGTTAGACTTTATGATTTAATTATTCAATAAAGTTGTGATATATCAAGTGGATATTAATAAGAGTTTAATGTAATTTTTTATTAAGAAATAGGAGAGTAGAGGAGAGTACATTTCATACTTTTTACATTTAGAAAATAAAAGGCTGACGGTTTGGTAACACATCAGCCTTTATAATTTTATCAACAGTCTTCTTAAAGACTTAATTCTTTACTTCACAATCTGGAAGTCAAGCTGCTTCTGAATCAGATTGGCTTTCACCACCTTAATCTGAACTTCATCTCCAAGCTGGTATTTATTTCCATGTCTTATTCCGTATACAGCATGGGTTTTCGCATCATACATATAGGAATCATCCACAAGGTCTCTTAACTTGATCAAACCTTCAGCACCATTCTCAGGAATTTCAACCCAGAAACCAAACTCTGCCACTCCGGAAATCACTCCTCTGAATGTTTCTCCCAGATGTTTTTCCATGAATTTCACCTGCATGTACTTGATGGAATCTCTTTCCGCATCAGCTGCCAGTCTTTCCATAGCACTGCAGTGTTTTGCTTTTTCTTCAAGTTCACCTCTGTTTGGAGATTTCCCTCCGTCCAGATAATGCTGAAGAAGACGGTGTGCCAGCAAATCCGGATAACGACGGATAGGAGAGGTGAAGTGACTGTAATACTCAAAACCTAAACCATAGTGGCCGATTGGTTCCGTAGAGTATACCGCCTTACTCATACTTCTCATCGCAAGGGTTTCAATCATATTTTCTTCCCCTTTTCCTTTTACATCATGAAGAAGTTTATTCAAAGACGCAGCCACTTTTTTGGTATTGGCCAAATCCATTTTATATCCGAAAGTAGCAACGAAGTCTCTCAACGATTCCAGCTTTGCAGGATCCGGATCATCGTGTACCCTGTAAATAAATGTATTATTGGTGATCTCACCTTTTCTTGAAAGGGATACAAATTCTGATACTTTTTTATTGGCTAAAAGCATGAATTCTTCGATCAGGTGGTTGGAATCTTTACTGATTTTAAAGTAAACCCCAACCGGCTCATTATTTTCATCAAGATTGAATCTTACTTCACTTCTGTCAAAAGTAATGGCTCCTTTTCTGACACGTTCATGACGCATTATTTTGGCCAGCTTATCAAGCGTATTAATCTCTTCAGCCAGATCTCCCTGTCCGGTTTCGATACGCTCCTGCGCTTCCTCATAAGTAAATCTTCTGTCTGAATGAATAACCGTTCTTCCGAACCACTGCTTTTGAATTTCTGCATTGTCATTCAGTTCGAAAACTGCAGAAAAAGTATATTTATCTTCATGGGGACAAAGTGAACAGACATCATTACTCAATACTTCCGGCAGCATCGGCACAACCCTGTCAACAAGATATACCGAAGTGGCTCTCTGATAAGCTTCATCATCCAGAATAGTTCCCGGAACTACATAATGGGATACGTCTGCAATATGAACCCCGATTTCCCAGTTTCCGTTTTCCAGCTTTCTTATGGATAAAGCATCATCAAAATCCTTCGCATCCTTAGGGTCGATCGTAAACGTACAGATACTACGCATATCCCATCGTTTTGCAACTTCTTCATCTGTGATGCTTCTGTCGATTTTATCTGCGTCTGCTTCTACTTCCGGTGGAAACTCATAAGGAAGACCATATTCTGCAAGAATAGAGTGGATTTCCGTTTCATGTTCTCCCGGAGCACCCAGCACCTGAATGATTTCTCCTTCCGGATTTTTGTCACCCGGCCTCCATTCTGTCATTTTTACAATGACCTTATCACCATCTTCAGCATTGTTGAACTTTCCTTTCGGAATAAAGATATCTGTGTTGATTGTTTTTTTATCACAAACCACAAATCCAAATTCCTTGTGGGTAACCTTCTGAAATGTTCCTACAAATTCTGTTCTGGTACGCTCCAAAACTTCCAGGACAGAGCCTTCCAGCTTCTTTCCTTTATAATGATAAGTTATAATAAGAACCTTATCTCCCTGCAGCGCATCCTTCACATTTTTGGAATGAACGAAGACATCATCTTCCAATCCTTCCACACTTACATAAGCATTTCCACTTTGGTTGAAATCAATAGTTCCAGTAAGCGTTCCTGCGATTTTCAGGTTCACAATATACTTTCCCTTTTCTACTTCTTTAATCTTTTCAGATCCCTGAAGTTTATGCAGTGCCTGGATCACAAGTTCTCTTTGTCTTGGATTTTTGTAATCTATTCCGTCAGCGATCTGCTTATAATTATAAATTTTGGATGAATTTGCATTCATAAAACGGAGGATCATTCTTCCGATCTCCATCATTTTTAAATCATTTTTATGACTTATATATTTTCTTTTTTTTGGCATTTTAATTTTCTTTTAATTGTTTTGGTCTTATCTCAAATAAAACCTTTTTCTAAATCTTCCTTATTCGTTCCTTTGTATAAGGTCATTCAATTTCATCATTAGAATCTTTCCGTAAATCATCAGAAATTATCTTTCAGTTTACTTACAACGGGAGCTTTAGTTTTGTATAAATTTAATACAATTCTGGAGAAGAAAAGAGAAAAACCTTCTATTAATATATTTCAAATATAAGAAAGGCTTTGGAGAAAAATAGAGTATAAATTTCTATTGGACACTGCAAATGTACGAATAAAAAATAAATAAGGCTTGCAAAGTGATTTACAAGCCTTATTTTATTTATTTAGCAAAATGCAATTTTGTCAACTCTGTTCTGGTGTCTTCCCCCTTCGAAGTCTGTTGAAAGAAATTGATCTACAATTTCCAGCGCCAGTTCTTTAGCTATGAATCTTGCCGGTATTGAAATCATATTGGCATCATTATGCTGTCTTGCCAGTGTTGCAATCTCCGGCATCCAGCACAAAGCACATCTTATTTTCTGGTGTTTGTTCGCAGTGATCTGAACTCCGTTTCCGCTTCCACAGATCAGGATTCCCAGCTCATTTTCTCCGTTTTCCACAGAGGTTGCAGCAGGGTGTACAAAGTCCGGATAATCCACACTGTTTGTGGAAAACGTTCCAAAATCCTGAACTTCAAACCTTTCTGAAAGGTAGTTCTTAACAATCTCCTTATATTCATAGCCGGCATGGTCTGCTGCGATCGCAATTTTTCTTTTCATAATACTCTTATTAAGCTTTATTAGATTCTATTTCCTTACAAAGGTAAGAATAATAACAATTCGTGTTAGTAAACCCTGAGTTAATTGTGAAAAGGTATGTGAATAACTGTGGAAAACTTTTCTCAACTTTCTATTTTTAAAGATCAATTTATTTCGTAATAGAAATTCTTTCCGAAGATTTTTACCACAACTTTCCAGATGTTTTCTTCAGCTATCCCCAGATTTTTCCATAATAAAATAACTAATAATGGCTTCATTTCAAAGTTATCAACATTTGTTAATAAGTGTTTGAAATAGCGGGTTTACAGGAATTTATATTGTGAGTTAAATATGAATTGGATACAAGTTGAATGTTATCAATTATTATCATAAAACTTATCCCCGAAATTCACAACACTCAACAACAACTACATTATTCTTTTTTTTTAAAGAGAAAAAATTGTTGATTAATGGGTGATTGGGTTCGGGGAAAGTTTTTGAAAACTTTTATTTTAATCAAACTGTTGAAAAAGTTTAAAACCTTACATTTGTGAAACAAAAATTCAATGAGATTTATGAAATTGTTCTTGCGAGATTTTTCCGAAAGCTAAAACGGATTTTGAGCACGACGGTTTCATAGGGCTTAGCAAAAAATAAATCTACTTATGAAAACAATCAATGATCTTAATTTTAAAGATAAGAAGGCTCTGGTAAGAGTGGACTTCAATGTTCCGCAGGATGATCAACTGAAAGTGACAGACAATACAAGAATTGTTGCTGTGAAACCTACAGTGGAGAAGATCCTTAATGATGGTGGTTCTGTCATCTTAATTACACACCTTGGAAGACCTAAGGGAGAGGTTAAAGATGAATTTTCCCTTAAACATATTGTAGGCGAAGTTTCTTCTGTTTTAGGACAGGAAGTAAAGTTTGTGGATGAATGTATCGGAGAGAAAGCAGAGCAGGCAGCTGCCGATTTAAAACCTGGGGAAATCTTATTATTGGAAAATGTACGTTTTCATAATGAAGAAGAAAAAGGGGATGCTGCATTTGCGGAGAAACTTGCAAAGTTAGGAGATGCTTATGTAAATGATGCATTTGGTACAGCGCACAGAGCTCATGCTTCCACAGCAGTAATCGCTCAGTATTTTCCATCAACTAAATATTTCGGTTTGCTAATGGCTAAAGAGCTTCAGGCTATCGATAAAGTATTGAAAAGTGGGGAAAGACCTGTTACAGCTATTTTAGGAGGTTCTAAGGTTTCAACTAAAATTACCATTATAGAAAATATTCTTCCTGCAGTAGATAATCTGATCATTGGTGGAGGTATGGCATTTACTTTTATTAAGGCACTTGGAGGAAAAATTGGTAATTCTCTTGTAGAAGAAGATAAGCTTCCTTTGGCACTTGAGATTTTAGGAAAAGCTAAAGAGCATAAAGTAAAAGTATATCTTCCTTCTGATGCTATCATTACTGAAAGCTTTAGTAATGATGTGGAGAGAAAAGAAGCTGATATCTATGCAATCCCTGAAGGATGGATGGGACTTGATGCGGGTCACAAATCGAGAGATCAGTTTAATGATGTATTGTTGAATTCAAGGACTATTCTTTGGAACGGGCCTATCGGGGTTTTTGAAATGTCAAATTTTGCTGGTGGTACAGTTGCTTTAGGAGAGAGTATTGCTGAAGCAACAAGACTTGGTGCTTTCTCTTTAGTTGGAGGAGGTGACAGTGTTGCTTTTGTTAAGCAATTCGGATATGCCGATCAGGTAAGCTATGTTTCTACCGGAGGTGGAGCAATGCTTGAAAGTCTTGAAGGACTTGAGTTACCAGGGGTAGCAGCAATCAATAATTAATAGAAAAAGCAAGATATTGTAAAGCCTGCTAATTATATTAGCAGGCTTTTTTTATTTCCGGAATATACAGAAAATCCTTTATCGATCGGTATTTCCATTGTATTTTAGATATAACTTATAGTTATATGTGATTAAGTTGAATTCTCTTTCAACTGCTTAAGCTTTTAAAGTATTTTTTCTTATCAGAATCTTCCTTTATATCTCCGTAATTTTAGTGTTTTTTCTATTTTTTAAACAGAATTTTTGGAGATCATTGGATCATTTTTTTGCTTTGTAATTTTGAAATAGTAGATAGATTATTGAATTTTATTTATCAATTTTCTGGTAAATTTTGCATGGTTGAAGATCTCTATTTTAAAAGCAGTTTCGATCGTTTTTTATTTTGATATTTATTTTTCAGGTAGTTTTTTCATAGGTGTAGGTAACCTAATGACTGAACTTATAGCTTTTATTTTTGAAATAGGGTAGATTTACTTTTTCTTTCTTGCTTAGAAGATTCTGATAGTTATTTTAAAATACTATTTTGCATCTAATTTATTTCATATAAGTGTGAATGCTCTGTATTTTGTTGAATTTCAATAAATAAGCTTATTTATTTTATTTTTTAAATGGTTTGGTTTAGCTTTGATTATTTCTTAAGTACTGTAAAATGAACCAATTACCAGATTTTCTTATGTTATTTATAGTAAGAAAAAATTAGGTAGTTTTTTGAAATACTTTTAGCATTGAAATTTTTTTAAGAATTAATTTCTGATAAAATTTTACAAACTCGCTTTATTGTTTTCTGATACTTTTATATTTTGTCATTATTCTTGATGTGTAGGGTAGGGCAGTTCTTATTTTCATTTCCTGCATCTTTTGAATCAATTTAAAAATTAATGTCTTGTCTGACTGCTGGTTTTTATTTTTGCCTGAAACGCTGAAAAATTGACCTACATAAATGCCTTTAAAATCGATTTTCTGTTTTTTTTCGGGAATTTATATGCTGATTTATTTTTAGCAGGAAATACTATTGTTTTTGGGGAATTTTATTTTCATAATTTGTTTTTTTATATTTTTTTCTCTTTTAATGCTCGTAGAAAGATTGTATAATATTCTGACATGATTTTCAACTTTAGATTGATTTTGGATTGTTCTTTGAATATTTTAAAAATAGAGTAGGGGATAGGTCTGTTAATTTTAATAAAGATAATCAGATTAAAAAATTGCATTTAAAGTTGGTAAAGAAATTATTGATTGAATAGATATAAAAAAATAAAACTCAGAAGAAAAAATCCTGAGTTTTTTGTTTTTAAGTTTAAAATTGCTGAAAATTGACCTTCATAAATAGGTCAAAAATCGATTTTCTATCTTTTTTCGATAATGTATATCAAACTTGAAAATTCATTCGAAAATAATGCCTTTACGTTGGAAATTGTTCCAAAGATCACTGCTTTTAGCCAAAATAAGGGTGATTTTTTGTATTTTTCGCTCAACATAGAGATATAATATGAATCAAGAACCAAAGGTTTGATCTTTCTCATTTTCCAGTCAGGATTTTTGGAAATCAGGTTTTCCATACCGTTCTTTGAAAAATGATAGATATGTCTTGGAACATCATAAGCGGCCCAATATTCTTTATAATGTTTTGCATCATAGGAAGTAGGGTTGGGAACTGCAATAACAAGTATTCCTTTTTCTTTTAATTTTTGATGAAAAACAGCAAGCATTTCGTCCTGATTCTCGATGTGCTCAAATACATGCCATAGTGTAATAGCATCTAAGGTATTTTCCTCAATTTTGGTAATATCATCTAAAATAGAAGCCTTGGTTATTTTTCCCTGTGCTGCTTTTCTGGCATCAGAATCCGGTTCAAATCCATAGGTTTCAAAATCATTTTCAATATATTTTACAAATTCTCCTGCGCCGCATCCATAGTCCAAAACTTTTGATCCTTTTTTTATTCTGTCTACCAGTATATTTTTTTTATACTGCAGATTAAAAGACTGAAGAAATTTATAAAGTTTCTCTTTTAAACTTCCGGAATCCTGGTGGTGAGAAATATAATCTTCACTTTCATAATATCTGGAAATATTGGATGGAATAGGAGTAGTTTTAAAAACTCCTTTAGTTTCTGTTTCTTTAATTTCAAATATTTCCTGTGAAAGAAAATGATCTTTTATTTTCATTGAAGTAAATATCTTTTATATGATAAAAAAATTAAGATATTCAGAAGTGTTTTACGCTTATAAATACCTTAATTTTTGTTTTTATTTTCTAATGTTTCACGTGAAACATTTTTTTAACGCCCTAGGTAAATCAATAAAACATTAATATCAGCAGGGGAAACTCCGCTTATTCTTCCAGCTTGTGCAATAGTCTTCGGACGTACATTAGACATCTTCTGTTTTGCTTCTGCAGAAAGACTGGAAAGCTTTGTATAATCGAAATCTTCAGGAATTTTAATATTTTCCAGACGATTCAGCTTTGCAACGTTTTCTTTTTCTTTCTCAATATATCCTTTATACTTAATATTGATCTCTGCCTGCTCTCTTACTTCATCATTATATTGGGTAGAAACTTCTTTAATAAAATCAATTTCATCCAGTTTTTCTAATGTCATATTAGGTCTGGTTAGGATTTGAGCTGCTCTGTAAGCTTGGTCTACTGGGCTGCTTTCAATAGATTCCAGGACAGGGTTAATAATACCTGGTTTTAAAGAAGTTTCTCGAAGGAATTCTTCAAGTGATTGACTTTCAGATACTTTAGTTTCGACGCGTCTTAATCTGTCTTCTTTTGCCAGTCCTAGCTGATATGCTTTTTCTGTTAATCTGATATCGGCATTATCCTGTCTTAAAAGGAGTCTGTATTCTGCACGGGAAGTAAACATTCTGTAAGGTTCTTCAGTTCCCTTTGTAATTAGGTCATCAATCAATACTCCAATATAAGCTTCATCTCTGTTTAGGATAAAATCTCCCTTTTCATGTACTTTATTATGTGCATTGATTCCGGCAATTAATCCCTGGCCGGCTGCTTCTTCGTATCCGGTTGTTCCATTGATCTGTCCTGCGAAATATAAATTATCTATTAATTTAGTTTCCAGCGTATGTTTCAATTGGGTAGGAGGGAAGTAATCATATTCAATAGCGTAACCCGGACGGAAAACTTTTACATTTTCAAATCCTGGTATATGTTTCATCGCTTTGATCTGTACATCTTCCGGGAGAGAAGAACTGAATCCGTTGACATAAATTTCCACAGTTTTCCATCCTTCCGGTTCTACGAAAAGCTGGTGTCTGTTTCTTTCTGCGAAACGGTTAATTTTATCTTCAATGCTTGGACAGTATCTTGGGCCTAAACTTTGAATCGTTCCATTAAACATTGGACTTCTGTCAAAGCCTTCTCTTAAAATATCGTGTACCGTTTCATTAGTATATACGATATGACAGCTTAGTTGTTTGGTGAGTTTTGGTGTATCAAGATAGCTGAACTTTTGAGGATTTTCATCTCCTTTCTGTTCTTCCATTTTTGAATAATCCAAACTTCTTCCGTCTACTCTCGGTGGAGTACCGGTTTTCATTCTTCCTGCCTCAAAACCTAAAGTGACCAGTTGTTCTGTAATTCCAAAAGCTCTTGGTTCACCCATTCTTCCTCCTCCTAATTGTTTATCTCCAACATGGATTAATCCGTTAAGAAAAGTTCCGTTTGTAAGAACTACAGATTTTGCTTTAATCTCAATTCCTAAAGAAGTAACCACTCCGGCTACTTTATTATTTTCAACAATCAGTTGTTTCACCATATCCTGAAAGAAATCAAGATTGGGAGTATTCTCTAATGCTAAACGCCATTCTTCGGCAAAAAGCATTCTGTCATTTTGGGTTCTCGGAGACCACATCGCAGGACCTTTTGAAAGATTCAGCATTTTGAATTGGATCGCAGATTTGTCTGCCACAATTCCGGAATATCCTCCCATTGCATCAATCTCTCTTACGATCTGTCCTTTTGCGATTCCGCCCATTGCCGGGTTGCAACTCATCTGTCCGATGGTCTGCATATTCATTGTAATAAGCAGTGTTTTTGAACCTAGGTTAGCTGCTGCGGCTGCTGCCTCACAACCTGCGTGTCCTGCACCTACTACTATTACATCATATATTTCTGAAATCATTTTTATCTCGCTTGTTTTAAGCTTTAAACCTTATCTTTATAACCAATGTTTCACGTGAAACATTTTTGGAGAATGTACTCTAGGTAAACTTATATTGTTGCTAGAATAGAGTACTTTAGATGTGGGACTTTAAGTGATTCTTCAATTTTAAAACTTTAAATCCCTGTATTTATCCAGGTACAGATCTTCCATTCTCCGCATCTCTTTTTCTTCCTCTTCCGTCTTATCTTTATAGCCTGCAAGGTGTAAAATACCGTGGGCTAAAACCCTTCTTAATTCTTCTTCATAATCTCGGGAAAGGGTAGAGGCGTTATCATAAATGCGCTGCAAAGATACGAAAATCTCAGCGCTTATTGTCTTACCTTTTACATAATCAAAAGTGATGATATCTGTATAATAATCATGCTGCAAATAATCCTGATTGATCTTAAGAAGATATTCGTCATCACAGAAAATGTAATTGATTTCTCCTAATTTTTTTCCTTCTGAAAGAATAAGATCTTCCAGCCATTTTTTGTAATCTGTACTTACCGACTCTGGTAAGTTTTCGTAAAAGAACTGTATCATTTTTTTTAAAACCAGTGTCCTAAAATAACACTGAATATACCTTTTTGGTTATTTTTTAGGGAGTGGCTGAAGTTTACTTTTATCTGCCCGAAAGGAGATTTGTAACCAGCTGTAATTCCCAGTGAGCTATAATTTACTTTAACTGCATCCTCAAACTTGATATCGTTTGATAAGTTGGCAAAGGTAAAGTTTCCGCTGATAAAATAGTTTTTATTAAACTTAAACTGGATATCATTAGATGCCAGTATTACATTGTTTGTATACAACTGGGCGAAATAAAATCCACCAAAGCTTTTAAAATTGATGAGATTCTGCTCAAAAATTCCGCCTAATCTGTATTGGTAATAGCCTGGAAGGTTTTCACCGATAGTAACTCCTCCAAACAGATTGAGACGATAGCTGAATTGTTTGCTAAGCGGAATATTAAGCTTAAGGTCCGCTTTGATCTGAATGATTCTTTTATCAACTTCAGACTTTAAAAGATCTACAACCTTTCCTTCTGCTGCAAAATAAACCCCTTTTGTAGGGAATTCCTTATCATCCTGAGTGTCGGTCTTAATAAAAACATAAGGGTTCAGAAAACGGCTGTATCGCCTGTTATCTCCATTGCTGTTTTCTGCTTTAAAATAATCGTGGCTAATACCGCCGCCAATGGCAAATTTATCCTTCCAGGTCGACTGTATATAAGCTTCATTTCTGATCCATTCCCAGCGGTCTACTACATAATTATCTACATTCTTTATATCAAAGCTCATTCCTGATGAATAGAGCCCAACTCCCGGAATGTATCCGTTATCTACAAAATAATTAAGGTAATATCTGAGACGGTCTCCTACAACGAGATCAACCGAAAGGTTTGAATTTTTGAATAAAAGCCTTTTTGCAGAATAATTCAAAAGAAGTCCCGTTTTAAAAACTTCGTCATAATGCAATCCGAATTTTAAAAAATGACGGGCATCATCTTCAGTTACGTAAAGCTTCAGATAATTGGCGTCATTCTCCTGAACGATATCATAATTGATAAATTTGTAGTTGTTGGTAGCAACCAGTTTATCTATCATTTTATTAATGCTTCCATAGGTCTGCAAAGAGGGAAGGCGTAATCCCATTTTTCCCAGCGTGTAGTTTTTACCATAAATTTTGCTTCCTTCAATGGAAATACTGTCTATTTTATAAACATTGGAATATATAGGGTTCACCTGTTGTCTGAGACGGTCAAATGATCTCTTTGGCAGTTGGTCTAATACCTGGGAATATTTCATACCTTCCACATATCCGCTGTCGAGAATTTTCTTTTTATCATCGTAGCTTGTAGCAGACATTCCTTTCAGATTGGGTTTAATATTGATATCTGTATATCTGTATTGTCTTCGGGTATCTCTTTTGATACCGAAATCTATGACCTGGTTCAGAATGGCTATAATATTGTTTAAATCTTCTCTTTTAGAAAGATCCTGATTAAGGTCCACACCAATGACGATGTCAATTCCTTTGTCCTTTAGAGGCTTTGACGGATAGTTTACCGTCATTGCTCCGTCTATATAAATGCTGTCACCAATTTTTACGGGATCCATTAAAGAAGGAAACGCAGAACTTGCCATAATAGACTGTACGAGATCTCCTTTTTCAAAAATCTGCATATTTCCGCTTTCAAGATTGGTGGCAACACATAGGAATGGGATAGGCATTTTAGAAAAGTCTTCAATATTGGAAACGTTTTTGAAAAGTTCTTTCAGAAGATAAACGTTTCTCTGGCCGGTGCTGATGGAAGAGGGAAGTGTAATTTTTCCGTTTTTAAGCGGAATGGATAAAAGATATTTGTCTACGGATTTGTTGAAAAAGCTTGCTTCCTGCCGGGACTTCGGATCCATAATCAGAGAATAGAAATCCGTATCCATGACTATTTTTTCTATTTCTTTTCCGGAATAGCCTGCGGCGTACAATCCGCCTACGATGGCTCCCATACTCGTTCCGGAAATGTAATCCACTTTCACTCCCAATGAATCCAGCACTTTAAGAACTCCAACATGTGAAAATCCTTTGGCTCCGCCACCGGCCAGAGACAGGCCTATTTTTGGATTCTTCGGAATTACCAGATTTTTTTTTACCTGAGAATGGATCAATAACAGTGGGAATATGAAAAGCAGAATCAGGAGTTTTCTCATAGTTAATCTTTTATATAAATCCGTTTCACCCGCGGGGAAATGGAGGTTAATACTTCATAGGTTATCGTTTTGCAGTATCCTGCGAATTCTTTTAAGCTTGGTTTGGCGTTGAAAACAGTTACGGTATCACCTTCTTTTACGTTGGGAATATGGTCTACATTAATCATCATCATATCCATGCAGATATTTCCAACGATGGGTGCCAGTGTTTTATTAATTCCGACATTTCCTACCTGATTTCCGATCAGTCTTGGAATTCCGTCTGCATATCCTACAGGAATCGTTGCAATTCTTGTAGGATGATCTGCTTTATATCTTCTGCTGTAGCCTACAGATTCACCATTTTCAACGGTTGATATCTGTGAAATTACGGTTTTAAAGCTTACCACAGATCGTAATTGTTTCTGAATTTCAGGATCTGCAGATTCTCCAAGCATTCCGATACCAATTCTTACCATGTCATGCTGATGATCTTTATAGCTTGTGATTCCTGCTGAATTCAGGATGTGGCGTATAGGAGTGTAGCCTAATTTTTCAATAAGATAGCTGGAATTTTTTTCGAAAACCTCCAGTTGTTTTAAAGTGAATTCTTTTTCTTCAGGCATATCAGAAGAAGATAGATGACTGAACATACTTTGAACCTTTACATTTTTATGGCTTAAAGTTTCGTTTAATTGATCCAGCTCAAAGTCTTTAAAACCAAGACGGTGCATTCCCGTTTCCAACTTGATATGGATTGGATACTTCTTATCATATCCGGATTTCTGAACCGCTTCATAGAATAATTCCAAAACTCTGAAACTGTAGATTTCAGGTTCAAGGTTGTATTCAATAATTGTCTGATAACTGTGCTGTTCGGGATTCATCACAATAATAGGAGTAGTGATTCCTTTTTTTCTGAGCTCTACACCTTCATCTGCATAGGCTACCCCAAGATAATCTATATGATGATGCTGAAGAAATTCTGATACTTCAAAGCTTCCCAGCCCGTAAGCGTTGGCTTTCACCATTGCCATCATTTTAGTTCCCGGTTTCAGCAATGATTTATGATAGTTGATATTGTGAAGAATTGCATTAAGGTTTACTTCCAATACCGTATCATGCTTTCTGAGTTCAAGAATATCTTTCAGTTTTTCGATCTCAAATTTTCTGGCTCCTTTGAGCAGAATAATCTGATTTTCTATTTCAGTAAGATGTTTGCTTTCAATGAGCTCTTTAGTATCAATAAAAGTATATGTTTTAGTTTTAAATAATTCACTAAAGTTTGATATTTCATCACCAATTAAGAAGACAGAGTCAAAATTTTGCTCATTCACCAGTTCAGAAACTTCTTCATATAATTCTTTGGCGTTGGAGTTTACTCCTACAATATCTGTTAAGACCAGTGATTTTTTAGATTTGTTGTATTCATTCAAAAACTGCAGGGCAGTCTTCAAAGAGTCGAGGTCAAGATTAAAAGAATCATTGATGATAATATTGCCTTTAATTCCTTCAATGGCTTCAAGCCTCATTTCAACGGCTTTTAAAAGGTTGATTTTTTCAACGATCTTTTTATTTTCGATATTCAGTTCCTTAAGCACGGAGATAAGCGCCATAGCATTGGTTAATGTAGCTTCGTCTCTCTGATGTGCAGGAAAACTGATTTCTTCACCCAAATATTCAACAATGATGTTTTCATCTTTGGAAATATTGTTTTTGATGAAAACCTGATTCTCTTTTTTAAAACCGTAAGAAATTAATTTTTTATCAGAATAGGATTTTTTAATTTTTTGATCAACCAAAAAATTATCTCCATTATAAATGATCACTTCAGAATTTTTGAAAAGAATAATTTTTTCATTAATCAATTCTTCCTCGGAAGAAAAGTTGGCCGCGTGAGCAGTTCCGATATGCGTGAGCAGTCCGATCTGAGGGTGGAAAATATTTTCAAGTTTTTCCATTTCATGCGGTTTTGAAATTCCCACTTCAAAAATTCCCAGTTGATGAGAATTGTTGATTTGAAGAAGAGACAGCGGAAGGCCGATCTGGGAATTAAAACTCTTAGGGCTTTTCACTGTAGGAAATTCATTCCACAGACATTGATAGAGCCATTCTTTTAATATAGTTTTACCATTACTTCCCGTAATCCCGATGGATTGTAAATGAGAATGTTCAAAATGATACTTTGCTAACTTTTGAAGAAACTCTACAGAATTTTCAACAATGATCCAGGTTATATTTTCAAACGCCGGATAATGATGTTCAGAAATAATGACATTGATTCCCTTGTCCATTGCAGACTCAATAAATTTTTCACCGGAATTTTTGTGAGTATTGATCGCAATGAAAGCTGTATTCTTGATAGAATAAATAATCCTGCTGTCGTATGCTATATTTTTGATCAATAAACTTCCGTCACCAATGAACTGTGAATTGGTGATCTCTGCAATGTGTTGTACTGTATAATTCATTGGTACCCTTTCTGCTTTTTTTAGCGAAACGGCAAAAAGGTAAAATAGTAAAAGGGCTAAGATTTATGACATCATCCGGTTTTTCCTTTTTAAATATTTTACAGTGTAGCTTTTTCGCTTTTCATTTTATATTAGTGAATATATTTTACGGTTTATAGCAAACAGTTTTACAATTTAGTGATTTCGTCGTCTGCTTTATCCGATTATTTTCTTTTTGAAAGTACTTCGTCAATAAAAACACGGCGGCTTACTGCTTCATAACTTTCTGTTTCTCCCAGTTCCACCAGATTATCTCCCTGTGAAGTTCTCATCGAGTAGTTGGCAAGATTACCGGTTCTCTTACAAATAGCATGCACTTTTGTAACATACTCTGCAGTCGCCATCAAATTGGGCATTGGTCCAAATGGACGACCCAAAAAATCCATATCCAATCCTGCAATAACGACTCTGATCCCGCTATTGGCGAGCTGGTTGGCAACATCAACAATGCTTTCATCAAAAAACTGAGCTTCATCAATGGCTACTACATCACAATTGGAAGCCAGCAGAAGAATTTCATTAGGGTTTTCTACTGCTGTACTGCGGATTTTATTCTGATTATGGGAAACTACATCTTCTTCAGAATACCGTACATCCATTTTGGGTTTAAAAATTTCCACATTCTGTCCTGCCATTTCCGCTCTTCGCAATCTGCGGATAAGTTCCTCGGTTTTACCGGAAAACATAGAGCCACAAATTACTTCCATCCAACCACTTTGTTTGGAATGATTAATTGTATTTTCTAAAAACATTTGTTAAATTAGCCGTATATTTTTAACATCAAAAGTAAGCAATTTTAATAAGAATCTTATTATGCAGAATATCCAAGATTTAAAGGAAAAGATTTTTTTTGAATCCATGAATATCATTGATAATCTGGACAAAATAAGTAATATAGACGAATTACTTTCCAAGCAAGATCTTGTAGATGAGCTTGCTAACAGGATTTCTTTTTTGAAACTGCTGGAAAAAAATATCGAATACTTCGTAACAGATAATACGGCACAAAATCCGGAGCATCAGTATGTCTCTTTTGTTTCAGGAGAAACAGAACATCATGATACAGGAAGTGAAGTAACCGAAGAGGAGGCTATTTTCAATAATGAACTGAACGAAATTGATGAAAATGAAGTTTTTTCTGAGGAATCTGAAGAAGAAGCCGTTTTCAATAATCAGCTGAATGAAATTGTTGAAAACGAATTCCATGAAAATATCGTAAGCTTTGTAGAAGAAAATAAGACTGAAAACGCACCTGAAAATCAGGAACAGGATTTTGGAAATGAAACGCTGGAAGAAGAAGCAGTTTTTAATAATCAGCTGAATGAAATTGATGAAAATGAAATTTCAGAAGAACAAAGAGCTGTTCTGAGTTTTGTGGATGAGGATAAAATCCTTGCAGATTCTACACCGGATTCGGATGAAGATCTTAACGAAGATCTGTTTTATAATGAAGTAACAGCAGAAGAAGCGGTTTTTAATAATCAGCTGCATGAAATAGAAGAACAGGAATCACTAATTTCCGGAGAGGAATCGAAGAAAGAACCTGAGTATGCGGTAGCAGATGATGTGAAATCTTCCGTTACAGAAACCATTCCAAGCATTTTTGATACAGAGACGCTGGATGATGAAATACTGATTGAAGAAAACGAAGAACAATTTGTGGCTTCAAACATTTCCATAGAACAGGGAGAAATGGCTACAGAGACTTCCAATGTAGAAAATATTCTGAGTGAGATCAAAAATGACCACTCTGAAGAACCTGTAAAAGAAGAAAGTATTCTTGCTGAAGTCTATGATCGCAGAAAGATTGTCGAAATCGACAAGCCTGTTCCCGAAGAAACAGATAAACATCGTTCCGATGAAAGCTTCGAAAATTTAGAAGAATACCATCGGGAGAAAAAAATAAAATTAGCCAATATCAAAGGAATGAAGGCTGTTCAGTCACTTTTTGATGACGACCACCTGGAACTTTCCAAGGAAGAAAAAACAGCTCCTGTTGTTAAAGAAGATACAGGAAGTATTCTGAAATCCAATATTCCAACCCAATTCATGGAAGCAGATAAGCTGAAACCTGAATTTAAGCTGGATCTGAATGACAGACTTGCCTTCACGAAGATGCTTTTTGAAGGAAGCCAGGCAGATCTGAATGATACCGTTTATCAGCTGAACCAATTCAGAACACTGGAAGAAGCCAAAGAATACCTGAGTGATCTGTACTATGACAGAAAATGGAATAAGGTGGATGAATATGCACAGAGACTTTGGATATTGGTGGAAAATAAATTCTTATAATTTTGAGCGGAATTCTATATTTTGTTCCCACACCCGTTGGGAATCTGGAAGATATGACATTCAGGGCAGTAAATGTTCTGAAAGAAGTAGATTATATTTTATGTGAAGACACCAGAACTTCAGGAATACTTTTAAAACATTTTGAGATTTCCAAGCCCTTAAAGTCTTATCATTTACATAATGAGCATCAGGCAACGGAGAAAGTGATTACAGACCTTAAAAACGGGCAGAATATTGCTATTATTACCGATGCAGGAACTCCCGGTATTTCAGATCCCGGATATTTGCTGGCCAAAGCAGGAGCAGATAATAATATTGACATGATTTGCCTTCCCGGAGCTACGGCGCTCATTCCGGCACTTGTTGTTTCGGGGCTTCCTAATAATGAATTTCTATTCGCAGGATTTCTGCCGCAGAAAAAAGGAAGACAAACCAAACTGAAGCAGCTTGCAGAAGAAAAAAAGACCATCGTTTTGTACGAGAGCCCTCATAAGATTAATACCACTCTGGAACAGATCAAAGAATTCTTCGGAGAAGAAACCAAAGTAAGCTTAAGCCGTGAGATTTCTAAGAAATTTGAAGAAACTAAAAGAGGAACAATCAATGAATTAATTGAGTTCTCCAAGAGTAAAACTTTAAAAGGAGAGATCGTCCTTATTGTCAATAATTCTATTTAATTTTCTTTGAAAAAATTAGTTTTTGTATTGTGTTCTGTAGTCTGTACAGCACAAACTAACCAATATATGAAGGTGATCCTGTCGAAAAAGACGGGGAAAGAAATCAGTTCTTATTCTGAAGGATATGGAACATTCTACGATACTGATTATAAGAAACAGGGAATTGTGGATTCTTTGGGAACTATTACATTTGAATCTCCTTACAAAGGAAGTATTCTGCATGTTTTCAAAAACCGGTTTATTCTTTATTCTGAGGAAGGAAATGGCAGAAAATCAGCTGTTATTGACGAAAAGGGAAAAGAACTTATTCCTCTGAACGATCAGGAATTTAATACACCCTGGTGGAGTGAAGAATGCATTATTTCATCAAAACAGAATTCAGAAGCTGTTTATGATTTTAACGGAAAGGAAATCATTCCTTATTCGGAAAAAATCCGTTTTTCAGGGAAGAACAGACTTTTTGTTTTAAAAGATAAAAAATGGTTTCTGTATGATTTTAACGGGAAACAGCTCAGCACGCGGGAATTTAAAGAAGACTACAGCTTTGAAGATGACAGGGCACTTATCATTAATGAAAATGGAGAAAGTGAAATCATTGGTAATAACGGACAAACGCTGCATAAATTTTCTAAACAGGTTGTAAACATCAATGCTTATCCTTATCTGATTACTAAAAATAAAAGTACAGGAAAGTACGGTTTGATTGATGCAGAAGACAATACGATTGCCGAAGAAATCTTTAACGATATCACCCCGGAATATTTTGGCAAAAAAGAATATATCTATCTTACAAAAAACGGAAAGACAACAGTTTTCAGTAAGAAAGACGGAAAGCTGTATGCACAGACTTTTAAATATGTAAATCCTTTATTGGGTAATTTGTTCAGTGTTTATAATGATAAAGCAAAAAAATCCGGCATTATAGACCTGCAGGGTAACATTATTTTTCCTCAGGAATACGATTTTATCAAAAGTTTTACTATTTCCGGAAAAGATTTTATTTACCTTAAAAAAGAAAATGAAGAACAATTCTTAGATAAAGATCTTAAAAATATTGTAGGAGACGGAGTTCAGATTTTCGGGTTTTATCCCGACAATCTTATCATTGGAAAGCAGGACCGCTATTATAGATTTTCTGTAAAAGATCATTCTATATCTGAGTTGAAAAATATCAGCGAGATTAAAAATGAAGATGTTGACTATTTTAATCCTCTCAATCAGTATTCAAAACCTTTGGTCTGCAGAAATACAGACAACTTTTATGGAATCCTGGATGGGAAGGGAACAGAAATTGTACCGTTTGTATACGAAGATATTATCACATTCGGAAATGCTGAAAATGAAATTGTCGTTAAAAAAGAAGGAAAATTTGGGGTTTCCAATTTTCAGAATGAGCCTTTGAAAGACATTATTTATGAAAAATATTTCTGGCAGAAAGAGGTATTAAGACTGGATAAAAGTAAAAAAACAGACTTTATTTATTTCACCAGATTTAAAAATAATTATGTTCAACTTTAATGAAAATCCTGATATTCATCAAAAAAAAGCTAGTATTTTGACAATTTAAATGGGTTGAATAACATTTTATAATATCTTTGCAAACCGTTTAATTCCAGAAAGGAATTGTAGAAACATGAAGAGGCAGCTGTCACTAGCTGAACGAGTTATAAAAAAATAATTGTCAATAGATATGAAAATATTAGAAGGAAAAGTAGCACTAATTACCGGAGCTACAAGAGGAATCGGTAAGGGAATTGCTGAAATGTTTGCTCAGCAGGGAGCAAAAGTAGCATTTACCTACGCTGGCTCTGTAGACAAAGCAAAAGAATTAGAAGCAGCTTTAAGTTCTGTAACCCAAATTAAAGGATATCAGTCTGACGCATCAGATTATGATGCTGCTCAGAAATTGGTGGAGGAAGTGATGGCAGAGTTCGGGCAGATTGATATTTTGGTAAACAATGCAGGGATTACAAAAGATAACCTGTTGTTGAGAATGTCCAAAGAAGATTGGGATCAAGTAATCAAAGTAAATTTAGATTCAGTTTTCAACCTTACAAAGGCAGTAATTAAGCCGATGATGAAGGCAAGATCAGGATCTATCATCAATATGACTTCTGTAGTAGGTGTGAAAGGAAATGCCGGACAAGCCAACTATGCAGCTTCTAAAGCCGGAGTTATTGGGTTTACAAAATCTGTGGCATTGGAATTAGGATCAAGAAATATCAGATGTAATGCGATTGCTCCCGGATTTATTGAAACAGAAATGACGGCTGTTCTGGATGAAAAAACCGTTCAGGGATGGAGAGAAGAAATTCCAATGAAGAGAGGAGGTCAGCCAGCGGATATCGCCAATGCATGTGTATTCTTAGGCAGCGAAATGTCTGCATACATTACCGGACAGACGTTAAACGTTGACGGTGGAATGTTAACATAACAATATAAAAAGGCTGCATATCATTTATGCAGCCTTTTTATATTTCTTTGATTTTTTAGTTAAAAATCTGATTTTCCTGCTCCTGAACTCTTATAAAAGTAGTTCTCTTGGAAAGTTCTTTAAGCTTTGAAGCACCTACGTAAGTACAAGTAGATCGTACACCTCCTAAAATATCCTTTACCGTTTCTGAAACAGGACCCTTATAAGCTACTTTTACTGTTTTTCCTTCAGAAGCACGATATTCTGCCACACCTCCGGAATGCTTATCCATGGCTGTTTTAGAACTCATTCCATAGAAAAGGCGATATTTTTTACCGTTTTCTTCAATCATTTCGCCACCACTTTCATCATGTCCGGCAAACATTCCGCCCAGCATGACGAAATCTGCACCGCCACCGAAAGCTTTTGCTACGTCACCGGGAACTTTGCATCCGCCGTCAGCAATGATATGTCCTCCCAAACCGTGTGCAGCATCTGCACATTCAATAATCGCAGAAAGTTGAGGATATCCCACTCCTGTTTTTACTCTGGTCGTACACACAGACCCAGGTCCAATACCTACTTTAATGATATCTGCACCTACCAGAAGAAGTTCTTCTACCATTTCTCCGGTAACCACATTTCCTGCTATAATAATTTTATCCGGAAAATTGGCTCTTGCTTTCTTCACAAATTCAACGAAATGTTCAGAATAGCCATTGGCTACATCGATACATAGAAACTCAATTTTTGGGTGCTTATTGAGAATCTGTTTTATTTTCTCTTCATCAGCTTTTCCGGTTCCGGTACTCAGTGCAATATACTGATGAATACTTTCAGGCTGGCTGTTGAGAAACTTGCTCCATTCCTCAGGAGTATAATGCTTATGAACCGCGGTAATAATTTTCTCCTTGGCCAGTTCCACTGCCATTTCAAAAGTTCCTACCGTATCCATATTGGCTGCAATTACGGGGACTCCTGTCCATCTTTTCCTGGTATGTTTAAAGGTAAATTCTCTCAGTAAATCAACTTCCGAACGGGATTTCAAAGTAGAACGCTTAGGGCGGAACATTACATCCTTGAACCCCAGTTTTATGTCATATTCTATACGCATTTTGTAATTATTTGTCAGAATAAAGGTAGTGAATAATATGAAATAGTGTATTTTTGAAATAATGGATTTTCCTGTAACATTTCATATTTTCGGCAAAACAATCCTTGCGCATCCGCTTTTTGAGGCTGCCGGAATGTTTTTGGGCATGAGATATTATTTTTATCTGAAACGTAAGGCTAAAGAAAAACTTTCTTTCAATACTTCTGCTGCGGTTTTAATTGGTGCTACTGCCGGAGCTTTGATCGGTTCCAAGCTGATCGGTAATCTTGAAAACCCTTATGCATTATTTGAAAATTTTTCCTTCAGAAAGGTCTGGTCAAACAATACTATTGTAGGAGGTCTGGCTTTTGGTTTATTGGGAGTAGAGCTGGCAAAAAAGATTGTACATCATAAAGAAAGTACTGGAGATCTTATTGTTTTCCCTCTGATATTGGCCATGATTATAGGCAGAATAGGATGTTTTCTTACAGGTATTGGTGAAGAGACATATGGTATTCCTACTGATTCTGTTTTTGGAATGCATTTGGGGGACCAATATCTCAGACATCCTGTTGCCTTGTATGAAATAGCCTTTTTACTTCTTCTGTGGATGGGATTAAAGTATATCCAGAATCGTAAAAAATACCCTTCCGGTTTTATTTTTCAGCTGTTTATGCTCAGCTATTTTACATTCAGATTTCTTTTGGATTTTATAAAACCAAGGGTAGAAGTCATTGGAAATATGGGTACGATTCAAATGGTGTGTATCTGTGTAATTATTTACTACATTTATAAAATAAAAAATACCGGATCTTTATATTTAAAAAATTCAAGATGAAAAAATTAACTATTTTAGAAGGCAATCTCAATCTGGCTGGGGTAGTGATAATGATTATTGGTGCAATTATTTTGGCTGCACTGGTTTTTTCCCTCATCGTCGCTTTTATTACAAAACTTATTTATGAAAGGAAAGGAGACCAAAAATTCACCAGAAAACAATTTATTCAGACCATGCTGATCTCTCTTCTGATCTGTGGATTAATCAGCGGTTATATTTGCGGAGGACTTTAAAAAAAATGCTATGCCAGTAAGAAATTATACCTATTACGATTATACAATCAGCCTTTGCCCGGAATGTCTTAAAAGGGTAGGAGCCAAAATCATTATTGAGGACGAAACTGTTTTTATGACCAAAAGATGTCCGGATCATGGATTTTTTAAAACAAAAATAGCTTCTGACGTACAGTATTATAAAAATATAAGAAACTATAATAAAGCCTCTGAAATGCCCTTTCATTTCGGAACCGATGTGGAATATGGATGTCCTTATGATTGTGGATTATGTGTAGACCATGAACAGCATAGCTGTCTTTCTATCGTAGAAGTTACAGACCGTTGTAATCTTACTTGTCCAACCTGCTATGCAATGTCCTCACCCCACTATGGAAGTCACAGAAGCCTGGAAGAAATTGAGGCTATGTTTGATGTTATTGTAAAAAATGAAGGGGAACCGGACGTGGTGCAGATCAGTGGAGGAGAACCTACAATCCATCCGGAATTTTTCAAAATTATGGATATTGCCAAATCAAAACCGATCAAACATCTGATGCTGAACACCAACGGAATCAGAATAGCCAATGATCCGGGATTTGCTGAACGATTGGCGACCTATGCTCCCGAGTTTGAAATTTACCTTCAGTTTGATTCATTTAAACCTGAAGTCCTGGAAGATTTCAGAGGGAAGGATCTTACCGCGGTCAGAATGAAAGCATTGGAAAAACTCAATGAGCTTAACCTTTCTACGACACTGGTTATTGTTCTTCAAAAAGATAAAAATATTGATGAAATTGGAAAAATTATAGAATTTGCCCTAAAACAGAAGTGCGTAAGAGGAATTACCTTTCAGCCGGTTGAAATTGCCGGAAGAAACCGGGAAGATTCTGCTCATGAAAAAATTACCTTAACTGAAGTAAGACAGGAAATTATCAATCAGTTTCCGTTATTAAATTCTGATGATATTATTCCCGTTCCATGTAATCCGGATGCTCTTGCTATGGGATATATCTTGAAACTGCAGGGCGAAACAATTCCTTTAACCCGGTATATCAATCCTGCAGATCTTCTGAATAATGAATCAAGGAATACCATTGTTTATGAACAGGATAAAGGATTGCATATGCAGCTGCTGGATATTTTCAGCACCGGAATTTCCGTAGATAAAGTTCAGCCTAAAGTCAATCAGTTACTGTGCTGCCTGCCGGATGTTTGTGCTCCGGATCTTGACTATGATAACCTTTTCAGAATAATTATCATGAACTTTATGGATGCTCATGATTTTGATGTAAGAGCTGTGAAGAAGTCTTGCGTACATATTGTCAATAAGGACCTGAAATTAATTCCTTTTGAAACCATGAACCTCTTTTACAGAGATGAAAAAAAGGCTTATCTGGAAGAACTCAGGAAAGAAGATAAAGTTTTATTTTAGCCATATAAAATGCAAAGCGTGAAATTTCATTTCACGCTTTTATTATTTCCTTGTTATTTTACTTCTTTTACATCTTCAAAAGTCATCACTTCTTCCAATGTTTTCATGTATTCATAAGCTGTAAGGTCAAACTTTACCGGAACAATAGAAATATATCCATTGGCCAATGCTGTTTCATCAGCATCTTCAGAATCATCCATATTGTTGAAATAACCTGTCAGCCAGTAATATTTTTTACCATGAGGATTTACTCTCTCATCAAAGCTTTCTTCCCATTTGGCATTGGCCTGTTTACAGACTTTTACTCCTTTAATCTCTTCCGCCGGAAGTTTAGGAATATTTACGTTCAGTACAACTCCTTTTGGCATTGGGTTTTCCAATGTTCTTCTTACAATATTCTGAATAAATTCTTTAGCCTGAGTGAAATCTGCTTCCCAGCTGAAATCCAGTAATGAGAATCCAATGGCAGGAATTCCTTCTACACCTGCTTCTACTGCAGCCGACATGGTCCCTGAATAGATTACATTGATAGAAGAATTTGCCCCGTGATTGATTCCTGAAACCACAATATCGGGTCTTCTGGTCAGGATTTTATCAAGAGCCATTTTTACACAGTCAACAGGAGTTCCGCTACAGGAAAAATCTGTCTGCGGGCCATCCAGAGTAACTTCTTCGTAGCTTAGGGTAGAATTAATGGTAATAGCGTGGCCTTTTCCACTTTGAGGAGAATTGGGGGCAACAACCACTACTTCTCCGATTTCATTCATAAAATTTACAAGATTTCTGATACCAGGAGCTGTAATTCCGTCGTCATTAGTCACCAGAATAAGTGGTCTTTCCATAAATTATCTTTAATTTTTTATTTAAACAGAGTGAGTTTGTTCATTTTCAGAATTGAACAAATAGATTTTCAACACATCAAATGTAGGTAAAAATCAGACGCCATAAAATACCAGATTGGGATTGGCTGTTGTGAAATAGAAATAAAATCCTTCTGCTTTTGCTTCAGAGATTGAAGATCAATGCACCGATAAAGAAAAATGCCAGAAGCAGAATATCTGACTAAAATGAAGGAATTTTAATATGAATTTTAGTTCATCAAACTCAGAATTTTACAGGTGCCTCCCATGAAAATCTCTTGTTATCCTGTGAAGAACACCTGTAAAGCCTGATAATTTTAATGTTAAGTGGTCGTACAAAATAATAAACTAGTCGAGAGGTTTTCTACCGGAAATGATATTATAAAGAATAACAATAATAGCAATAACCAGTAAAACGTGAATTAAATAACCTGTGCTCATTCCGGGAACAACTCCTAGCATTCCCAATAGCCAAACAACGATGCAGATGACTGCTACTAACCATAATAAACTTTTCATGACTTAATATTTTGAATTTGTATGGTTAATTCTCTGCATATTTTATGCCTTTATGGCTAAAAATTGATTTTTGTGGTATGTGTTTCTGTTTTTAGATTAAAAATTAAAAATTTAGGTGTGTTTGAAAAAAGGATTGATCTGTATCACTTTATAACGAAACTGTCTGATAATAGGAAATGGCTCATACTGTCCTGATTATTTGTAAATCTCTTTAAATAAAAATGATCAAAACTGTCGATATTTGTAAATAAGGTATTAAATTTGATCATTTGTAACAGTACCAAACTTACTGCTACTAATTACTATACTTATTTTAAAAAAATTAATAAATAAAGACAGTTTATGTGGAAAAATTTCAAACTGAATAAATTTTTACTCCTGATTCCATTAACCAGTCTAATGTTTTGTTTCAACTCGCCACAGAATGACGATGAAAAGATGCAGACAATAATGGTGAGCGTAAAAAACACACTTTCTTATCTGCATTATAGCCCGAAATCTATCAATGATGCCTATTCGAAGGACGTTTATAAGCATTATTTCGAATTGGTAGATCCAGCGAAAAGATATTTTCTGCAATCTGATATGGATGAATTCAGCAAGCATGAAACAAAGCTTGATGACTATATCGGACAAGGTGATCTTACATTCTATAAGCTTACCATTGACAGACTTTACCAGAGAGTGGATGAGATTGATAAAATCACACAGGATATCTTCAGCAAGCCCATCAATCTTCAGGAAGATGAAACGCTTACTCTTGAGCCCAAACTAAAAAAAGTACCTGCCAACAAACAGGAACAGTATAATGAGTGGAAAAAATTCATCAAATACAACATCCTCCAGGAAGTTGAGTCGATGAACAGCAAAGAAGAAGCTCAGAAAGAAAAGAAAGACTCTGTTCAGAAATACAAACTGAAAGATACGATCAAGTTTAAGCCACTTACTCAGGACGAGAAGATCAAAAAAGCGACTGATGAGGTAAAAGACCTTGTAAAAGATACTTTCACGAGATTCAAAAAGAGAAAGAAAATGGATTGGTTTACCGTGTATATGAATGCGTATACTGAAGTATTTGATCCGCACACCAACTATTATTCTCCAAAAGATAAAGAAGATTTTGATACCCAGTTCACCGGAAAAGTAATTGGTATCGGAGCCCTGATCCAGGAGAAAAAAGGAAACCTTTACTTAGGAGCGCTTACCATTGGTGCACCGGCATGGAAATCCAAGCAGCTTTCAGAAGGAGATAAAATCCTGAAAGTAAGATCAAAACCGAAAGAAGATGCTGTAAATGTGGTAGGAATGCTTTCTGATGAAGCGGTAAGATTAATCAGAGGTGAAAAAGGAACTCCGGTAACCTTAACTGTTCAGAAAAAAGATGGTACTATTAAAGATGTAACCATGATCCGTGAAGAGGTTGCTATCGAAGATACATTTGCAAGAAGTATTGTAGTGAATGCTCCAAATGGTAAGAAATACGGTTTCATCAACCTGCCAAGCTTTAATGCTGACTTTGAAAATGCCAAAGGAAGAAATGCTTCTGATGACATCAAAAATGAGATTATTAAGCTTAAAGCCCAGAATATTGAAGGAATTATTCTTGACCTTAGAAATAATGGCGGAGGTTCTTTAACTGAAGTAGGCGATATTATGGGACTTTTCATGGAGGCCGGGCCTTATGTTCAGGTGAAAGACGGAAATGGAAAAATACAGACGCTTAAAAATAAAAATGAAACTCCTATCTGGACTGGTCCGCTTGTCATTATGCAAAATGAACTTTCCGCTTCCGCTTCAGAAATCCTTGCTGGTGTAATGCAGGATTATGGAAGAGCAATGATCATCGGATCTCCGCAGTCTTTCGGAAAAGGAACCGTGCAGACTTTTGTGGATCTGAACAGATTCCTGAACACAGAAGATGATTTCGGATCTTTAAAACTGACGATCCAGAAATTCTATAGAATAACGGGAGAATCTACCCAGAGAAAAGGTATCGTTTCTGATATTCAGATGAAGGATTTCTTTACGTATGCTGAAGTAGGAGAGCGATATGATGATTATGCATTGGCCTGGGACAAAATTTCGCCTACAAAATTCCAGAAACTGAATTATTTCAATATCCAGGCTCTGGAGAAGGCAAGTGCAGACAGAATGGCTAAAAACAGCAATTATCAGTTGCTATTAGAATCTGCTCAGTGGAGAGAAAAACTGGATAAAGAAGAAAATATCACATTGAATATTACAAAATTCAATGAGCTGATGAAGAACAGAAAATCTCAGATTGAAAAGTTCAAGGCTTTGACAAAATTTGAAAACGGTCTTCAGTTCATCATGTATCCAAGTGAAATTGAAAGAGAGAAAAAAGACGAAGCTTTCAAGAAAAAATCTGAAATGTGGATCAAGAATCTGAAAAAAGATCTTTACCTGCAGGAAGCAATGAATATTGTATCAGACATGGGAGCTAAATCCTAAACATAAAAAAACCGCTAATTAAAAGATTAGCGGTTTTTTTATTGAATAAAGTTGATTACTTAATTTCTATACATCCCACTCTTCCTCCTGCATTTCCGGTAGGCTGAGTATGGAAATCATCTGCAGCAGCGTGTACAATAAGACCTTTTCCGATAATGTTCTTAGACTCGTCTGTACAGCCCAGACACCATTTGTCTGTCTTGAAAGTCAATGTCGCTGTTCCGTTCTGATCAGCAACCAGGTTTCCTATATCTCCCATATGGAAATGTTCGGCACCCCATTTACCATGATCATTCTTCGAAGGATTCCAGTGGCCGCCAGTAGACGTTCCGTCTGCAGCTGAGCAGTCTCCTTTTTCATGAATGTGTACGGCATGGATTCCAGGAGTAAGGTTGGTGATGTCAAGCTTCATTGTTACTTCATTTCCATTTTGAGTAAACTTCGCTGTTCCTCCTGTCTGTGTTCCGCTTTTGGCATTTACAGAATAGGTTTTTGTGGTTCCGCATGAAACGGCAAAAACTGCAAATCCCGCCAATAATGCTAATGTTTGTACTTTCATTTTTTAAATGATTTATAGTGATTTTACGATAAATTTAAAAAAGATTTTCCAAAGCGCTTTATGATCTCACTCTTTTTTGAAAAACTTAGTTTAAATGATTGCTTTAATACAGGCTGTTGTAACCTTAAATTCCGAAACTTAGCTCTGAGGCTTACTGATTTAAAACGAGGTAGAAAAAAGCTTATTTTAGTAGCTGGGAAGCAGTGTATAATCTGATCCTTGGAGAAAGAAAAGAAAAATGATTATTCTGTATACATTCATTAGCGAAGAAAAACATCAGTCACGTTTAGACCGATACCTGCCTGCTTTTTCTCAGGAGGTTAATCAGAATATCCTGCGATACAGAAGATGGCAGGATGTGCAGCTTTCTTTACTGGGAAAGGTGCTTTTACAATATGGTTTAAAAACGTATTATAATATTTCTGATGTAGAAACAGGAGTTCTTCCCAATAAAAAGCCTTACTTAAAAGACCATCATCTTCATTTTAATATATCGCATTCCAAAGAGCTTGCGGTCTGTGCTATTGCAGAATATCCTTTGGGAATAGATGTTGAATTCAGAGATCCGAAGATCACTTATCAGGATTTTATATTTCAGATGACGGCCAAAGAGCTTCAGGAAATTCATGATGCTGAGGATAAAACGGAAGAATTCTTCACTTATTGGGCAAGAAAGGAAGCTGTAATAAAGGCTCATGGAGCAGGGATGATGCTTCCGCTGGATTCTTTTGAAGTGATCAATAACGAATGCAGGATTGAAAAAGAAAAGTTTTTTACCAGAGAAATTTTTATTCATGAAGAGTATCAGGGATATATTGCATCTTCAGATCAGAAAATTAAAGAAGATGTTCTTTTATTTAAACGTTTTGAAGAAGATATCTCGTGACAAAAAAGCGAAATGACCTCCAGACAATAGCAATAAAAGACAACAGACTTTCATTCCGGAAAAATATCTTTGTAAACTAATAATTTTGAAGTGGAAGAGTATAAAAAACGGATTGTAAGAACAATTCAATATATTGATAACCATATTGATGCGGAGCTGTCTCTGGAAAAAGTTTCAGAGGTAAGTGATTATTCTCCGTTTCATTTTCACAGAATATTTAAGCTGGTTACGGGAGAAACCCTTCAGAATTATATTATCAGAAAGAAAATAGAGAAAAGTGCTCTCTATTTAGCGGTACATAAAAATATGGAGATCAAGGAGATCTATTGGGATCTTGGTTTCTCCAATCATTCTGTTTTCTGCAAAACATTCAAAAAATATTACGGTCTCGCGCCCACAGAATTTCGCAGATCAGCACCGGAAAAATTTCACAGGATTTTACAAACACAAAGCAAGAACGGACAAGTTGATACGGTTTTCAGCCAATACATTTGCAATATTGAAAACCTGTTAAACTGGACTAAAATGAATTTAAAAATCGAAGTAAAAGAAATGCCGGAAATGAATCTGGCTTCCGTTATGAGCCTTGGAATGGGCAACGTAGAACCTTCTTTTAATGTCCTGATAGACTGGGCAAAAAAGAAAAACCTGTTTCCACGGCAACATCTTAAAATGATTTCTGTTTATCACGACAGCTGTAAAATCACACCTCCCGATAAAGTCAGGATTCACGCCTGCATGCTTTTGGATGAAAAACTTCAGCAGCAGGAGGGAGAAGTATTTTCAGAAACGTTAGAAGGCGGAAAGTACATTGTAGGAAGCGGAGAGGTGACATTGGATGATTTTGAACAATGTTGGGTTTCTTTGTTCTTATGGATGAATGAAAACAATTACACCATGAGAAGAACCTTCCCTTATGAAATCTATCATTCCAATTTTAAAGAACATCCGGAAGGAAAAATGATCGTGGATTTTTGCATTCCGGTTCATTAATTACCATTCGGGAGCAAAAGAATGCCTTTCAGTAATAATTTTTTTACAGAAAGGCATTTCTCATGCTATTTTTGATTCCAGAAAACAATAAAAATGAAAACACAAGGACAAAACATACTGTTTCTGATTCTTCTTCTCACTTCCATTATGGGATATTCCCAGGTGAAAATATCGGGGAAAGTATCCTTCAAAAACAAAGGAGTCGCCGAAATAAATGTAACACTGAAAGACACCTATGATGGGACTACAACAGATGCCCAGGGTAATTTTACCTTTGAAACTTCAGAAAAAGGAGCTCATACAATTACTTTTACCCACCCGAAATATGAAAATGTGGAAAGATCAGTTTCTATTGAAAGTCAGGATATTACCTTGAATATTGATCTTAAAGAACAGATCAGTGAGATTGATGCAGTGGTGGTTTCTGCAGGATCTATTGAAGCCAGCGATAAGAAAAGAGCAACAGCATTACTCACTCCCATTGATATTTATACCACAGCAGGAGCAGACGGACAGATTTCTTCGGCATTGACTTATCTTCCTGGAGTTCAAAAAGTAGGAGGAACGGAAGGTTTGTTCATCCGTGGAGGAACAGGAACCGAATCTAAAATCTTTATGGACGGAAGTCTTATCAACAATTATTTTTCCAATTCAGTTCCGGGAATTGCGGGAAGAGATCAGTTCAATACTTCGCTTTTTAAAGGAAATATCTTCTCAAGTGGTGGTTATTCGGCGTTGTACGGCCAGGCCCTTTCGGGAGCTTTAATGCTGGAAAGTGTGGATCTTCCGGATGAAACTTCTTATAATATTGGGATTTCACCTATTTTCCTGAATGCCGGTTTTCAGAAGTTATCAGATAATAAAAACTATTCTTACGGAGCTACGGCAGGATATTCTCTGCTAAGCCTGATGCAGAAAGTTTTTAATTTTAATACAGATTTTGTTGAAGCTCCGCAAGGTCTCAACGGAGATCTGAATTTCAGATTTAAAACAAAATCAGGAGGCTTTTTCAAATATTACGGAATGTTCAATTCCAATAAAATGGGAGTAAAGTCGGAAAGCCTTGAACCTGGATCCGATTTCAGTCTGGCAAAGCTTAACGGTAAAAATACATTTCACAACCTTTCTTTTAAACAAAAATTCGGAAAATATCTGCTTAATGTGGGCGGTTCTTATTCCTACAACAGATCGGATCTTCATTTTTCTACAGAAACCAATGATGTTGAATCCAACAGAAGCCAGCTTCTTACCGATGGAAATTATCTGAATTTCAAAACAGTTCTTGAAAGAAAAATAAACAGAATCAGTGCTGTAAGAGGAGGAATTGAACTGAATAATACCGATGAAAATCTGAATTTTGAAACGGTACGGAAACATTATAAAGATTTGATCTCCTCTGCTTTTGTAGAAACTGATCTTGGCTTCAGCAATGCTTTGTCAGCGAAAATAGGGGTGAGAGCAGAGCATTCTTCTTTTTTAGGAAAGGATAATATTGCGCCCCGTTTTGCGATTGCCTACCGCCTTGCAAAAGACTGGACCACTTCGTTAGCGTACGGGATTTTTTATCAGAATCCTGAAAGTAAATACATCAATGGCCCTGCCAATCTCGGTTTTCAGAAATCCCAGCATTATATTTTCCAGGTTCAGAGAGCTTCAGAGGGCAGAACTTTACGTTTTGAGGCATTTTACAAGAAATATGACCAGTTGATTAAGACGTTCAATATTACCCAGGACAAAGAGCAAAATCAGCAGATTCAAACTGCTTTAAACAATGATGGCTACGGATATGCAAAAGGACTGGAATTCTTCTGGAGAGATAATAAAAAGACATTTGAAAATATCGATTACTGGATCAGCTACTCTTATCTGGATTCAAAAAGAGATTTCCTGAATTATCCAGTAAGCCTGCAGCCGAGTTTTGCAGCAGAACATACCCTTTCAGCAGTCGCAAAAAGATTTATTACTGAATGGAAGCTTGGGGTCAATTTATCATATACTTACGCAAAAGGACGGCCTTATTATGACATTGCCTCCACATTTAAAGATGGAAAAGCTGTAAATTTTATCAGGAATGAAGGAAGACTTAAGGATTACAACGCATTGAATTTCAGCGTCAATTATCTTCCGAATATCGGTAAAAAAGATGCAAAAGCTTTTCCGGTATTTGTATTGAGTATTAGCAATATTTTAGGATCAAAGAATATTTATGGCTATAATTTTTCAGCCAATGGCTCCAGAAGCTCTGCAATTGTTCCGCCTGTCAATACTTTTGTTTTCATAGGAGCGTTTATAAGCTTTGGAGTAGACAAAACAGATGATGCCATCAATAATAATTTATAAAAAACATACCTTAGAACAAACAAACATAACTCACTTTTAAAATTTGATATCATGAAAAAATACCTTTTAAGTTTTGCTTTAGCTTTTGTGAGCTTAACAGCTTTTGCACAGGCAGATTATGACAAAATAATGTCTGAAAAAATAGCCAGAATTGAAACCTGCAAAACCTCAGAAGATTTCCAGGCTCTTGCAAATGATTTCCAGAGAATAGGAAGTAAAGAAAGTACAAAATGGCTTCCGGCTTACTATGCCGCATTTTCTTATATCCAAAAAGGAAGAACCCTTATGAGAGACGGAAAAATGCAGGAATTGGATGGTATTGCAGATCAGGCAGAAAAACATCTTTCAATGGCTCAGAATCTTGCAGGAATTGATAATGCAGAAATTCACCTGTTGAGAAAAATGTCTTATTCTCTCAGAATGATGGTAAATCCTGCCCAGCGTTATATGACAGATGGGGCAAGAGCTGCTGATGAACTTAATATTGCAGAAAAATTAGACCCGGCAAACCCAAGAATTGCATTGATCAAAGCAGAAGATGTCTATTTTACTCCCGAACAGTACGGAGGAAGCAAAACCAAAGGATTGGAAATGTTTAAAGATGCTCAGGCAAAGTTTAAAGCCTACAAACCCAAAACAGCTTTGGACCCTAACTGGGGAAAAGGAGAAGCAGACTATTTCTTAAGCTTACCGGCAGAAAAAACAAAATAGCTTTTTCTATATTTCAAATTAATCAACCTTCATTCGTGAAGGTTTTTTTATACCATTCGGAAAGAAAAATCAGCCCTTCGGTAACAATTAATTTTTGATACCTTTAATAAAAACTAATTTTGAGTCAAGAAAACAGATCATGAAACGGAAAAACTTTATCGTACTATTCTGGGTATCACTTGCTGTCTCCATGTTTTTCTTTTTTGTCTTTACAGAAGAGAAGAATCTTGAAAACTTTTTATATACCCTGCTTATCTCTTTTATTTATTCTTTTGTATTGGGAGGAGGAAACGGGCTATTGAACAGTTTTCTGAATAAAAAAGTCCCATGGTCTGAGGCTACAACCAAAAGAGCGGTTATCAGTATTATTTCAATTATTGTCGCCAATTTTGTACTGGTCTATTTCTGCAATTATGTCAATTTTGTACTTATTCAAAAAGCAGCTACTACAGAAGAGTTTTTCCTTGGAAAATATAATTTCCTCAATTGGTTTACCATCAATATAGCATTGTTGATATCCGCTTTCCTTCATGCCAGAAGTTTCATGGAAGAGCTGAAGAAAACTTCCCGAAAAGAAGTGGTGGAACAGAAGCTTATCGCCAAATCTGCAAATGCCCAGTTTGAAAGTTTAAAGAACCAGCTGGATCCACATTTCCTTTTCAACTCATTGAATGTTTTAAGCTCGTTGATTGATGAAAATCCTCGTCAGGCACAAAAGTTTACTGCTTCAATGTCAAAGATTTACCGATATGTACTTGAACAAAAAGATAAAGAACTGGTAACAGTAGAAGACGAGATAGAATTTGCAAAAACCTATTGTGAACTTTTGAAAACAAGATTTGAAGACAGTGTGGATTTTACCTTTGATGTTGCTAAAGAGGATTATCAGAAATATGTAGTTCCACTGGCTTTGCAGCTCTTGTTGGAAAATTGTATCAAACACAATTTTGCCACATCATCAAAACCTCTGATCATCAGAATTTTTTCAGACGGAAATACGCTCTGCATTGAAAATAATCTTCAGGTAAGAGAACAGATCAAAGAAAGCTCAGGAATTGGTCTGGCCAATATTGTACAGCGTTATTCCCTTATTACAGAGCGAAATGTCTTCATCGAAAAATCTGAAGATCATTTTAAAGTAAAACTTCCAATGCTCGTGGCTAAACCACAAGTTTCCATATCAAAACATGAAGATGATTCTGCAGCTTACCAACGGGCACAAAAAAGAGTAAAAGAGATTAAGAGTTTTTATATGAACCTTATTTCATACTGTACCGTAAGCGCCTTTTTAATCTTTATTAATCTTTTTACAAGCAGCAGAAATCACTGGTTCTGGTTTCCCGTACTGGGATGGGGAATAGGCGTTGCTTCCCATGCATTTCAGGTGTTTGGAGTAGGAGAATCATGGCAGGAAAAGAAGATTCGTGAAATTATGAACAAACAAAAAAAATAAGACCATGGGAAGATTTGACGAAAACGATATTGAATATCAACGTGCAAGAAGGCAGGTAGAAAGACTGCGTGGATTTTACGGACATGTATTCGCTTATATCGCAGTGAATGCTCTGATCGTTGTCTATAATTATATGCACCTGAAGCCTGGTGAAAGTTATTTTCAGTTTAAAAATTTTTTTACGGCAACTTTCTGGGGAATAGGGCTTACAGCCCATGCGGTGACCGTTTTTCTGCCGCAGGTTAATTTTATCAGGAAATGGGAAGATAAGAAGATCAAGGAACTGATGGATAAACAGAAAGATCACTAAAAAGGAAATTTTAATCTAAAAAAATTCTTTACAATGAATACCTTATCAACGCTGTTCTACATTTCAATGGCTGCTTGGTTTCTCACGGAATTCCTTTACAAGAACATGCTGAAGTCCGGCAAAGAAGATCAAAAGAACAAGGATAAATCAACCCTGAATATCCTATGGCTGGCCATTCCTTTTTCCATTGCAAGCGCAGTATTTGTTTCTTATCAGACTCATTTTCCAATAATTGACGGTATCTGGATTTTATATCTGGGTGAACTTTTTATCGTTATAGGGATTATTGTAAGATACATGATCATCAGGTCATTGGGAAAATATTTTACAGTAGATGTAACCATCAGACAGGATCATAAAATCAAAAAAGAAGGATTTTATAAATATCTGAGACATCCTTCCTATACTTTTTCCCTGTTAACTTCTTTTGGCCTCGGTTTGTATCTCAATAACTGGCTTTCATTAGTCTTTGCTTTTGTTCCTCCGTTTTTAGCCTTTGCCTACAGGATTAAAATTGAAGAACAGGCCTTGATAGAAGAGTTTGGGGATGAATATATTGAATACAGAAAAAGCACCAAAAAATTGATCCCTTTTATCTATTAATTACAGGTTTTTACAGTTCAGACAGCATAATCTACCATTCGGTCACATAAAATTGATTCGTGGCACTTTCCTGAGCTACCTTTGACTCAAGAAAAAACAAATCAACTTTTAAACAAATCATTATGGAAATTTTACCTGACAAAGAAACAATAGCTTACAGAAAAGCTTCAAGGAGAGTGAAAGACCTGAAAGAATTTTATGGAAACCTTACCTCGTACTGTATCATTATTCCTTTTTTAGCAATACTGAATATTGTAACTGCTCCCGGATATTTATGGTTTTTATGGCCTGCACTTGGATGGGGAGTAGGAATTGCATTTCATGCCATAAGCGTATTCGGAATTGGTAAAAGCTGGGAAGAAAGAAAAATCAGAGAACTGATGGAGAAGGATGAAAAACAGAAAATAAAAACACTATAAACAATAACATAAAAACTTATAATATCATGGATTACGATACTGCCCACACAAGAACCAACAATATCAGAAAATTCTATAAAAGCCTTTTTATATTTGCCTTATTTGCCGTTCTGATCATTCCTGATGATATTTTTGGCGAAAAGATGATTAGCTTTCATTGGTTTGACCGATATACCATCCTTGGAATCTGGGGATTTATAATTCTGGTAAAAGCTGCAAAACTATTTCTCTTTGATTCCGAATGGGAAAAGGACATGATTGAAAAAGAACTCAGAAAAGAGAAAAAAACGATAAATTATTAAAATCTGTCCACTTTTATATAAATTTATTTCCTAAAATCTGAAAACTAAAACTTAAACTCAATGATCAAAACTGTTATTATAGAAGATGAAAAACCTGCTTCAAGGAAATTGGAGAGAATGCTGAGTAACTTTCCTGAAATAGAGATCGTTGCCAAAATAGAATCGGTGGAAGAAGGTGTTGCCTGGTTTTCTGAAAACGAACATCCGCAGCTGATCTTTTCAGATATTGTTTTGGGGGACGGACTGTCTTTTGATATCTTTGAAAAAGCACCAACCAAAGGTTTCATTATCTATACAACAGCATTTGACCAATATACCCTGAAAGCCTTTAAGCTGAACAGTATTGATTATCTTTTGAAACCTATTCTTGATGAAGATCTGGAAGGAGCAGTGGAGAAATTTAAATCTTTCATTCCTGCCAGCGATACCAATGGTTCTCAGGATATCAAACAGTTAATCCGAAAAGAAAAGTCTACGCTTTCCAGAGTTCTGGTGAAAATAGGATACAACCTTAAGATTATTCAGACTCAGGAAATAAGCTGCTTTTTCAGTGAGAATAAAATCGTTTATCTTCAGACGGAAGACCGTACCTATCCATCAGATTTTACACTTGATGAGCTGGAAGATGTACTCGATGAGAAAAAGTTTTTCCGGGTGAACAGACAGTTTATTATCAGTTCGGATTATATCAAAAACATCCATACTTCGCCTTACTATAAGGTGGACCTTGAGTTTCAGCCTGAAGAAGAAATAACGGTCAGCAGAGACCGTGTGAAAGATTTTAAAGACTGGTTGGTCAGTTGATAAAGATTAACTTAAAAACAAACACCATGGATCTTATTCTATTTATTTTTAAACTATTTCTCTCTCTATTTTATCCCTGAAAAATTAATCATCAGGCATTATAGAAATCACTGGCAGATTGTACAAACTGGTGGAATGCGTCGGTAACTTCTTTTGAATGCTTGTGGGTAAGCGGAAATGGAACCATATGGGAATATTCAAAGGGGAAATCTTTGATTTCAATATCTACATTGATGTTCCTGTAGCCACCCTGCAGCGTATTGAGTGCTTCTATCGGAGGAGCTACACTGTCTTTCTCTAATACATAAGCCTTGATCTGAGATTGGATTTCCTGAATTCTTTCTTCTCTTTCCTTCTGGAAATAATTGTAGCGGAGCATTTTTTTGAACCAGCTTTCCTGTGGATGCAATGCTTCATTCTGATAATGTTTCAGACGTGAATCTGACTTAAAATCAGAGCTCAACAGTTCCGTAAAAACAGATTGCATTTTAACTGTTGCCTGAGTATCCATGATGTATTTGGATATAGGAAACATCCTGTCGATCGTCATTCCTCCACAAAAACAAAATACTTTTGATCGGGTAAAATAATGATGAGGATCAGCCATTTTGATAATTAAAGCAAGAAATGATCCTATAGAATACCCAAATAAATCCAGATCTGCTTCTGGAGAAATACCCTTTATTTTACCCTTTTTAATATCTTTTACCACTTCTGTAATATCAGAATAGGTCTGTAGCCCGGACCAGAATATTCTTTGCGGATGCGCTTCCAGTCTGGAACTTATCGCAGCATTTACATAGGAATAATTCATGTTTTCCGGATACTTTTTTTTCCTGAAATTAACCACTTCCATCATGTGACGGCGGTCACTCCAGATAGGTTCTGCTCGATCCATATGAAACGCAATAGGGAACAGTATGATGGCCTTTTGTGTTTTTTGGGCCAATTCATACGCCCATGGCAAATATTTATCCCATTTCTTTTCATTCAGTCCATGGAAAAAAAACAAAGCTCCTTCGGCTGTTTCTATATCTGCCCGCTTCAGGATATGATATTCAAATCTTTTATTGCATTCAATATCAAAATCTTTGATGTCTACAGCAGGTTGGTTGTACAAGAGATAACCATTTTTGTTGATTTCTAGGGTTTGCTGATGTTTGTTGCACTGTTGTTTCTCTGAGCCATAAAGCAGATCACATACCTTGGATTCAAAAGGAATTGATTCAATGCTTACATTCAGTTCCTGAAGTTCAGCCCTGTCTTTTTCGGAATCAAAATGATTTTTCAAAACTTCATACAATTCATAATATTCCATAGCAAGACGATTGAAGGGTTTATATTTAGAACCATCAAGTTAGAGAATTATTGCGGTAATGAATTGATTTTTAAGGTTTAAATATATTCCAGGCATAAGAGAAATACAATAAACCCCGAAATAGTCTTATTCCGGGGCCATGGTATAGAGATTGATGATGATGTTTATTGTTGAATTATTTTTTGTCCGATAATCTTTATTTTTTTTAACTATCTGTAATCTATTCTGTTAGATTCGGTATCTTCAAGTTGTTTAACAATTGATTCAGGTATTTCGTCACTGTCAATGGGAAAACTGATGGAATCAGAAATGAAGTTTTTTCTGTCCGCTTTTCTGAAGATTTCAAATAAAGCAATCGGCTCCTGATTGAAACTAATGCAGGTGCTTATAAAGTGGATTTCGTGGAGTTTATAGTCTGGGTTCTTAAGTTTTTCTTTAATATCCTTTATCCTTGAAATGAAATGTCTCTGACGAATAAAAGTATTGCTGTTCATGATGATGAAAACATAATCAGAATAGGCGGTTACTTTTCCAAAGTATTTGTGATGATCACCACCGCTTCTTTCAATAAAATATTCTCCTGTGGTTTCCGACTTATAAATTTCCATGGCAGAACGCCATATGCGGTCTTCTTTTGCCATCAAAGGATTATCGGGCAGATTTCTGTTATAAGAATACCAGCACCCTACTAAACGGTCTAAAAGAGCGGTATTCATATTGGTATTATTCATATCAATCCTTAGATCATTAAAATTGAATGCTTCCGTATTTGAATTTATGAAATCTATGTAATTGGAATATCCCAAAACTTTGACAATTAAACTCAGTTTAGCAAGGTTGGGTCTGCTTAAAACTGCATTCTCGTTCTGTTTGAATTTTTTCAGTTTATTGATGATCAGATGCTCATACAGATAATTTGTTCCCAGAATATCAGGTTCTTTTTTAATCTCTTTTTCTGAATGATCATTGATAATCAGTTCATTCAGTTCAGCGCTTATATAAGACCATTCGGTTTTGGTCACATCTTCCCAATGGTTTTTCTTTAAAAATTGCCGGCTTAAGAAATTCATAAGCTTTTCAAGATGCAGGATATCTTCCTTTTTCATGGTATATATTTTATAAGACTAATTTAAGATTTTTATGAAACCAAAAAAGATTTTTGAAAGACTTTTATATTATATAATCCATTGATATTTGAATAGAAAACAAAAATCAAAACAATGGAAACAAAAATGCTATTACTAGATGAGTCCCTTTGGAAAAGGATACAGGAGTTTTCTCTGGATGCTCCCGGGGTCGAGTTCCCTTTCTCAAAAAAACTCGCCAAAGAAGAACTCTGGAGCCTTGATTTCGCCAAAAAAGCAATTGAAGAGTACAAAAAGTTCGTGTATCTCTGCTGTATTCTTCCGCATGGAGCTTCTCCCAGCGAAATAGTAGATAAAGTATGGCATATGCACCTGATCTACACCCAAAATTATTGGGAGGAATTCTGTCCCCATATCTTAAAAAGACCTCTTCATCATCATCCTTCCAAAGGAGGCTCTGCGGAAAAAGAAAGACATCAGAACTGGTTTGAAGATACTTTAACAAGTTATCGGCAGATATTCAGGCAAGAAGCACCCGAAGAAATCTGGAGAGAGAGTAAGAAAAAGTCAAAAGTACAGTCTTGGCTTAGAAAAATGGCCTTCTTTGCTCCCATATTTGTGTTACTGCTTTTATTTTCGTGTACAGAAGGAGATAACTTTTCAGGGTTAATGGTTACTGGAGTTGTATTCGGGATTATTTTCATTCTGGGAACTATCGTTTCAATCATAGGAGATCAGGAGGTTTCTGACCCTAACAGAAAAGATAAGCAAAATAATGACGGAGGAAGTTGTGGTGGCTCAAGCTGCAGTGGAGGAGGTGGTTGTGGAGGCGGCTGCGGTGGTTGCGGTGGATGTGGAGGCTGTGGTGGATAATAAAACTCATCATTATGAAAAAACTCATCATTTATTCAGTTCCGGTTGTGATAGGCTTTATATGGCTTATGACAGTCTATTTGACATTTAATCCGGTTATTCTTAAAGGACCTGACTTTTTGAAGTTCTATGTCATTCTGGTTCTAGGATTTTACGCTTCGTTTTTTATGCTAAATTCTTTGAAAGAAACCATTTCGGGAACGACAATTTATTTCGCAGGATTTATTTTCTTGTTGGGAATTATCAAGCTTATCAGAGGTGTCATATTGGGAAAACCTGTTGGATTTCTTGTTGTGATATTAATAGCAGAAGGTATTGTTACATTGGTTTTTATCTCAGGTTATGTAAATGAAAAGATAAAATAAAATTTATTATTAAAAACAAACCCGAAACAAAAATGTTCCGGGCTTTATTATGTGTTGTTGATATTAAATATCTTTCTTTTCTTCTTTTGCGGGCTGATAGCCATATTTTCGAACCATAACGGAAGTCAGGACTACCAAAATAAGACTGATCGCGATATTGGAGTTTTCCGGATGTACAATGGCCTGATAAAGATTATAACCGAAAATAGAGGATACAACTGCAATCAGAATATTGTTTACATAAGCATACTGGTTTTTTGTAGATGTTTTCATAGTAGTATTTTTTATTGTTATTTACTCCGTAAGTATGATAACTTAAAAAACGTTACAGAAAAATTTCAAAAAAATATTTTCTTAAAAAAAACAATCTCAATCACCCGAATCCCGTACCCGAAACTCTTACGAAATCACACCACTGCCAATCAGCTCCTCATCAATATACCATGAAGCAAACTGTCCTTCAGCAATAGCAGACTGAAGTTCGTCAAATTCAATATAAAAAGCATTCTCAAACTGATACAAAGTTGCTTTCTGCAAAGGCTGTCTGTATCTGAATCTGGCCATTACTTCCATAGATTCTCCGTTCTGAAGTCTCAAATCCTCACGAACCCAGTGCAGTTCAGAATTGTCTATTTTCAAAGCTTTTTTATGAAGACCCGGGAAATGGCTTCCTTCTCCTACGAAAAGGATGTTATTTTCCATATCTCTGGAGATGATAAAACAGCTTTCTTTGTGTCCGCCTATACCAAGGCCTTTACTTTGTCCGATCGTGAAAAACTGGGCACCCTGATGTTTCCCGATTACTTTTCCGTCAGATTTTTTATAATGGATTTTTCTTGATAAAAATTCAAGTTCTTCTACTTTGGATGAGAATTCAGGTTTTTCTTCCGAAAATAGAGGAGAATCCTTGAAAATTTCTACGATTTCCCCTTCATTTGGTTTCAATTGCTGTTGTAAAAACTGGGGAAGACTTACTTTTCCGATAAAACATAATCCCTGAGAATCTTTTTTATCTGCCGTTACCAGTCCGATTTCTTTTGCAATTTCTCTTACCTGAGGCTTTGTAAGTTCTCCAATTGGGAATAACGCTTTTGAAAGCTGATCCTGGCTTAGCTGGCAAAGAAAGTAAGACTGATCCTTATTGTTGTCTTTTCCGGCCAGAAGATGGAAAATTTCTTTTCCGTTTTCATCAAAAGTAGAATTTACCCTTGCATAATGTCCTGTTGCTACCTTATCGGCGCCCAAAGACATTGCGGTCTTCATAAACACATCGAATTTTACTTCTCTGTTACACAATACATCAGGGTTGGGAGTTCTGCCTTTTTCATATTCGGCAAACATATAGTCAACGATACGCTCCTTGTAAAGTTCACTCATGTCTATCACCTGGAAAGGAATTCCAAGTTTTTGTGCTACCATCAGAGCATCATTACTGTCCTCAATCCAGGGACATTCATCTTCTAATGTTACGGAAGCATCGTTCCAGTTTCTCATAAATAAAGCCACTACGTCATGGCCTTGCTGCTGCAGCAAATATGCTGTAACACTAGAATCTACACCTCCAGAGAGGCCTACTACTACTTTCATTGTATTCAATTTTACGAAACTCTTAACGGGAGTTCTTAGTTTGATGCGGCAAAAATACAATTAAAAAATTCGTAAAAAAACCATAATTTTAAACATTGATAAAAACGATAGCATATTGATTACCTTTTATCAGTCTCTCTGCAGACGGAAACAGAGGAGAACATAACTTTAAAAACAAAAATAGTATATATGAAAAAGTTTATTATTTCTATGATGCTGATAAGCTCAGGATCAGCATTTTCCCAAATTTCAGTAGGTGCACCGGTACAGGAAAACAGCAAATGGACTTTCGGAGGAGGTATTGGATTAGGATTTGGAAGCAACAGTGCCTTTAATCTGTCGGCTTCACCAAGAGTAGGTTACAGGTTTACAGATGATTTTGAAGGCGGTGTGGTAGGAAGTGTTTCGTGGCAGACTTCTGATTACTATAAATCTACTATGTTTGGAGTAGGTCCTTTTGTCAATTATTATTTTGCCAGATCATTTTACGTGGGAGCCAACTATCAGCATTATTTTGTTGATTACAAGGATAAATACTACGATTATAAATACAATACGGAAGAAAATGCATTGTACCTTGGAGGAGGATATATGCAGCGGATCGGGAATAATTCCTTCATGCAGCTGGGGTTAATGTACAATGTGCTTTGGAAACAGAATTCCAGTGTATTTTCCAGCGGTCTGATCCCGACTATTGGTTTTGTGGTGGGGCTTTAAAGGTTCATTTATCAAGAGGAACGGGCTTTAACCCGTTTAGTCAGAAAACAAAATTCATCCGGCTTCAGCCAAAGCTTACAAAACAAAAATCCCCGGGAAACTTCCCGGGGATTTTCTATTTGAAATTAAATTATTTATTTAATTAAGATTGAGAAGACTTTTCAGCCGATTTCTTAGCTTTCTGTGTTTTCCCGATCAGTCCGTCTTTTGCTTCATTAAGATCAAGAATTACGGTTTCTCCTTCGCTCAATTGCTTGTTTACCAGCATTTCTGCCAATAAGTCCTCAATATATTTCTGAATTGCACGTTTCAGTGGTCTTGCTCCGAAATCTTTATCCCATCCTTTTTCAGAAATAAAGTCTTTTGCTTCTTCAGTAAGATCAACTTTATATCCTAATTTTTCAAGTCTGCCATAAAGCTTATTCAGTTCAATATCAATGATTTTCTTGATATCATCCTGTACAAGAGAGTTGAAGATCACAATATCATCAATTCTGTTTAAGAATTCCGGTGCAAATGCTTTTTTAAGGGCATTTTCAATGGTACTTCTCGCTCTTGAGTCTGAAGTGGTTTTCTTCGCAGAAGTTCCGAATCCTACACCGTCTCCAAAGTCTTTAAGATCTCTTGTTCCGATGTTTGAAGTCAGAATAATGATGGTATTTCTAAAATCAATTTTTCTTCCCAAGCTGTCTGTAACGTGTCCTTCATCCAAAATCTGTAGCAGGATATTGAATACATCCGGGTGAGCTTTTTCAATCTCATCCAAAAGAACCACTGCGTAAGGCTTTCTTCTTACCGCTTCTGTCAGCTGACCTCCTTCTTCGTATCCAACGTATCCCGGAGGCGCACCAACCAATCTCGAAACCGCGAATTTCTCCATGTATTCACTCATGTCAATTCTGATCAGAGATTCATCGGATTCGAATAGTTCTCTTGCCATTACCTTCGCCAATTCGGTTTTACCAACCCCGGTTGTTCCAAGGAAAATAAAGGTACCGATAGGGCGGTTAGGATCTTTAAGACCAGCTCTGTTTCTCTGAATAGCTTTTACTACTTTCTTCACAGCATCTTCCTGGCCGATTACTTTTCCGTTAAGCTTCTCGTCCATTTGGGCCAACTTGTCAAGCTCGTTCTTACCAACTTTCGTTACAGGAACTCCGCTCATCATAGAAACCACTTCCGCTACATTTTCTTCCGTTACGGTTTCTTTTTTCTCTTTTACATCCTTATCCCATTTTTCCTGAGCCGAGTTAAGTTCCATCTGAAGACGTTCCTCTTCATCTTTCAGTTTTCTTGCTTCAAGATAGTCCTGAGCTTTTACCGCTTTCTGTTTCAGTTCTTTGATATCTTCGATTTTCTTTTCAAAATCAATAATTTCAGTAGGAACTTTCATGTTTTTGATATAAACACGGGATCCGGCTTCGTCCATTGCGTCAATTGCTTTGTCCGGTAAGAAACGGTCTGTTATATATCTTGATGTCAAATTGACACACGCCGCAATCGCTTCAGGTGTATAAATGACATTGTGATGCTCTTCATACTTATCTTTGATCTGGTTCAGAATCTGAATGGTTTCATCAATAGAAGTAGGTTCCACCATTACTTTCTGGAATCTTCTTTCTAAAGCTCCGTCTTTTTCAATATACTGACGGTATTCATCCAGGGTAGTTGCCCCGATGCATTGAATTTCACCTCTTGCCAAAGCCGGTTTGAACATATTGGAAGCATCTAAACTTCCTGTGGAACTTCCAGCTCCTACAATCGTATGAAGCTCATCAATAAATAAGATGACATCCCTGTTTTTCTCCAGTTCCGTCATGATGGCCTTCATTCTTTCCTCAAACTGACCACGGTACTTAGTTCCGGCAACTAAACTTGCCAGGTCTAAAGTGATCACACGTTTTCCGTAAAGAACTCTCGACACTTTTTTCTGTTGAATTCTTAATGCTAAACCTTCAGCGATCGCAGATTTACCAACTCCAGGCTCCCCGATAAGAAGCGGGTTGTTCTTCTTTCTACGCGATAAGATCTGAGAAACTCTCTCAATTTCTTTTTCACGACCGATCACAGGGTCCAGTTTTCCGTCTCTGGCCAAAGAAGTAAGGTCTCTACCAAAGTTGTCCAATGTAGGGGTTTTACTTTTTGCAGAACCTAGATTTCCTGTAGGTTTTCTCATTTGCTCAAATTCCTCTCTCTCATCATCATCATCGTAAGCACTCATCTGTGGAGACTGGCCTGAATTTTTAAGCATAGTCTGGTACTCTCTTGAAACTCCTTCGTAGTCGATGTCATAAGCTCCCAGAATATTTGAAGTAGGGTCCTCATATTTATAAAGAATACCTAAAAGCAGGTGAACGGTATTAATTTCATTGCTTTTATACTGTCGGCATTCTAACTCTGCACGTTTGATCGCATGATCTGCCATCTTAGTGAAAGAAATATTGGTAACCTCCTCAGAAATAGGATTAAGACTTGCTGTATTTAAAGTTTCAATTTTTCTTCTGATTTGTGTTAAATCCGCATTAAGGTTTTGAAGGATTTCTTTTGCAGAGTTTTCCGTTTTTATAATACCTAAAAGTAGATGTTCTGTATTAAGAAATTCACTTTTCAGCCTTTTAGCTTCGCTTTTGCTTTGTTTGAACACCTGGCTCAAACCTTGTGAAAACTTATAATCCATAATATATCTCATTAGAACAAAGGCAACATTACCTTTTATTCATTATCTAAATTACAAATATTTTACCAAAAATCAATTAATGACTTTATGGCAGAAAAAAATTTATTATCTTATTGAAAATGATTAAGTTTGTAACCTTAAATTTTCCCCATGAATCCTGAACTTACCACTTACATTGGCTATTCTGCTTCTCTTTTTATCGTATTGAGTTTCATACTGAAAGATGTAAAAAAAATCAGAGTGGTTAACATGATTGGCTGTATTTGTTTTGTCATTTATGGTATCTTTAATGGAATGCTTTGGCCGGTTATCATACCAAACGGGCTTATTTGTTTCATTCAAATCTATTATTTAATACTAGACAAGAAAGATTGATGAGGAAAAAAATTATTACTTCTGCTTTTAGTAATCTGTATACTGACCAACGGATAGAGAAGGTATGCAAAACCCTTTTTGATAACGGGTATTCCATAGATCTGATTGGTAACGATTGGGAAGGAAATGAAAAAATGGAACGTCCTTATCCCTTTTCCAGAATAGGATTGAAGTCTAAAAGCCTGAAGACCGCTTATTTTGAATTCAACTGGAAATTATACAAAGAACTGAAGAAAAAAGCGGACAAAGATACGATTCTCCATGCCAATGATATTGATGCACTTCTGCCAAATTATCTCATTGCCAGAAAACTGAACATCCCTTTGGTGTTTGACAGCCATGAAATTTTCACGGAAATGCCATCGGTTCAAAACAGGTTTTCTCAGAAATTCTGGAGAGTGCTGGAAAGAAAGCTGGTTCCCCATATGGAACTGATGATGACAGAAAGTGAAAGCTATGCCGAATGGTTTCATGAACAGTATAATGTCAATCCGGTAGTGGTTAGAAATATTCCGAGAAAAATTCTTTCAGCACCGGAAATTCCTGAAAATCATCCAAAGATCATTCTGTATCAGGGAGCGATTAATCAGTCGAGGGGAATTGAAAAAATGATTGTGGCCATGCATCATATTAAAGATGCTGTTCTGAAAATTGCAGGTGACGGCCCGAAGAAAAAAGAATACGAAGAACTTGTTATTCAGGAGAAACTTCAGGATAAAGTCTTTTTTCTGGGTAAGCTGAAACCGGAAAATCTCAGGGAAATAACAAAAACCGCTGATGCAGGATTCAGTCTCGAAGAAAATAATGGAGTAAGCTACTATTATTCACTTCCTAATAAGGTTTGTGACTATATCCAATCGAGAGTACCGCTTGTGATGATTAATTTTCCGGAAATGCAAAGGATAAAAAATCAATTTAATGTAGGAGAAGTTATTCCGGATCATCAGCCTGAAACCATTGAAAAAGCAATCAATCTTGTTCTTCAGAGAGGAAGACATTATTATCAGAGCGAATTAAATAAGGCAGCAGATGTATTTTGCTGGGAGAATGAAGAGACAAAAATCCTCCAACTTTTTGAAAAAGCATCCTGTAAATAATTTTTACAAAATTGGTTATCTTTGCAAAAGAAATTTGATTTAAAATGACCATTAAAGAAAAACAGCAGGAAATAATAGATGAATTCGCTTTTCTTGAAGATTGGGAGCAAAAGTATGAGTACATCATTGATCTTGGAAAAGAACTGAAAGGCTTGGCTGAAGATAAGAAAACAGAAGAAAATCTGATTAAAGGCTGCCAGAGCAAAGTTTGGATTGATGCTGAATTTAAAGACGGGAAACTTTTCTTTAATGCAGATTCTGATGGTATTCTACCAAAAGGGATCGTTTCTCTTTTAGTAAGTATTTACAGTGGACATTCCACTCAGGAAATCCTGGATTCTGATTTTGATTTTATCGGAGAAATAGGACTACAGGAGTTTCTTTCACCTTCCAGAGCCAACGGACTTATGGCGATGACAAAGCAGATCAAGTTTTATGCAGTTGCTTACCAACTGAAATCATAACCGTGACCAGAATTTTAGCATATCGTTTTTCCGCATTCGGAGATGTTGCGATGACCGTACCTGTTTTCAGAGAATTTCTGGAGCAGAACCCCGGTGTGGAAATTATTATGGTCTCCAGGAAAAATTTTGAGGCGTTGTTTACTGGAATTTCCAATGTAACTTTTAAAGGGATTGACCTGGATGATTACAAAGGTCTTTTCGGATTGAGAAAACTGAGTAACGAACTGATCCGTGAATTTAATCCGGATTGTATTGCCAATCTCCATGATGTAATCCGAACCAAGGTTTTAGACAGAATATACAGGAGGAAAGGGCTCAAGGTCTTTAAAATTGATAAAGGCAAGGAAGAAAAAGAACATCTTACAGATATCTGGAATCTGGAAAAGGTACAGCTGAAAAAAACAGTGGAACGTTATGCAGATGTTTTCCGTGAAATGGGCTTCAAAGTTGAACTCTCTCATCAATTAAGACCGGTTTCGGCGCAAAAATCCGGGATTGGTTTTGCCCCTTTTGCCCAGCATAAAGGGAAAATGCTTCCTTTGGCGAAATCGTATGAACTGGTAAGAATTCTTGCTCAGAAACATACGGTGTATTTCTTTGGAGGAGGTAAAAAAGAAACGGAAACTCTAGAAAAATGGGAAGCAGAGATTCCTAATACAGAAAATCTTGCCGGAAAATTAAATCTTACGGAAGAGCTCAATTATATTGCCGGACTGGAACTGATGATATCTATGGATTCTGCCAATATGCACCTCGCAAGTCTTGTGGGAACCCGATGTATTTCTATCTGGGGAGCTACTCATCCTTATGCAGGATTTCTGGGATTTGGACAAAGTGAGGAAGATGTTGTTCAGGTAAAAGACCTGAGCTGCAGACCATGTTCTGTCTTTGGAGATAAGGAATGTTACAGAGGTGACTGGGCCTGTCTTGAAGAATTTAATATCCAGAAAGTGGTGGACAGGGTTAATTTTTAAAAATTAGCTTTACTATTTCTTCTGCTTTAGCTTTGTCAGAGTGACTTGCTTCTAAAATATTCTTTCTTTTTTCATTGTCATCATAGTCTTTTTCAGCCGAGATGATAATCTGCTGACGGATTTGGCTCATATCATCGCCATACAGGCATAAATTTGTTAAAACCGGATCATCTGTAATATTCCCGTTAATAATCACGAAACGGCTGTTGTAAAGCGTATTGAAAAGCTTCACTTTTGTTCCTGAATTTTGGTAAGAAATTAAAATATTGGCATGAGCACCTTCCAGAAGACGGTAAAGGTTCTCTCTGGTTTGAATAGGAGTAAGGCTGATATTTTCAACGGCTGAGATTTTGTTTTTAATATCTTCACTGGCACGATCGGAGGCAACAATCAATTTATATTGTGGAAGCGTTTTAAATAAACCGATAGTCTCATTTAATGCTCTTTTATTGTCTGCAGTGGTGAGATCTCCATGAAATAGAAAATACTTTCCTTTTTGATCCAATTCCTTTACCGATTCATTACCGTGAAAGATATGAATCAGGTGTGCATTCTTTGAATAGGATTCAACTTCATGATATTCTTTCTCAGACAGACAGAATACAGCGTCAAATTTCTTTAAAAGTTTTTTCTGATATCCTGTATATTTTAAAGATTCAATGGAGTAGATGATCTTTTTGAATAGGTTGTTCTCCGATCCGGAAAGACCTTTATAGTACTCCTTTTCGTTATTGTGATAACGGAGGTAGAGTTTGTGGTCATTCTCTCTCAAAAACCGTATAATTTGCGTGGTTTGTAAACCCTCAAACAAGATGGGAGCTTTATTCCTGTCCAGATTTTTAATAAGTTCTTCAGATTTTCTGATCGCAGCAGCGAAAGGCGTTGAAGAAAAATAAAGCAGAGGATTCTTCTTCTTTTTGTAAAAAAATACATTTTCTGTAATCTCTTTAATTTCTCTGTCAATGGTTGAAGGGATCTGATCTATGAAACAGTGAAGATGAATTTTTATTCCCATATCAGATATGGCCTTGATTTTATAATATACATCAATGATTCCACCATAGGAAGGAGGGTAGGGATAATTGAATGATATGATGTGGAGCTGCTTCAAGTTCGGCTATTCGATGTAGGCAAAGGTAGATAAATATAAGGAAAAGTGGAGGAGAAGCTTTATAAATTGCTTAGGGGTAAAATAAAAAAATCTCCCAGAAATCTGAGAGATTTTTTGTGGGTCCTGAGGGATTCGAACCCCCGACCCTCTGGGTGTAAACCAGATGCTCTGAACCAACTGAGCTAAGAACCCGAATTTTTTTGAAAGGTTTCGTTTCCTTTTCTGTGGGTCCTGAGGGATTCGAACCCCCGACCCTCTGGGTGTAAACCAGATGCTCTGAACCAACTGAGCTAAGAACCCTCTAGACTTGTTCTCTTGTTTAGAGTGGTGCAAATATACGACTTATTCTTTAATCTCCAAATTTTTTTCCAAAAAATCTCCCACTACAAAGTTGCTTCCGCCGATAAAAATCATTTCTTCATTTGTACATCGTTCTTTTGCAGAGAGATACGCTTCCTGTACAGAATCAAAAATTTTATAAAAAATTTTCGCCTCCTGAAGCAGATTTTCATAATCTTCCGGGTGTCTTCCCCTGTTGATGGATGGTTTTGCAAAATAGAACTCAGAATTTTCGGGAAGTAATTTCATCACATCATCTATTTTTTTGTCGTTCACAAACCCCAAAATAATATGCTTGTGCCTGTCAATTGAATTTAATTGTGAAAAAACATACTCCAAACCTGCCTGATTGTGTCCCGTATCACAAATCGTAAGCGGATGTTGTGAAAATTCAAACCAACGGCCAATAAATCCTGTATTCTGGTGAACATGGAGAAGTCCTTTTTCCAATGCTTCATCAGAAATATTTACTTTAAGTTTCCTTAATTCTTCTACAGCGGCCAGAACGACTCTGACATTTTTCTTCTGGTAATTCCCTTTCAGATCAGATTCCAGATCTGTATTGATAAGAGTGGCATCTATCAAAGCAGCATTTTCTTTCGTAGCTTTCTTTTTAATGATATTTTTGACAACTTCATTTTCGTCACCGGAAATAATCGGGATATGTTGTTTAATAATTCCAGCCTTCTCTGATGCAATTTCTTCGATGGTATCTCCAAGAATATTCTGATGATCCAGCTGAACATTAGTAATAGCCGAAATCAACGGTTTGATAATATTTGTTGAATCCAGTCTTCCTCCCAATCCAACTTCAATAATGGCAAAATCTACCTGCTGCTGATAAAAATATTCAAAAGCCATGATGGTCGTAAACTCGAAGAAAGAGGGACGGATGTCTTCCGGAATCGTTTTCAGTTTTTGAATAAAATCAAAGACAAATTCTTTATTACAGTTTTTTCCATTCACCTTTATGCGCTCTGTGAAGTCTATAAGGTGTGGAGAATTGTATAATCCTGTTTTATAACCGGCTTCCTGAAGAACAGATGCCAGCATATTGCTTGAAGAACCTTTTCCATTGGTGCCGCCAATATGAATACACTTTATTTTATCCTGAGGATTTCCAAAAAAAGCACAAAGCTTTGTTATATTATCAAGTCCAGGTTTATAAGCCTTCTGTCCATCTATCTGATAGTTGGGCATCTGTACGAAAAGCCAGTCGATAGCTTCCTGATATTGTTCATTTGTCATGGTGCAAAATTCCCAAAAGTTTTTTTAAAATAAAATATAATTTTTCAATCTGTAACTTTTTTATATTTAATTCGTCTAATATTGAAAAATCTTAATATGAAATCGCTGTGATTCACAGATAACAGTACTGATGAAGATGACACGGTTCCATATGACCATTAAAAACAAATAAACATATACATATGAAAAAAGTTTGGATCATCGTTTTTGGATTAGGTTATCTGGGTTTAAGCGCTCAGAAGAAATGGTCCTTAAAAGAATGTGTAAGCTATGCAGTGGAGCATAATCTTCAGGTTATCCAAAATCAGTATAACAAACAAAACCAGGAATATAATCTTAAAGCAGCCCAAAAAGAATATTTACCATCTGTATCGGGGAGTATGACGAATGGGGTGAGTTTCGGGCAAGGGTCATTAGGAGCGGGAAGTTTTAGAAACGATAGATTCAATAACAGTGTTGGTCTGGGAGCCGATATTTTGCTCTATAATAATGGAAGATTAGAGAAAAATGTACGAAAAGCCCAGTTTGATGTAGAAGCAAGCCAATATGACATTGAAACCATTAAAAATGATATCTCTCTTCAGATTGCTCAACAATATCTGACAGCCTTGTTGAATAAGGAGATTGTTAAAATCTCTCAGAGTGCTGTGGATAATGCCCAGAAACAGTTTGACAGAGCTAAGATCACAACCCAGGTTGGGACAACTGCCCAGACGGTTCTAGCTGAGGCTGAAGCTGCGCTGGCAAGAGAGAAACAAAACCTTAAAACGGCAGAAGTAAATGTTGGACGTGCTTTATTTGCCATCGCTCAGCTATTACAGCTTTCAGATTACAAAGGTTTCGATGTGGAAGATGTAAACGTTCCGGAAAAACTTGATTTACAGCTTAATACTGTGGATGAAGTGCTTACAACGGCGTATGAGATACAACCTCAGATCAAAGCAGCCGAAAGCAGGATAAGATCTGCCGAAGCACAAACTGAAGTAACCAAAACAGCATTCTGGCCAACGTTAACGGCAAGTGCGGGTCTTAACACTTTCTATAACAGGCAGTTTGATCCTATGCCAGGTACTGTGCAGGGAACTTTTTTTGAACAATATAAAGATCAGTTCGGGCAAAATGTTGGATTATCATTGAATATTCCTATCTTCAATAAAGGAAAAACAAAACTTCAGGTAGAACAGTCTAAGGTCAATGAGAGTATAGCCAGAAATACACTAGAACAACAGAAACAGACGGTAAGACAAAATGTTCAGAAAGCTCAGTTTGATGCTGATGCCAATTATGAAACCTATCTGGCTGCAGTGGAAGCTGAAAAAAGCTCAAAACTGGCTCTTGATTTTGCCGATAAAAGTTATGCTGCCGGAAGAACCACCATCTACGACGTCAATGTGGCGAGAAATAATTATGCAAATGCACAGGGATCAGTAGCGCAGGCAAAATATAATTATCTTTTTAGTCTTAAACTATTGAATTTCTATGCAGGAATTCCATTAAGTTTGTAAAATGCCAATTCAATCATTAGAAAAATACTTACCTCAAAATACACTTAAATATTTAAGAATCTGGTTTGCAGATTACTATATACATATAAAAGTTACAAGAAACAGAAATTCAAAACTGGGAGATTACAGAAAACTTCCGGACAATTCGCATGAAATTACGGTAAATTCAACCCTTACCCCACAACTTTTTTTCTTTGTGCTCACTCACGAGCTCGCACATCTGATTGCTTTCGAAAAATATGGACGGAGAATTTCGCCCCACGGCAACGAATGGAAAGAAACTTTTAGAAATATGCTTCTGGAAAGCCTTGAAATATATGATGAAGAGCTCAAACCTATCATTATAAAATTTTCAAAATCGCCTAAAGCCAATTTCATGGCAAGCCCTGATCTGGTAAGATATTTTCATACTGAGAAACAGGATGATAGTCTTCATTTTATCGAGGAGCTTAAAAAGGGAGAATTCTTTATCTATCGCAACGAAAAGTATTTATTAGAAGGTCTGGTTAAAAAAAACTATCTTTGTAAGAACCTGGCTACTGGAAGGAAGTATTCTTTCAAGCCTTTAGCGAGGGTAGAAAAATGTAGCTAATAATGTTAAAATCAGATAGATATTGCGTTATAATGGCGGGAGGAATCGGGAGCCGGTTCTGGCCGATGAGTACGCAAAAATTTCCAAAACAGTTTCAGGATATTTTAGGAACCGGGCGCACTATGATTCAGCAGACCTATGACAGAATCAGCAAGGTAATTCCTAAAGAGCAGATATTCGTGATTACGAATAAAGAGTATGTTCCTGTTTCCCATCAGCAGCTTCCGGAAATTCCTGAAGAGAATATTGTGGGCGAGCCCTTGATGAAGAATACAGCCGCTTGTAATCTGTATATGGCCAACAAAATTGCTGAGATTAATCCGGATGCAACGATGATTGTATTGCCGGCAGATCATCTGATCCTTAAAGAAGATGTATTTTTGGAGAAAGTGGAGCTGGCATTTGAGCTGGCTTCAAAAAATGATTATCTGGTAACATTAGGGATTACCCCTACAAGGCCTGATACCGGATACGGATATATTCAGTTTGTAGAAAAAAAGGGTTCGGAATATTTTAAAGTGAAAACATTCACAGAAAAGCCTATCCTTGAAATTGCCCAAAGCTTTCTGGAAAGCGGTGATTTCCTTTGGAATGCAGGAATTTTTGTATGGAATGTGAAAAGTATCCATCATGCCTTTGATCTTTATCTTCCAGAAATGATGCAGCATTTTATGGCTTGTGAGTACAACTCAGAAAAAGAAAATAGCTGTATTGAAACCATTTATCCGAAGGTTCAGAAGATTTCTATTGATAACGGAATTTTAGAAAAAGCAAAGAATGTTTATGTGATTCCATCAGATTTGGGATGGAGCGATCTTGGAACATGGACTTCCGTATATGAAAATACAGAAAAAGATAAAGACGGAAACGCGGTAAAACTGAAACATTTACTTGCTTATAATTCAAAAGGAAATATCATCCGTTTAAAGAATAATAACAAGGCCGTAATCATTGATGGTCTTGAAAACTATATTGTTGTAGATACAGATAAGGCACTTCTGATCTGTCCGCGTGATAATGACCAGCTCATTAAAGACTATGTTCTTGATCTGAAAAACTTTAAGAAAGGCGAGAAGTTCATGTAATATTTGGTATATTTCTGCTGATTTTTAAATTATGAGTAACACTGCAACCCGATTTACAATTCTTACATTTTTACTTCTGGGAATCTTAGGATATTCTCAGGAGAAGAAAAAGTTTTCAAATATACCTTCTGTTTTGCAGCAGATCAACCCAGGAAGCAGAGTAGACTCGTGGGTGCTGATATACAACAGCTACGGTAAAGGTGAAGAAATAAAGACTTCGGGTAAGGTAAATTACACTCCTCAGTTCTCAGGATTCAATCTTTTCCCTAGTGAAGACAGCTTTTATTATATTGCTTACTCAGAAGGAGGTAAAGTAAATTATGTAACAGATGTAGTGGGATTGAAGAAGTTTGTTGACAGAATTGATAATGCTCAGGAGGCTGCGGTTGTATTAGCTGCTGAGGGATATATGGTGGATGAGGAATTCAAGGATCTTGCCGGCAATTACCATGAAGATCAATCGAATTACTATCTGGATCTTGGAAAACTGACCTCAAAGGAATGTCCTTACCAGAAAACACATTATACAGTCACTGTAAATAAATCTACAGGTACTGTAAGCAATGTAAAAGACAATGGAACATATATTGAGCTTTACAATAAAAAATGTGCTAATAACCCAAGATTGTTGAAAATCGAAAAAAAAGAAGAACCCAAGATAGATGAGTCTAAAAAAACACCCAAACGCAGATAATATCTATGAGACTGAGCGATTAATCCTTCGTCCCATGTCCCGTGAAGATAAAGATTTCGTCTTTGACCTTTATAACAGGCCAAAATTCATTCAACATATCGGCAACCGCAATGTTAATTCTGTTGAAGATGCCGAAAATTATATTCTCAACAGATTTGCTCCCCAGATTGAAAGACTTGGATTTGGAAACTATCTTTTAATAACCAAAGAAGGCAATGAAAAAGTAGGGGCAGTAGGAATCTTCGAAAGAGAAGGTCTTGATATCGTGGATATAGGATATTCTCTGCTGGAAGAGTTCGAAGGTAGGGGATATGCCTACGAAGCAGCTCAGAAAGTGAAGTCTATTGGAATGGATGATTTCGGATTAACAAAAATATCAGCCATTATTTCAAAGGATAATATTTCTTCCCAAAAACTGATCGAAAAATTAGGGTTGAGGTTTAAAAAACACGTCATACTTCCAGGCGAAACCGAAGAACTCAACTATTACGAAACCGAATAAAACTTCTAAAAATGCTTTCACAAATAACGTATAGATCGTAAATCGTGTTATTTGTGAAAGCATTTGTGATATTTGTGTTTCAAAAAGAATTATCCTTCCAGAATCTGCTCAGCAGCAGTCTTTGACGTTACTTTTTCAATCACTCTTGTACAGACACCATTTTCATCGAAAATAAAAGTCGTTCTTACAATTCCCATATACGTTTTTCCAAACGTTTTTTTCTCCTGCCAGACCCCGAATTTTTCAATGATATCTCGGTTTTCATCAGCAATAAGATCATAAGGAAATGCAAATTTACTGTGAAAGTTCTTCTGTTTCTTTACACTGTCACCACTTACTCCCAGTAACTGATATCCTGCTTTTTCAAGCTTGGAATAATTATCACTCAGATTGCAGGCTTCCACGGTACACGTTGGGGTATTCGCTTGCGGGTAGAAGAAAACCACCAGTTTTTTTCCTATTAACTTTGATGAGGTTACCGTTTCTCCGTCTTGATTGAATCCTTCAAATTCAGGTAATTTATCTCCAACTTTCAGCATAATGATTTAATTTTGTTCAAATTTAAGGGTTACATGACAAAAAAACAAAGAGCTGAGCTCGTTCAGATAGAACTGGATAAATTATATCCGACTACACCTATTCCGTTAGATCACACCGATCCGTATACATTAATGGTGGCCGTAGCGCTTTCCGCGCAGACCACAGATAAAAAAGTTAACCAGGTTACGCCTGATCTTTTTGCCGTGGCAGGAACTCCACAAAGAATGGCCAGGCTGGAAGAATTTGAAATCAAAGAACTCATCAAAGAAATCGGACTTTCCAATACCAAAGCCAAAAACCTTAAAAGAATGGCAGAACTTCTGCTGGAACGTCATAATGGTATCGTTCCGCAAACTTATGAAGAATTGGAAGCCCTTCCGGGCGTAGGGCATAAAACTGCTTCAGTGGTGATGAGCCAGGGTTTCGGATTTCCTGCTTTTCCGGTAGATACCCACATTCATCGTCTGATGACACAGTGGAAACTTACCTCAGGAAAAAACGTGGTGGAAACAGAGCGCGATGCCAAGAAATTATTCCCTGAAGAAGTATGGAATAAACTTCACCTTCAGATTATTTTCTACGGAAGAGAATATTCTCCGGCAAGAGGAAAAGGAGAGAAAGATTTTATTACAAAAATGTTATTTGAAAAATAGAATTTAACATTATTTAGGATTTTAAGAACTATTTTCAGTTACAAATAGAACAAGAAGAGCACTATTTTATAGTGTTTTTTTTTATCTCATAATTTAAATTCTAAATTTTTTTTTCACCAATAAAGGATATTTGTAAAATTTCACGATAATTCTTTTATTTCATAAAGAAAACTTTATCTGCTTGATTTATAATATCATTTAGAGACAATAGTTTTCTTTTTCGTAATTTTCTTTACTGTAAATTGTTACAGAAGTATTGTATTTCCATAAAAAGAGATATATTTGGCTCAGTACCATGAAGATCAAAATGAAAAAAATTAACCTTTTCGTTTTTTTTATAGTTTTATATTCCTGTGCCTGTAAAGGGCAGGTTCATCGGTTTTATTATGAACTTACCTATAAACCCTCTACCAAAAATAAGACGATAAAGACCGACATATTCTATCTGGACAGTCTTGATAAAAGGTCTGTATTCATTCGAAAAGAAAAGTGGGAATCTGATTCTCTTTTCACAACACAATCCCCAGTTTTATCGTTAGGAACAATGAATTTTAAGGTAATAAAAGATCTTGGTAATTCATCAGTTATTCTGAAAGATGATTTATTTATAGGTGTTATTTCCTATAAAGAATATCCTGATCTTCATTGGAAGCTTTTACCGGAAAAAAAAAATACCGGGACTTTTCAAGTACAAAAAGCAGAAGCCAATTATGGAGGAAGACATTGGATAGCATGGTTTACTCAGGATATTCCGGTTTTTGATGGTCCTTATGTTTTTATGGGGCTTCCAGGGTTGATTATAGAGCTGAAAGATGCTAATAATGAATATCAATGGAAATTGAAAGGCAGTAAAAAAAATGTCCGGTCTACATTGCAAACAGAATCAGTAATGGATGAGAGTTTGATGTCAAAAGAAGCCTACATTAAAAATAAAGAAAACTTCATAAATGATCCCTTGCCTGTTTTGATGCAAAGTATGGCAGATGTTAGTAAAAGTCTGGAAATCATGAATAAGATGAATCAACAGGCCGAATCAATAAAAAAATATCACCGGGAAAACGATAATACCATCGAAAGATAGTATCAACAATTCAACTATAACCATGGAATTAAGAAAAGAAATTAACGCTGTTTTTTTATATCTGAAATCGATTGATGTAAAAATTGATAAGAATGATTACATCTATCAGGTAGAATCGCATCCGGAGACACCTAGTCTTCTGGCTTTTAGTGATGCTCTTGGTTTTTTTGGTATTCCAAATGGTGCCTTTACGATTGATTTTCAGGATTTTGATCATTTACCGGAAACATTTCTAACCATATTAGATATAGGAAACGGGCATTTGATTTTATCATATATTGAAAAAAAGGAGCAATCGGTTTTATATACAGATCATGAGGGTGTGCAGAAGACTATCTCCATTCCTGAAATGGAGAGTTTGTGGACTGGTGCGGTACTGGCCGCTGAAAATAACGGAGAAATCACAAAACCGTCTAATGTCTTTTACAATAAACTCCTGCCAGCATTCATCTTTTGTGCAGTATTTGTAGTGTTGTATTTTATCGGAGGCTGGTTTATAAGTGGTTTCGGTGCGATTACAATGGTGGGGTTGCTTTTAGCCTTTGAAGCTATAAAAACAGAGCTGGGGCTGGAGTCTGGTTTTTCTGCGCAGTTTTGTGATGGAAATGAGAAGTCAAGCTGCAGCCAGATTATCAACTCTGAAAAAGGAAAAATTGCAGGGTTCAAATTGAGTGATCTAAGTGTTTTTCTTTTTGGGATTCAGCTTTTTTCACTGCTTGTTTTTAATAAGGAGCTTATCAATAATTATTATTTTTTAATTGGTTTTTCACTGCTGGGATGTATACCATTTACATTATATTCTGTTTATTTTCAGATGAAAGTAGAAAAGAAGTGGTGTCCAATATGTTTGAGTATTATAGGAGTAATCTATGCACAGCTTATCTATTTGTCATTTAACATGACGGAGATACTGAATAATGTACATCTTGACCTCCTAACAGTTTTGCTTTTGTCATCAGTAGTGATCGCTTTTTCCGGAACCTATATTTTTATTAAAAAAGCTTTGATAACCTATGCAGTGCTGAAAAAGGATGCGGAGTTTGACTCAAGATATATAAGGCATTATCCTTACTTTAAAAATATTCTTACAAGCACAGAACCTCTTGTTTTAAAAGCTGAGCCAATCCTGCTGGGAAATCCAAATGCTCCTGTTACAATTACTTTTATTACAAGCCCTTTGTGCGGATACTGTAGAGAAGCGCATGATTTCTTGCAGAGAATTTACAACCAATATAAAAATCAGGTCAACATCAAAATCAGATTTAATATGACAGGAGTCGTAACTGCTGAAGTAGAAGAGATGTTGATCCAGCTCCTGAACATTTATCAAACAAAAGGCGAAGGCAAATTTATTGAAGCTCTTCATGACTGGTATAGTCACAGACAGGCAGAGAAATGGTTGAAAAAATATAGTACAACTCTTGATAACAGAACCTTTCTACTGAATAAACTGGTTTCTGTTTCTTATGAAAATTTACAGAATAACCTGTTTTTCACACCACATTACTTTATCAACGACTATGCATATCCTGTAAGACTTAATAAAAAGTATATAGAAGTATTTATGCCGGATCTTATTGAGGACGAATGGAATGAACAGCATGATTCTGTAAAGGAATTGGAGGTTGAATACAGATAAAAGAAGAAAATTATTATAATAATTATACAAAGAGGAAGCCGAAAATCTAAAGAGTAGGCAAACAAATTAAAACAAATTTCTATGAAAAAATTACAAAAGCTGAGCTTAAATGCTATGAAAAACGAAATGAGCAGAAACGAAATGAGAGTTATTAAAGCGGGTTCAGGAGGTGAGCCAGGAACTTGTAACTGTAACTCACAGTACTGCTATATGAATGGTATGAGAGCTATATGTGGCGGTGGATGGCCAGCAAAATGCTGCTAATCAATCAAAAATAACTTATATTTTTTCTGTAATTGCAATTCTGCAATTACAGAATTTTTTTAACCTATGAATACACCAAGTTTAGTTTTAATTACATGCTGGTATGGTAAATATCCATGGTATATGCCCTATTATCTGCATTCTTGTGCTTTTAATCCAAGTGTAGATTTTGTGATTATAACTGATAATACAGAGGAGGTAAAAAACTTACCCTCAAATGTAAAAATAGTCCATAAAAATCTGAAAGATATCATCTGCGATACATCTGATAAACTTGGGTTTCCAATCAACATAGATTATCCTTATAAGCTGTGTGATTTTAAGCCTGCGTATGCTTTTATGTTTCCGGAACTTATAGAAGGATATGATTTCTGGGGGCACTGTGATCTCGATCTTATTTACGGAGATATAAGAGCTTTTTTTACCAATGAATTTCTCGATAGCTATGATTATATCAGTGTAAGAGATGATTATACCACCGGATGCTTTGGTCTGTACAGGAATAATGAACTGATGAATACATTCTTTAAAAGAAGTAAAGACTATAAAAAGGTATTTTCTATGCCGGATCACTTCTGTTTTGATGAATGTAATTTTGTTTGGGACGATCTAGCAGAAGGTATTCCTATTTTCGAAATTGAAACAGAAATTGAAAGTTTTACCCATATCATGAAAAATGCTGAAAGAGAAGGAATTCTCAGAACTCATTTTGATTTTATTCTTATGGAGGGCTATACGGGGAGAGTAAAATTTGATAATGGAAAAGTTATTTATAAAAACAAATATGAGGCAATTATGTTTCATATGTTTTGGCTTAAAAAAGTATACAACCCCGAAAAAGTACCTGCAAAAATCCCCAACAGGTATAATGTAAGCCCCACTAGAATTTATTGGTAATTACTGTACTACTAATTAAAAAATAATAGCATGAAAAAATTACAAAAAATGAGCATGAATGTTATAAAGAATAACATGAGCAGAAAGGAAATGAGAGTTATTAAAGCAGGATCGGGCCCAACATCATGTAACTGCCAGGCAGTGATGTGTCTAGTCCATGGGAGTATGGAGGCTTATTGTGGACCTTCAGGAGTGATCTGTTGCTAATCATTTTATGAAAAGAAAAAGAGAGAACCTTATATTGTTCTCTCTTTTTTATTATTTAAAACCAATTGTTTGTACTTTTTTTGATAGATACCAAGGGCAAGATCTGCTGTTTTAAAATAATGTTCAATATTTCCATTAATATTATTCTCTGCAGTAATATCAGAATATCCGAAATCTTTCTGAACGGAGACAAAAGGATATAATACCATTTTATGAGCTGACAGTTGTGATAAAAAGTTATCTGCAGTGTCTTCCGGGCCAAAGTCTGCATTGAGTATATGATCAAAAAAACGACTGTATACCACCATAAACTGGGTACACCAGAAATGATTGATCCAAAACCTGTTTTCTGTAATAGGAACAACAAATCTAAAGCCTCCTCCAATGCCTCCGGCCAGAATATCAGCACCCTGCTCATTAGATTGTATAATATTATTTATAAACGCATCTCTTTCATAATGTTCCGTAAAAACATGGTCATCTTCTACAATGATAATCACATCATCTTCGTTTTCAATAGCAAGAGATACCGTTTTTTTTATGCTTTCCCAGAGGCCTACATTCCCTTTCTCATGCATACATGCCTCTACAATTTGGCAGCCAAATTCCGGTCTGCCTTCAAACTCTTTTAACACACTTTCCCTTCTGTCTTCTCTATGTTTCAGATTGATAATGTAAGTGGGGATCATAATTTCTGAAAAGTTATTATGGCTCATAGCTGTAGTATTTTTTTATTTGGGAAAGTTCATCAAGAAAAACTTCCGGATTGTCATATATATATTGAAAATCAGTGGTGTTTTCGAATGATTGAAGGTTTCCGTCATCTTCAAACTGAGAAATGAATGGATGTATTACAAAGACGTCTTCCAGATGTGATGATAAAAAAACATCAAGAGGCAGCTTAGTATTGAAATTCCTTTGCAAGAAAAGAGAATATGTTTTTTTGAAAATAATCATGAACTGTGATCCCTTGAAACCATCAACCCAGAATATATGATCAGAAACTTCGATCACTTTTTCAAAGCTTAGGAGACCTCCAAGCAATAAATTACCGTCAAGTCTTTTTACCTTTTCAATACATTTTTCAAGATGATCTTGTGAAAAACTAGGACAAAACCGATGTTGAGAGGTTGAAATAATGATATAGTCTTCATCATCACTTTCTTTTATTACCTTTTGTATTCCTTCTGTGAAACTTAAATGTTCATCTGTGACAATAAATTCAGGTGTAAAATTTCTCTCTGTATAATGTTCTAAGGCACCAGAAAATTTTTCAGGATTTGAAGATAAAACAAATATTTTCTTCATAATGATTGGGTTTTCAGGATAAATTAGTTTTAATAAAAATAAATAAATCAGATTAAATGTCCAACAGCCTTCTGTGATAATTAACCTGCCCCAGATGATAGTCCAGATGAGCAAGCAGATGGATCAGAAAATAATCGGTTGTCATGGCACTTTCAAAAACAACCAATGGATATTCTTTTTTCAGGTCTTCATCGGACAATTGGGAAAGTACCGAATCTATCATTGCCGCAGTGGCTTTCACCTTTTCAATAAGTTCCGCTTTGGGAATATCCTTTGACGAAAATTCAAGGTCACGCTGTCTTACGTATCCTGTGTTTCCAAGGTGTGTTCCGATAAAATGATTAAGATTTCCGACCAGATGAAGGGCAAGGTTACCCGCAGAGTTGGCAATGTTTTTATCCGTTTTCCAAAGATTTTCTTCGCTTTGATAGGCTTCCAGTTCCGTTTTTAACTTATTTAAATCTCTGTTGTAAAGAGATCTTAGACTTTCTGTGATCATACCAGTTATTATTGTATTATAGTTTTAAAATATCCTTTAAAGTGTTTGTCAACCAAACTGTCAATATTGCATTTGTAATCTATAAAACCATATATGCTGTCATTTGTGGCGAATTTATGGCTGTTAAGAACTAATTTTTGACTGTAAACTTCAGATTTTATGAATTTTTCTTCCTTTTTTAAGGTTTTAGGATCAATATCTCTGATGTAAAATTGATTATTAAAAACTTTAATCAAAATACCATTTCCAAAATATCCATTATTGTTATTCAATTTGATAGTAAGAGAGTCATTCAGGTATTGAGCTTTACATTTATAATCATTGAATAAAAACGTTCCCTTACGAAAGCCATCCGAATAACTTGCAGTTTGAACAATATGTGCTGTTCTTGTTTTGCTTTCAACAACTTCACTATTATAAAGCTTCAGTTCCGGATATTTTGAGAGAACTAGAATACTATCATGGTTAGGTAAGCTACTATCAACAGTAAAATTTCCAAAATTCTGCTCTTTTTGACAACTCAAAGCCATCAATAAAATACCTGAAAAAAACAAAAATAGTTTCATATGAAACTATTTTTGTTTTTGAGCCCAAAGCTCCATTTTTCTGTTCAGAACGTCCAGCGGAAGACATCCCTGGCTTAAAACTTCATCATGGAAGCTTGCCAGATTGAATTTGTTTCCCAGTTCTTTCTGATATTTTTCTCTCAGCTCACGGATTCTTAAAGACCCTATTTTGTAGCCTAAGGCCTGACCCGGCATCGCCATATATCTTTCTACTTCTGCAGTGGCCGATGCTTCATCATAAGAAATGTTGCTTAAGAAATATCTGATCGCTTCTTCTCTTGACATTTTTCCGGTATGAAGTCCCGTATCTACTACAAGTCTTACCGCTCTCAGCATCTGATCGCTTAAATATCCCATTTTCTGGTAAGGATCAGTATATAAACCGAATTCAGGGCCTAATGTTTCACAATAATGAGCCCATCCTTCACCATATGCTCCCAACCATCCGAATCTCATGAATTTAGGAAGCCTTGTATTTTCCTGTTGAAGAGAAACCTGATAGTGATGCCCCGGAATCGCCTCATGAAGGAAAAGAGATTCCATTCCCGAAGTAACATTAAATTTGGTAGGATCAGGAAGCGGAACATAAAATATACCTGCTCTTTTTCCATCCGGAGTTCCCGGCATATATTCTGCGCTGGCACTTGCTTCCCTGAATTTCTCCGTCTGTCTGATCTCAAACTTTGTTTTTGGCGTTACATTAAACATTGTTTTCAGCTTCGGTGTAATTTTCGTTAAGATCCCGTTGAATGCATTTAAAACTTCCTTAGATGTTTTAAAAGTCATTGCCTTTGGATCCGTCTTAACAAAAGTGATAAATTCTTCCAGAGATCCGGTAAAGCCTACCTGATGTTTTACTTTCTCCATTTCTGCGCGAAGCATTGCAACCTGTTGAAGCCCGATCTTATTGATCTCTTCAGGTGATTTCTTTGTGGTAGTCCAGCTTTTTACATAATAGTTGTAGATTTCATTGCCGTTAGGAAGGCTGTTGTATCCGTCTGTATCTCTTGCTTTTGGCAGGTATTCTTTTTCTAAAAATGTTCCCATTTTAGTATAAGCCGGGATGATTTTTTTTGTAATAGCATCTTTGTAAAGTGCTGAGAATTTTTCTTTCTGAGCCTCTGTAAAGTTTTTAGGGAAATTTTTAATAGGTCCGTAGAAAATATTCTTTTCCATATCGGAAGTAGTGATTTCCTCTGCTCTCATCTGAGGAATCATTTTGACAACCAGTTTTTTAGGAAGCACTATTTTATTGTTGATTCCCTCACGGAAGTTGTCCGCAGCTGCATTCATCCACTCCGGAAATTTTTCCATTCTTTTCAGCCAGTCGCTGTAGTCTTTTTCTGTTTTAAAAGGCTGATTGCCCTGTCCGCTTCCATACAATGGAAAAGTAAGCGGCAGCCCTCCAAACTGAGTGAAAGGAATATATTCCGGATGATAGGCATAGCCCTCAATTTTATCTTTTAAAGTATAATCCAATACATCATATACCACTTTATCCTCATCAGAAAGACTTTTGTAATCTACATGTTCCAGCTGTTTCTGTACAGAATTGTAGAATGTTACTTCTCCTGAGATAAAATCTTTATCAATATTAATCGGAAGCTGGTCGTTATATCTTGTATCTCCCTGTGCTGTAGCATCTAAAGGATATAACTTAAGATATTGCTCATAATAGTTCGAAGCGATAGAATCCAGGTTGCTGGGTGTCACTTTTGTAAGGGGAGAATCCGATTTTTTGCAGGAAGCAAGACCAATCATCAACCCTAATCCCAGAATACTTTTTGATAAAATGTTTTTCATCTCACAATCTTTATGAAAACAAAAGTAAGTATTATTGGGATATTCATGCTTATTGAATGCATTGATTTTAAAAAATTATTTTCAAAATCCTTTTAACTTTGAATCAATTTTTTATCTTTGTCTAAAACGTTTAACAATCATATTATTACAGTTCTTTTTTAAGAAAAAATGAAAGGGATTTTAAAAATTTACCATCCGGACGAAACGCTAAAATACAATATCAGAAATACTTATTGTAAGGCCGTTTACAGCAACCAGCAACATTTTTTAGAGGTTGAAGTGATTACGGATGACAGTTTGGATCACGTGGACGATGATTCATTACAGTACAACTTTCCGCAGCTTTCACTTGAAGTTTTTGATTTTCCTATCGAATCGGCGGAAATAGAAGGGAAGACCATCATCATCAATGACTCTGATGAAGAAACCTATACAGAAGTAGACCTTTTTGATGACGAAGATGCCTATATCTATGATAATGAGCTTCTTTTTGAAAAAAACGAAGAAGGAGAGCTTCAGGTTATCTGGAAAGGAACTATTGATGATTTCTATACCGGATCAGATACACCGATCCCTTTTAGATTAAAATGCGAATTTAAACAAGATGATATTGAGGTAGAAGAAGACTAACGAGCTTCTGCCTTTTTAACTGTACATTTCTTTTCAAATTATTTTTGGAAAGAAATTTGCTGTTTGTAAAACTGTAACAAATTTTAAGTTGTTTTTAAGCAATTTTTAAGAGTTCAATTCATAATATTCTCCTACATTTGTCGTTGAAATTTAATAAAATTTACATTTAATGCTGTTAACGGAACTTTCTCAGATTTTATTCGCACAAATCAATACCCCTGCAGTTGCTGCAGACAACTTGGAGTTCTCATTCTGGAAAATTATGTTCCATGGAGGAGCTTTCGCTAAAATAGTGATGGTCACTGTATTACTATTGGGAGTGTTTTCTCTATACCTGTTTTTTGAAAGGTTTTTCTTTATCAAAAGGCTGACATCAAAAACAGATTCCAACTTCATGAACAATATCGAAGACTTCATCAAGGCCGGAAAAATAGAGGCAGCAGCAGATTACTGCAAAACCCAGAACTCTCCGGAAGGAAGAATTTTAGAAAAAGGAATTTCAAGATTAGGACGTCCCGTTTCTGATATTGTAAGTGCTATGGAATCACAGGCGCAGGTAGAGGTTGCCAATATGGAAAAAAACCTGAACCTTTTGGCTGTCGTACCGAGTATCGCACCAATGCTGGGACTTCTCGGAACAGTAATCGGGATGATTATTGCTTTCTTTAATCTATCTCACGCAACAGGATCATTCTCTCCGAAAACACTTTCAGAAGGTATTTATACCGCTTTAGGGCAGACCGCTGTAGGTTTGGCTGTAGCGATTCCCGCCAACTTCTGTTATAATATTCTACTGACAAGAATTGATAAATTTGTCCTGAAAGCCCAGAATATGTCAGGAGAATTTTTAGACCTTATCAACAAACCTTTATAAATCTTTCTTACGATGAAAATTCAAAGAAGAAATAAAGCGAATCCGGAATTCAGTTTAGCAGCGATGACAGACGTTATCCTGTTGATGCTGATTTTCTTTATGATTACCTCTTCGGCGGCCAATCAAAGCGCCATCGATGTGAATCTTCCGAAAGCCGGAGCAGTTGATGATAATATTCCCAATCCTTTAACGGTAAGCATCAAGCCGGACGGTTCATTTTTTGTAGATGATAATCCTGCCAATAAAGTAGAATTGGAGCAAATTATTGTAGATAAATTAGCCAGCCAGACCAATAAATCATTTACGATCAGAGCTGATGAAAACACATTGCATAAAGATGTTGTTTTTGTGATGGAAATTGCTGAGAAACATAAATTTAATATTGCTATTGCAACCGTTAAAGACAAATAACATATCCGGATTTCCGGAAAGAATTACGTTTTAAGATGAAAAGCTATACAGCAAACAGAAACGAAGAAAATAAAGACAGAGTAAAGAGCGCATTGCTTTCTATTCTCATCTGGGCTGCTATTCTGCTTTTTGTTTTTTTGTATAAATTAAAACCTGAACTGGATAAAGATCCTGAGGTGGTTACTACCATGCTGGTGAACTTTGGAGATAACAGAAACGGAAAGGGAATTGAAGAACCTGCCGAACAGCCGGGAAGCCTTGCCGCTGCAACTGAAGAAGTGGCACCCGAGCCTGCAGAAACTCCGGTTCCGGAAACAAAAACAGTTATAAAACCAGAACCAGTACCAACTCTGGAGCCAAAGAAAACAGAGGTTAAAGAGAAGGTTATTACAGGAAACAATTCAAAAACAACCGTTCCTAAAAAAGAGGAATCCAAAAAAGCTGAGAAAAAAGAAGCAACCAGCACAAGTGCTTCTAAAAATACTAAAAAATCCGGAGCGACCACTGCCAATTCAAAAACAGGAAATGGTGACGGAAAAGGAACCGCAGCCATAGGCAACCTGATTAAAGGCAGAGGAACTAAAGCCGGAAGCCAGGGAACCGGTGATGGTATCGGAAATGCGGGAGATCCTTTAGGCGGTGACGGAAACGGTGACAGTAAAGTAGGAATCGACAGAAAATTGGTTGGTTATATTCCGGGAACAATGGGAAGAGGCGGAGCGCAGCCCTCACACAGTTGTACAGCAAGCGGATCAATTACCATTGCTTACACTGTAGATAAAGCAGGGAATGTAGTATCCGCAAGAAGAGCCGGCGGGATTTCAGATCCTTGTGTCTCATCCACATCTGTGGCCTGGGTTAAGAAATATGTAAAAGCAGAAAAAGCCAATACATCTTCAACCGGAACTTACAAAATTACCTTCTAACAATACAAAAGCACTTTATTCAAGTGCTTTTTTCAATTCATTTATTCTGTTGATGACCGGAAGGGCAAAAATACCGCTTGTCTGAAGATAAAGCTCGTAGAATGTCTTTGCTTTATCCTGAAAATCTTTGTTTTGATCGTGTTTGCTGTTAAAGTAGAAAAGATTTCCCAGCATTTCATAATAATCTTTGTGATCTCTTTCCTGTCTTTCATTGACGATGGCAATCATTTCTTCCTTGGTTTTAGAAGCAACTTCTGTAAAGTTCATTTTGAAAATGTCTCTCATCAATGTGTCAAAATCCAGTTCTTTCTGCATTAGACTTTCTTCAGGTTTATCCAGAATCAATTTTTCCAATGCCTGGGTTAATTGGCGGATGAGTCTTAAGGTGAATTCTTTATCTGTGATCATAATGGATTTAAAGTTTTAAGTTTAATGTTTAAAGTTAATAGCATCTGCTCAACCTGCAGATTTCATTAAGCAAAGAATAAGTAAGCTAATGCAATGGCAGTCATAACGCCGACTAAATCGGCCAGAAGCATGGCAATTACCGTGTATCTTGTATTCTTAACGGCTACGGCACCAAAATATACTGCAATCACGTAGAACGTCGTATCTGAGCTTCCCTGAAGCACTGCGGCTAATTTCCCCTGGAAACTATCAGCTCCAAATGTTGTCATCGTATCTACCATCATTCCTCTGGCTCCTGAACCGGATAAAGGTTTGATCAATGCAGTTGGAAGTCCATCCACAAATCTGGGATCCATATTGGCAACATTGGCGACCCACTTCATTCCATCAATGATTACATCAAATACACCGGAAGTTCTTAGTAACGAAATCGCAATCAGCATTCCAACCAGATAAGGAATAATCTTAACACAGGTGGTGAACCCTTCTTTTGCCCCTTCTATAAAGGCATCAAAAACGTTGATCTTTTTATAAACGGCTCCTAATACAATCGCAAGGAAGATAAACAGAATTAAACCATTACTTAATACTTTACTGAAATCATCCAGTTCATCTTTACTCAATTGTACAAGATACAGTACCAAAAGGGCAATAATAGCCGAAATTCCGCCTACATAAGCGATTACTACCGGACGGAGAAGATTTATTTTCTGATACAAAGAAACGATAATCATTGCAGCCAGTGTAGCGGCAAAAGTGGCAATCATACATGGCAGGAAAATATCTGTAGGGGTTTTAGATCCCATTGAGGCTCTGATGGCAATAATTGACACGGGAATTAAGGTCATACCTCCGGCATGAAGACACAGAAACATAATCTGTGAATTGCTGGCGGTATCTTTATTAGGATTTAAGGTCTGAAGGCTTTCCATGGCTTTTAAACCAAAAGGGGTTGCTGCATTATCCAGTCCCAGAAGATTGGCGCTGAAGTTCATCAGCATATGTCCGAATGCAGGGTGGTTTTTAGGAATATCAGGAAATAACTTAGAGAAAAAAGGCTGAATCAGACGGCTTAGAAGATTGATGCCACCTGCTTTTTCAGCAATGCTCATGAATCCCATAAATAAAGTCATGATTCCGATAAGACCAAGACAGATCTTCACTGCTGTTTCTGAAGTTCCGATCACTCCATCGGCTTCCTGAACACGATAAACATTTACATTTTGTTTTAAAGAATCAGTTTTATAATGAATTCTGCTGTCTGCAAAATCATTCTTTTTCATCAGGCTGTCTCTTACAACAGGAGAGAGGCTGCTCATAGGTTGTGATGCAATCTTTACTGTATCACCTCCTTTTCCCACCACCATATCATTGAAAATGGTTTTGTAGTTACCTGACGAAACGTATTTTATACTGGCAATGGCAATGGCAATGATAATGAAAGCCGACCAAATTCTGCTGAGAACCATCTGATTGATTTAATTGTTTAAACTTATCAAAAATACTTTAAACCACAAAAATAACTAAAGTCTTTTGTTATTCCGGTGCCAAAGAGAACTAATGATGGCTTCTAATCTTAAAATATATTGTTAACGCAATGCACGCAAAGGCGTTAGTACTAAGCAAAGAGAACGTCATTCATGGAACATAGCTGAATCAAATGCCCTTGCGGACGGAAATATGCATAAATTTTTTAAATTTTCCTTGCGATCCTCAGCGTTTAAAATAAAATGATTTATTTACTCCTTCAGGTAAACAAGATGACCTTCAAAATCATCATCCAGATTTTTCAGAACCTTAGCTTCATCCATTTTTTTGATTAATGCATCTACAAAGAAGCTTTTTTCAAAAAACTGGCGGTGAATTCCCGGTAAAAGTTCCATGAAATAATCCATTCCGATTTTGTTGTTATGGAGATCCATTTTGGTTTCCAAAGGTTCATTCGGAAAAAGCTCTTCATGCATATCTGTTATTCTTTTGCAGAAATCCAGTGCTTTTTTCGGAGAAGAAATTTTACAGCAGTACATCATAATGAAGCAGCACCACAGCGCATGTCTGAAGGCGTTTCCAATTCCATTGTTGGAGGCTGTATCAGGGAATTTTTTCTGTGCAATGGAAAACGCTTTTACTGTTGCATAAAAACTCAGTAAAGCGAAAAGAGGATGGGGAAGGATCAGTGATAAAAGACGCATAATCTTTTTAAAACTCATGCTTCTGATGGTATTGAAAAATATCTTAAAAGTCCTCATAAATAAAAATCTCTCCCTAATTAGAGAGAGATTGTATTGTTTTTGTTACAGATACTATGCTTTTACAGTTAATAAATTAACTGTTTTGGCAACCGTATCCTGAATTTCAGTTCTTTTTACGATGAAATCTACAAATCCTTTTTCCTGTAAGAATTCTGATGTCTGGAATCCTTCCGGTAGATCTCTACCAATCGTTTCACGGATTACTCTTGGTCCTGCGAAACCAATCAGTGCTCCCGGTTCTGCCATAATAATATCAGCGGTCATTGCGAAAGAAGCAGTGATTCCTCCGAATGTAGGGTCGCAAAGGTAAGCGATGTATAAAAGTCCAGCTTCAGAAAGCTGAGCTAATTTAGCCTGAACTTTTGCCAGCTGCATCAAAGAGTAAGTCGCTTCCTGCATTCTTGCTCCTCCGGACTGACAGATAATCATATACGGAAGTTTGTGTGCAATACAGTAATCTACTGCTCTTCTGATCTTTTCTCCCATTACAGAACCCAAAGATCCACCGATGAAAGCAAAATCCATACATGAAACTACCATTTCAGTTCCTTTTACGGTTCCTACAGCGTTTCTGATAGAGTCTGTAAGCTTTGTTTTAGCTTTTACTTCTTTCAGACGGTCTTTATAAGGCTTTGTATCTTTGAAGTTTAAGATATCAATACTTTCAACATTGGCATCCAGTTCGGTAAATTTACCACCGTCAAAAAGGATGTCAAAAAATTCTGCACTTCCTATTCTTACATGAAATCCGTCTTCAGGAGAAACATAGTTATTTCTCTTTAGTTCATCATGTTCCACTACTTTTCCGGATGGAGTCTGATGCCAAAGGCCTTTGGGAACGTCTTTTTTCTCATCAGTAGAAGTGGTAATGTTTTTTGCTTTTCTTTTAAACCAGTCGAATGCCATTTTTGCTTGTATTAATGTATAAATGTAAAAAGTACCAATGTAAATGCATTTCTATGAATACTTTTTACATTGGTACAAATGTACAGTTCTTATTTTAAAGTATCTACGTTATTTAAATCTTCAAATGCTTTCACCAATCTTGCAGAGAATGTGTCCTCACCTTTTCTTACCCAAACTCTTGGGTCATAGAATTTTTTGTTAGGTTTTTCTTCTCCTTCAGGGTTTCCGATCTGAGCTCTTAAATAATCAATATTGTTTACCATATAATCTCTGATACCTTCTGTGTATGCAAACTGAAGGTCAGTATCAATGTTCATTTTGATAACTCCGTAGTCGATAGCCTCTCTGATCTCCTCTAAAGTAGATCCTGAACCTCCATGGAATACGAAGTTGATAGGCTTGGCAGCTGTTCCGAATTTTTCCTGAACATATTTCTGAGAATTGTCAAGGATTTTCGGCGTAAGAACTACGTTACCCGGCTTGTAAACTCCGTGTACGTTACCAAAAGCAGCAGCGATTGTGAAGTTATCAGAAATAGCTTTTAATTTTTCATATGTATAAGCTACATCTTCAGGCTGAGTATATAGTTTAGAGTTATCAACATCTGAGTTGTCAACACCATCTTCTTCACCTCCTGTTACCCCGATTTCTACTTCAAGAGTCATCTGTAGCTTAGCCATTCTTTCGAAATATTTAGCAGAAATTTCAAGGTTTTCTTCTAAAGGCTCTTCAGAAAGGTCTAACATGTGAGAAGAGTAAAGGGATTTTCCTGTCTGCTTGAAGAATTCTTCGTTAGCATCCATCAATCCGTCGATCCAGGGAAGTAATTTCTTTGCACAGTGGTCTGTGTGTAGAATTACAGTTGCTCCGTAAGCTTCTGCAAGCGTATGAATATGTTTTGCTCCAGCGATAGCTCCTAAGATAGCAGACTTCTGTCCGTCATTGCTTAATCCTTTCCCTGCATTGAAAGAAGCTCCACCATTTGAAAACTGAATAATTACAGGAGCGTTTAATTTCGCTGCAGTTTCCATCGTAGCGTTTATGTTGCTTGATCCAATTACGTTTACTGCAGGTAATGCAAATTTGTTTTCTTTAGCATACTGAAAGATATCAGTAACTAACTGACCTGTGGCAACTCCTGCCGGAAAAATTCTGCTCATGTTTTACTTTTTATTATAAATTTATTAGGTGTTTTAATTTCGTGTAAAGGTAATCATTTTTAAGAAATTACTAGTTTCTTTTATCTCTGCCCCAAAGGAGCTTCTGACGGATGGTTTCATAGAAACTCAAACTGTTGGGCTGCACCAGAAGAAGCTGGAATTTAGCCTTTTTAATGATGATTTCCTTGTCAGTTTCTATATGTATAAGTCGGGAGTCTAAAGAAAGAGAGTATTGTGGTACACGGCTTTCCACCCTGAATTTTATTTCTACTTTATCATTCACAACCAACGGTCTCACATTCAGATTGTGAGGAGCAATAGGAGTAATGACAAAATTTTCGTTATTGGGAGAAATGATAGGGCCTCCGCAGCTCAGAGAGTAGGCGGTAGAACCTGTAGGTGTTGAAATGATCACGCCGTCACCCCAGAATACATTCAAAAATTCGTCATTGATATAAGAGTCAACGGTAATCATGGAGGTTGTTTCTTTTCGGGAAACGGTAACGTCGTTTAATGCGTAAGGAAAAACTCCCTCCAGTTTTGGAGAAACCACTTCAATGACAGAACGGCGGCTTGTTTTTACATTTCCTTTTAAGATGGAATCCAGTTCCTTAAAGGCTTCTTCTTTTGTGAAAAAAGCTAAAAATCCAAGTCTTCCTGTATTCACTCCTACCACCGGAATTTCAAGATCTTCAATAAATGTCAGAGAGTTGACAATGGTTCCGTCTCCACCAAAAGTGAAAAACAGATCCACTTCCTTATCCAGAAGGTCCTGTTTGGAATTGAAAGTTTCGAATATTTTTGAAAACTGAAGTGCTTCAGCCATTTCATCATACAGAACAGATTTTACATCTCTTGCTTCAAGTTCAGAGATAAACTTACTTAAATATAGAAAAGTATCAAGATCCTTTTTCTGAGAATATATGGCTGCCTTCATGTTATATTTCTATGAATTTTTGTAAAAAACCATAACGGTCTTTAAACAGATCGGTTTTCTCATCAGAATAATATTTTTCAACGATTCTGTAGTCATACCGGTCAAAAGTAGCGTCTATCGAGGCCAGATTTTCATTGCTGATCTTTATGGTGACCTGAACTACCTCTTCAGACATAAAGCTTATAAACCCTCCGTAAAACTTCGAATTGTTGCTTTCCACAATGTTGGTAATTTCCGTCATAGAATATTTTCTGGCCGGAGTTTCTACGGTAAGAATAGCCCCTGTTTCTGAAAATAAAGGATAACGGGAAAGGTCCTGAAAAACATCTTCACAGGTAATATACCCAAGATATTTCTCATTTTTATTAATCACCGGAATCACATTGCTGCTGAAGGTATAAAACAGACGGATACTGTCCATAATATTATTGTCCTCCAGAATGGCAAAACGTTCAATCTGGTGTTCCAGATCCTTCAGTGTTCCACCATCTTCCTCATACAGGAAATCCATAGCAAGAGCTCCGTAGAAGTGATGGGATTTTTTGATGAAAACATGGGAATATCCAAAATCTTCCAACATATTTCTGGCCGACTCTATAGAGTCAGAAAGGCTAAAACACGGAAAGTCTTTTGAGATATAGTCCTTGATAAACATTGTGCTAATTTATAAAAAATTAAATGAAACTTTTTCTGAAAACACGACTTTTTTTAAGATGAAACAAAAAAAGTGCCGTCAAAATTTGTTTGTAAAAAAAAATAAAGTACCTTTGTCGCCTTTCATTTTTACTTTTTATTAGATTTATTTCAAACTGCACTGTCTACTAAGGACATATGCAGTTTTTTTATTTTAATGCTTTTGCAAATTCCCACATCACAATTCCGGCGCACACACTTACATTAAGAGAATGCTTTGTTCCAAGCTGAGGAATTTCTAAAAATACATCAATATTCGGAAGTACTTCATCGCTGATTCCTTCCACTTCGTTTCCTAAGATCAAAGCATATTTTTTCGATCTGTCGATCGTGAAATCAGTAATAAGCCGGCTTCCTGTAGTCTGCTCAATCCCGATAATTTCGTATCCTTTGCTTTTCAGATCAGCAATCGCGTTATTGGTATCTGCGTCATGAGACCAGTCTACACTTTCCGTGGCTCCCAATGCCGCTTTATGAATCTCCCGATGGGGCGGCTGCGGTGTAATTCCGCAAAGGATTATTTTTTCAATTAAAAACGCATCTGCCGTTCTGAAAGCTGCACCTACGTTGTGCATACTTCTGATATTATCTAAAATGATGACCAACGGAATTTTTTCAACCTTCTTAAATGTTTCTACATCTATTCTGTTAAGTTCTTCCAGTTTTAGTTTCTGTACCAATTGTATTATTTTGTTGAGATTAATTTTCCGTCTTTATAGACCTCTGTTTTTTCTATGCTTCCGTCTTCACGGTAATGAACTCTGTTGCCGTTTCTTTTATCGTTGGCAAGTTCAGTTTCACGCTGTAATTTTCCAGATGGATAAAAAACTTTCCACTTTCCGGTAGCCAGCCCGTTGTCATAATGGCCAATATCTTTTATTGATTTTCCATCTTCATGAAAGGTCTTGCTTTCACCCTGTAATTTATTGAATTTATAATTGGAAATTTCAGTTATTTTACCTGCAGGAGAATAAAAAGTGGCGGTAAGACTGTTATCATAAATATTCTTCTCCCCATTTCTGAAAACTTCCTTGGAAGTAAGAACTCCATTTTTATCAAAATACGACCATTCTTTTACTTTGTATCCTTTTTTATATTCTCCTTTCGACTGCACTTTTCCGTTATCATAATAAAAAACAGCATCGCCATCCAGTTTCCCTTTTTTCCATTCCACAGTATTTTTTACCTGGCCATTGTCATAAAATTCTTTACAGGCTCCTTCCTGTAATCCGTCTTTATATCCACAAGGTTTCTGTGCCGTGATCAGGACAGAAGTGGAAAAAAACAATAGAAACATGTACTTCATAGCTATTTTTAATTCAAAAATAGTAAAATACTTATATTTGACTCAAAAATATACTATGAAAAAATTATTCACATTATTCATATTAATATGGGGATTTATTTACCTGAGTGCACAAAATACTTATTATCCTCAAGCTTTTTTTGATAAAAAGCTCGCAAGAGACATGCTTGGATTTGGAAACTCTACCATTGAAGGAGTGGCTTCTACCAAACAAAAAAACAACTGGGGAATCAAACCGTTACTTGGAGAAAAGCATTATGCTCCCAAAGGTACGGTTGTCATGCTTTTTCCTGTTACTCCTTATTTTGAGGAATTTTATAACATGAGAAAGAAATATGAAAATAAAAAAACCACCGTATATATGTCAGAAGAGGCTTTTAAATACAGAGTGGAAGCTTTAACCGATGACCATGGAAGATTTAAATTTGAAAAACTCAAACCCGGTAAATATTATCTTGAAACCATTGTCAACTTTACGGCAACAGCAAGTTACCAGCAGCAGACAGGAACCTCGGATGCTTATAACGGCTATGGAGCCTATCTGTATTCCACTCCTATATACAGCACATTTTTCTATGGATATTCTGCTGCCAACAGGGAAAGCAAATTTGTAGAGATAAAACAGGACGGCGAACTTAAAGAAATCAAGCTTTAAAAGCTTGATTTTTTATTTTCTGATCATAATCTGCTGTACATTTTTCTCAATGTTCTGAGCTAAGGTTTCCATAGGAATATCATTCTCATCATTATTGAACGGGTCTTCAATTTCTTCTGCAATAAGCTCCAGACTCATCAAAACATAATACACAAAAACAGTAAGCGGAATCATAAAAAGCCCTATTGTAATAACGTAAGCAATAGGCAGCGCAAAAACATACAGAATAATAAACTTCTTGATGAAAGAAGAATAGGAGTAAGGAATCGGAGTATTTTTGATTCTTTCACAACCTCCACATACATCCAGAAATCCTGAAAGCTGGGTGTCTAAGTACAGCATTTCAACTTCAGAAACTTTTCCTTCTTTTTTTAATTGATTCAGTTTATGGCTTAACAGAATAACAATTTCACTTGGTCCATGGTTTTTCAACGAGCTTTCAATTTCAGAATAATCTTCATCCAAAGCCAGCCTTGTAGATTCCTTGGAAAGATGTTTGGCTAAAAAGTGAGGAAAGTATTTTAAATATCTGGCAATCTGCTCAGCATCCTGGCGGTTATCACCAAGAATCGTATTGATTTTTATCGCAAAGTTTCTCGTGTCATTCACCAGTTTTCCCCAAAGTTTTCGACCTTCCCACCATCTGTCATAGGCCGTATTCGTTCTGAAAACCAACAAAAGTGAAAGCACAAAACCCAGCAGAGAATGGATCATACCTACATTGCTCACTCCTGATTTTGTGGTAAGGTGCAGATATTCAACTTCCAGATACTGAATTCCCCATGAATAAAGCCCTACAAGAACCATACTCGGAAAAAGAATTTTTAAAGTATCACTTTTGTGTAAGCTGAAAAGGATTTTAATGAAATGTTTGGTATTGTAGACTCTCATAAATGCACTTATTACTACAAATATAAATTTTTCATATGAGCTCTGCCAATAAAGTAAGGAAGTATGAAGCAGGAAGAGGGACGTTATTGAAGCCGAACAGAGGTCTATGTCATTTCATAAAATCTTTTTATGAAATGATGTATAGGCGTTTACAGACAAATATTAACTTCCAGCATCTATCCTCCAGCTTCCCTCGCTTTTAATCTAAATTTTCTCAGGTTTCAAAAAAACACTATTTTTATTTCGCATTAAATACAAAGTACATGATCCTCGAAAACGTAGATATTGTAGATGATATCAGTAAAGAAGATTTTCAGAAGAATTATTTTAAAAAGCAGAAACCTCTTTTAATTAAGAATTTTGCCAGCCGGTGGGAGGCTTTTGACAAATGGAATCTTGCCTATATCAAAGAAAAGGCAGGAGATCAGGAAGTTCCTTTATATGATAACAAACCGGCTGATGCCGCCAAAAGTTCTGATGCTCCGGTGACCCGTATGAAAATGAAGGACTATATTGATACCATCAAAAGCAAACCTTCAGATCTGCGAATTTTTTTCTATATCATCACAGACAGGCTTCCCGAGTTACTGAAAAATTTCACCTATCCTGATCTTGGAATAAAGTTCTTTAAAAGACTGCCGACTTTGTTTTTCGGTGGAAATGAGGCTCATGTTTTAATGCATTACGATGTGGATTTAGGTGATTTTATGCATATCCATTTTGAAGGAAAGAAAAGGATTTTATTATTTGATCAGAAGCAGTCGCCCTTTTTATATAAAGTTCCTTTGTCTGTGCATACCATTTACGAGGTTGATTATGAAAATCCTGATTATGAGAAATTTCCGGCACTGAAATATGCCAAAGGATACGAAATCTTCATGGAGCATGGTGATGCCCTCTTTATTCCAGGAGCATTCTGGCATTTCAACAGATATCTTGAACCTGGGTTTTCCCTTTCTTTAAGAGCGCTTCCCAATAAGCCCAATGTCTTTGCCAGTATGCTGTACCATGTCTTCATTATGAGGTACACGGATAAACTGATGCGAAAACTTTTCAAAGCTAAATGGGTGAATTACAAGCAGAAATGGGCCTATAAGAAAAGTTCAGATGCTTTGGAAAAGCACCTTTCTTAATGATACGAATTAGAGTTTAGATAATTTTTAACGCATTGAACGCTAGTTTAATGCTTATCTGTTTATAAAGGGTCGCAAAGGCGTTTCACTCAGCGAGGAAAGCACTTCAATTGCTAAATGAAATGCCTTTGCGAACGAAAATAAGAAGCATCAATATCAATTTTCTTTGCTTCTTAGCATTAAATTTAAAATCAATTTATTTATTAATAAGACCGAAGATCGTTGCATCTACAAATTTCCCTTTTTCAAAGAAATAATCTTTCAACGTTCCTTCTTTGCTGAAATTTAAAGAAGATAACAGCCTTTCAGAAGAAATATTGGAAGGATCTATGAAAGCATCTACACGGTGGAGCCTCATACTTTCAAATCCATAGGTCAGAATCGGAAGAATCGCTTCTTTCATATAGGATTGCTGCCAGAATTCGGGATTGAGTTCATAACCAATTTCAGCCCGGAAATGCTCTTTGTACCAGTTGTGATAGCCGCAGGTTCCAATAACTTTTCCATGGGATTTTAGTTCCAGAGCCCATCTGAAACCTTTTCCTTTTTCGAATTCACTGTTAAAATGCTGGATAATGCGCCGGGAATCATCTTCGGTTTTGAAGGTTTCCAGGTCATAATATTCCATAACTTCATCCAGAGAAAAGTATTCAAACAGGTCCTGGGTATCATTAAAAGTAAGCTGGCGCAAAATAAGCCTTTCAGTCTCTAAGACAGGAAATTCCATAAATAATGTGATTTGACAGGCGAAAAGTACGATTAATTACTGATAAAGAAAAGTCGGGAAGATTAACCCTTAAACAATTCTATTACCCTGAATTTATTTTTTTAAATTTGGGGCTCATTTTTTACTATGGCAAAAACGAAGAAGGAAACTCCATTAATGACTCAGTATAATACCATCAAGGGTAAATATCCGGATGCGCTTTTACTTTTCAGAGTGGGAGACTTTTATGAAACTTTTGGGCAGGATGCTGTGAAAACATCCCAGATCTTAGGAATTGTCCTTACCAAAAGAAATAATGGAGAAGGCAGTGTAGAACTTGCAGGATTTCCACACCATTCAATAGACTCTTATCTTCCAAAACTGGTAAGAGCCGGGATGAGGGTTGCGATCTGTGATCAGCTGGAAGATCCGAAAATGGTGAAAGGAATTGTAAAACGTGGTGTTACTGAATTGGTTACACCGGGCGTTACTTTCAATGACCAGGTTTTGAATTCCAAAAAGAACAACTTCCTCCTTTCATTACATAAGGAAAAAGAGAAGTATGGAATTGCTTTAGTAGATATCTCCACAGGAGAGTTTCTGGTAAGTGAAGGAAACCTGGAAAAGCTTTTGCACATTGTCAATACTTTTGACCCGAGTGAAATTATTTTCCAGAGAAGCACACAGATTCCGGAGCAGATTAAAAATAAAAATGCTTTTAAGCTTGAAGACTGGGCTTTCCAATATAATTTTGCCTATGAAAAATTAACCAATCACTTTAAAACCAATTCATTAAAAGGGTTTGGAGTGGAAGGTCTTCCACTGGCGATTACAGCAGCAGGAGCTATTTTTGCATATCTCGTAGAAGATACCCATCATAATCTGCTGGCTCATATTACGAAACTGCAGATCATTCCTCAGGAAGATTATCTGATGATGGATAATTTTACCCTGAGAAACCTTGAAATTGTTTATCCAAGCAACCCACAGGGGAAATCTCTGCTGGATATCATTGATAAAACATCTACTCCGATGGGAGGAAGATTATTGAGAAGGAGAATTATCCTTCCTTTAAAATCTGTGGATGAGATTATGAGGAGACTTTCCCTGATTGATTTCTTGAACGAAAATGATCCTCTGAAATATGAAATCTGCCAGCTTCTGAAATCCATTTCAGATCTTGACAGGTTGATGGGAAAACTGGCCGCAGAGAAAATTTCACCTAAAGAACTTGGGTATTTACGCCAAAGTTTAATTAATATCCATAAAATCAAAGCGTTATTGCATCCTCATGCAGATGTGCTGGCGTGGTTAGAGCCTTTATTTGATCTGGAAGAATTGATTAAATTCCTGCAGAATCATCTTAACGAAGAACTTCCGGTAAGTATTGCCAAAGGAAATATCATTAAAGAAGGCGTTTCTGAAGAGCTGGACCGACTGAGAAATCTTCAGAGCAAAGGACGGGGTTTCTTAGATGAAATGTGCCAGAGAGAGATTGAAAGAACAGGAATTACCAGCCTTAAAATTGATTTTAATAATGTGTTCGGATACTATATTGAAGTTCGGAACACTCACAAAGATAAAGTTCCTGATGACTGGGTAAGAAAGCAGACTTTAGTAAATGCTGAAAGATATATTACCGAAGAATTAAAGGAATATGAAAACCAGATTCTTGGTGCCGAAGAAAAAATAGGCGTTCTGGAAACATCACTGTACAGAAATGTATGTGGAGAAACAATGGTTTACATCGATCAGATTCAGGGGAATTCCAATATTATTGCCCAGCTTGATGTGGCTGCGGGATTGTCTGAACTTGCTGTATCTGAGAGTTATACAAAGCCCGTTTTGAATGACGGTTATGCTATAGATTTAAAAGAAGCAAGACACCCGATCATTGAAAATGCACTTCCGTTAGGAGAAAAATATATCCCGAATGATATCTTCCTGGATAAGGATTCTCAGCAGATTATCATGGTAACAGGACCTAACATGGCCGGTAAATCGGCAATTCTGCGTCAGACAGCTATTGTATGTCTTCTGGCACAGATCGGAAGTTTTGTCCCTGCAAAACATGCGGAGATCGGGATGCTGGATAAAATTTTTACAAGGGTAGGTGCTACCGATAATATTTCTGCCGGAGAATCTACTTTCATGGTAGAAATGAACGAGGCAGCCAATATTCTGAACAATATTTCAGAACGAAGCCTGATCTTATTAGATGAAATCGGCCGTGGAACTTCTACTTATGACGGAGTTTCTATTGCATGGGCGATTGCAGAATATCTTCATCAGCATCCAACGCAGGCAAAAACATTATTTGCTACGCACTATCATGAATTGAATGAAATGACCGTCAATTTCGAAAGGGTGAAAAATTTCCACGTTTCTATTCAGGAAAACAAAGGAAATATCATTTTCCTGAGAAAGCTTGTTCCGGGCGGAAGCGAACACAGTTTCGGTATCCACGTGGCAAAACTGGCCGGGATGCCTGCCAAAGTGGTAAACAGAGCCAATGAAATTCTTAAAACACTTGAAGCGAGCAGAACTCAGGGAAGTGGAAGTACTTCAGAAAGCATTAAAAGAGTGACAGAAGAAAATATGCAGCTTTCATTCTTCCAGCTCGATGATCCTGTTCTGGAGAATATTCGTGAAGAACTAACGAAAATAGATATCAATACGTTAACACCGATTGAAGCTTTAATGAAGCTGAATGCGATAAAAAAAATGATTGGAGGGTAATCCAATCATTTTTTTAATGCTAAAAGTCTGATTAGCAGCAGTAGCCGTCACTGCCCCTCGGGCCGATAATAAGGAAGTGGCTGACTCCTCTTAGTTTGCATAATCCTTCAGCGCAGGCAGCTGCCCCTCCGTTGATTTCCTTGAGCTCAGCTTTGTTGAGTTTCCTCGTTTTCAGGTTTGAATTTTTCATATTCCTTGTTTAAATAGTATAAACCTGGTTAACAACAAAATCCATCCTGCATGCCGGGAACTCCGTATCGCTCTTCTCCGGTATTCGGATCTGTGCAGCTTATCACTCTTGGGCAGATCGGTCTGTTGGCTCCCCCGCTGATCTCTTTCAGCTCATTTTTGCTAAGTTTTCTTTTCTGATTTTTTGAATTTTTCATAATAATTTTAATTTGGTAAAAGCTAATTTACAAGTTATTTTAATAGCTACAAAATATTGTGATTCAAATTGTTAACTTTTTGCAAAAGATTTCTCCTTCACAAAAAAAGATTGAGGCCGCACCTCAATCTTAGTATCTAACAAAGCTTTTGCTATTAACAGCAGTATCCGTTTCTTCCTACGGGCCCGATTACATATTCCCCGTCACCTCTGTCGCAAAGTCCTTCCGGGCATACAACAGGTCCATTACCTCCGTTAATTTCTTTCAGTTCGCTTTTTGTTAATTTTCTTTTCTGAGCGTTTGATTTTTTCATGATGATTTGATTAGGGTTATTGTTTTATTTAATTTGTATACATTAACAGCAGAAACCGTCTTTTCCTACAAGACCCGGTACCGGTTCGACAGAGTCAGGCAGCATGCAGAATCCACGCAGACACCTTGGAGAAAATGCTCCTCCGTTAATTTTTTTTAATTCACTTTTTGAAAGCTTTTTGGGCTGAATGTTTTGTTTTTTCATGGTAATTTAGTTTTTGATTCAACCCAAATATACAAAACCATTCATATAATTCTATCAATTGTGATAAAATTAACATATGTGTTAATGAAAACAAAAAGAGCGCCTTAAGCGCTCCATTGTATTATAAATGATTATATTCGTAAGTGTTCATTTCACTATTTGTTACCCCAGTTCCTGTCTTATTATAGTATGTTTTGACATTCTTTGTAGGATATCCGCTGCTATTATACTCATAAACGCATTTAAAGATTCCCCATTCCCCACTTCCTGCTCCGTTGTTATAATTAAGAACATGATTATAACTTAGTATATTGTGTACGGATCCGTTTTCATCTTCCGTATCAATAATTTTTAAAAACCCTGTTATATTTTTAAAAGGGACATTTTTGGTATCATACACAATAGGTTGTAAAGCACCTGTTGCACTGTGAAAACCGCCTGTATTACTGGGTACTGATGCCGTTTCTGTCCAGCTGCTAAGAGAACCGTCGGCATTTAATGTGGCCGTTTTGCTGCCTGTTCGTACGGCTGAAGATCCGGTAAAGCTTGCTGTATACGTGATTTTTACACTATTACCGGAAAGATAGTTATAATTGGTTTCTACCGTAGAAATAGTTCCGGACGTAAGGTAAGTCTCACTGTATGTTTTTTTGCTCAATCTGCTGCTTCCATCATAAACATAGGTTGTTTTATAGCTGGTGCTTGAACCCGTTGTTACCTGCTGGGTAATCAGATCTCCTGAATAACTGAAAGAGGTCACTTCACCATTGGTAATGTTTTTAATCTGGGAGATTTTTGAGCCATTGTAAGTATAAGTTGAGGTCTCTCCGTCAGCAACCATTTTTGTTACTAAAACCGGGCTGTTATCATTATTATTTTGATTGTTGTTGGATGAATCTGTATCATCATTGCTGCTTGAGCAGGATGCCAAAAAGAAAACTGGCAGCAGTAAATAAGCTTTTTTCATGGTTTTAATTTAAGCCGTAAAAATATCAAAAAAATGAATCAATGGACAAATAAATTATTCTTTTGTAAGAAATTGATCCAATAGGTGAATTTTATTTTTGTATATTGATGATTTGTAGTTGTTTGTATTTTAAAAATGAAAAATATAGTAAAAATATTAGCCCTGTTTGTGTGCTGCTCGGTTTTCAAAGCCCAGCAAACCGAAGTTTCTGTCGTAAAATATGAAGACCTGGAGAAGCGTATTGAGCAGGAACATGATAAATTGCTTGTTGTGAACTTCTGGTCTACAACCTGCGGTCCATGTGTAAAAGAGCTGCCTCATTTTATGGAAGTAAATACTAAATATGCAGGTAATCAGATGTATAAGATGATTCTGGTTTCATTGGACAGGTCAGCTGATAAAGAAAGAGTAATTAAATTCATTAAAAATAAAAATCTTACTGCTGAAGTACTTCTGTTGGATGATATCAAAAGAATGAATACCTGGATTCCAAGGTTTGAAAAAGACTGGGACGGGAATATTCCGGTAACGCTGTTCTATAAAAACGGATCAAAAATCTATTTCAACGACGATGAAATGAGCAAAGAAGATCTCGAAAAAACAATTAAAGAAAACCTGTAATAAATAATCGATTATGAAAAACCTGAAAATTGTAATGACCGCATTTGTCGTTGGGCTGGGATTACTGAACTTTACAACGAAAGATGATCATAAGACTACAGATAAGAGCGTGAATGTTTCATCTGTAAAAGGCTACGAAATAGGGGATGAAGCCACTGATTTTAAGCTTAAAAATATTGACGGGAAAATGGTTTCGTTAAGTGATTTCAAAAGCGCAAAGGGATTCATTGTAGTATTTACCTGCAATCATTGCCCGTACGCAAAGAAATATGAAGACAGGATTATTGAGCTGGACAAAAAGTATAAAGCTCAGGGATATCCGGTCATTGCCATCAATCCGAATGATCCCAACGTACAGCCGGAAGACGGTTATCAGCAGATGATTGAAAGAGCAAAGCAGAAAGGATTTACTTTTCCCTATCTTGTAGATGAAGGGCAGAAAATTTATCCACAGTACGGAGCAACAAAGACACCGCATGTTTTTGTACTGAAAAGAGAAAACGGAAAGAATATCGTAAAATACATTGGTGCTATCGATAATAATTATGATAACCCGAATGATGTATCAGAATATTATGCACAGGATGCAGTAAATGCTCTGATCAAGGGGGAAATGGTGAAAACATCTAAAACTGTAGCCATCGGATGTACAATTAAAGTGAAGAAATAATATATTTGTTCCTGTAAAAATAAATCGGTGTTCATTGAATACCGATTTTTTATGCCTAATCCCAATTTGAAATGAAATTCCGATTCAGCCTGAAATATCTCCTTCTTACAATTTTTATTTTTCTGGCAGAAGTACTGATTGCCACCAAACTTAATGATATTTTCTTTGTGAGAGCTTATCTTGGAGATGTTATTGTGGTCATGCTTCTTTACACGTTTGTAAAAAGTTTTGTAAAAGTAAATGATCAGAAGCTGATCCCGGGAATTCTTATTTTTTCCTTTGCGGTAGAATTTGCACAGTATTTCCATATTGCAGAAAAACTAGGCTTCCGTCCTGGAAGCCTGATGTATATTGTCATTGGAAACTCTTTTTCCTGGATTGACAACCTTTGCTATGCCATAGGCTGTCTGCTGCTCTATATTTTCGTAAAGATGACAAACAGTGATGGCTTAACCTCAACCCCTAATCCCTGATTCCCTACAACCTATTCTCTATCTGCCAAAACTATCATATTTATCCTCTGCATATTTGGTAAATCGGTTCAGTAAAGCCACATTTTCTTTTTCCAGAGGAGAAAGATCATTGTCCACATTATTAGAAACGGGGATATACCAATCTGTCTGCTCAAAGAAATTTCTGTAGGTTTCTTTTTTGAAAGAGTAACCATGTCTTGCAAATACAGAGTTTTTGATGATCTCGATATCCAGTTTTCTTAAATTTTTAAGGTCTTTTTCTGTGAGTTTCTGCTTGGATGCATTCAGCCTGAAAATGGCTTCAGAGGCTATACGGTTTTTAGAGGTTTTATAGCTTTCTGTTTTTCCTGTTTCCTCATCGGTGTATTTTTCGGTAAACTCTTTCGGGTTTGACCAGTCTACGAGGTCAGAATCCTTATCCAGCATGAAATTCGGATTGTAAACAAACTCTTTTTTAGTCAGTTTAAGCGTTTTTGAAGGTGCTTTAACACTTGTTTTATCAAAGGCATTCCACTTTCCGGTTAAGCTGTCACCTTTTAATTTTACTTCAAATCTTCCGTCTGTTTTGTTATTGCCCGGTTCATCCAGTACAAAAGATGCTGTGGATTCATTGAAAACACCTCTGAACGGGCGTTGGTTACCGTTAACGATACTTTGTCCATATACGCTGTCCTGGGTGATTCTGTTAATCTTTAAAGAAATTCTCTTGTAGTTGCTGACATCATATTCTGAGCCGTCTGTTGGGTCAACAACCTTTTCCATTCCTGCAAATTCACCGGTATAAATTCCGTAATATTCTTTGTGAACCTCGGGGATTATCACAGAGTCTTTCTTTGCAGTCAGAGAATCTTTTCCTGATTCAGTAGTCTTTCCCTCTTTTTTGCAGCTTAACAGAGAAACTGTAAGCAGGGAAATCAATGTGTAATTTAGAATTTTCATATAAGTTTTTTTGTGATTAAATATTCAATAATAAGGATGTTGGGAATCCAGCCCAGCCAGGCAATGATCTGATAGACATCCATAGGATTGGGATGAAATAAATATACAATAATTACCTTCCACATTCTCAGGGTAATAGCAGATAAAGTAAAAGCAAAGCTCCGCCACATCCATTGTTTGTGTTCTTTAAACCTTTTCTGTCTCGCCAGCTGATAGGCTTTCAACGTTGAAAACCACCATAAAAAGCCTAAAATAACAAAAGAAATCTTTGACAGAAGGCCTCCGTTGGCAAAAATTCCCATGTAAATTCCTGAAGGTGCTGCAAAAATCAGAATGAGAAAAATATATACTTTTCCCATATTCCTGTGGAAATTTTTTAAACCAAAATTCTTTCTGAGGAGGGCAAGAAAGCCTGAAAGAAGTACAAAAATACTCGTATAAACATGAGTATAGAAAAACGAAAGATATTCCGGTCTTTCTGATACTTCTGTCTGTTTAATCATCAGAAAGCTGACTTCAGGATTAAAAGGAATATATTCTAATGTAATCTTAAGCATCAGCCAAAAGAAATACCCGAACCCTAAAACTAAAAGGGTTTTAAAGAAAAAGGCAGTATTTCTTTTGGCAGAGAGCATCGGCTGTTAATCAAGTTTTATCGTAAGAGGAAAAGTATAATAGCTACGGGCAATACGACCCTTGGATTCTGCTGGTTTCCATTTGGCTTTCAGAGATTTTATAGCTCTTTCTATTTCTTTATTGAAATCGGCATTATCACCGGTTACTGTGATATCTTCTATTTTACCTTTGATATTAACTATAAACTTTGCCCTCGCTGTGATTGTTCCTTCTATTCCTCCCACATTTATTTTTTTCGTCCTTATTCTGTCAGCAATATCTTTTCGAAGTGCCATCCATCCTCCGGGATATTCTGCAGATTTTGAGTCTTTCGACAAAACATGCTCTTCAGACTGATCTTTAGCCGGTAGAATTTCAGTTTCCTTTACCTGAGAAAATGCGAGTCCAAAACCAAGACACAAAGCGAAGGTTACTATTTTTTTCATGGTTTATTTTGTATTCAGGTTATTTATTTTCAAAGAAATCAATCACTAACTCATTGAATAATTCCGGTTTTTCTTCGGGAACATAATGATTGGCATTGGGGATAATGGCTAATTGTCCTTTGGGGATAGATTGTGCGATTTTTACCGTATGTTCTGTTTTTATGAGATCATTATCACCAGCAATGATTAATGATGGGCACTGAATTCTATTCAGGTCTTCATACTTCCATTGGGGATACTTCAAATCCAGATTCAGAAGATCAATAAAGATGTCATTTTTGTGGTCTTTGTTGTCTTTAGTAAGGCTTACAAGCATTTCTTTCATGGATTTTAAATCATGATCTTTGACTCCTTCCGGAAAAATATTGGCTCCTGAACAGGCAATTTTGTCTACCATTTCGGGGTATTTCATGGCCATAGACAGTGCGAGAATTCCTCCGTCACTCCAGCCCAGAATCTTTGTTTTTTTGATGTTCAGCTTTTCTAAAAACTGCTTAATATCCTCTGTCTGAATATCGAAGGTAAGTTCCTTCGTTTTGTCATAAGTAGATCTTCCTCTTTCGCGGCAATCGACAATAATCACTTTATATTTTTTAGCAAATGTGTCTTTTTGATTCATAAAAGCACTTATAGATTGGCCATTACCATGAAGCATAAGAACCGGCTCACCTTCTCCATAGGTTTCATAATATAATTTGATGCCGTTAACATCCATAAATTTTCCTTCCGGCATTGTTCCTATAATGCCACGACCTTTGATCAACAAAGATTTGCTGCCACTGAATGGTTGATAATCCGAAGTTTCAATGGTAAAATGTTTTACGTGCTTTATGTTCTGAGAATGGATTCCTTCAAACCAGCCACCAGATGTGATATCTTTCTCAAAACCTGAGTTTTCCAAAGGGATTTCAATCCACTTTTTTGATTTTCCATCATTCACTTCCAGCTTAAAATCGTCAAAATAAAAATCCCCGTTGTTTTGGGCAAAAGCTCCGATATTCATGGTCTTTGCAGATGGATTGATGGTTCCCTTTATTTCGTAGGTTTTCCATTCATGGGTTACCTGGATTCCATAATATTGATTTTCAAAGAAACTGGTAGACTCATCTTTATTATTTATTCTGCACCATAACCCACAATTGGAGCCATTATCCTCATTATCTTTTCTGATTTTTGCCGTTATACGGAAGTTCCAATTCTGTTTATGCTCTATATTGACAGCTTGTGTGAATGATGTCCAGTCAGAGACGATTGTTTTTTCCTGGCTGTATCCTAAAAAGAACCAGAGTAAAAGAAAGAAACCGAAATTTTTTTTCATGTATTTAGTTTTTATTAAAAGTAATCATTTTTTACAAGCTGTTAAGATCCTGTGCAATCAGCCATCCTTCACTCCAGCATGCCTGGAAATTGAATCCTCCGGTCACGGCGTCAATATTCAGAACTTCTCCGGCGATATAGAAATTAGGAAGTAATTTGGAAGACATGTTTTTGAAGTTAATTTCCTTTAAATCAACACCTCCGGCCGTTACGAACTCGTCTTTAAATGTCGATTTTCCGGTTACTTGAAACTTCTTTTTGCAAAGATTTTCCAGAACTTTCTGCATTTCTTTTCCGGAAATATTAGCTACCTGTTTGTTGAGATCAACCTTTGAGATCTCTAAAATTTTCTGCCAGAACCGGTTGGTAATATCAAAGATCTTAGATTGTCCGATGGTTTTTTTAGGATTGCTTTGCTTGAAATTCTGGAACATTTCTTCCGCTTCATCTATTTCAACAGAAACGAAATTCACTTCAATTTCAAAGTTATATTTCAACTTTGCCAGGCTTATCGCTTCCCATGCAGAAATTTTCAGAACAGCAGGCCCGGAAAGCCCCCAATGCGTAATAAGCAAAGGTCCGCTTTCTTCAGTTTTCAGCTTAGGAATAGAAATTCCTGCATTTTCAAAGCTTGTTCCCGGAAGATCTTTCAGCAATTCATCTTTAATATTGAAGGTAAAAAGCGAAGGAACAAGATCCACAATCTTATGACCCAGATTTTCAACGATTTTCAATGATTTTGGCGAACTTCCGGTTGTATAAACGATATAATCGGCTTCAAAATCTCCAGAATTGGTCTTTACAATATACTTTTCGTCCTGCTTTTCAATCTCTTTTACCGTACATCTTGTCTGCACAGTGACATTTTTCTTTTGAGTTTCATTCAGGAAAGTATTGATGATAGTCTGGGAAGAGTTACTTTCAGGAAAAGTTCTGTTATCATTTTCAATTTTCAAAGGAACATTACGCTGGTCAAACCATTCCATGGTATCACCAGGCTGAAATTTAGTAAAAACACTTAGCAATTCTTTATTTCCACGGGGATAAAATTGAACCAGTTCTCTTGGATCAAAGCATGCGTGCGTCACATTACAGCGTCCGCCTCCGGAAATTTTAACTTTCTGAAGGACATCTGAGTTCTGTTCTAAAATCGTAATAGTATATTTCTTTTCGTCAAGATTAGATGCACAGAAAAAGCCTGCAGCACCGCCTCCGATAATAATGATCTGTTTCATGTATGGGTAATCCTATGCGGAAGATTATTTTTTCAAAAGTACAATTTTTATAAACCATCTTATTTGAGTATTTTTGAAGATTATAATTTTAATTATATCAAAAACGATTTTCATATGATTTTCTACCATAAATTTGAAGTAAGATGGAGCGATCTTGATGCCAACAAGCACCTGGCTAATTCATCATATGTACAATATTGTGCACAGGCCAGAATGGCTTTTATGACTAAAGAGAAAATGGGGGTTACCCAGCTGAGCAGATGGGGAATCGGCCCGGTGATCCTGCATGAAAGATATTCTTTCTTCAAAGAGATCTATGCTGATCAGACGGTAATCGTAAGTGTGGAAATAGACGGATGTGCAGAGGATTCTTCCATCTACCGTTTCGTACACAAATTCTATACACCGGACGGAATGCACTGTGCCACGGCAGAAGCTACAGGCGTATGGATTGATATGATGCTTAGAAAAATGACCACACCACCGGATGATGTAGTGGAAGCAATGAATAAGTATAAAACCCCGGACACTGTTGTATTATCGAAAGAAGACTTCAAAAAGTTTCCTTTCCACCCGCACAATATTGACCCGGCAGAACTTACCCAATAATTCAAAGTTTAAAATTCAAGGTTTAATGTTTAAAGTTTGAGAAGCAATTTTTACATCATTCATACTTTTTACATTGGACATTAATACAAAAAATCATGTTTGAAGATAAATCACAGGAGCTGACGCCCATTTCAAAATTAGGAGAATTTGGTCTTATTAAACATTTGACAGAGTATTTTCCGTTATCCAATGAATCTTCAGAACTTGGAGTAGGAGATGATGCGGCGGTCATTAATCCAGACAGCAAAAAAGTAGTTCTAACAACAGATGTACTGGCGGAAGGAGTTCATTTTAATCTGGGTTATGTTCCTTTAAAGCATTTAGGATATAAAGCGGTGGTCGTGAACCTAAGTGATATTGCTGCGATGAATGCGACACCTACACAGATATTGGTTTCCCTTGCGGTATCCAACCGTTTTCCGGTGGAAGCTTTAGAAGAAATCTATTCAGGAATTCAGGCTGCTTGCGGAAGGTACAAAGTTGATCTGGTTGGAGGTGATACAACAAGCTCCAATTCAGGGCTGGTGATGAGCATTACGGCTGTAGGAATTGAAAATGAAGAAAACATCGTAAAAAGAAGCGGAGCAAAGCCGAATGATCTGCTTGTAGTAACAGGAGACTTAGGTGGAGCCTATATGGGATTACAGATTCTGGAAAGAGAACATGCGGTTTACCTTGCTGATCCGAATATGCAGCCTGAAATGGAAGGCTATGATTATATCCTGGAAAGACAGCTCAAACCTGAAGCAAGAACAGACGTTAAAACAATCCTGGAAGAACTGGATATTAAACCAACTTCTATGATTGATATTTCAGATGGTCTGGCTTCCGAAATCCTTCACCTTTCAGACCAATCCAAAGTAGGTTTCAGATTGTATGAGGAAAAAATTCCGTTGGATAATCTTACCATCTCTACGGCAGATGAAATGAATTTAAACCCGGTAATGACTGCTTTAAGCGGTGGTGAAGATTATGAACTTCTGTTCACGATTTCACCGAATGATTTTGATAAAATTAAAAACCATCCGGATTTTACCATTATAGGACATGCCGTAGAAAAAGAAGATGGAAACTTTATGGTAGCAAGAGGATCCAACCAGCTGGTAGCGCTCACCGCTCAGGGATGGGATGCTTTTTTAAACCAATAAAATGTATACTTTTACAGTACTACCATGTTTAGTAATTATAACGTTTGTAATAGTTACTTTATATAAACATTACATAAAAAAACGAAATCAGAACTTGAAAGAGTCTTTCGTTTTTGTCTTATTTTTTGTGAGCATCTGGAGCTTAATTTATTATTTTGTTTTCAGCTGAACGAAAGGTAGGCCGGAAAAGCATATCAATAAAATTGAAAAATTATATTTAATTTTAAATATTGTAAGAAAACCGCAGCACTTTTTTTGCTGTGGTTTTTGTTTCCAGTTAATTATTTTACACCATAATAATGATTACGCCTGAAAAAGAAATTCCCGTTCACCATCTGACCTCTGAAGAGTTTCAGATGAGCACACTGAGTGCAGCGGGCCCGGAGAATTTTCATGATGTTCACCGGCATAACTTTTTTGAAATCATCTGGTTCAGGGAGGTGTACGAAAACAGCCGTTTAGAGCTGGACTTTGAAAGCTATCAGCTTCAGAACAATCAGATCTGCATTATTGCACCCGGGCAGGCATTCAATATGAAACTGGAAGGAGAGGAAGGGTATGCAATGGCGATAAGCAGGGAAATTTTCAGCGAAGTATGTGATATAGAATCAGTACTTAACGGAGGTGAGCTTCCCTTTTTTTTACATCCAAAGAATGAAAAAACCTGCAGTACAATCATATCTCTGATGGAGCAGGAGTATACAACAACATCAAGAACAGCGCTTTTAAAGGCTTATCTGAAAGCATTCTGTATCATCATCGGGGAGCAGATTATCCCTCAGGAGCCTTTAGTGAATGACCGCCAGCGTATTCAGGAGCTGGTGGGACTTATCGACAAACATTATATCGTGCATAAAGAGACTGGTTTTTATGCCGGTCAGTTAAAGATAAGTACCCATCATCTTAATGATATTGTGCGCCATCTGAGAGGAACGACTGTAAAAAAGATGATTTCTCAGCGTCTTGTCCTCGAGGCGAAAAGAGAGCTTAGCTTCGGAGCGCTCACGGTGAAGGAAATTGCTTTTAAACTAGGATTTAACGATGCTTCATATTTTTCAAGATTTTTCAAGAAACATACGGGGCAAAATCCCGACAATTTTAAGAATATTGAAAAAAGATAATCCTCAATATTTACCACAATAATAGAGTGAAACTAATATTTTTCATTTGTTGTTCTATTTAAATCTTCAGTTTGTCCTATACTTCCTTCAGTTCTTTTATTGAAAAACGATGCTTTTTAAAGCAATTTTGCAGCTGAAAAAATCGCCTGCGAAGGCTTATTGTTATTTATGAAGAAGAATTTAAGTATTGTAGTGTTTATTCTAGCACTGCTCAACACGCTGGAGTCGTTAAGTATAGATCTTTATCTTCCCGCTTTCCCAAGTATGGCCGAAATCTTTAAAACGGATATCGGGCATATTCAGATCTCTATTTCGGTGTTCTTTGCCGGATTTGCATTCGGACAGCTCTTGTGGGGGCCTTTATCTGATAAAAAAGGGCGTAAACCAATGCTGTATTGCGGGCTTTTGCTTTTTATTATCGGAGCTACAGCCATCTATTTTACCTCAGATATTTATGTTTTGTGGGCCATGCGTTTTCTGCAGGCATTTGGTGGAAGTGCCGGGATTGTGATCGGAAGGGCTATTATTATTGATCTCTATGATAAGCATAAAGCAGTCACCATCTTTTCGCAGCAGTCGCAGATCAGTGGAATAGCACCGATTGTGGCACCGCTGTTGGGAAGTGTATTCCTTAAATTCTGGGGCTGGAACAGTTCATTTGCTTTTTTATGCATCATGGGACTGATCACATTTTTCATGGTCTATAAGTATGTACCGGAAACCAATACCAGAATCAAGCTTTCCGATGATGAAATACCGGATGAAAAAGGATTAAAGGATCAGCTGAAAATGATTATCTCCAACAGGGATTTTATCAACAGTACCATCGTGGGAAGTATCGCGTTTGCCTCTTTGATTATTTACATCTCCAATGCCCCGTTTTTATTCATGGAGATCCATGGGTTTTCGAGCAGCACATTCAGCTTTATTTTTGCTTTTAATTCTTTAGCATTGATAACGGCAGCTTATATTACGCCTAAACTGATCAAAAGAATAAGCAATTCCACCCTTTTATTCGCTGCTACCATTGTGTTGCTGGTGGTATGTACACTTCACATATTGATTGCGGCTGAAAATCTTTCTGTAGCATTGGAAATTGCAATGCTGTATCTGTCATTGCTGGCCATTGGTATATTATTTCCCATCACATCAGCTCATGCCTTATCGCCATTCAAAGAGGGAAGAGGAACAGCTGCTGCATTACTTGGTTTTATGCAGCTGATGGTTACATTTTTAATGTCAGCTTTACTTGGCTTTTTGGAAACGGATTCTATTATTCCAATGGTGGTAACGCGTTCTGCTATGGCGTTGATTGCTGTATGGTTCGGGTATCGTATCTTTAAGACTCAAAAAGTGACTGCAGCATTGGTTGCCCAACCTGGAAATTAATCCTCGTATTTGATCCTGTTGTCATACAATCCGGGCACTTAATCAAGTAATTTTTGTAAAAAATAGCCAAAGGGTTCTCTTTGCATAAAATTTAAAATATGAAAAGAACCCTTTCGACAGCTTTATGCTGTATATTACCATTAGGATACTGGATAAATGCACAGTCCGGGCTCTCTGCAGAGCTTAAAACAGAATACATTCCTGCATCCAATTACATCCGTCCGGAAGACAGTACAAAGACCAATTCCAAAAGCGATTTTAAAAGAGTAGATCTGAATCTAAGCATTCCTTTGTCTGTAAAAAAAGATAATGATGGAAAAGTAAGGGCATGGTCTATGCTGCTGAGCGGATCATACGCAAAGATGACTCACAAAAATTACGAAACAGCATTATTTCCGGATCAGATGCTGAACGCACAGGTCGGAATACAGCATATGAGACCGCTGGGTAAGAAATGGAGTTTGATGATGACGGCATCCGTAGGAGTATATACAGACCTTGAGAAAATAGATTTCGATGATGTACTGGGGCAGGGCGGAATTTTGTTTATCAGGCATTTTAATCCAAACCTTTCGTTAGGAGCCGGGCCGGTGCTAACTACTGCTTTTGGGGTCCCTATGATTTTACCATGGATTTATTTCGACTGGAAGACCAACGGAAAGATTAAATTCAAGATCAACTTCCCGGAAGGAATGGAAGCCGGATATCTTTTCTCGGATAAATTTGCTTTAAAAGCTGTTGTGGAACTGAACGGAATGACGGCAGAGAGAAATATAAACGGAAAATCGATGTTGTTAGGGTATCAGCAGATCACCGCAGGGCTCAGACCGGAATTAAAAATCAATGACAGGCTCACCGTACGTCTCACGGGAGGAACAGCGATATTGAGAAGCTTTAGTGAAAATGACCGGAAAATCAGCAGCATTTTCAGAGACAAAAAAATAGCTGATCCAAGATTTTCAAGTACATTTTACGCTGCAGTATCATTACGCTGGAATCTGCCATAAAAAACAGCCGGAAACGGGGAATGTAATAATTTCCGGTTTCCGGCTTCTTTCAGTTACTTACTGATTAATTTCTTATAAACCACTTGGTTAAGCAATTCTTCTTTGCGGGTCCGGGAGATGGGAAGCTCAATTTTATTAATAAAAAGACGTCCTCCGGAAATCATATCAATATGGGTAATATTGATGAGGTATGATTTATGAATCCTGAAAAAATGATCCGAAGGAAGTGATTCTTCAATCGCTTTCATCGTCTGATGGATAATCAATGATTTATCTTTAAAATGAAGCCTGGTATAATTCTGCATACTCTCAATGTACAGAATATCAACCCAGGAAACTTTAATGAAAGTATCAGACTGTCTTACATACAGAAAAGGATCATCCAATGAAGTGTTTTTTTTCAGCTTTTCACTGATGATAAATTGCTGCTGAGCCTTATTTACCGCCTGGTAAAACCGGTTGAAGGCAATGGGTTTTAACAGATAATCAACCACCTGCAGCCGAAATCCTTCCAGCGCATATTCGGAATAAGCGGTAGTGAGAATACATAAAGGAGGATTTTCAAGCTGTTCCAGAAATTCAAGGCCCGTAAGATAAGGCATATTGATATCAAGGAAAAGAAGGTCTATTTCACTCTCCTTTACCTTTGCGTCGGCTTCCAATGCTGTTGCGCATGTTCCTTCAACCGATAAAAAATCAATCTGACCGGCCAGTTCTTTAAGATGGAATCTCGCCAGAGGTTCATCATCAATAATAAGACATTTCATTTTAGGAATATTAGAGCTCATAACTGTCAGATAATGTTAGTATTAATGTTATTCTAAAGATGTGATTATCGGATTCGATTTTCAGATCATAAGAGTCCGGATATTGTAATTTTAAACGTTTTTTTACATTTTGAAGACCGATTCCGCCCGTTCCGTCCTTCTTTTTATAGGTTGCCATATCCGAATAGGAGTTTTCGACATAAAAATACAGACTGTTATTCTTTTCTTTACAGGAGATTTTCACATAACCTTTATGTCCCGGAAGCCTGCAAACGTATTTAAATGCATTTTCTATGAAAGGTACCAAAAGTAGTGGAGCAATAGAAGCTTTTCTGTTATTGATCTGCCATTGGGCTTTTACGTCCAGCTCGTTTCCCCACCTCAGTTTTTCTACCTCAACAAGGTTTTGGAGATACTCAATCTCTTTATCCAAAGGAACCAGTGGCTGATTGCAATGATACAGCTGGTACCGTAGAATATCCGAAAATTTCATCAGTAAAAAATCGGCAAGCTGGGTATCCGTTTTCATCAGGATATGAATATGATTCAGGATATTAAATACCACATGCGGGTTGATCTGATCCTGCAGAAGCTTGAGCTGGTTTTCCAGATGAGCCTGCTGAAGGAGAATATGATCACGCTCTATTCTTCCATGTTCATTATAAAATTTTACACCACACGCTGCTCCGTTGATCAGAAAAGAGGCAGGCAGGGACATATAAAAGCCTTTCCACAAAAAGGGTAAATGATCTCTGAAGTTGTCCGGAAGCTCATCTTTGGGTTCCACTTCAAGATAGGTGAATATAACAGAGAAAACCAGACTAAGCATGAAAATTACCATGACCAGCTGTATCAGGAACAGTTTCATTTTCTTTTCCCGAAGTGCTTTAGGAAGAAGCTTATTGGTTAAAAAGTGAGTAAATGTAAACGAGAATGCCGCAATGATCGCAGCCTGGGTCATCGCAAGGTAACTTTCTGTTGTACTCTGGAAATTAAACCACAATACAATCGCTAATACAAGCCAGAAAATAAAAGTAAATATGTATTCTTTTACAATAAAAGATTTTGTCATGGAATTGGAAATAGGTTGATAAAAAAATTAGAAACTGCAGGGAAAACAGTTTCTAATGGTAAAGATAATTTAAGTTTTTTAGAACAGGAAATAACCTATCCCAAGGGAGAAACTGTGGGGTTTGGACTTAAATTCTTTACTGATGCTTGTAAGGCCGGTTTCATATCTCAAATCTACCGTGAAGTTCTTATAATCTAATCCTACACCTCCCGTAATGCCAATATTGGATTTGTCAAACTTTTTAAATCCTTCATGAAGGGCCTGAGACGCAGACACTTTATTGTTGAAAGCATAGCTGTAAACGCCTCCGGCAAATACTCTCACATTAAAGTCATCTGCTTTAATCAGTTTATATCCTACTACCACTGGAATATCAATAGCGTTCCATGAAAGTTTTGAAGAGCTTCCGTCTTGGGACTGGTATGATGTTTTTCTTTTGTTGAACAGAGCTTCTCCCTGCACATACAGTTTTCCGATATCCACTCTTGTCATTACACCTGCCTGATAACCGAATCCGTATTTCCCTTCTAAAGAAGATTCCGTGGAGGTTTTTGTAAAGTTTGCCCCTCCCTTTACCCCAATGTGAAAAGCCGGAGTCTGCTGTGCTTTAGTTTCCATACTGCAAAAAATACATAATATCAATGCACTTAAAGCGAAAAATTGCTGCTTCATAATTTTATTATTGTTAAAAATCTGATGCAAAACAACAACTATGAAGGATGGAATTAAATTTTATTTGATGAATGGCAGAGATGCTTTGACAAAGATCTGTTTTTAGGTGAAAAATAAAACCGGAAGTTGTCATACTCCCGGTTTTTATTATTTAATAACGCAGCCTTTCTTACAAGGTGTTTACGTGGTTAAATATGTGATATCTGTGTTTGTTTCTGATTGGAAAGACTAAGCCCGCTTTCCATTTAATTTTTAATAAACTTTAAACTTTTTCTGATGGTAGCACCATCATATATATTGAGCATATAGATACCATCCAGCAATGTTGAGATTGATATTTCCTCTCCGTTTGTATGTCCGGTATTAATTATTTTACCCTGCACATTCATGATGCTGTACGAAGCCTGCTTACCTTCCAGTCCGTTTACCTGAATGAAGCTATGAGCAGGATTCGGGAACAATCTGATAGGATCTGTGTTTTCAGGAGCCGCTGCAGAACGCTGTTGTATGGTGCCGGTATTATTGCAGTACGGCAAAGCTGATAGATTAATATTCGGAGCCTGTGCAGGTGCAGTAACACTCAGCAATGTATTTACCGGAGTATACTCATTGGTAAATCCTCCGTTTCTTAAGAAAAATTTATTATTCACAGTTCCTCCTGAAGCATCCACTCTCTGATTGGCGGTGTAAGTAGCATCCACAGTAAAATTCGCTTTTGAAACCGGCATCCATTGTCCCTGTGCGGTTCTTATCCACTGGTTGCCGAATTCAGCCCTTCTGCCCAGATAACCATTTTCAGACTCAAAATTTTCTACAAAACTGTAAAATCCTTTTAAGTAAGTATTGGTATAAGGTCTTTTCCAGCTTGCAATCAGTTTCCAGCTTCCGGCTGTCGGTTCAAAAAACCAGGCTGTATAATCTGTACTGGCTGCTCCATCCGGATTTGCTTTCAGCAGAAATTTATAGGTAAGGCCGGCTTTCCATGGAAATTTCAGGTAGCTTTGCCCTCCTGAGCCTTCATTACCGAATTCTCCAATGGTAACATTCTCCCCTTTACAGTTTAATTTTATCTTTTTATCATCAGGAATTGAATCAGGGTTGTCTGTTGCAAAGGGACTCCATACTGAAAATAAGATACGTCTTTCCTGGGCAGTATTTACCTGCATTCCAAAATATCCTTCTCCAAAACCGTTCACCATAAAATAAGATCCCACCTTATCCTGGCCAACAGGCACCGTTACTTCATTGTAGTAGTAAGAAACGTTCTCAGAAGTAGGAATAACATAGCCCAAGTGGCATGAAGGGCCTCTTCTTGCCCAATAATAGTAATCCGGATTGTTAGAGAAAACAGTATTTCCTGATGCTGCAGGTCCGTCAATCAGCAGATCAGATATGCGCCCGAAATAGAGTCCGTTTTTGCTGACACCCTGCAGATCTACTTTTACATATCCTGCGGGTACATAAAAGCTTCCTGCAGAATAAGTATTAAAAGAGGTTCCCTTCATAAAGATTTTGTGTGAAACTCCATTGACAGTAACCTTAATTGTGCTGCTTTTATCAAAAAATACTTTTGCGATTACTTTAATGTTTAACGTTCCGCTGCTGCTTACTTTAAAATAGGTGCTTACTACCGCTTGGGAACTTGTCCAGTTTGTCAGTCCATAATCGGTAATCTTCTCCGTCCCATTACTTACCGGGCGGGTTATAAAGGCATTTCCTGCAAGAGGAATTTTGTAAGTTTCTCCGTTACAGGTAATGCCTGATCCTGAAGCCGATACAAGATTGGCCGCGAAAAAGAATGTAATTAATGAGAAAATAGATTTTAATACTTTCATTTTTGTGATTTTTAATAAAAATAATAATGTAAAAGATTATAATCGAAAGAAAATTGAAGTAATTTCAAATTTGATATAAATTCACTTATACAGGATTTTTTTTGTTAAAAATATTTTGATTTTAAGACTGTTAGATTTAAAAATAAAAGAAGTACTAGCGCATTTTTTTGACCATAAAGAGTGTTTTTTGAGATTTTTGCATAGATAAATGACAAAATTCCATAGAAGAGGTATCATTTTGAATATAAATGATAATAATATAAAACCGGAAGTAATACTACTTCCGGTTTTTTTATTTAATAAGGCTGTTCTTCACAAATAGAAGGAGGAATGCATCCGCCAGTGCCTCCACCACCAGGATTTCCACCACCGCCAACAGCGATGCATTGCCCCGGTGTTCCGTCTTCATACATTTCACAGGCTTTTCCCCATGCACACTCACAGTCACTCTGGCAGTTATAGGAATCTCCACCCATATGGCACTCATTTCCTCCGCTGCCCAGAATGGCAGATAAATCTTTTCTCAAAAGTTTTTTCATTGTTTTCATGATAATTGGTTTTAATGTTATTGTTTACAATTGTACCTAATTGTAAATATAATAAAATTGACTTAATGCGTTGTAAATGAATTTTATGTGGAACTTTAATAAAGAAAAGCCACTGTAAAAGTGGCTTTCTTATGTTGATTAGTAAAGATATCTTAAAAACTGAATTCCTTCTGATACAGCATACGTTCTTTTTTGAAAAGAGGAATAGTTCCTTCATATCGTAAAGGAGCAATTCCAAAACCATAGAACATATCAGCCTGAATTTTTCCTTTTACAGAAATCACGCCTTTTCTTTGAGGAACAAGTGTTAATCCTAAAGATGAAAGGGCAGAAGCTCTTCCTTTTACACCTGAATTAGCAATAGGAATGGTAAGGAACATTAATCCTACAGCTCCTTTTGCTTCTAAACCTCCTTCGGCAGATAAATTCCCCTCCGCAACGGTGATAACAGGTTCTGATTTCTTTTGAAGATTAATGTTAATCTCTGGATTTTTGCTTACTAAAAAGTTGGCATTTCCTTCAAGATCCAAAAGCTGGGCCTGGACTTTTCCTGTAGCCTGTACTCCCAGGAAAGGACCTGCAGAAAGAGTAGGGCTTAAGATCAATCCTGTAGGTCCTAAAACGATAGGAACAATAGGAATATTCAGGTAGTCTGTTGTACTTGCTGTGTAGCCCAGGCTTCCTGTGATACTGACAGAGCTTTTAAGTTTAATATCATCCATGATGAGGTTAACATAGAAGTTGGACAAATGTCCCCATGAGAAGGTGATATTATAATCAATTTTTGGGGTAAAACCTCCTTGTACGTTAACACTGGATGTTCCTGCTGAAGTCAAAGGAAACGAAAAGGTTTTATTAAAATTATAACGGTTGAATGTAATTAATTTCTGATTTTGAAGGTTTTTAGCTTCAATAGAAAGTATTCTCTGATTGATTTGTTCTGAAACCATTCCTTCTACTGGAACGTAATTAACCATTTTTCCATCAATATTGACAGGAGCTTTGCCAGATGGATCATACACGCCGCTCAGAGTTCCGCTGTAGATAAATTCTTCAAGCTTTGCACTGGAAGTCTGTACGGTGAATTGGTTATTCAGTTTTGAAACAGAATTTACTTTTGAAAGAATGGTATTCACCTGATCACCTTCTATCTTAGTCCCAACAATAACAGTTCCTACGGAAATGCTATCTGTTTGAGGAGTTGTACGGCTAAACGTAATTTCTCCGTTATTATGAGCAGAAATTGCATTCACTGATTCATCATTCAGAATAATAACATTCTTCTGTAAGGTAAGATTTCCCAAAGTCTTCATTTGAACAGACTCTGCAGGTTTTTCAGCAGGCAGATCGGCAGGATCATCCTGAGAACAAGACGTTAAAATAAACAAACAGAAAATAGATACAAGGAAAGAAAAACAAAAATTTCTGTTGATTTTGAAAGGGTTGGATTTCATTTTCATATAAAGTGATTTTAAGTTTTAATCAAAATTAGGTGAATTATTTAAAACTTACAAAAGAATTGTGTTAAATTAATATCAACAACATAATGATCTTTAATTATGTTTTTATTATATGAAAAATAAAAACCCGCTATCATCATAGCGGGTTCTGTATATTATTTTTTAAAGGACATTGTTAAGGGAACAGAAACATTTGAAGAGACGGGTTTCCCTTTGTCTTCTGCCGGTTTCCACTTGCCTTTATCTTTAATCCGGTAAAAAGCGGCTTCGATGAATGCGTTTACATCTTCATTATTTCCTTTTACATTGGGATTGAGGGCGTTCCCTTTGGAATCTACAACAAAACTTATTGTTGCTTTGTAGGTTTCCGAAGAAAAGTTCAAAAAGTCAAGATCTACAGCTTCATATAAAAGCTTTTGAAAAGCGGCCTTACCTTTATCATATTCTGCGTCCTTACTTACTTTTGTTTTTACAGGAGGGTCTGCCGAGATCATTTTCTGATCCTCAAGAGAAGCTTTATCCAAAGCAGTCTTGTAGGCTGTTATTTTATCCTCTGTCAAAAGCCATTCTTTCTTGGTTCTTAAATCATTAGGCTTAGGATATTTATTATACAGAGCCGTTTTCTTTCTTTCATAGCGTGAGTCTGCCCTCTGAAATTCAGAAATCTGGGCACTGCTGAAAATAAAAGTGAAAATGAATGCTGATGCTAAGACCTTTTTCATGATTTGTTATGCTTTTACAATGTTAATAATGACTTCAGTTGCTTTTTCCATGCTTTCCAAAGCTACATACTCATATGGTCCGTGGAAGTTGATTCCTCCCGCGAAGATATTCGGGCAGGGAAGTCCCATATAGGAAAGCTGTGCGCCGTCTGTACCTCCTCTGATTGCCTTGATTTTAGGCTCAATACCTGCTTCAGTCATTGCTTTTGCAGCAAGGTCTACAATATGCATTTTACCTTCAAACTGCTGCTTCATGTTTCTGTACTGCTCTTTAATCTCTACTTCTGCAGTTCCTTCCCCATGTTTTTGGTTGAACTCAGCTACTTTTTCTTCCATGAATTTCTTTCTGGCTTCAAATTTATCTGCATCATGATCACGGATGATATATTGAAGTTTAGCTTCAGAAATATCAGCTGTAATATCCATCAAATGGTAGAATCCGTCAAAACCTTTTGTCGTTGCAGGTGTTTCGTTCGCAGGAAGCATTTGAGCAAATTCAGCAGCTAAAAGAGCTGCATTGATCATTTTTCCGTAAGCATAACCTGGGTGAACACTTAATCCGTGGATTTTCACCACAGCTCCGGCAGCGTTAAAGTTCTCATATTCAAGTTCTCCGACTTCTCCTCCATCCATTGTATAAGCCCATTCTGCGCCAAATTTGGCAACATCGAATTTATGCGCTCCTCTTCCAATCTCCTCATCCGGAGTAAATCCTACAGCAATTCTTCCATGTTTGATTTCCGGATGCGCGATAAGATATTCAGCTGCTGTTACAATCTCTGCACAGCCGGCTTTATCATCAGCACCAAGAAGCGTATTTCCGTCAGTAGTAATTAATGTCTGACCAACATATTTTTTCAAGCTTTCAAATCTTGAAGGAGATAGTGTGAATCCTGTTGCCTGGTTCAAAAGAAGATCATTTCCATCATAGTTTTCCCATACCTGGGGCCTTACATTTTCTCCGCTGAAGTCCGGTGAAGTATCATAATGGGAAATAAACCCTATGGTAGGTCTGTCATCATTTTCCAGATTAGAAGGAACATATCCCATGATATAGCCGTTGCTGTCTATAGAAACATCTTCCAGGCCGATGGTCTTAAGTTCTTCTGTAATATAGTTGGCAATATCCCACTGACGTTCAGTAGAAGGTGTTGTTTCACTTTCTGCATCACTGGTAGAATATATTTTTACATAGCTAAGAAAACGGTTCAGTAATTTTTCTTTCCACAAAGGGTTGAATTCTATTGTACTCATCAGATATCATAAATTTTAACAAAGTTAGCAAATTTGGTGCTGAGAATACATTATTTGCGATTTAATATCAGTTATTGAAATTATGAATCAGATATAAATCTTTGAAAATCAAAATAGTGTTAGCTTTGTATGTACAGTATACCAAGTAGTTTAGTTTTATTATATTTGAGAAAATCAAAAAGTAAAAATGTTTCTTACCGAATGTCCTAGAGATGCTATGCAGGGATGGGGAGAATTTATCCCTACCGATAAAAAAATAGATTATATCAACTCCTTAATGGATGTTGGTTTTGATGTATTGGATTGTCTGAGTTTTGTTTCCCCAAAAGCAATTCCGCAGATGGCTGACTCTGATGAGGTGGCAAAAAATATTGACAAATCACGCTCAAAGACTAAAGTTTCTGCCATTATAGGTAATTACAGAGGTGCCGAAAAAGCATTGAAACATGAGTCTGTAGATATTCTGGGCTTTCCGTTTTCTATTTCTGAAACGTTCCAGCACAGAAATACCAATAAAAGCCAGGAGGAAGCTTTTAATGAAATCATTAAAATGCTTGAACTGGTAAAAAGTGAAGGGAAACAGCTTAATATCTATTTCTCTATGGCTTTTGGAAATCCGTACGGTGAAATGTGGAAATGGGAAGATGTTGACCAGTGGGCACAAAAATTCTCAGATATCGGAGTAAAAGATATCTTATTATCAGATACTACCGGAGTGGCTACTCCTGAAACCATTGCCCTTTTGTTTGAAAAAATACCTTCAAAATATCCGGATATCAACTTCGGAGGTCATTTTCATAACCGCTATGAAGATTCCTATTCGAAATTAAAAGCGGCTTACGATCAAGGCTGCCGAAGATTTGACAGTGCGATCAAAGGAATCGGAGGATGTCCTATGGCTAAGGATGATCTTGTAGGAAATATGCCTACAGAACAGGTGATCAATTTTATGAGTGTGGAAAAAGCTGAACATAAGCTGAACCTTCTGAACTTTGAGAGCTCTTACAACAAGGCGAAGGATATTTTTCATTTTTAAGAAGAATGAATTTCTCGCAAATTCTGCAGATCCCACAGATAGAAAAGTAGATCTGCTTAATCAGCAGAATCTGCGAGAAAACTATCAATAGGAGCGGGCTTTAGCCCGCTTTACTATATTGAAATATACATGGCTTTAACCAAAACGTAATTAAATTAACTCAAAATCAACAAACATGTCTCCAATCATCTCATCATTCGAACTCAAAAATATCCCTGGTGAAAATCTTATTATTCTTGATGCAAGAACCGGAAAAGAGGTAAAACAAAACTACCTTGACAAGCACATTAAAGGAGCAAGGTTTATTGATCTGGATAAAGATCTGGCTGAAATAGGAGAGAATGCAGCTTTTGGTGGAAGACATCCGCTTCCTTCGGTAGACAAGTTTGCTGAAACCCTTTCAAACCTTGGAATTGCTTCAAATTCTCATCTTGTTGTCTATGATGACAAAAATGCTTCCAATGCAGCAGCACGTGCCTGGTGGATGCTGAGATCTTTTGGCTTTAAAAATGTTCAGGTCCTTGATGGCGGAATGCAGGCAGCGGAAAAAGCAGGTTTGGAATTTGCTTCAGGAGAAGAGATCTTTGAGAAAGCTTCTTTAATTAAAAAAGATCATTGGAGTTTTCCGGTTTCAAGTCTGGAAGTAGTTGAAAATGAATTGGAAAACGATTCTTCTACAGTTATTGATGTAAGAGATGCCTACCGGTATAAAGGAGAATCTGAGCCGATTGATCTGGTCGCGGGGCATATTCCGGGGGCGATCAATATTCCTTTTTCTGAAAACCTTGATGAAAGCGGAAATTTTCTGAGCCCGGAAATCTTAAAAGAAAAATACAGCCAATTCTTAAAAGATAAACCTGAACACCTTATTATTCATTGTGGGTCTGGAGTTACAGCCTGCCATACAATTTTAGCCCTGGATTATGCAGGATTTCCGGTTCCGGATCTGTATGTAGGTTCATGGAGTGAATGGAGCAGGAGAGAAGGAAAGGAAATAGCAAAAGATATTTAAAAATAAAAACCCCGAAAATACTTCTTCGGGGTTTTATATTGTTAAAGGTAATTTCTAAAGCATTCCCAGCTCAAACTTCGCCTCTTCGCTCATCATATCCTTATTCCAGCTCGGTTCGAAAGTAAGCTCTAAATCTACACTTTTTACATGCTCTACTTCAGCTACTTTATCTTTTACTTCCTGAGGAAGTGTTTCTGCTACAGGACAGTTGGGAGTAGTAAGTGTCATTATAATTTTTACGTCAGCATCATCGGAGATCTGGACATCGTAAATCAGCCCTAATTCGTAGATATCTACCGGAATTTCAGGGTCATATACGGTTTTTAATACACCAATGATTTCCTCACCAATGTCAGCAATTTGATCGTCTGTAAATTTCATTTTTTAATCTAGATTGATATTCCTTTTCAACAAATCTTCCTGACGCATGCGCCGGAAAATATTTGCCAAAGTTAAGACATCTTTTTCACAATAGTCAACAATTCTCTGCAAGTCTTTTTCTATGTAGTAAATTGATGAAACCATTGAGCCGTCAATATCATCTTTCGGAGTAGGAATACCAAAAACATGCGCCAGTAATTCCAGGGAGACAAAACTTTTATAATCCCCGAACTTCCAGAGTTCCATAGTATCTATATGCGGAATTTCCCAGGGCTTTTTCCCAAACATCTGAAACGGTGCCGGTGGCTGCATCCCATTGATGAGATAGCGTCTGGCAATCCAGGGAAAATCAAATTCTTTTCCGTTGTGGGCACAGAGAATCACATTATAAAGCCGTGGGCTGTTGAAGATTTCTCCAAATTCCTGAAGCATTTTCTTTTCATCATGCCCGGAAAAACTCTTTATTTTTAATGTTTCATTCTTTTCAACCATTCCAATGGTAATACAGATGATTTTTCCAAACTCGGCCATAATACCGGCTCTGTCATAAAATTGTTCAGCCGTAACATCTTCTTTTCTCTGAAATTTTGTTTTTTTATCCCACAGATATTGCTCTGTTTCTGATAACTCGTTCCAGGAGGCGGATTGTGGAACCGTTTCAATATCAAGAAATAAAATTCTTTCTAAAGGAATATTTTGGATCATTTTTTGTTTTTTATAACCGAAATATATGACATAATAAATCAATTATCCAAAACGTTTTTTATTATACATAAATTTTAAGCTTATGAAGAATTTATTCATTATAGGAAGCAGTATCTGCTTATTATCCTTGGCATCATGTAATGATTCCGATGAAAAAGGTTCTGCTACAGTGAATGTAAGGCTTACAGACGGCCCTGCTGCATATAATGCCGTTAATATTGATATTCAAAAAATTGAAATTAACAGCAATGGAGAATGGACAGCATTAAACTTTCCAAATCCGGGAGTTTATAATCTTCTTAATTTTAAAAATGGAACTGATGTAGTTTTAGGACAGGCTACGCTCCCTGAGGGAAATGTTTCGCAGATGAGAATGGTACTGGGTCCTAATAATAGTGTGGTTGTAAACGGAGTAACTTATCCGCTGCAAACCCCATCGGCTCAACAGAGCGGACTGAAATTCAACTGGAATCAGACATTATCAGCAAACGGAGCATATACCGTGTGGATTGATTTTGATGCCGGAAGATCTATTGTAACGACAGGGAATGGATCATATATTTTAAAACCGGTGATACGGGCGTTCTCTGAACTTACCAACGGACAGATTAAAGGATATGTGCAGCCTCAGGCGGCGCAGGCAGTTGTTCACGCCATTATGGCTTCAGATACGATTTCTACGGCAATCCCTAACCCTGACGGATTTTTCATGTTTTCAGGGCTTCCGCAAGGAAGTTATACCGTTTCTTACGATGCCGGAAACAGCACTGGATATATGGATGAAAATACACCCAATGTATCAGTAAGCTTTGGTCAGGTTACCAATCTTGGGGTAAAAACCCTCCATCAATAAATAATAGTATCAAATAAAAAAACCTTAGTGAAAGACTTCCTAAGGTTTTTTTATGTTTTATTGGCGGGTTATCCTACCTGCATTCCGTTTTTTGTGGGTAATGATGGCGTTAAAAGAGTGACATCTTTTTTGTCTTCACCATAAAGCCCTAACACCAGACATTCGCTGAAGAAATTAGCAATCTGCTTTTTAGGAAAATTCACTACGGCTAAAATCTGTTTTCCTATCAATTCATCTTTGGTATAAAGAGAGGTAATTTGTGCAGATGATTTTCTGATTCCTAAGTCTCCAAAATCTATCTCCAGCTGGTACGATGGGTTTCTTGCTTTTTCAAAATCATTCACTGAAAGAATGGTTCCGCATCTGATGTCTATTTTTTCAAAATCTGCCCAGGTGATGTCTGGTTTTACTGTCATGGTAATTCGTTAATTAGATGTTCTACTTCTGTTTTCTGTTCTGCATACTTTTGCTGCAATACTGAGCCTTCACCCATTCTTTTGTAGTATTCCAATGCTTTTCCTCCAAAGAATTTTTTATGAAAATCCGAAACTTCAGGAATCTGTGGGAAAACCTTGTGAAAAAGCATTTCATAATACGCCTGAAATTCCCTTTCATTTTTGTCTTCAATAACTTGTCCGGGTGCTTTTTGTCTTACATGAAGCATTTCGTGGGCAACCATATTCAGAACAAGGTTCAGGTCAAAATCAAATAAATTTCGTGGGATCATTACGGTCTGGGGGCCTCCCAGATCTCCTTCTGCTGTCAGAAGCATCGAGGTGGGAGAAAGCTCTTCCCTGAACCCGAATCCCGCAAAGTTTTCATGTTCCAGATTAAAAGAATGGATCAGATATTTTGCTGCATCCAGAATCTGGTTGTGTTCTTTGTAAGCCTCAAGGTGTAAGTTGATCTGCTCGAAATTCATCTGAAGTATGTTTTAAACAAATGTATTAAAATATTGAGAATACCAATAGTTTTTGTTCCAAAGGTTTAGAGTAGAAAAATAAATTTTTTTTTATACGACGAGTTCTGTCGCTTCTGGGGGTGATCTTTGCTTCAAGAAAAAAACACAATATGAAACTTGACTTAAAAATTCCAGGTGGACATCTTTTGCCGGAAACCACCTAAAAAAATAAGGCTAAAACCTGAAGACATTCTACTAAAAAGGATCTTCAAAATCTTAACCTATTTTAACCTACACAAAATTACACAAAATGAACGATATGGAAAATAATACTACAGGCGCACCTGTAGAAAATACACCATCACAAACACTTTTCAGATTTGTAAGTCTCAGAAGCCCGGAACTTTCCGATGATACCAAGCAAGATAAGAGATTCATTGTTATTCCTCAGGATCTTAAAAATAATAATGCTTTTTATGTTCCGGTTGTTAATGGAACCGAAGCTAAGCAAAAGCTGCTGCAGACCTGTGCAGCCAATTATGTAAATAATCCAGAACGTATTTCAATAGAATCAAGCAGCCAGAATAGTTTAGAAGGTTTTAAAAGGACTTATAAGGCTTATTATACATTCGGAACCTGGTTGGCTAAAAATAAAAATACATGTACCTATGAGGAGGTTATTGCTAAAAGAGCAGTATTAACAGATCCACAGGCAGCTTCAATAGCACCGCCATTAATTGGTTTATGGAATAATTTAATTTATCAGGTAGTAACTCAGAAAGATTTTTATGTTAAGGAAGTTGTTATGCAGCAGCTATTGGCTCATCATATTCTTTCTGTATCCAATGAAGAAGAAATGAAAGCAGCACTTGCTGCAAGAGTTATTTTGCCCAAAGAACTGATGATGGAAGACGAGAGTATTTCTACATTACAAACTGTTTCAAGAATGGCTTCTGAAGGACCTAAAGAGACTTCTCCAACAGAAGAAATGAAAAGTCAGCAACTTATTTCTGCTGCAAAGATTAAACTTGAAAGATATGAAGCTTTAAAGAAAAACCTTTCTACGATTGAAAGATTATATAAAGCAGAGTATCAAAAAGATTATGCAGCAAAAGAAGAAATTCATCAAAGCGAAATTACTTCAATTCTTGAAGGATATAAAAGAGAACTGGCTGCCCATAAACAAAACTATTGTCAGGTAAGAAATCCTGAGGTAAAATATGATCCTTTAGATCCCTGCCAACAAATTCCGGGTATTCCTGAACCTGTATTACCAAAGTTCAATTTTCAGTTCAGAGCCGAAATAGAACCGGATTCTTTATTAAGAGCATTAAAACCTGAAAACTTAGATGCGTTGCTTGATATCTTAGGACATAATTTTCAGTCTGAACCAAATCAAGAGAAGTCTGCAGCACTTAGTTCCTCGGATCTTGCAATACTTTTGGAAGGAAGAAGTACTTTTTTGGAGATTGATTCTCTATTAAAACAAGCCGTTGAAAAAGCCGCCAGTACCATTGTTGAAAATACCAATGTAGATAATGAAGCATATACCAGTATAGGAGGTGTTTTGATTCCAGTTGCAAGAACCATTGCTGTTCCTTTCAGTTATCAGATCTGTCCGAAGTATGTTTATACAGAATTTACATTTGATGCGGCACTTACAGTTCCGGATTCATCATGGGAGGTAAATGCACTCTCTTATACTTTAGCCCCTAATAATGGCTCTGCGGCTTTCAACAGTAATTATTTTGTGAAATCAAGATCAGGAAACATCATTTTTCTAAATGATCTTTGTATGCCGGGATTAGATTTTAATACCATACAGGATGCCTCTTTAAGTGTAAAAATCATGTTTACTAATGGAAAAACAGCTAATATTTATGTCAGTAAACTACAGGCAAGAACTTGTTTATCAGATCGTTTTTTACTTGAAGTTGATGAAGAAGAACCTGTAGATACTGAAGATGAAAATAATTTTATTCCATCAGGATTCGGATTCAAACAAATCGGTATTGCAGATTATTTGAAAGTGGAGCAGACAACTCATGCCTATGTTGAAGGAGAAGTTGCCCATATTGAGAATATTATGGCTAGAGAATATCGTGAGAAATCTACCAGAAGGTTAAGAAGAAGTGAAAATACTACGACAACATCTTCCGATACTGAAAGAGAGCAGCTTACTGATACTACTACAGCTACCCGTTTTGAAATGCAGAATGAAATTGCAAAAATGATGCAGGAAGCATCAGACAGCAATACTCAGTTTGGGGTAAATGCGAGCTACAAAACAGGAAATGCAAATATCAATACGAGTTTAGGATTGGGAAACGCCAGCCACAGTTCGAGAGATGAAAGTACCAGACAAGCAGTTACCCAGGCTCAGGATATTACATCAAGAGCTATGGACAGAATTGTTTCAAAAGTTCACGAAGAAAGAATTGAGAAAATTATTGAAGAGTTTGAAGAAAACAATTCTCATGGCTTTGATAACAAGAAAGGAGATAAACATGTCGTAGGTGTTTACAGATGGGTGGATAAGCTGATGAAAAACCAGATCTATGATTATGGGAAACGTATGATGTTCGAATTTATGATACCCGAACCCGCAAAGCTCCATTTGTTAGGAATATCTTCCAATAAAAACACCCAATCATTGGTGAAGCCAGAAGATCCTAGAACGTCACAAACTATGACAATGAAAGACCCTGGGGCATTGGATGATGATACCATCTTTAAATATTGGGTAGGAAAATATAATATTACTGCAGATAAAAGATTAGATCCTGTTATTTATATTTCAAATGCATTTTCTGATAAAAATATTGGAGTTGATAATGAATATGGAGTAGGAAGATGGACCGGTGTGTACCATAATAATGACTTTAAAATTCCCGAAAATTATGAAGCTATTTATATAAAAGGCTCTTTAAGAGCAGGTGCAGGAGCGATGAATGATGGACAGGGAATGAATCCTAAACATACAGTATATGTTTGTGGTAAGGAATCCGGAACTGCAGTAGATATGGCTTTAAATTCTATAAAAGATAAAATTACTGTTTCTTTTATTTCTTGGGATATGAAAGGGATTTCAGGTTCATTGATTGCAACATGTCAGCTAACGCAGGAAGCAAAAAGAGAATGGCAACAGGAAGCTTTTAATGCGATCATCAATGGATATGAAGTGGCTTTGGCAGAATATAATAATGCTATATCTGAAGAGAATAATAAAGCTTCTGCAATTAAGGCTTCAAATCCGAATTTTTACAGACAGATTGAAAATACTGTTCTCAGAAAAAACTGTATTTCCTATATGGCAGACAGAGCTTCAAACTCAATTCATGGCTATGGCTTATCAGGTTTAACACAAGGAAGTTCATTTACAGATTATGAAACGAAACTTTCTAAGAATCTAGACAAATACTCTGCTTTTGTAAAATTTATGGAACAGGCATTTGAATGGGAAAATTTATCCTACCACTTGTATCCTTACTATTGGGGTAATAAAGAGAACTGGGTAGAAATGTATAAAGCAGAGAATACTGATCCTGTTTTCAAAGCATTTTTACAAAGTGGTATGGCCAGAGTGGTAGTGACGGTGCGTCCGGGCTTTGAAGGTGCTGTACAATTTTATCTGGCAACAGGAAAAATCTGGAATGGAGGTGAAGTTCCTGTCATCGGTGATGATCTTTATCTATCAATTGTAGATGAATTGAAGCAGCCAAAAGGCAAAAAACATGGAAAAGCATGGATTACCAGACTTCCTACTACCTTAAATATTCTTCAGGCAGAAAGTATCGGACTGAAAGTCGCTCATGCATTACCATTTACTACCGAGAATCCAGATGATTTTGAAGTGCCTTCCGAAGTAATTACTGAGGATAGATTCAATTTCGCCCCTAACAATAACCTTCTTGGAGTAGAATCGCTGGAAGGACAGAAAGTGATTTTGGGAGACTGGAAATAACATAATTATTAACCTTAAAAATTAAAAAAAATGCCAATTATAGGAAAAATTATACGTGTCAATGAATTGCCTCCCATTGGAGAAAGAGAAGCGAATGCGATCTATCAGGTAGCTGCATTAGGTTCTCCCACTTACACAGATTATGCTGTTGATGAAAACGGAGATTTAAAAACGCATGCCGTTGTTGATGGAACCATTCCCCTGGAATTAGCTGATAGTCATGTCAGTATTTCAAATGCGGATCTTGTAGCAGAAGGAATGGCAAGTCAGGCTCAATATAATATCAAGACACAAGAGAAATTAGCTAAAAAATTAGAAATTCCTCTGACAGATGGAAATGCGCAGGATTATCCTAAAATCATAGGAATGAATGATAACGGAAGTGTTGCCAAACTTCCCGCCGGTGATCTGGGAAAAAATATAGCCAATTCATCACTTACATCTGTTGTGGGAGCAGGACTGAAATTAGGAGCCAACTGGACATTAGATACTTCAGGACTTTATTATTCGATCACAGGATTGAATGATGTTTCCAATGATGCTACCTTTAGTACTTTCTTATCTCAGAACTCTTCAGGACGTGTAGGTAAAACAAATGGAAAGCAGCCGTTCTTAAGCTTGCCTGCTACTCTTTCCGAAGCAGAAAAAACAGCATGGAAAACAGCAATGAACGGAGGATGGACTACTAATACTATGAGTGTTGCTGTTATTACTCCTCCTGTTGTGGATAAGCAGAATAAAAACTACTGGATCAGCTTAAGAGGAGCCAACCTTAACCTCCCTCCTACATTTTTCTCCATAGATATCATGGATGAAAGCGGCTCTACGAAATTAGCCACTGTTCCTAATTCACAGGTACAATTATATACCAATGGATTAGACCTGACATTCTATTACAACTTTAAGGATTTACCCATAGGACAGTATAAGATAAGACTATGGAATGGAGTCGCTTATTATGTGACACCCCTTACAGTTTCAGTAGTGCAGAATCTACAGATTGCAGATGTATCAGCATTGACATGGACCAAAAAGATTTATAATAATGCATCTAATCCCGACACATTTGGTAGCGGAGGATCAGCTATTTATCAAAGTAACTCTGCTGTAAAAGCTTACAGTACGGATGATCCTACTATCGTAGCCGCACTTAAATCTTCAAAGCTTAATAATGCCGGAGAAAATTTTTATCTGGAATTTTCTGTCAATTATCAGCATGCAGCTAATATGACCTCAAAAACACAATATGTAGGACTGATGAATAATGCATCGAATGTAGAATTATTGGATCAGACAATTACCCGTTTGAAAACAGTAGGAACACTGGGAAACAGTTTAGGATACAGAGTTCATTATCTTAATAATACAGTAGTGGGAGCCGTTAGTGCAGGGACTACCGGAACCAACGAGACCATCAATGTTATTATTGTTAAAAACGGAACCTCAATGACTGTTTCTATGACAGCAAGGGGAGTTACATCACTGGCCATTATTTCTGTTCCTGACGTTGAATACAGCCTGAATATGGCCGTCAACAATATGGGAGGAAATGCAACAACATCGTTAAATATTATCAATTTATACAAATTTTAAAAACAAAAATTATGAACGAACATTTAATTATACCGGAAAACATTAAAGAAATCCTTAATAATGTAGAGAATATTTCATTAAGCCTTGCAGAACTTCCACTTCAGGAACATCCGAAGCTTCCACAATTTCAAAGAAGTATTCGTGTATTGGATATTGATGCTAAATCTGAACAACAGTTCATCAGTTTCAGATATAAGCAGATACTGAAAGACAAGGAAACAGGAGAAGATATTAATATTTCACTTCCTTCTCCGGAATGGGTAATCTATAAAGATACGTGGAGCTACCTTCGTGATAGTAGTAATAATCCTGTAGAGCTTCCTCTGGCTGAGCCTACGGAGGAGGTGCGTACGGATAAGGTAAAAATTCAGAGCTATAAGTATATGCTTTGGTTGTTGAAAAATAATAAGACTGGCTTTACTGAACTTTTAGCCTCTTATCTTGATGAATTTGTGAAAGACCACAAGGATCAGCTGGACAAGCTTTCTTAAACTTTTTTAATTACTGGCAGGGTCTTAAAACCCTGCCTTTATTCACCTTAAAAAATCACAAAATGAGTTTAGAAATTTTAAATAATCCTTTATTGAGGAACATCACGGATTTCTCTCCCGGAAATGAGAATCCTGATTTTATTAAGACTATTTTTCCGGTTCAGGAATCTCCTCCGGAATTAAAACAAAAAACCTCACTGCAGATTGCAAATACTTACTATGGAGGAAAGCCGGTTGTGGACGGTAATGGATTTCAGATCTATTCGGATGATCCTGTATTTGGAGGAAATATCGATGAAGTTGTTGTCTATAAAAGCAGGTTCAGCCAGACCATAGCCGGAGTTGATGTTGTTCTTTTTGCCAGTAAAAATGGAGCTTTTCTTTTACAGCGTTATTTGGAAGCTTTACCCAATAGCAATGAACTGATTCTATTTTTAGAAATTGATGACCGTTACAATCATAATACGGTAATGCGTGCTGTAGCGGGAGCAGGGCTTACAAATAAAAAGGATATGCCTTTTGCAGACATTCTCGGTTTTACAAGAAAACATGAGGTAACCGTTACACCAAAATCACTCAAAAATCTTATTGAAAAAGGTATTTACAGAAATAAAGTAGATTTTATAAGCTGGTTTCTGGGTTTGAAAGATAAAAGTATCGGAGAAATATTCAGTTTTTTTAAACAGGAAGCTTTGGAAGCCGCTTCAACTTTTTTTACAGAAGGTATTGCCGAAAACATAGTCAAACTAAGGATCTCAGAAAACGGATGGAATCCCAATCCAAAAGAAGGAGAGTATGATCCTGCATTTATTCCGGAAGTATTTTATAAAGAGATAAAAGATTTCTATGAACATAAAGCATCCCAGAATCCTTATGAAAATCTTGCTGGCCAGAAAAAAATCAATGCCAAAATTGTAAAATCATTTTTTGAAAGCATCAATGAAGCAAAAGAAGATTTTAATAGCCTGTTGAACAACGCTGAAACTTTCTTCCCTGCTTTTATCTATAAAAAGATCAACAAATCCCTGACCTTCTTTTTTAACCAGATCGACAAGCTGGAGAAGTTTATTGCAGACCCACTTACCGGAATGCAGCATATTGTCTACAAAAACTATCAGATTGCCAATGCTTTTCTTTGTGGAATTTATAACAGCCTGGTTGATATTATTGCCGGAATCTTTTCCATCATCGGCTTTATCTTCAAAGCAGTCGCTGCCATGGATAAAGTAAATGACAGAAAAGAGGAATATGGGGAAATGTTCCTGGAACTGATGGAAGATTTGCTGGAAGGCATTCTGACTTTTGATTATGTGGAATTCTTTAAGCAGTGCATTACCTTCCAGATAAAAACCATTGTCCGTCTGGTAAATTGGGTGGAAGAAATGATTCCTCAGATCACACTGGAAAAAGGGGCTTATTATTACGGATATATCATTGGGATTATCATCGATATTATTGTGGAAACACTTCTTACAGGTGGAACGGCGGCCGTAGCCAAGCTGGCCAAATCCGTAGAAAGTTTTGTACTGAATCCACTGGAAAAGATCACCAAGGCAATTACAACAGCAGAGAATGGACTGACCAAGATAATAGAATTTATTCGAATGATTCTCCGGGAATTTAAAAAGGGATCAAAAGAAATTTTTTCTAAATTAGAAAAGATTTTAAATGAGGTCTTTGGTTTTGGTGAAGAGGTAGCAGATCATGGTCTGTCTCCAAAACAGAAGATGGCGAAGGATAAGCAGAAGAGGATTCAGGAGGAAATAGACAAGAAGAAAAATGTAGAGAAAAAATCTTTAGATGAAATAGAAGGAGGTGGAATAAGTAAAAAATTATTTTCTATTTGGAAAGTTAATTTGCAGGAAGGAAAATTTAATTGTGCAAACTGTGCTATTGCAACAGATGCTATATTAGCAGGAAAGCCGGCATCTGCATTACCCTATACAATTCAGAAACGATTTAGAAATGGGAATTGGGAAAATTATGTTTCTTTATATGAAGGTACAAAGCCTATAATTTTAGAAAAAGAATTCGGAACTAAGTTTTCAAATTGGACAACTAATTTAAATGACTTAATAAGAGATTTAAAACCAGGTAAAAGAGGAATTATTTTTGGATATAAAGAAGGAACAAATATGGGACATTACTTTAATGTAATTAATGAAAACGGAGTGATTAAATTTCTTGATGGACAAATTGGTAAGAGAGCAAAATTAGTCTATGATTATTATCAATTTTTACCAACAAATTAATTAAAAAAACTATTATGTACACAAAAGAGCAAGCAAGAGCAAAAATGCAAAGATTTGTAGATTATCAGAATAATTTAATAATCTGGAATGAAGAAGGAGATCCAGATATTGTCATATATGATCATCTTACAGAAGAACGTCCTTTCGGGTGGGTGTTTTATTGGCAGGTAAAGAATATTAAAGAAGATTTTTCTAATTTTTTAGCAGGAAATGGTCCTATTATTATTGAGAAAGATACACTAAATGTGTATAAAATGATGACTGCTATTTCTGTGGAAGAAAATATTATGCTTTATAAAAAGGATAAAAATAAATTATTACAGTTGGAAGAAGATCAAGATGGGTTTTTCGATCCTATAAATCTGTAAAAGTCATAACCAAACTAAAAATGGAAATAAAATTCAAGATTTTTTTATTAGTAGAGTTTCAACTTTAAAATTTATTACATGCTAAAAACAAGTTTGATTTTCATTATTATGCTGTTTTTTTGTAAAGGTTATGCCCAAACTAACCTCTATGACTATTATGAAAATGGAAGATACCTTGATAATATAAGTATTAATAATACGGGATATTTTGCGAAAAAAGATCTGATGAAAAGCTATTTTGAATTGTACCCAGCTAAAAAACTAAAGGGTTTGTTTGAAACTTTGGCCTCTCCTAAAGGCTATCATACTGTTTATGAAATAGAAAACAATGAAATCTATGTTAAGGAGTTTTGGATTCTTAAAAAGGAAGATAATGGATTATATACAAATATCACTAATGAGATATTTCCAACCAAAACGGATAGGAAAATAGATTGGTATTCGGGGTTGGTTCTTTTTACTTCGGGTAAGGGAACATTGAATGAAATGAATGTAAACTACGAGAAGAATGCCCTTTTTGAAATCAATAAAGGGAATATTGTAATGAGCCAGCATTTTAATTTAGAACAAATTTTGGATTATAAAGCAAGGTTATTTCAGATATTTAAAAAAACAGAAGAATATAAAATACATAAAAAAGAAGGTAGAGATCGAGGATGGAGAGATAGTACAACAGATGCATTCGAACAAGATATTGTTTTAGATTATTACAATACGATTATTATTAAATAACAGATGCATTTAAATTTTACGCTTTTTAGAAAATGGTTTTTGAGTGTTAAATAAAAGAATATAGAAAAGATTCTTAAAAAATATCCCGCTTTGAAAGCGGGATATTAATTTAAACTAAAAAAATAAATTAAGGATGTTCATTTCTCGCTCTGATGACCAGATTGACTAAATCTGAGCCGCCACTTGCAAAATTATCGCTTGGATTATGTGCGCTTTGGGTTGCTACAGCATACGGAGAGCCATCCCAATATCCCCAGAAAGGACCTCCGCTTTGTCCAGGCCATATATCTGCTTTATGGCTCATGCTTTCGTTGTCATCAGCACTCCAGAAATCTCCATCCAGTGCGATACCTGTCTGGTAGGTAGGTCTTTGCGTTCCGGTAAGGTCTCCCGGATATCCTGCGTGGGTCCAGTAGGCACCACCGTCCCATGAATCTGAATAGGATTTTGAACCTAACCAGCCTGTGCTGTTTCCGATAGGTCTGTCCAATACAATTACCACATAATCATATTGTATCTCTGTAGAATCAATAGAAGGTCCTGCAACTTTATACTTGTAATACGTTAAGGTACCCCAGGCAGTTCCGTAAGGAGCGCTTCCGTTGTAATACATGGGTGTGAATTTCAGCCATCCTGTTGTATTATTAGGCTGCCAGTCTACAATGTGAGAGCAGGTAAGAAGGTGTCTAGGCCCGATCATCACACCGCTTCCAGACCCCAGAGAACTTTCTACTCTGCCGACACATCTCCACGGATAGGCTGTAGAATTGTATACTTTTCTCTGATCGACTCCAAAAATGGTTCTTGCATTTTCAGGAGTCAGGAAAGAATCCCTGTCGATAAATTTAGGTTTACGGTCTCTTTTCGGTTCAAGCTTTGGATTGTACTCAAAATCAGCATGGGTAGGATAGAAATGGTCGGTTTCCAGTGCCCGGTTTTCTGCTGTTTTTTCGTCCATAGGCATTCCTATTGTTTTCATTCCTTTAGGAAAAGTTCTTCCGTTAATGGTTTCCATAGCGGGAGCCTGCTTAAATAGTTTTTCAACTGCTTCTGGTTTTTCAGTTGATTTTGCTTTAACAGTTCTAAGTCTTAGAACTTCTTCAGCGGTCATTGGGTTGTTGTTTTCGGTTTTTGACATGATTATTATTTTAATCTGGTATATTCCTACTCTTTTGATGGCTTTTCGGATTCCGCCGGTAATGGTTATTAGTTAAGTGAATATTTTTTGTGAAAATTCTCCAGTGATGCTTTCTGTCTGGTTGATCTGGGCTGCTCCCATAGCCGCTAAGGCAATGGCAACCTGTTTATCAAGAGTTTTTCTTACAATATTACCGTTGGTAGCACGTAATATTTTACAGAAATGATACGTAAAATAGCCTCGTATCTGTCCGCTGATATTTCCTTCCATGGACACCTGATTGTCTTTTGCTGCAGCCCATAACGTATGATTCATTCCGGTAACAGGCACAAGCGCTTTAGTGAGAACGGTTGATTTTTTTGAATTTTTAGAGGTTTCCATTTCACTGGCGTAAGTGAGATAAAATTCATCCTCAAGCATTGGAGGAATATAGCGGGCAGTTTCGTTGAGAAGATCAGCTTCCAGCCCCAGATCCATTTTTCTGGTTCCTGTTCCCGAATAACAGCAGTCGAAGATAACTTCCATATTTACTCCGGCTTTTAGCTTGCTGAGAACGGTTTTAAAATCATCATCACGAATGACACCGTTATTGGCATAATCATGCGGACAAATAGCCTCGTCCAAACCATCCAGTTCAAGATCCGATCCGATATTGGCCACTCTGGTTCCGTGCCCTGAATAATAAAAAACAAGAGAATCTCCTTTTACACTCGTGCTGATCATGGATTTCAGATAGTTCAATATATTCGCTCTTGTAGCATTCTGATTGGTCAGGATTTTAATCTTTGCCGGACTAAAACCACAGATCACCAATGTATTGGCCATATCTCTCGCGTCATTTACACAGCCGTTAAGATCCGGACCTCCGTATCCGATGGGTGCATAATCATTAATTCCTACGATAAGTGCTTTTTTCATTGTATTAGTTTTAAAAATATTCCCTACTCTGTTCCGGCTTTTCGGGTGCTGCCTTTTTGTGCTTTTTTTCTATGACAAAATTCCATCTTTCAGAAGAGCAAAAACAGAGGAGAAAACCGTATTTTGAAAAAGGAAAAACACCTTTTCGTTTGTAAATGAACGAGTTGTGAAATAAAAATCCGGCAGCTTGAAAAGCTGCCGGATTCGTCAATAGAATGTAAAGATGTTTATTTTTTCAGGGAATAAATAGATTAAAAATTAAGTCAGCACAAATCATGCTTCAAAGCAAAAAGTACCAGACCCGCTCTGTTTTTTATATCCAGTTTCACAAAAACCGAATCTCTGTAGCCATCAATGGTTTTAGGACTGAGGCACATTTTGTCAGCAATCTCCTTATAAGTAAGTTCGCTGCAGGCCCATTTGATAAATTCTTTCTCCCGGTCTCTCAGCTCAGAAAGCAGGGAGGCATTTTTCGCTTCCTCTGTTTTTACTTTCAATAGCTTTTGGGCTACAAAATCAGTATAAAAGCTGCCTTTCTCAAATACCGTTTCAATAGCCTGGAAAAGAATGGAAGGCTGCATATCTTTCAGCAGATAGCCTTTAGCGCCTGCTTTCAGCATTTTAATCAATATTCTTTCATCATCATCCATGGTAAGGGCAATGACTTTAATATCAGGATAATGCTCTGTAAGCCATTCTGTAGTTTCTATACCATTTTTATAAGGCATATTGACATCCATCAGGACTACAGCGGGTAATTCAGAAGCTTTTTCCACGCCTGCAATAAATTCTTCTCCGTTGGGATGATTCATAATGACCCGATATTGAGTGTTTTCTGTGATCATATTCTCCAGTGCTTTGGAGATTAAGGTATGATCATCAACGATCGCTATGGGAATTGTTTTCATAATAAATTTTTATGATAGGTTATCAAAGTTTGTGTTCCTTTATTCAGTTCTGAATGTATAGATAGTTCAGCGTGAATCAGTTTGGCTCTCAGTTCCATATTTTTTAATCCTGAGCCGTCCTGATTACTATTGATATCAAAGCCTCTTCCGTTGTCCGAGATACTGATATGTAATTTTTCACAGTCATCCTCCATGTGTATGGAAACATTTTTGGCTTTGGAATGTTTCAGAATATTATTGATACTTTCCTGGATAATTCTGAAAAGGATCAGTCCGTGTTTAGGCGAAATATCAATATCCTGCTTTTGTGTGATGAATTCTATTTTTAATAATTTCAGTTTTTTAATTCTCTTCACTTCTCTTTCAATGGATTCTGCCAGTCCGAAATGAATAATCTGTTCAGTAATCAATGTTTTAGACAGGTTTCTGATATCCTGTATACATTCTCCCAATAATTCATTGAGTTCGATGAGGTCTTCTTTTTCTGAATTCCGGAGTTTGGTAATCAGCTGGTTTTGACGTAAGCGGACCACAGATAATTTCTGCCCCAGATCATCATGCAATTCCTGCCCGATATAATTGAGAGTCTGTTCTTTCATTTCTACCTGGGAAGTCGCCAGTTCCTTTTCAAACCGAAGATCTTTTTCCTTCTGCTCAATCAGCAGGGTTGTTTTTTTCCTGATAAAAACCGCATAGATGAAGACCATTGTCAAAACAACGATGAATAAAGTAATCGTAAAGATGATGACCAGATTATTCTCTTCCATATCTGCAAAGCATTTATCTTGTTCTTTCCTGTTTGTTCCAGATTAAACCCAATATGAGTATGCCATTACTGATCAGATTCAGCATAAATAAAATAAAAAAATAAATAGTCTCTGATACAGTAGTTCTAAAAAAGAATATCGGGATGCTTCCAATAAAGAATATTAGCAAAGCAACTGATATCCAGAATGGTAAATAATTTTTGATTTCCAATACTTTATCAGAATTAAAGGTTTGGTACAGGAACAAAATGATTGAAAACAGCAACAGGAGGATATCTGCATAGAGCATATTAAAAGAAAAATGATGAAGCAGATCATCTTCTGTATAAAACATCACAACAATATTGAGGACAAAAAGAACCAGGATGATGGTCTGTATCTTTTTGAGCAGCGGAACATATAATAATTGGTAATAATACAGTAAGTACAGAAAAAATACAATCATTAAAAAACCAATTACATAGAAGATGTCCGTAGGCAGATTGGTCAGCTTGAAATAGAAATAACAGGAAATATCAATCAGGGAAAACAACAGATATCCTATGATAAAAAATAAATTCTCCTTTCCGGGTTTTCTGTATTTTATGACCATTAGAATCATCACTACAATGGAAATGGTCATCGATATCTGTTTCCCTGTTTCAATATTCCAGTTCATAATGCTGTGTTTTTTAAGGCATTGTTTCCGATAACGTTTTTGGTGGCGGGGCCAGATTGGTCATATTCATAGATTCTATTGAAGTAACGTCTGTGTTTTCTTCGGTGGTGGCTGATCTGGCCATAACCTTCTCTCTTTCTCTTTTTTGGGCAGTAGGTACTAAAAATATAGTTTGGTAACCTGCATATTCAGGTTTTGCCATTCTGTTTTTAGGATGATTCATTGGATATTTTCCCATGTAGATCCTGATTCCTGGATTTTTTAATTTTTGTTTTCTGGCATTTTCTTTTACATATTTAATATAGCCTTCCATATCTTCAAGCGAAAACCAGTACCATCTCGAATCGGGTTCACCGTTTCTGTACTTCATGAGAATTTCATGATTGGTTCTGGTGTATTCATCAAAAAGAACTCGCCCTTCACGGTAGCTGATCAGTTTCTTTTTATAACTGTTGCTTACAGGTTCTTTAGGAGGTTCGGTGCAGCTAAGCAGACAAAATGCCAGAATAAGAGCTGCACATAAGGGACTTAAAATCTTAGTAAAAAAGGAAGTTTTCATTTTTATGGTTTTAATTTTATGGAACAAAATTAGCGAACGACACAACTATAAAAAAGGGTGAAAACACTGTTTTTATCCTTTACTAAATTTACGACTTTTTGATATTCAGTTGAATATGAATTATGAGGTTTGTTCTTTTTAATTAAAAATATCCAATGGTACTCCTTCAGTAATAAAATTAAAACCATGATGAACATTCATGGTTTTGAAGGAAACGGTTTACCTTTTTATTCTCTCTTTTTCAATCTGCTTTTCACCCCATAGCCGCAGATAATCAATAAAAGGAATGAGCTCGGTGCCGTTTTCCGTTAAAGAATATTCTACCTTAGGAGGAACTTCGTGATACACTTCTCTATGGATAAGCCCGTCATCTTCCAGCTCCCGGACAGTCTGGGTAAGCATTTTAGGAGTAATATCAGAAAGGGTTTTACGAAGTTCGCCATACCGCATAACTGTCTTCAGATGAAGATACCATAAAATACGGCCTTTGTACTTTCCTCCAATCCGTTTAAAGGCATAATCAACAGGACAGGATGGCTCATTGGTAACTTTTTTTATTTTTAACATTTTTTCAATGGTTTGATAATCAGTATTAGTATATTTTTAGTATGTAGATTACCAAAAAGTACATACTTGCTGCAAAGATATGATGAGACTACATTTGCCCGATAATTAAAATCAAAAAAAATGAAAGCTGTTATTGTAAACGAAGCAGGAGGCGTTGAAAATCTTCAATTTACGGAAATAGATAAGCCTGTCATAGGAAATGATGAAGTATTGGTAAAAGTAGTATCGGTAAGCATTAATCCTGTAGATGTAAAGTCCAGAGCATATGAAAGAGTTCTGAACTGGATTTTTGAAGAAAAGAGGCCCGTTATTTTAGGATGGGATATCTCGGGAGAAGTCGTAGAAACCGGGAAAAGTGTAACTGATTTTAAACCGGGAGATGAAGTCTTCGGAATGGTCAATTTTTTTGGAAAAGGAAATGCCTATGCAGAATATGTGGCTGCCCCGGCGGCTCATCTGGCATTAAAGCCTCAAAACATTACCCATCAGCAGGCTGCCGCGGCCTCAATGGCTGCTTCAACGGCATATCAGGCCTTAGTGGATGTTGCCGGAATTAAAAAAGGAAGCAAGGTTCTGGTCCATGCCGCTTCAGGTGGTGTCGGTCATTTTGCTGTTCAGATGGCGAAGTATTTTGGGGCATATGTTATCGGCATATCATCCGGTAAAAATAAAGAATTTGTTTTGTCGCTTGGGGCTGATGAACATATTGATTATACAACGGAAAACTTTTATGAAAAGGTACAGGATGTAGATATCGTCATTGATACCCTTCAGGGAAAAGCTTTGTCGGATTCGGTAGATATTGTAAAAGAGAATGGTATTATTATAACACTTCCGACGCCTGAGATTCCTGAGGATATTGCATTGAGAGCCAGGCAGAAAAAGGTGAATATTGAGTTTATGATGGTACAGTCTAAAAAAGAAACTGCAGAAGCAATTGCGGGCTTATTGAAGCAGGAAGCATTGAAACCATTTGTTTATAAAACTTTCCCGTTTGAAGACATAGCACTGGCACACCTGGAGGTTGAGACCAGCCGCGTTGCAGGAAAAGTAATAGTAAATCTGTAAAAATAAAAACAGGACCGGAAATCTATTCCCGGTCCTGTTAAACAAGATTAAGTGTAAAATTTAGCCTTTACAGGCAAAAAGGATAATTCAAATGTGAACAGATTTTTATTGATTCTTAATCTATGTTTAAGGGAATTGATAGTAATGGTAATTTATTCTTATAGGCCATTATGGCTGTTTTGCTTCGATGGAAAAGAGATTCTACAAGATTGTATTTATAAGGAATCATGGTTAAAAGATCCGGACTGGTCAGTTTTATTTCCTCCTCAATCGCTTTGATGACTTCAATGGACTGAATCATTTTAAAGCTGTACTTAATATCATCCAGATCGTACCCGGAATTCAGGTCAATATCATGAATAACCTCAGCAAAATCTTCTAATCTTTCACTTACATTGAATACCTCAATCTCAGCGTTGAATTCATTAATAAAGTGGTAAATATCATTCATGGCAGACCAGGTCATGCTTTTGTGCGTATCATAAGCGAAAAGAATTTTTCTGATTCCTGTATATTCTATATGTGCGGGAATAATGAGTATCGGTTTTTTAATTCTGTGGATAGCTCTTGTTACACTGTTTCCCAAAAGCTTTTGTTCCAGAGTTTTTTCAGCCATTCCCATCACAATAAAATCACAATCGTGAATCTGCATACAGTTTTCAAGCTCTTCAATAAAATTGCCGGAAGCCAGATGATGCTGGGTTTCGACAGTATATAATCTTTTAAGCTCCGCCGCCTTATCCTCCATTTTTTTCTGATTTTTAAGCGTTTGAGTGTAGAAAAAATCAGCTGAAACCTGTGCATTCAGGGCATGGATGGAAACGGACTGAAGATTGAAAAGCACAATCCTGTATTTGTTTTCTTTAGCCATAGATGCTGCATAATGAGTAGCGTTTTCAGCTTCGTGGGAAAAATCTGTGCAGACAATTATTGTTTTCATTATACCGGATTTAATACCACAAAACTATGATAGACAGCTATTCCCTGATTATAAAAATACTGTGATGTTGCATAAAATGATGATGAAATGTCTTTTTCAGGTGATGAACCGTCACATTCATTTTAACTCTGCTATTTTACGTTTCAGGTATTGTTTTGGCGGTCTCGTCCAAAATAGAAGATATTCATATAAAATCTATTTCTATATTTACATTCATAAAGTCCCGGATATGAACAGGATTTCTGCCATCAGGAAAAAAATAGTACGGAATAAGAAGATTCTTTCCACCATGAAAAGAAGGCTGGTGATCTGGGCGTTAGCAGTGGTCACTTTCTGTGTTTTTTCCTACCTTATTGATCCCTTTGATCCCGTTTGGAAAGGCTACCTTGATGCTCCTTTAAAAATGATTTTGGAAGATGCCACATGGATTATCTTTTTTTCAATCATTATTTCTGAGGTAAGTATTTTTATAGACAGGACGCTCAATAAGTGGCTGCCCTGGAGAAACAGGACCGTAAAGCGATTATTCATTCAGTGTTTGCTTCAGATCGTGGGAAGTGTTTTGATTGTGATTATTATCAATGCAATTGTAGATGGTACTTCAGTAACATTACCTGAAATGGATTCCCGCAAAGAATATACACTTCTTGGACAATGGATCGCTACTAATATTGTCATATCGTTGATTATCAGCACTTTTAATACTGTTGATTATTTATTGGAAAACTGGAAAAAAACAGCAGTAGAAGCTGCCCAACACAAACTGAGGGCATCAAAACACAAGCAGGCTGCAATGGCGGCAGAACTTCAGGCACTTAAGCTTCAGATTGACCCGCATTTTATTTTCAATAACTTAAGTGTGTTGTCAGAACTCATCCTGGAAGATCAGCAATTGGGATATGACTATTCCGAGAAATTTGCGAGAGTATACAGATACTTATTAGTAAATTCCAAAAAAGACATTATTGCCGTAGAAGAGGAACTCAAATTTTTAGAATCCTATATCTTTTTGATTGAAAAAAGAATTGGGGAAGGCGTTATATTCAAAATAGATATTCAGGAAGAGTACAAATCCAGATTCACCCTTCCGCTGTCTTTACAGTTGCTGGTTGAAAATGCCATTAAACATAACCAGACTTCAAAGGTAAATCCTCTGGAGATTCATGTTTATACAAGCCCTGAAGGAGAATTGGTAGTTTCTAATACATTTCTGCCTTTAATCAATAAGCCGGATTCCTCAGGAGTAGGGCTTACCAATATCATTGCACGATACGAAATCTTAGGATATCCTAAACCTGTGATTGAAAAAACAGAAGATAAATTTATAGTAAAACTCCCATTGATATGAAGATTAATAAAGTTTTAATTGTTGAAGACGAAAGACCCAATGCAGACAGGTTAAAAAGACTGTTGTTGAAGTTAAGACCCCATATCGAAATTCTGTCTGTGGAAGACTCGATTACCTCAACAGTACACTGGCTGGAAAATAATGTGGTTCCCGATGTTATCCTGATGGATGTAAGACTTGCAGATGGCCTCAGCTTTGAAATATTTAACAAGCATGAAGTTAAAAGTGCCGTCATATTTACAACAGCATACGATGAATATGCTGTACAGGCATTCAAATACAATAGTGTAGATTACCTCCTGAAACCTATTGAAGAAGAAGAGCTGGATGCCGCCTTAAAGCGCTATGAAACCTTTATGGAAGCCGTCCCGGTAGTAGGAACAGCCATTGAAGGATTATTAAATTATATCCAGCCGAAAGATTACAGAAAACGTTTTCTCATTGCCCATAGAGATGGATATAAGACCGTGCTGGCAGAAGATATCCTCTATTTTTATACCGAATTGGGAATCAGCAAAGCCATGCTGAATACGGGAGTGGTAGAAAATGTTCCCCAAACCCTGGAAGAACTTGAAAAACAATTGGATCCTAAATTCTTTTTCCGTGCCAACAGACAATTTATCATTCATATCAATTCCGTAAAACAGATTTTTAATCATTTTAATGGAAAACTAAAGCTGGAGTTGAGGAAACAGCCTGATATGGAAGTGATTGTAAGCCGGGAGAAAGCTTCCGTTTTCAAATCCTGGATGGATTATTAATTCTGGAAAATACAGACAAGGCTGTCTCAAAGTCAAATAATTTGACCTATGTAATTCTGACGAAGGAAGAATCTCATCAATATCCCAATACATGAGATTCTTCACTACATTTATGAACTTCGTTTGCAGACTTTCAGTCCGTGTTCAGAATGACATTTTTGAGACATCCTCTTTTTCGTTTTACTTGTGAAATCCATATGTTTATCCTTAATGGTTTCACTCTTATTTCCCCATAAAAATCTCTTTTTTGTCATAATTACAAAGGAAAATAGCGGTTTTCTTTTCATTTTTCCTATCATACGTTTCATCTGCGATTAATGACACTTCACCCAACTTCTGAAAGAATATCACTATAAGATGAAGTTATTTTGCTCCTGTAAAATTTAAAAACCAATGTTATGAATTACAGAAAAGGATATCTGGTACTTTCACTTACAGCTGCAGCCATATTGTACTCGTGTGGTTCTGGGAGCGGCCAGGAAAATACTCAGCAGATGCAGCAGGCATTGCCTACAGATTTTATTCAGGTAAAATCCGGAGATGCAGATGTGTCTACAGGATATCCGGGAAGCATAGAAGGACAGGACAATGTGGATATCAAAGCACAGGTAACGGGATATCTGGAGGCAGTATATATCAAAGAAGGGCAGTATGTAAATAAAGGGCAGACCCTTTTCAGAATAAATCCATCTGTGTACAACGAGCAGGTCAATACCAATGAAGCAGCCTTGAAATCAGCGTTGGCGGCACAGGAAACAGCAAGACTTGAAGTAGAAAAACTGAAACCTCTTGTAGAAGGAAAAGTAGTTTCCGATATGCAGCTGAAAACCGCTCAGGCGAGTTATAAAGCGGCATCAGCACAGGTTGCACAGGCACAGTCATCATTGGGATCCTCAAAGATTAACGCCAATTTTACGTATATCAAAGCACCGGTGAGCGGATACATAGGCAGAATTCCGAACAGAGTAGGAAATCTTATCAGCCCGTCTGATCCATCACCACTAACCACGCTTTCAAGCATCAACACCGTGAATGTGTACTTCTCCATGAATGAAGCTGATTTTATTGCGCACAGCAGAGCGGCAGCATCAGGAAATACAGCAGAAAATGTAGAGCTTATCCTGGCAGACGGTTCCACTTATTCTCTTAAAGGAAAACTGGAAAATGCCAGCGGAAATTTCGACAGAAATACCGGAAGTATTCAGATGAAAGCTGTTTTCCAGAATCCGGATAAATTATTAAGAGCCGGAGGAACAGCCAGAGTGATGATTCATAATGCCCTTAATGGTGTGATTAAACTTCCGAAAACCTCTGTAAAAGATATTCAGGACAGATTCTTTGTTTATAAACTGAATGGTAAGGATAAAGTGAAAATGACACAGATTACCGTTTCAGGAAGTACATCCAGGATTACTTTATCAAAGAAGGTGTGAAGGCAGGAGATAAGATTGCCATTAACAGAATTGATGCTCTTACAGACGGAGCACAGGTGGTGGCACACACTGTTCCTTTGAAATAGTTGTATAACCTTTCTTAGAAAATTCAAAAATGTTAAAAAAGATAATAGACCGTCCTGTACTGGCGACGGTAATATCCCTTATCATTGTTATTTTAGGGATTATAGGATTAAACCAGCTGGCGGTGACCAGATTTCCGGACATCTCTCCGCCCACGATTACCGTTTCAGGATCATATCCCGGAGGAAACAGTGAAACCGTGATCCGTTCTGTGGTAACACCGCTGAAGAGCAGATCAATGGAGTGGAAGATATGGAATACATGAAATCCACAGCAAGTAATGATGGTACATTCTCGATATCCATTATATTCAAACAGGGAGTGAATGCTGATCAGGCAGCCGTAAAACGTGCAAAACAGAGTACAGCAGGCCACCCCGATACTACCGCAGGAGGTAGTGAGAATGGGATTGACCACCTCCAAGCAGCAGAACAGTATGGTATTGATTTTCAATATTTATACGGAAGATAATAAACAATATGATGAAACTTTCCTTCAAAATTATGCGAATATCAACCTTATTCCCAGGTTAAAAGAGTAAAAGGAGTAGGGCCAGGCCATGGTTTCGGGTTGAAAGATTATTCATGAGGAATATGGCTGAACCCTCAGAAATGTCATCTTACGGACTTGAACCGGCAGATGTTTCCAGAGCGATCGCAGACCAAAGTTTGAATCAGCTCCGGGAAAACTTGGGAGGAATCTGATGCAGCCTTAGAATATGTAATCCGCTATAAAGGAAAAAAGAACAAGCCGGAACAATATGAAAATATTATTGTTAAAAATATAGGAAGTCAGATCATCAGGCTTAAAGATGTTGCCCGTGTGGA
>NZ_JBFLUL010000004.1:0-14838 GCF_050470705.1 Chryseobacterium sp. NRRL B-14798 | reverse complement strand
AACGAGTTGTGAAAATAAAAATCCGGCAGCTTGAAAAGCTGCCGGATTCGTCAATAGAATGTAAAGATGTTTATTTTTTCAGGGAATAAATAGATTAAAAATTAAGTCAGCACAAATCATGCTTCAAAGCAAAAAGTACCAGACCCGCTCTGTTTTTTATATCCAGTTTCACAAAAACCGAATCTCTGTAGCCATCAATGGTTTTAGGACTGAGGCACATTTTGTCAGCAATCTCCTTATAAGTAAGTTCGCTGCAGGCCCATTTGATAAATTCTTTCTCCCGGTCTCTCAGCTCAGAAAGCAGGGAGGCATTTTTCGCTTCCTCTGTTTTTACTTTCAATAGCTTTTGGGCTACAAAATCAGTATAAAAGCTGCCTTTCTCAAATACCGTTTCAATAGCCTGGAAAAGAATGGAAGGCTGCATATCTTTCAGCAGATAGCCTTTAGCGCCTGCTTTCAGCATTTTAATCAATATTCTTTCATCATCATCCATGGTAAGGGCAATGACTTTAATATCAGGATAATGCTCTGTAAGCCATTCTGTAGTTTCTATACCATTTTTATAAGGCATATTGACATCCATCAGGACTACAGCGGGTAATTCAGAAGCTTTTTCCACGCCTGCAATAAATTCTTCTCCGTTGGGATGATTCATAATGACCCGATATTGAGTGTTTTCTGTGATCATATTCTCCAGTGCTTTGGAGATTAAGGTATGATCATCAACGATCGCTATGGGAATTGTTTTCATAATAAATTTTTATGATAGGTTATCAAAGTTTGTGTTCCTTTATTCAGTTCTGAATGTATAGATAGTTCAGCGTGAATCAGTTTGGCTCTCAGTTCCATATTTTTTAATCCTGAGCCGTCCTGATTACTATTGATATCAAAGCCTCTTCCGTTGTCCGAGATACTGATATGTAATTTTTCACAGTCATCCTCCATGTGTATGGAAACATTTTGGCTTTGGAATGTTTCAGAATATTATTGATACTTTCCTGGATAATTCTGAAAAGGATCAGTCCGTGTTTAGGCGAAATATCAATATCCTGCTTTTGTGTGATGAATTCTATTTTTAATAATTTCAGTTTTTTAATTCTCTTCACTTCTCTTTCAATGGATTCTGCCAGTCCGAAATGAATAATCTGTTCAGTAATCAATGTTTTAGACAGGTTTCTGATATCCTGTATACATTCTCCCAATAATTCATTGAGTTCGATGAGGTCTTCTTTTTCTGAATTCCGGAGTTTGGTAATCAGCTGGTTTTGACGTAAGCGGACCACAGATAATTTCTGCCCCAGATCATCATGCAATTCCTGCCCGATATAATTGAGAGTCTGTTCTTTCATTTCTACCTGGGAAGTCGCCAGTTCCTTTTCAAACCGAAGATCTTTTTCCTTCTGCTCAATCAGCAGGGTTGTTTTTTTCCTGATAAAAACCGCATAGATGAAGACCATTGTCAAAACAACGATGAATAAAGTAATCGTAAAGATGATGACCAGATTATTCTCTTCCATATCTGCAAAGCATTTATCTTGTTCTTTCCTGTTTGTTCCAGATTAAACCCAATATGAGTATGCCATTACTGATCAGATTCAGCATAAATAAAATAAAAAAATAAATAGTCTCTGATACAGTAGTTCTAAAAAAGAATATCGGGATGCTTCCAATAAAGAATATTAGCAAAGCAACTGATATCCAGAATGGTAAATAATTTTTGATTTCCAATACTTTATCAGAATTAAAGGTTTGGTACAGGAACAAAATGATTGAAAACAGCAACAGGAGGATATCTGCATAGAGCATATTAAAAGAAAAATGATGAAGCAGATCATCTTCTGTATAAAACATCACAACAATATTGAGGACAAAAAGAACCAGGATGATGGTCTGTATCTTTTTGAGCAGCGGAACATATAATAATTGGTAATAATACAGTAAGTACAGAAAAAATACAATCATTAAAAAACCAATTACATAGAAGATGTCCGTAGGCAGATTGGTCAGCTTGAAATAGAAATAACAGGAAATATCAATCAGGGAAAACAACAGATATCCTATGATAAAAAATAAATTCTCCTTTCCGGGTTTTCTGTATTTTATGACCATTAGAATCATCACTACAATGGAAATGGTCATCGATATCTGTTTCCCTGTTTCAATATTCCAGTTCATAATGCTGTGTTTTTTAAGGCATTGTTTCCGATAACGTTTTTGGTGGCGGGGCCAGATTGGTCATATTCATAGATTCTATTGAAGTAACGTCTGTGTTTTTCTTCGGTGGTGGCTGATCTGGCCATAACCTTCTCTCTTTCTCTTTTTTGGGCAGTAGGTACTAAAAATATAGTTTGGTAACCTGCATATTCAGGTTTTTGCCATTCTGTTTTTAGGATGATTCATTGGATATTTTCCCATGTAGATCCTGATTCCTGGATTTTTTAATTTTTGTTTTCTGGCATTTTCTTTTACATATTTAATATAGCCTTCCATATCTTCAAGCGAAAACCAGTACCATCTCGAATCGGGTTCACCGTTTCTGTACTTCATGAGAATTTCATGATTGGTTCTGGTGTATTCATCAAAAAGAACTCGCCCTTCACGGTAGCTGATCAGTTTCTTTTTATAACTGTTGCTTACAGGTTCTTTAGGAGGTTCGGTGCAGCTAAGCAGACAAAATGCCAGAATAAGAGCTGCACATAAGGGACTTAAAATCTTAGTAAAAAAGGAAGTTTTCATTTTTATGGTTTTAATTTTATGGAACAAAATTAGCGAACGACACAACTATAAAAAAGGGTGAAAACACTGTTTTTATCCTTTACTAAATTTACGACTTTTTGATATTCAGTTGAATATGAATTATGAGGTTTGTTCTTTTAATTAAAAATATCCAATGGTACTCCTTCAGTAATAAAATTAAAACCATGATGAACATTCATGGTTTTGAAGGAAACGGTTTACCTTTTTATTCTCTCTTTTTTCAATCTGCTTTTCACCCCATAGCCGCAGATAATCAATAAAAGGAATGAGCTCGGTGCCGTTTTCCGTTAAAGAATATTCTACCTTAGGAGGAACTTCGTGATACACTTCTCTATGGATAAGCCCGTCATCTTCCAGCTCCCGGACAGTCTGGGTAAGCATTTTAGGAGTAATATCAGAAAGGGTTTTACGAAGTTCGCCATACCGCATAACTGTCTTCAGATGAAGATACCATAAAATACGGCCTTTGTACTTTCCTCCAATCCGTTTAAAGGCATAATCAACAGGACAGGATGGCTCATTGGTAACTTTTTTTATTTTAACATTTTTTCAATGTTTGATAATCAGTATTAGTATATTTTTAGTATGTAGATTACCAAAAAGTACATACTTGCTGCAAAGATATGCATGAGACTACATTTGCCCGATAATTAAAATCAAAAAAAATGAAAGCTGTTATTGTAAACGAAGCAGGAGGCGTTGAAAATCTTCAATTTACGGAAATAGATAAGCCTGTCATAGGAAATGATGAAGTATTGGTAAAAGTAGTATCGGTAAGCATTAATCCTGTAGATGTAAAGTCCAGAGCATATGAAAGAGTTCTGAACTGGATTTTTGAAGAAAGAGGCCCGTTATTTTAGGATGGGATATCTCGGGAGAAGTCGTAGAAACCGGGAAAAGTGTAACTGATTTTAAACCGGGAGATGAAGTCTTCGGAATGGTCAATTTTTTTGGAAAAGGAAATGCCTATGCAGAATATGTGGCTGCCCCGGCGGCTCATCTGGCATTAAAGCCTCAAAACATTACCCATCAGCAGGCTGCCGCGGCCTCAATGGCTGCTTCAACGGCATATCAGGCCTTAGTGGATGTTGCCGGAATTAAAAAAGGAAGCAAGGTTCTGGTCCCATGCCGCTTCAGGTGGTGTCGGTCATTTTGCTGTTCAGATGGCGAAGTATTTTGGGGCATATGTTATCGGCATATCATCCGGTAAAAATAAAGAATTTGTTTTGTCGCTTGGGGCTGATGAACATATTGATTATACAACGGAAACTTTTATGAAAAGGTACAGGATGTAGATATCGTCATTGATACCCTTCAGGGAAAAGCTTTGTCGGATTCGGTAGATATTGTAAAAGAGAATGGTATTATTATAACACTTCCGACGCCTGAGATTCCTGAGGATATTGCATTGAGAGCCAGGCAGAAAAAGGTGAATATTGAGTTTATGATGGTACAGTCTAAAAAGAAACTGCAGAAGCAATTGCGGGCTTATTGAAGCAGGAAGCATTGAAACCATTTGTTTATAAACTTTCCCGTTTGAAGACATAGCACTGGCACACCTGGAGGTTGAGACCAGCCGCGTTGCAGGAAAAGTAATAGTAAATCTGTAAAAATAAAAACAGGACCGGAAATCTATTCCCGGTCCTGTTAAACAAGATTAAGTGTAAAATTTAGCCTTTACAGGCAAAAAGGATAATTCAAATGTGAACAGATTTTTATTGATTCTTAATCTATGTTTAAGGGAATTGATAGTAATGGTAATTTATTCTTATAGGCCATTATGGCTGTTTTGCTTCGATGGAAAAGAGATTCTACAAGATTGTATTTATAAGGAATCATGGTTAAAAGATCCGGACTGGTCAGTTTTATTTCCTCCTCAATCGCTTTGATGACTTCAATGGACTGAATCATTTTAAAGCTGTACTTAATATCATCCAGATCGTACCCGGAATTCAGGTCAATATCATGAATAACCTCAGCAAAATCTTCTAATCTTTCACTTACATTGAATACCTCAATCTCAGCGTTGAATTCATTAATAAAGTGGTAAATATCATTCATGGCAGACCAGGTCATGCTTTTGTGCGTATCATAAGCGAAAAGAATTTTTCTGATTCCTGTATATTCTATATGTGCGGGAATAATGAGTATCGGTTTTTTAATTCTGTGGATAGCTCTTGTTACACTGTTTCCCAAAAGCTTTTGTTCCAGAGTTTTTTCAGCCATTCCCATCACAATAAAATCACAATCGTGAATCTGCATACAGTTTTCAAGCTCTTCAATAAAATTGCCGGAAGCCAGATGATGCTGGGTTTCGACAGTATATAATCTTTTAAGCTCCGCCGCCTTATCCTCCATTTTTTTCTGATTTTTAAGCGTTTGAGTGTAGAAAAAATCAGCTGAAACCTGTGCATTCAGGGCATGGATGGAAACGGACTGAAGATTGAAAAGCACAATCCTGTATTTGTTTTCTTTAGCCATAGATGCTGCATAATGAGTAGCGTTTTCAGCTTCGTGGGAAAAATCTGTGCAGACAATTATTGTTTTCATTATACCGGATTTAATACCACAAAACTATGATAGACAGCTATTCCCTGATTATAAAAATACTGTGATGTTTGCATAAAATGATGATGAAATGTCTTTTTCAGGTGATGAACCGTCACATTCATTTTAACTCTGCTATTTTACGTTTCAGGTATTGTTTTGGCGGTCTCGTCCAAAATAGAAGATATTCATATAAAATCTATTTCTATATTTACATTCATAAAGTCCCGGATATGAACAGGATTTCTGCCATCAGGAAAAAAATAGTACGGAATAAGAAGATTCTTTCCACCATGAAAAGAAGGCTGGTGATCTGGGCGTTAGCAGTGGTCACTTTCTGTGTTTTTTCCTACCTTATTGATCCCTTTGATCCCGTTTGGAAAGGCTACCTTGATGCTCCTTTAAAAATGATTTTGGAGATGCCACATGGATTATCTTTTTTTCAATCATTATTTCTGAGGTAAGTATTTTTATAGACAGGACGCTCAATAAGTGGCTGCCCTGGAGAAACAGGACCGTAAAGCGATTATTCATTCAGTGTTTGCTTCAGATCGTGGGAAGTGTTTTGATTGTGATTATTATCAATGCAATTGTAGATGGTACTTCAGTAACATTACCTGAAATGGATTCCCGCAAAGAATATACACTTCTTGGACAATGGATCGCTTACTAATATTGTCATATCGTTGATTATCAGCACTTTTAATACTGTTGATTATTTATTGGAAAACTGGAAAAAAACAGCAGTAGAAGCTGCCCAACACAAACTGAGGGCATCAAAACACAAGCAGGCTGCAATGGCGGCAGAACTTCAGGCACTTAAGCTTCAGATTGACCCGCATTTTATTTTCAATAACTTAAGTGTGTTGTCAGAACTCATCCTGGAAGATCAGCAATTGGGATATGACTATTCCGAGAAATTTGCGAGAGTATACAGATACTTATTAGTAAATTCCAAAAAAGACATTATTGCCGTAGAAGAGGAACTCAATTTTTAGAATCCTATATCTTTTTGATTGAAAAAAGAATTGGGGAAGGCGTTATATTCAAAATAGATATTCAGGAGAGTACAAATCCAGATTCACCCTTCCGCTGTCTTTACAGTTGCTGGTTGAAAATGCCATTAAACATAACCAGACTTCAAAGGTAAATCCTCTGGAGATTCATGTTTATACAAGCCCTGAAGGAGAATTGGTAGTTTCTAATACATTTCTGCCTTTAATCAATAAGCCGGATTCCTCAGGAGTAGGGCTTACCAATATCATTGCACGATACGAAATCTTAGGATATCCTAAACCTGTGATTGAAAAAACAGAAGATAAATTTATAGTAAAACTCCCATTGATATGAAGATTAATAAAGTTTTAATTGTTGAAGACGAAAGACCCAATGCAGACAGGTTAAAAAGACTGTTGTTGAAGTTAAGACCCCATATCGAAATTCTGTCTGTGGAAGACTCGATTACCTCAACAGTACACTGGCTGGAAAATAATGTGGTTCCCGATGTTATCCTGATGGATGTAAGACTTGCAGATGGCCTCAGCTTTGAAATATTTAACAAGCATGAAGTTAAAAGTGCCGTCATATTTACAACAGCATACGATGAATATGCTGTACAGGCATTCAAATACAATAGTGTAGATTACCTCCTGAAACCTATTGAAGAAGAAGAGCTGGATGCCGCCTTAAAGCGCTATGAAACCTTTATGGAAGCCGTCCCGGTAGTAGGAACAGCCATTGAAGGATTATTAAATTATATCCAGCCGAAAGATTACAGAAAACGTTTTCTCATTGCCCATAGAGATGGATATAAGACCGTGCTGGCAGAAGATATCCTCTATTTTTTATACCGAATTGGGAATCAGCAAAGCCATGCTGAATACGGGAGTGGTAGAAAATGTTCCCCAAACCCTGGAAGAACTTGAAAAACAATTGGATCCTAATTCTTTTTCCGTGCCAACAGACAATTTATCATTCATATCAATTCCGTAAAACAGATTTTTTAATCATTTTAATGGAAAACTAAAGCTGGAGTTGAGGGAAACAGCCTGATATGGAAGTGATTGTAAGCCGGGAGAAAGCTTCCGTTTTCAAATCCTGGATGGATTATTAATTCTGGAAAATACAGACAAGGCTGTCTCAAAGTCAAATAATTTGACCTATGTAATTCTGACGAAGGAAGAATCTCATCAATATCCCAATACATGAGATTCTTCACTACATTTATGAACTTCGTTTGCAGACTTTCAGTCCGTGTTCAGAATGACATTTTTGAGACATCCTCTTTTTCGTTTTACTTGTGAAATCCATATGTTTATCCTTAATGGTTTCACTCTTATTTCCCCATAAAAATCTCTTTTTTGTCATAATTACAAAGGAAAATAGCGGTTTTCTTTTCATTTTTCCTATCATACGTTTCATCTGCGATTAATGACACTTCACCCAACTTCTGAAAGAATATCACTATAAGATGAAGTTATTTTGCTCCTGTAAAATTTAAAAACCAATGTTATGAATTACAGAAAAGGATATCTGGTACTTTCACTTACAGCTGCAGCCATATTGTACTCGTGTGGTTCTGGGAGCGGCCAGGAAAATACTCAGCAGATGCAGCAGGCATTGCCTACAGATTTTATTCAGGTAAAATCCGGAGATGCAGATGTGTCTACAGGATATCCGGGAAGCATAGAAGGACAGGACAATGTGGATATCAAAGCACAGGTAACGGGATATCTGGAGGCAGTATATATCAAAGAAGGGCAGTATGTAAATAAAGGGCAGACCCTTTTCAGAATAAATCCATCTGTGTACAACGAGCAGGTCAATACCAATGAAGCAGCCTTGAAATCAGCGTTGGCGGCACAGGAAACAGCAAGACTTGAAGTAGAAAAACTGAAACCTCTTGTAGAAGGAAAAGTAGTTTCCGATATGCAGCTGAAAACCGCTCAGGCGAGTTATAAAGCGGCATCAGCACAGGTTGCACAGGCACAGTCATCATTGGGATCCTCAAAGATTAACGCCAATTTTACGTATATCAAAGCACCGGTGAGCGGATACATAGGCAGAATTCCGAACAGAGTAGGAAATCTTATCAGCCCGTCTGATCCATCACCACTAACCACGCTTTCAAGCATCAACACCGTGAATGTGTACTTCTCCATGAATGAAGCTGATTTTATTGCGCACAGCAGAGCGGCAGCATCAGGAAATACAGCAGAAAATGTAGAGCTTATCCTGGCAGACGGTTCCACTTATTCTCTTAAAGGAAAACTGGAAAATGCCAGCGGAAATTTCGACAGAAATACCGGAAGTATTCAGATGAAAGCTGTTTTCCAGAATCCGGATAAATTATTAAGAGCCGGAGGAACAGCCAGAGTGATGATTCATAATGCCCTTAATGGTGTGATTAAACTTCCGAAAACCTCTGTAAAAGATATTCAGGACAGATTCTTTGTTTATAAACTGAATGGTAAGGATAAAGTGAAAATGACACAGATTACCGTTTCAGGAAGTACATCCCAGGATTACTTTATCAAAGAAGGTGTGAAGGCAGGAGATAAGATTGCCATTAACAGAATTGATGCTCTTACAGACGGAGCACAGGTGGTGGCACACACTGTTCCTTTGAAATAGTTGTATAACCTTTCTTAGAAAATTCAAAAATGTTAAAAAAGATAATAGACCGTCCTGTACTGGCGACGGTAATATCCCTTATCATTGTTATTTTAGGGATTATAGGATTAAACCAGCTGGCGGTGACCAGATTTCCGGACATCTCTCCGCCCACGATTACCGTTTCAGGATCATATCCCGGAGGAAACAGTGAAACCGTGATCCGTTCTGTGGTAACACCGCTGGAAGAGCAGATCAATGGAGTGGAAGATATGGAATACATGAAATCCACAGCAAGTAATGATGGTACATTCTCGATATCCATTATATTCAAACAGGGAGTGAATGCTGATCAGGCAGCCGTAAACGTGCAAAACAGAGTACAGCAGGCCACCCCGATACTACCGCAGGAGGTAGTGAGAATGGGATTGACCACCTCCAAGCAGCAGAACAGTATGGTATTGATTTTCAATATTTATACGGAAGATAATAAACAATATGATGAAACTTTCCTTCAAAATTATGCGAATATCAACCTTATTCCCCAGGTTAAAAGAGTAAAAGGAGTAGGGCAGGCCATGGTTTTCGGGTTGAAAGATTATTCCATGAGAATATGGCTGAACCCTCAGAAAATGTCATCTTACGGACTTGAACCGGCAGATGTTTCCAGAGCGATCGCAGACCAAAGTTTGGAATCAGCTCCGGGAAAACTTGGGGAGGAATCTGATGCAGCCTTAGAATATGTAATCCGCTATAAAGGAAAAAAGAACAAGCCGGAACAATATGAAAATATTATTGTTAAAAATATAGGAAGTCAGATCATCAGGCTTAAAGATGTTGCCCGTGTGGAATTCGGAGCGATTTCAAATACCGGAGATAACCTTCCAATGGAAAAAATGCGGTTACTGTAGCGATTATGCAGACTACAGGATCCAACGCCAACCAGATTGAAATTGGGTGTGAACAAAGCCCTTGACCAATTATCAAAATCATTCCCTCCTGGTATCAAATATACGAAGGTAATGAGTACCAAAGAAAGATTGGATGAAGCTACAGGACAGGTAAAATCAACACTTATAGAAGCTTTTATCCTTGTATTTATCGTGGTATTTATATTCCTGCAGGATTTCAGATCTACCATTATTCCGGCAGTGGCGGTTCCGGTGGCGATTATCGGTACCTTCTTCTTCCTTCTGGTCCTGGGATTTACGATCAACGTACTGACCCTTTTTGCCCTTGTACTGGCCATCGGTATTGTGGTGGATGATGCCATTGTAGTGGTGGAAGCCGTCCACAGTAATATGGAAGGAACGGACCTTTCCGGAAGAGAGGCAACTCATAAAGCGATGAGCGAGATCACAGGAGCGGTTATCTCCATTACTTTGGTGATGTCGGCGGTATTTATCCCAATCGGATTTATGTCCGGTTCAGCAGGATTGTTTTATAAGCAGTTTGCGTATACATTGGCCATAGCCATTATTATTTCAGCGGTTAACGCACTGACATTAACTCCGGCTTTGTGTGCCGTGTTTCTGAAAAACAATCACTCGGGAGAAGGTAAAAAACCAAAAGGATTCGGGCAAAGATTTGCTGTGGCATTTAATGCAGGATTTAATAATATGACCAATCGTTATGCGAAAGGCGTTAGATTTTTAATAGGAAGAAAATGGATTGCAGGAGGATTAATCATAGCCGTTATCGGGGTTGCAGGATGGCTGATGTCAAGTACGCCAAAAAGTTTTGTACCAATGGAAGACGACGGATTCTTTATGTACACTTTAAGTATGCCTCCGGGAACAGCATTGACCAAAACGACAGAGGTTTCCAACAAAATCAATGACATCTTAAAAGGTGTAGAAGCCGTTCAGGAAAATACTTCTATTACAGGCTACAACCTGCTTAGTAACAGCGCAGGGCCTGCTTATGCTATGGGATTTGTTAAGCTGAAACCTAAAAAAGAAAGAGGTGATGTTCAGGATATTCAGGAAGTGGTAGACATGGCAAATGCAAAATTGGGAGTAATCAAAGAAGGAAGTGTAATGACCTTCAGAATGCCTCCTGTAGAAGGTTACGGAATGACGAATGATGCCGAAATTGTACTGCAGGACCGTATGGGAAGAGATCCTCAGGTTCTTAAGGCCAAAGCAGATGAGCTTATCGGTCAGTTGATGCAGGTTCCGGAAGTAGCATTTGCCTACACCATGTTCAGGGCAGATTATCCTCAGATGGAACTTGAAGTAAATGAAGATAAAGCAAATCAGTTGGGAGTAAGCATTTCCAATCTGTTGGGAACTGTTCAGACCTATTTCTCAGGAGATCAGTCTCAGAATTTTTCAAGATTCGGGAAGTTCTATAGAGTGAATATTAAAGCAGATGGTGTTTTCAGAATGGATGAACAGGCCTTCAACGATATTTTTGTAAAAAATGAAAAAGGAGATATGGTACCGGTGAATACATTGATTACTTTGAAAAAAGTCTACGGTCCTGAATCCGTTCAGCGTTACAATCTTTACAACTCATTAAATATCACGTATCTCCAAAACCAGGCGTAAGTAACGGAGAATTGATGGATAAACTGGAACAGACTTAAGCAAGCTACCATCCGACTACAGCTACGAGTGGACAGGATTAAGTTTGGAAGAGAAATCAGCAGGAAATCAAACGATTGCCATTTTTGGACTGTGCTTGCTTTTCGTGTACCTGCTCTTGGCAGCTCAATATGAAAGTTATATCCTTCCTTTAGCTGTAATGCTTTCCATTCCAACAGGAATCGTAGGTGCATTTTTAGGAATAAAAGCCATCGGATTGGATAACAACATCTATGTACAGGTAGGATTGATTATGCTTATCGGGCTTCTCGCCAAAAATGCCATCCTTATTGTAGAATTTGCGATACAAAGGCGTAAGGCAGGACTTTCCATTCTGGATTCAGCACTGGAAGGGGCAAAGGCAAGGTTACGTCCTATTATCATGACATCATTAGCCTTTATTGTAGGAATGGTTCCGCTGATGATTTCTTCAGGAGGAATGGCTTCCGGAAACAAATCCATCAGTACAAGTGCTGCCATGGGAATGTTGAGCGGAGTGGTTTTAGGAGTTTTCGTCATTCCTGTACTCTACATGTTCTTTCAGTATCTGGATGAGAAGTTCTCTGCCAAAAAGAAGTACAATACGATAGAAAATCAATTGACAAATGACACTATTTAATATAAAGAATGTCCTTATTTCAGGCGCAATGGCATCATTGCTGATGTCTTGTGCCGTAGGGAAAAAATATACAAGAACAGACCTTCAGATTCCTGAAACCTACAAGAATCTGTGCAGGTGACAGGCGATACTGTAGTGTTGCCATGGAAGACTTTTTCAAAGATCCAAAATTGATTGGTTTAATAGATAAAGCCCTTTCAAGAAACAATGAAGTAAATGTAGCCCTGAAAAATATAGAACAGCTGGATCTGATCTACAGGCAAGCTAAGCTTAGTTTGATGCCAACACTGGATTTCACTGCAGGAGCAAACAGAAGCTGGGCTTCCAAAAATACCCTTAACGGCTCTCTGAACGAACAGTTTGTCGGTACAAAATACATGGATGATTTCAGTGCCGCACTGAGACTTTCCTGGGAAGTTGACATTTGGGGAAAAGCTAAAATGCAGAAAGAATCTGCAGCAGCAGAATATTTTGGACAAAAGGAAAATTTAAATGCCATCAAAAGCAGGATTGTCGTTCAGGTTGCGCAGGCATATTACAACCTTATCAGCCTTGATGACAGCTGAAAATTGCTGAACAGAATATTGAACTAAGCGACAACACGCTCAAGATGATGAATCTTCAGTTTACAGCAGGACAGATCAATTCATTGGCGGTTCAGCAATCGGAAGCACAGAAGAAAACCGCTGAGCTGCTGATTCCTTTGGCAAAACAGAATATTTCGATTCAGGAAAATGCTTTGAGCATCCTTTGCGGAGAATATCCGGCGAAGATAGAAAGAGAAGGAACCTTAAAACAATGATTCCCGAAAACAAACTGTTTGAAGGATTACCGGCACAACTGCTGAGCCGTAGACCGGATCTGAAGATGGCAGAGTTCAACGTAATTAACCTCAACTCAAAAACCGGACTGGCAAAAGCAGCCATGTATCCGAGTATCAGTTTAAGCCCGCAAATAGGAGTCAATTCCAATAAATTCAGTTCATGGTTTGATATTCCCGGATCTATTACCAAAGCGATTGCTGCTAATCTTGCTGCGCCTGTTTTTCAGAAAAAAGAATTGAAAACAGCGTATGAAACAGCTTTGATTGAACAGGAAAAAGCAGCCATCAATTTTAAACAATCTGTAATGACTGCTGTGGCAGAGGTTTCCGACGCTATGGCAAAGTCTAAAGGTTCTTCAGAAAGACTACAGCTTTTAGAACAGAGAACAGCAATTCTGGACAAGGGAATCAATGATGCGTTGAAGCTGTATAAAAGTGGTATGGCAACCTATCTGGAAGTCATCACTGCCAGAACAATAAACTTCAGAATGATCTGGAAACCATCAATGTTACCCTTGAAAAACTAAATGCTGAGGTTGATCTTTACAGAGCACTTGGCGGAGGTGTACAGTAGAATATTTCTTAAAAAAAATAATAAAGGAAGCTATATATGTAGTTTCCTTTTTGCTGTTTTGACGCATCAATACAACTCTATTATTATAACAGGTACGGAATTTGCAATGAGAGATGAAATTTTATGTGCACAAAATCAATTGGTTATAATTTTTTTTATTCTTTTTTCTAAAAAAGGATGCAAGATTTTCAGAAAACAGGATTTATATAGATGAGTACTCGAAAATAATTAATGTTTAACGAAAATGTAATGCAATGAAAAAATTGACAGTACCCCGATTTTTTATGACAGTTTTAATGTTTTGGCAGGATTGACCCTATTCTCATGTAATGATAATGAAGGACCGGACATTCCGCCTGTAAAAATGGAAGAATTACCAGGAAACTATAAAGGAAAAATGATTATTGTACAAGGAACTACCAAAGAGAGGGAATAAAAGAATTCAAAGTAAAGAAAGATACGATCTCTTTTGCCGAATTTCCAATAGGTGAAATCGTAAAAACTGTAGTAAAGGATCCTGCAAAAGCTGAAACTGCCATAAAATCACTTGGAAAAGTGAACTATGATATTAAATATGCAGCAGTGATCAATACCGCAAATAATGTGATAGAGCTTACTCTTACTCCAAAAACAATGGAGCTTCAGATTCCGGTAGACGGAGTAAACAAAAAACGGCTGTGGAATTCGTTTCTAAGCAAAAAGGATATTATGTAGGGATGGATAGAACGCTTAGATATGCGCTCACAGCAGAAAAAATTACAGTAGACGGAACAGTGGTTACTCCTTATGACGTGATCGATTATAATTTCCCGTTCTGTATAAAAAAATTAATAAATAGTATCATCAATGGATTGCACTTTATTAAAAAGATGCAATCTATTTTTGCCTGACAGTTTTATAACATCCCGGTGGATACGGAGGCAGTTGCATCATATGGAAGAAAGTAAAGAACAGATTTTGGTAAAGCACCTTCTGAAAAAGGAAGAGGCTGCCTGGAAAGAGCTTTTTGGAGCTTATTCCGGAAATCTGTCCTATGTATGCTCCGTTATCTGCAGAAAAAGAAGATGTTCATGATGTGCTTCAAAACAGTTTTATCAAAATGTTCCGTTCGATAGAATCTTTTGAGTACAGAGGTAGTGGTTCTTTAAAAGCCTGGATGACCCGTATCACAGTCAATGAATCTTTAAAGCATATTAAACAGAAAGGTGACTTTAAATCAGCAATTGAAGTAAATGATCTTCCGGATATCCCTAATGAAGAAGACCCGATTTTGAAGAAAATCCCCCGCGATGATATTATGATGATGATCAGAGCTCTT
>NZ_JBFLUL010000003.1:0-5742 GCF_050470705.1 Chryseobacterium sp. NRRL B-14798 | reverse complement strand
AGAGCGATCGCAGACCAAAGTTTGGAAATCAGCTCCGGGAAAACTTGGGGAGGAATCTGATGCAGCCTTAGAATATGTAATCCGCTATAAAGGAAAAAAGAACAAGCCGGAACAATATGAAAATATTATTGTTAAAAATATAGGAAGTCAGATCATCAGGCTTAAAGATGTTGCCCGTGTGGAATTCGGAGCGATTTCAAATACCGGAGATAACCTTTCAATGGAAAAAATGCGGTTACTGTAGCGATTATGCAGACTACAGGATCCAACGCCAACCAGATTGAAATTGGGGTGTGAACAAAGCCCTTGACCAATTATCAAAATCATTCCCTCCTGGTATCAAATATACGAAGGTAATGAGTACCAAAGAAAGATTGGATGAAGCTACAGGACAGGTAAAATCAACACTTATAGAAGCTTTTATCCTTGTATTTATCGTGGTATTTATATTCCTGCAGGATTTTCAGATCTACCATTATTCCGGCAGTGGCGGTTCCGGTGGCGATTATCGGTACCTTCTTCTTCCTTCTGGTCCTGGGGGATTTACGATCAACGTACTGACCCTTTTTGCCCTTGTACTGGCCATCGGTATTGTGGTGGATGATGCCATTGTAGTGGTGGAAGCCGTCCACAGTAATATGGAAGGAACGGACCTTTCCGGAAGAGAGGCAACTCATAAAGCGATGAGCGAGATCACAGGAGCGGTTATCTCCATTACTTTGGTGATGTCGGCGGTATTTATCCCAATCGGATTTATGTCCGGTTCAGCAGGATTGTTTTATAAGCAGTTTGCGTATACATTGGCCATAGCCATTATTATTTCAGCGGTTAACGCACTGACATTAACTCCGGCTTTGTGTGCCGTGTTTCTGAAAAACAATCACTCGGGAGAAGGTAAAAAACCAAAAGGATTCGGGCAAAGATTTGCTGTGGCATTTAATGCAGGATTTAATAATATGACCAATCGTTATGCGAAAGGCGTTAGATTTTTAATAGGAAGAAAATGGATGCAGGAGGATTAATCATAGCCGTTATCGGGGTTGCAGGATGGCTGATGTCAAGTACGCCAAAAAGTTTGTACCAATGGAAGACGACGGATTCTTTATGTACACTTAAGTATGCCTCCGGGAACAGCACATTGACCAAAACGACAGAGGTTTCCAACAAAATCAATGACATCTTAAAAGGTGTAGAAGCCGTTCAGGAAAATACTTCTATTACAGGCTACAACCTGCTTAGTAACAGCGCAGGGCCTGCTTATGCTATGGGATTTGTTAAGCTGAAACCTAAAAAAGAAAGAGGTGATGTTCAGGATATTCAGGAAGTGGTAGACATGGCAAATGCAAAATTGGGAGTAATCAAAGAAGGAAGTGTAATGACCTTCAGAATGCCTCCTGTAGAAGGTTACGGAATGACGAATGATGCCGAAATTGTACTGCAGGACCGTATGGGAAGAGATCCTCAGGTTCTTAAGGCCAAAGCAGATGAGCTTATCGGTCAGTTGATGCAGGTTCCGGAAGTAGCATTTGCCTACACCATGTTCAGGGCAGATTATCCTCAGATGGAAACTTGAAGTAAATGAAGATAAAGCAAAGCAGTTGGGAGTAAGCATTTCCAATCTGTTGGGAACTGTTCAGACCTATTTCTCAGGAGATCAGTCTCAGAATTTTTCAAGATTCGGGAAGTTCTATAGAGTGAATATTAAAGCAGATGGTGTTTTCAGAATGGATGAACAGGCCTTCAACGATATTTTTGTAAAAAATGAAAAAGGAGATATGGTACCGGTGAATACATTGATTACTTTGAAAAAAGTCTACGGTCCTGAATCCGTTCAGCGTTACAATCTTTACAACTCATTGAAATATCAACGTATCTCCAAAACCAGGCGTAAGTAACGGAGAATTGATGGATAAACTGGAACAGACTTTAAGCAAGCTACCATCCGACTACAGCTACGAGTGGACAGGATTAAGTTTGGAAGAGAAATCAGCAGGAAATCAAACGATTGCCATTTTGGACTGTGCTTGCTTTTCGTGTACCTGCTCTTGGCAAGCTCAATATGAAAGTTATATCCTTCCTTTAGCTGTAATGCTTTCATTCCAACAGGAATCGTAGGTGCATTTTTAGGAATAAAAGCCATCGGATTGGATAACAACATCTATGTACAGGTAGGATTGATTATGCTTATCGGGGCTTCTCGCCAAAAATGCCATCCTTATTGTAGAATTTGCGATACAAAGGCGTAAGGCAGGACTTTCCATTCTGGATTCAGCACTGGAAGGGGCAAAGGCAAGGTTACGTCCTATTATCATGACATCATTAGCCTTTATTGTAGGAATGGTTCCGCTGATGATTTCTTCAGGAGGAATGGCTTCCGGAAACAAATCCATCAGTACAAGTGCTGCCATGGGAATGTTGAGCGGAGTGGTTTTAGGAGTTTTCGTCATTCCTGTACTCTACATGTTCTTTCAGTATCTGGATGAGAAGTTTCTCTGCCGAAAAAGAAGTACAATACGATAGAAAATCAATTGACAAATGACACTATTTAATATAAAGAATGTCCTTATTTCAGGCGCAATGGCATCATTGCTGATGTCTTGTGCCGTAGGGAAAAAATATACAAGAACAGACCTTCAGATTCCTGAAACCTACAAAGAATCTGTGCAGGTGGACAGGCGATACTGTAGTGTTGCCATGGAAGACTTTTTTCAAAGATCCAAAATTGATTGGTTTAATAGATAAAGCCCTTTCAAGAAACAATGAAGTAATGTAGCCCTGAAAATATAGAACAGCTGGATCTGATCTACAGGCAAGCTAAGCTTAGTTTGATGCCAACACTGGATTTCACTGCAGGAGCAAACAGAAGCTGGGCTTCCAAAAATACCCTTAACGGCTCTCTGAACGAACAGTTTGTCGGTACAAAATACATGGATGATTTCAGTGCCGCACTGAGACTTTCCTGGGAAGTTGACATTTGGGGAAAAGCTAAAATGCAGAAAGAATCTGCAGCAGCAGAATATTTGGACAAAAGGAAAATTTAAATGCCATCAAAAGCAGGATTGTCGTTCAGGTTGCGCAGGCATATTACAACCTTATCAGCCTTGATGAACAGCTGAAAATTGCTGAACAGAATATTGAACTAAGCGACAACACGCTCAAGATGATGAATCTTCAGTTTACAGCAGGACAGATCAATTCATTGGCGGTTCAGCAATCGGAAGCACAGAAGAAAACCGCTGAGCTGCTGATTCCTTTGGCAAAACAGAATATTTCGATTCAGGAAAATGCTTTGAGCATCCTTTGCGGAGAATATCCGGCGAAGATAGAAAGAGAAGGAACCCTTAAAACAATGATTCCCGAAACAAACTGTTTGAAGGATTACCGGCACAACTGCTGAGCCGTAGACCGGATCTGAAGATGGCAGAGTTCAACGTAATTAACCTCAACTCAAAAACCGGACTGGCAAAAGCAGCCATGTATCCGAGTATCAGGTTTAAGCCCGCAAATAGGAGTCAATTCCAATAAATTCAGTTCATGGTTTGATATTCCCGGATCTATTACCAAAGCGATTGCTGCTAATCTTGCTGCGCTGTTTTTCAGAAAAAAGAATTGAAAACAGCGTATGAAACAGCTTTGATTGAACAGGAAAAGCAGCCATCAATTTTAAACAATCTGTAATGACTGCTGTGGCAGAGGTTTCCGACGCTATGGCAAAGTCTAAAGGTTCTTCAGAAAGACTACAGCTTTTAGAACAGAGAACAGCAATTCTGGACAAGGAATCAATGATGCGTTGAAGCTGTATAAAAGTGGTATGGCAACCTATCTGGAAGTCATCACTGCCCAGAACAATAAACTTCAGAAATGATCTGGAAACCATCAATGTTACCCTTGAAAAACTAAATGCTGAGGTTGATCTTTACAGAGCACTTGGCGGAGGTGTACAGTAGAATATTTCTTAAAAAAATAATAAAGGAAGCTATATATGTAGTTTCCTTTTTGCTGTTTTGACGCATCAATACAACTCTATTATTATAACAGGTACGGAATTTGCAATGAAGAGATGAAATTTTATGTGCACAAAATCAATTGGTTATAATTTTTTTTATTCTTTTTTCCTAAAAAAGGATGCAAGATTTTCAGAAAACAGGATTTATATAGATGAGTACTCGAAAATAATTAATGTTTAACGAAAATGTAATGCAATGAAAAAATTGACAGTACCCCGATTTTTTATGACAGTTTTAATGGTTTTGGCAGGATTGACCCTATTCTCATGTAATGATAATGAAGGACCGGACATTCCGCCTGTAAAAATGGAAGAATTACCAGGAAACTATAAAGGAAAAATGATTATTGTACAAGGAACTACCAAAAGAGAGGGAATAAAAGAATTCAAAGTAAAGAAAGATACGATCTCTTTTGCCGAATTTCCAATAGGTGAAATCGTAAAAACTGTAGTAAAGGATCCTGCAAAAGCTGAAACTGCCATAAAATCACTTGGAAAAGTGAACTATGATATTAAATATGCAGCAGTGATCAATACCGCAAATAATGTGATAGAGCTTACTCTTACTCCAAAAACAATGGAGCTTCAGATTCCGGTAGACGGAGTAAACAAAAAAACGGCTGTGGAATTCGTTTCTAAGCAAAAAGGATATTATGTAGGGATGGATAGAACGCTTAGATATGCGCTCACAGCAGAAAAAAATTACAGTAGACGGAACAGTGGTTACTCCTTATGACGTGATCGATTATAATTTCCCGTTCTGTATAAAAAATTAATAAATAGTATCATCAATGGATTGCACTTTATTAAAAAGATGCAATCTATTTTTGCCTGACAGTTTTATAACATCCCGGTGGATACGGAGGCAGTTGCATCATATGGAAGAAAGTAAAGAACAGATTTTGGTAAAGCACCTTCTGAAAAAGGAAGAGGCTGCCTGGAAAGAGCTTTTTGGAGCTTATTCCGGAAATCTGTCCTATGTATGCTCCCGTTATCTGGCAGAAAAAGAAGATGTTCATGATGTGCTTCAAAACAGTTTTATCAAAATGTTCCGTTCGATAGAATCTTTTGAGTACAGAGGTAGTGGTTCTTTAAAAGCCTGGATGACCCGTATCACAGTCAATGAATCTTTAAAGCATATTAAACAGAAAGGTGACTTTAAATCAGCAATTGAAGTAAATGATCTTCCGGATATCCCTAATGAAGAAGACCCGGATTTTGAAGAAATCCCCCGCGATGATATTATGATGATGATCAGAGCTCTTCCTGATGGCTACCGGACTGTTTTTAACCTGTTTGTATTTGAGAAAAAAAGCCATAAAGAAATTGCCGGGCTGCTGGGAATTGCAGAGAATTCTTCTGCATCGCAGTTTCACCGGCAAAAGGATTGCTTGTCCAGAAAATAAAAGAATTTAAAATGTCAAAAAAAGCACAATATGAATAACGAATGGCTAAATAATCTGCGAAGCAGAATGGATGACCATGAAGAGGACGTTCCGGAAGGGTTGTGGATGACATCAGAGATGAATTATTTTCAGGAGAAGAAAATAGCAGCATTCCCGCATTTGTTCCTGAAATGCATGAAGGAGAAACGGAAAAGGCAGAAAAGATAGCTGGCAGAGGTCAAAAATCCCTGTTTTATCGTATCGGAGGAATTGCTGCTGCTATTGCATTGCTGCTTTTGCTGACAAAATTATGGCCACAGAATGATACAGAGACAATGCTGTCTCAGATAC
>NZ_JBFLUL010000002.1:0-12571 GCF_050470705.1 Chryseobacterium sp. NRRL B-14798 | reverse complement strand
ACGAGCTTAGAAATGCCCTGGAACATCTTGGTGAAATCTCCGGAGAGGTGACCAATGATGAAGTGCTGGGAATATTTTTTCTAAGTTTTGTATTGGGAAATAGATCCAACCTTCTTTATCATATTTTAAGAATTTTGAATTCAAAATATAAAACAGCCTTTTTGAGGCTGTTTTTTTTTGTTTATGGACGTCTATACCTATGTCTCATACCCTCCGAAGCCTGCAGCCTTAGAGCTTTTTGCTAAAGCAAACACAGTTAATATTTTACCTCAAAATGCAGTTTCTACCATAATTGGTTTCCCGTAAAGGAAATTAAAAAAATATTATTTAATTCGCATCTGATGTCGTTCAGAAAATTTACACATAGTTTTTGTCAGCCTCAATTTCGAAGTTTTGATTTTATGTCCGTTTCCAGGCCTTTAAGCCTGAATATTTTTAAAGATGCTTTTTATAAAAATAAAAAGATTAAGATAGATTAGTATAAGAGTAAGCTTGTTGTACTATGGAGAATAAGAATAATTTTTGTAAACTTACAATATTAAAAAGTAAACCATTTTCAATAAAAATATTTGTATTTTTTTTGAATGAATTATATAGTAAAATGCTTTAAATTAAGTTTAAACTTTCTATTTGAGGAGTAAAAAAATCTTGTCAATATAAAATCAAATGATGAAATATTTACAATGGAATAATGCTATATCAGAATATTTATTTAATGCGGCTAATAGTGGTAGGGATGTTTATTATATTTGACTAAGGCCGATATTATTTTGATTGGAAGTATATATTTCGATATTGAAACAGAAGAAGAAATTTGGAAAGATTTTATCAATTCTATTAAACGTGGTTTTCCAGGTTCAAATGGAAATGTTATTGCAAAGCAAAATTTGCTCATTCTAAAAATAATCTTGTAGGAAAAAAAGATAAGATGGAACGCCGGCTACAATAGAAGATATTCCTGTCTTGTATCCACCATTTTATTTCCTATTTAATTTTTTTGGTACTACCATTAGTAGAAGATAAGATGACACTAATCTAAGAGCAGATGCTTATTACGCAGACTTAACGCTTTTCTGCAAAGTCATCTAATAAATGGAAATATTGGCACAGCTGATTTTCGCAATAATCAAATTAATTGTTTATGGAAGATTTGGCGAATTGGGCTAATATCAAAAAACAATGTGATTTAGGTTTGTTTAATGTAGTTCCCTTTTCAAATGCAAATTGGGTTTATGTTGGAAAAGTTTTTTCGCAATGTGTCCTGCCACCAAAGTTTTTAAACCGTTTGCCGGAATTATTTGAATCTATTGGTTTAGTGCCGAACACGTTTTACGATGATAATTTTTTACAAGAAAAATTAAAAACAGCCGAACTGATTTAATTCCTAAAAGCACGTTAGATTTTTTGAAAAAAGACGATGAGTTATCCAACTCAATCATTCAAACAATTCAACGTCAATACAAAAAATGGTCAGGCGAAACACACGAAGAAATGAAGAAGGAACAACAACAAGAAAGAAAAGAAATTACACCGTTGCACCTTTGTTTCTTCATTTAGAGTAAACACAAACGATGACTCATTTCGTTTCTTACAGAATGTACTCGTCAATGATTATCCAGAAGATTTGAAATTTGGCGAACACGAAAACTTGTATGAAATAAATGGTTGGTCTAAAACAGTACTGCTTGAATTTAACGAAGGACTTGAACTGAAAGATATTTTCAATAAATGGATTGCGAAATTCCCAAACCGTGATGTAAGATTATTTGTAAGTGCAGGAACATTTCAGTTGAGTAACGAATTTTTGGATTGAAACGACTTTCTTTCAAAAACAGACAGAATGTATTTGTTATGCAAAAACGAGAAGCAAGAACTTATTAAAGATTGGGGCAAAACATTTGGCAACGGAAATTTTAAACAAGAAGATTTTGAAGGTTTGCCTGAAAATTATTCTTTGTTTTGGTTTCGCAATCCAAAACAAAGTCTTGCTGGCATTCAATTCTTACACTTTACACCGAAAAACGTATTGAATTAGTTGGTGGGTTAAAAAAAAATTCAGAACCTATTCAAATGAATTTTTACCGGAAGTCGAAATTGTAAATTCAGACGGAAACGAAAATGTGTATTTGCAATACAAAAATACAGACGAAAAAATATTTCTTTCTAAAAAAACATCGCTCGACAACCGTTGGTTGTTACCCGAAAAAACAGCAACAAATACCGATTTTTACATTAAAGTTGAAGATGAAACATTTTCAGGGAATGCACTTGCATACAATCTTGTTTCGTCAGATAATACAGCAATAAAAGTTGGCGGCTCCAACTTACCGAACGAGATGCATTTGGACGAAATGTTACAACAGATGCGGAACAATTTTGTTTGGGAAGTAACATTGTAATCCAAATAAATCAAGCCAAAGATATTTTTCTACTTATGGCTCATTATTTACTTCTAGAATTCAAGATACTCTAACAAATATTACGACTGCAATTTTTAATAATCACAATGGAAATAATCTTTGCAATTTTCTATCATTGAAAAGCGAGCTTACAACGGAGGATTTTTTCAAAGCGTTTGAATTTTTCTATTCAAAAGAATTTCCTGAATATCAAGCAAGCACAAACTACAATCTTACAAAACTCAAAAAAGTGTCATTGAATTTTACGATTTCACAGGAATACTTGACTACGATTATGAAACGAAAAAGATTGTTTTAAATCACTGCAATTTATTTTCATACCGGCAGAAAAAGGGAGAAAGGTTTTACTGATTGGAGCAAGAGATACTGCGTTAATTGAAAAAATAATAACCACAGCACCAAAGTACAATTTGCAAGTAGAAATTACAAAGCAATTTTCTTCAAACGAAAGATTGCTTTTGCCTGATGTAATTACCATAAGGGCTTTCCAACAAGTAAATGATTCCTATGGTGAAAACAGTATTAAAGCATTTGCAAACGAATTGAATATAAAATTTACAACAGATTATTATCCGCAAGTTGCATTGCAAGATTTTTCTGCAACCATTACGGACTACGAAGAAACATTACAAGAAACTAATGAAAATGATTACGATTGGGCGAGATACATTTTCAATCCTGAAACGTTAGATTTTGACAAAAATGAAACGCCCACTTTTGACAAATCATTCTCATTGGTTAGATACAAACTGAATGAATATACTTATGAGTTCAAACTTTGGAAAAACAACAAATGTTATAAAGTTGATATGAATTGGGAAGATTTATTGCGTTGAAACACTTCCAAAAAGAAGTTATTTTGTTTGACAACTCAAGCAATAAAGTTGCAATTCCTATTGCAACACCTTTGCCAAGATTATTGTCGGAAGCAATTATGTGTTAAGCGGAAAGCCCCCGATTCAGAGAAATTGACGGTAAAAAATATAGAGTTTATGAAAATGTAGTTGGCATTTTCACTCAAAACTTATTCAGATTAAAATTAGGTCAAACAGCAATAAATACAACATTATGAAAGACCCAATAGGTTCGTTTGAAACCATAAAAGAAAATTTTATCCGCTATGTAAAAACAGCGTTCGGAACAAAGTTTGAAGGCGTTGAAAAAGAGCGTTATGATTTATTGAATTATGATAAAGTTCTTTATCGTAAACCTTGGATTGAACCATTGCCCGATTATGTTTCAAGTGGTAAGAAAATAAACAATTTAACCGCAGAAGATTTAGGAAATGCGTTGAGTGAATCAGAAACTAAAAACTTTCAAAGGACTTGTAAATACAGGACTTGTTGGAGATTTCCCTTTGCATTCGCACCAAGCAGAAATGTTGAAACAAGCATTGCTTGGAAAATAATTGCATTATCACTTCCGGTACAGGTTCAGGAAAAACAGAATCTTTTTTGCTTCCGTTGTTTGCTCAACTTTCAAAAGAACTTGCAAATTGGACAGCACCCAATCAACAATCTACAAGCATAAATACTTGGTGGCGTGAAAATGGTGGACTTTCTGCAAGACAAATTGTCAATACTTCAAATTTCACGTTAAGCAATGATGTAAGACAACGAAATCACGAAACACGAAAAAGCCGGTGTAAGAGCATTGATTCTTTATCCGATGAACGCTTTGGTGGAAGACCAAATGAGCCGTTTGCGTAAAGCGTTAGATTCTGACGACACAAGAAAATTGGTTGAGCAAAAACACAAACGGAAATAAAATTTATTTTGGACGATACAACGGAAGTTCGCCTGTTGCCGGTGAGTTGAAGAAAATAAAAGATGACGGAACTTTTGCAATCAACCACCAACAAAGTAAATCAACTCAAAGAACAGTTACAACAAATTGAAACGGATTCAAACCGTGTTGCACAATACATTCAACAAACAGAAGAAACAAAAAGCGATGCAAAAGATTTAAAATCATTTTTCCAACGCTTAGACGGTGCAGAAATGAGAAGTCGTTTTGATATGCAAGTTGCCCCGCCCGACATTATGATTACAAACTATTCAATGTTGAGCATAATGTTAATGCGGGATATTGACAAAGGAATTTTTGATGAAACAAAACAATGGTTAGAAGAAAGCGAAAATAACATTTTTCACTTAATCATTGACGAGTTGCACTTATACAGAGGAACACAAGGAACGGAAGTTGCATATTTGCTTAAACTTGTCCTTAATCGATTGGGGTTAAATCCTAATCACCCACAATTACGCATTCTTGCTTCAAGTGCTTCATTAGAAGCCGGAGACGAAGAAAGTAAAAACTTTGTGTGTGATTTTTTTGGCGTGAACCACGAACATTTCAATCAAAATTTCAAAATCATTGAAGGGAAAAATAATCCAATTACTTCATTTCCTGAAAACGGAAGAAAACTTCAATAAATCCTTTCAAAGAAATTGCGGAAAAATTTTCGGAAGTAAAAGGAAACATTGCTAATGAAAATTTCATTTCACCTGTGAAGCAAGTGCAATACAACTTGCAACAACTTTCGGTTTATCACAAGACGGAAGCGGATTTCAAAATTACTTTCAGTAATAATCAATCCAAGTTTTCAACTGAAGAACGTTTGTTTCGCCTTGCCAGATTACAAAGCAGTTTGTTCAATCCAAGCAAACGGTGATGATAACGAAAAATATTTGCTGAAACAATCTTGAAACACAACAAACAAAGAGGATTTAGAAAATGCTTTGCGTGGTTTGTTAATTGCAAGAGCAATGTTAGATGAAAAGAGTTTGAAGATATTGCAAAAACAATTCCTGACGACAGAAAATTACCACGTTTTAGATTTCACTATTCTTTAGAAACATTGAAGGAATTTGGACTTCTGTTAAACCCGATGAAATTGACGAAGCATATTCAGACAAGGAAAGAAACCGTTGGGAAATTGTATTCAACTACACGCATAAATTCAGAAAAAGGAAACCGTGTTTTAGAATTGCTTTATTGTGATAATTGCGGAACTACATTATTTGGTGGAAGCCGCCTAGTTACAAGAAATAAATCAGGAAATAACTCCTTTGAAATGCTCCAATTAGCCCTAATATTGAAGGTATTCCCTGAAAAACACCTGCAAAACTGGTTGAAAAAAGAAGTTATCAGGAGTATGCTGTCTTTTGGCCAAGTGGCAATCAACAATTCACACTACACGATGCAGCACAAGGTATTCCTCAAAATTATTGGCGACAACCAACTTTAAATGGTTTTAATCAAGTTGATTTTGAGGCGAATTGGATTCCGGCTTCATTGAATTGTATTTCAGGAGATATTGATTTTTCTCATACGAAAACAAATGAAATACCTGAACAATGGATAAAGGGTATTATTTTACAATTACAATTCTACAAACCGAGATATAGCTTTTAATATTTCAATTCAGATATTACTGTAGAAACGCATAGAGCGTTACCAAGTGTTTGTCCGAGCTGTGGAATAAATCATCAAAAAAGGCAACAACGATTTGATAAAAGCAAACTTCCTCCATTCGTGGTTTTAGAACAGGTTTTGCTAAAACAACACAAATGTTTGCAAAAGAGTTAATGTATCAATTACCCACTGGTGACAATGAAACGGAAGATCCTAAGCGAAAATTAATTGTGTTTTCTGATAGTCGTGAAGATGCTGCTCAAATTGCAAACGGAATTGAACGCAATCACTTTACAGATTTAATACGTGAAATTTTAGTCAAAGAGTTACATTCTAATTTGATGTTTCGCTATAAAATTGTGAATGCATTTGATAATGGATATATAACAACGCAACAAGAATTAAAAGAGCAGTCTCAAGCAGTTTTTGATGAAATTGAATATTTAGTTGAAAACGCAAATTACGCAGGAACAAACGCAAATCGTCTAAGAGAAAAAGAAATAGCCTTTTCAAAACTAAGTGAAATTCGTTCACTTACCTTAAATGTGAGAAGTTTAGTTCATATTACAAACACATTAGACCTTGCACCACTCATTAAACACTTTATAAGTCTAGGGATAAATCCCGGTGGTAACGATATTTCGCTTCAAACAAAATTATTTAATGGGAATTTTGTTCCTTGTATGAACTTATTGATTTTAAAAATTTTCAATGGGCGAACGGGGCAAGTCAGGAATATATTGACAAATTAAAAGAAGGCTCATTTAACGGGCTAGCTTCGATATTTTTTGGATCTCTTTTTTATTCATTTGAATCTTCTGCATTGGGCTACGTATGTATAAATTCAGAATTGCAAATTATCTCAGACCAAGCAAGTCGAGTTGCTTTATCAAAAGGTGATTTTTTACAAATTTTAAATTCGACAATTAGGATTTTAGGTGACAAGTATAAACATAACAAAGTCGATGATGACAATATTCCCTTCAATCCACCGATAATAGCATATAGCAGTTTCCCTGAACAAGTTAAAAAATATATTCGTGCTATTGCAAACAGATTTTCTAAACAAGAAAATGAAATAGGAGAAGCCGTTTATAATACTCTTTCAACAAGTAATTTATTGAGAGGTGATTCGGGTATTCAAATTGAAAATCTATTCGTTAAAGTTGCTCGCCAAACAGACTCTATTTGGACAAGCCAAAGAGGGAGCCGACCACATTTGCATTTTAGCGGAGGAATTTGCACACATTCTTGTACTGAATTACAACAACAAGCAGATAAAATTTGTGATGATATTTGGAAAGAAAACTATCTTTCATTCAACGCTATTAAACAGCAACGTTCTCCAATCCGCTTGCATTGTGAAGAACTAACAGGACAAACAGACGACCAATTTGAAAGACAAAGACATTTCAGAAATATCATTTTACCAGATGAAGGCAATAGACAAGTCAAAACAATAGACTTATTGAGTGTAACAACAACTCTTGAAGTTGGTGTTGATATTGGTGCTTTGCAAGCTGTAATGTTAGGAAATATGCCACCGCAACGCTTCAACTATCAACAAAGAGTTGGTCGTGCAGGACGTAGAGGGCAAGCTTATTCGGTTATTTTGACGTTTTGTAGAGGTAGAAGTCACGATGAATTCTACTTCGCTAATCCGCAAAAATTACAGGCGATGCACCACCAACACCTTTCTTGACAATGGGTCAAGAAAGAATTTTTAGACGTTTGCTTGCAAAAGAAATCTTACGCAAAGCATACGTTGAAAAAGAAATTGATATTACTTCTGACGACAAATCAAGTGTTCACGGTGAATTTGGGTCAGTTGATAGTTGGATTGTTTACAAACCTGAAATTTCCAATTGGATAAATGAAAACAGAACTAGCATTGAACAAACTGTTGATGCGTTACTACCGCCACAATTACAAGACAAAAAAAATGAATTTGTAAATTGGGTATCAGACACAACAACACCTAATGGTCTTATTGAAAAAGCTGAAAGTATAATCAACAATGAAGAAATTGCAAGCAATGATATTTCTGAAAAATTTGCCGAAGGCGGAATTTTGCCAATGTTTGGAATGCCAACCACAGTTAAAAATTTGTATCACGGTATAAACAGAAAACCTGAACCACTTTCTATTGACAGAGCTCAAGCAATGGCAATTTATGAATTTGCACCGGGTGCACAGAAAACAAAAGACAAAGCCATTCATCAAGTAATTGGTTTCACAAGCGATTTTATTAAAACACGCAGAAACGGTTTTGAAACTATAACAAATGTTGATACGGCAAATCTTCTTCCCTTTTCACTTAACCGCTGGTTTGTGCGTTGTAGAGCTTGTGGATTTTTTGAAACATATTCTGTAGAACGAAAAGCTGAATTGGAAAGCCAAAATCAATTTGATGCATGTCCAAATTGTGGTGAAGACAATCCGAACAAATATCAACCGCCATTTAAACTAAAATCACCAAGAGCATACAGAACAAATCTTTCAGCCGGAAGCGATACAAAAGATGATTCTGAATTTTTGCTTTCACGTCCGCCAATATTTGCTGAAAAAATAGGTTCGGCAAGCGAAAAAACAATGGGTAACGCTTCATTTTCTATTTCTGATAATGATGTTACTTGGCGTGTAAACACAAATTCTGATAAATTTTTCACAGGACGACTTTACAATACAAATAACAGTTTTCCTTCTAATTCTAACGGATATTGGTTCAATAACCAATGGTTGCTAAACGACTTCGCAACAAATGTTCCTGATGAAAGTGGTTATTCAATGACTATTCAACAAATTGCAACAAGTGCTGACGAGCAAATTGCGTTAGCGAGCCATAAAAATACAGAGATATTCAGAATTACACCAACAAATGTTCCGTATGAACTTGACTTGAATATGTTTTTTAGCGAAACAGATTTGCCACACGTCAAAGCACAAAGTAATGGAGTGCGTTCCGGTTATTATTCCGCAGCATTCTTACTTCAAAGAATTTTAGCAGACAAACTTGACGTTGACCCAACAGAAATTGAAATTGCTGATATTTCAATGAAAGAACTTGAAGATGGAAGAAGAATTGCCGAAATTATCTTGACTGATGAATTACCAAATGGTTCAGGTTTCGTAAGATATTTATACAACAATCTTGCAAACATCCTTTCAGAATCTATCAATCCAAGTAATCCGAACAGTTATTTAGGAAAAATTCATTCGCAAACCCATCAAGAAAAATGTGATGATGCGTGTTACGATTGTTTGAAAGTGTTCCGGAATATGAACTATCACAGTTTGCTTGATTGGCATTTAGGTTTATCAATGCTTCGTCTAATGAATGACTCAACTTTTGTTTGCGGAGCAGATGGAAATTTCAACTTTTTTGAATTACATAATTGGCTTGCATTTGCTAAAAAATTGCGAAATTCATTCTATGACTCTTTTTATTCAAAAGACGAATCAACTGAAATAATAGAAATTGAGGGTTTACCAATTATCAAGTGGGGAAGACGTCAGCGAAATGTGATAATGATTGTTCACACCATTCTGGAATATGAGAAATTTTTCGGAAGCAAATTGGTTGGCTGAAATATATAATGAAATCAAAGAACATACTGAAGGTAACGGAGGAAAAATTAGCATAATTGACACATTTAACTTGCATCGCAGACCGGGTTGGTGTTATGAAAAATTGATAGAGAGATGATGAATAAAGTTGGAGAAATAAATTTTAAGGAAATCAAACGCATTTCGCCAAGCCAATTTTACTCAATGAAAAACTGTGCTTACAAATCGTTATTGGCAGAAGCATTTGACAAGAAGCCGTTACTTCCGCTTTCGCCAAATGCGTATTTCGGAACGGTTTTGCACAAAATGCTTGAACTGATTGCTAAAGGAATTGTGAAAGATGAAGATGATTTTAATGCAGAATTTGACAAGCAAGTGAAAGCACTTGAAGAAGATTTGCGACAAAAAGGTTTTGGCTTTTTTGTCCCGTTAAAAATTAGTTTACGAAATTTTGGATTGAAGAAAATTCAACTAAAAAAGCATTTGCGAAGTAAATCCGAACAGTCGGCAAGTTTTAGTAATTCAAAATTTCATTCTGAAAAATGGTTTGAATCGCAAGATAATTGATTGGTGGAAAAGTTGATTTAGTGATTGAGAACGGAAATGAAATAGAAATTTTGGACTTCAAAACCGGTGCAATCACACAAGATTGCTTAGATGATGAGGGCGAAATTTATTCAGATGTAAAGAACGAATACAAAGAACAACTTAAACTTTACGCTTACTTGTATTTGAAAACACAAACAAGTTTCCAACGGATTTGAGTTTGGTTGATTTAGCGAAACAGAAATTTCCGGTTGAGTTTTCAGAAGAAGAATGTAAAGCGCTTTTTGACGAGGCAAAAAACCTTCTAACATCGACTAATGATTGCATAAATACAAAGTCATTTTCGGCAAATCCCAAAGAGGAAAATTGCAAGTATTGTCTTTACAGACCAGCTTGTTCTTTCTTTCATAAGAAACTTGAAACAGATTATTCTTTCAACGATGTATTGGGTGAAATTAAAGATGTAAAGAAATTTCAGAATGGAAACGTAACCGTATTTTTGCAAAATGAAAATAAGAATCTAATTATTAAAAATTTTTCTTCGAAAATGTTTGACGAACTAAATAGTCATAAGGATAAGCAAATTCGAATTTATAATGTCAGAAAAGAATCGACAGAATTTGTTTATTCAATCACTGAAACAACTATGATATATGGATAAGGTAATACAATTTGAATCATTAAAAGATGCTGATTTAATAAAAGGTGCTACATATAAAGGTGGTAGAATTTCCAATCTATCAAGTGAACCAATCTCTAAGCTTCTCCCTGTAGGAAATCAATCAGGAATCCGTTTTTCTGGGAGCTCGTTATCTCCTAAATTAATAGTACTTTATACTACATTCAAAGATAATGATTGGCCGGATGAATTAATTTCTAACAAAGTTATTTATTATGGAGATAATAAATCGCCAGGAAAAGAAATACATGATTTGCCAGGTAATCAAGTATTACGCTCAATATTTAATAATTTCTACTTGAAAAAAGAATATCCGCTCATTTTATTATTTTCTAAAGGCCTTGAAGGTTTCGATCGGATATTCCATGGTGTTTTAAAGCCGGGTTATAATGGGTTGAATGAGATGGATGATTTAATTGCTGTATGGAAAACAAAAAAAGAAGAAAGATTTCAAAATTATAAAGCAGTTTTTACATATTACCGACTGAAATAGTTAAAAAGAAAAGATATTGAATCCTTGATAAAATAATATGTTTAAAGAGACAACTAAAATACCTGTTCTTTCTTTTTATTCTGGTGGAGGTTTTCTGGATATGGGTTTTGAACAAGCTGGTTTTGAGATTGTCATGGTCTAATGAGTTTGATGATATTTTTGCAAAATTACATGCGGCTGGTATTACTTCTTGGAGAAAATCTAATGGCAATGATATTAAAGCGGAAATTTTTAATACTAAATCTATTACAGAAATTAGTTCAGAAGAAATAATTTCAGAAGCGTTTCCTAATGGAAAACCTGAACATTTTGGAATGATTGGTGGACCGCCATGTCAAGATTTCACTTTGAACGGAAATTTGCAAGGTTTTAATGGAGAAAGAGGTAAACTTACTGTTGTTTACTTTGATAAAATTTTAGAATTAAAACCAACCTTTTTTGTAATGGAAAATGTAACTGGTTTAATGAAAAGAAAAGAAACAAAAGAGTATCTGCAAAAGCTTTTAAAACGAGTTGAGAAAGAATATTACGTTGATCACGAAAAATTAAATTCTTTGAATCATGGCGTTCCGCAACATAGGGAACGTGTTTTTTTTGTTGGTATTAGAAAAGATTGCCTTAGCAAAAAAGCAATTGCAAAAACACCTTTTGGAAAATGGTTTCCTTTTCCTGTAAATGAAAAATATCATAATGCAGCAACAAAATACAATTGGGGAAAACAAGTTCCATTTGGAAAATTATTGAAAAAACCGGAAAATGTGCCTTTTGAATTATGTGTAGAAAGTTGTTTAGTTCCAAAACATAAGTTAAATACAATTCCAAATGCAAATGAGATTTTTACTTTGTACAAATCTGTAAACGAATTAGAGCAAATTGAAGAAGGCGAAACAAACCGACCTTCTTTCAAACGACTTCATCGTTTTAGATATAGTCCAACAGCTTGTTATGGAAATAATGAAGTGCATCTACATCCATATATGCATAGGCGCTTATCGGTTCGAGAAGCATTAAGAATACAAGGTGTCCCAGATACTTATATTTTGCCTGTAGAATTACCTTTATCTAAAAAATTTAAAATGATTGGAAATGGCGTTCCTGTACCTTTAGCAAAAGCTATTGCAATTGGATTGTATGATTTTATAGTAAAAAGCAAAGTAATCCTATAGAATAAGTAGTAAATTTACAATAAAATCATAAAAGAATGGATATCTGGTCAAAAGAAAAACGTAGTGAAGTGATGAGTAAAATCAGAGGGAAGAATACTAAACCGGAAATGATTTTACGTTCACAACTTTTCATGAAAGGGTTTAGATTCAGAATTCACAAAAAGGATTTACCAGGAAAACCAGATATCGTTTTACCCAAATATAAAACAGTAATCTTTGTTCATGGCTGTTTTTGGCATTATCATAAGGATTGCAGAGAAGGAAGAATTCCCGCTACAAATTC
>NZ_JBFLUL010000001.1:0-14344 GCF_050470705.1 Chryseobacterium sp. NRRL B-14798 | reverse complement strand
ACCCTGAGTATTTCTACCCATTACTCTCATTTCATCCATTCCCATTCTGATGGCAACACCGGATTTGTTGATAATCATCAATCCGTCTTCGTCTGTTACGTTCTGAATAGCAATAAGATTTCCTGTTTTTTCAGTAATATTAAGCGTAATAACTCCTTTTCCTCCTCTGTTGGTAATTCTGTAGTCTTCTACCGCAGTTCTCTTACCATATCCTTTTTCAGATACTACAAGTACTGTTTCGTTCTCTACATCGTTCACAACAATCATACCAATAGCTTCGTCACCATCTTCAAGCAGGATTCCTCTTACCCCGATAGATCCTCTACCTACTTCTCTTACTTTCTCCTCAGGGAAACGGATACACTTACCATTTTTAGTGGCAATCATGATCTGAGAAGTTCCATTGGTAAGGTAAGCTCCTAATAGCTGGTCATTATCTCTGATTTCGATAGCATTCACCCCGTTTACTCTTGGTCTTGAATAGGCTTCCAACGATGTTTTCTTGATGGTTCCGTTTTTAGTTACCATCACGACGCTCATCTGATTTACATATTCGGAATCCTTAAGGTTGTTGGTTCTGATATATGCTTTGATCTTATCATCCGGTTCAATGTTGATAAGGTTTTGTACTGCTCTTCCTTTTGCCGTTTTGGAGCCTTCAGGAATTTCAAATACTCTTAACCAGTAACATCTTCCTTTTTCAGTGAAGAACAGCATATACTGGTGGTTGGTTGCAGAAACAATATATTCAAGGAAATCGGAATCCCTTGTCGTTGCCGCTTTATTACCTACACCACCTCTACTTTGGATTTTATATTCTGAAAGAGAAGTTCTCTTGATGTATCCTGCATGAGAAATAGTAAGAACGACAGATTCATTAGGAATGATATCTTCGATAGACATTTCTCCTCCTGAGTAATCTATTTCAGTTCTTCTTTCGTCTCCGTATTTTTCTTTGATTTCGATTAATTCTTCTTTAATGATCTGGAATCTTCTCGGCTCGTTAGCTAGGATGTCTTCCAAATTTGCGATTTCTTTCATAATCGCATCATACTCATCACGGATCTTATCAAGCTCCATTCCTGTAAGACGGGCTAATCTTAGATCAAGAATTGCCTGAGCCTGAATATCAGAAAGTTCAAAAGCTTCGATCAAGCCTTCTTTTGCAGCCTGAGGGTTGGCACTGTGACGGATAATAGAGATTGCTCTGTCTAAAGCATCCTGAGTTCCGATCACCTTCATAAATCCTTCAAGAATATGTGCTCTCTCTTTTGCTTTCTTAAGCTCATACTGAGTTCTTCTTACGATGACCTCGTGTCTGTGCTCTACAAAGTGATGAATGATATCTTTAAGGTTCAGCTGCTCCGGTCTTCCGTGTACCAATGCAATATTGTTTACACTGAAAGAGGTCTGAAGTGCTGTATATTTATATAATAGGTTAAGAACGACATTCGGTATTGCATCGTTTTTCAATTCATATACAATACGAAGTCCTTTTCTATCCGACTCATCTCTGATTTCGTGGATTCCCGGGATTTTTTCGTCTTTAACAAGCTCTGCTGTTCTGGCGATCATTTCCGCTTTGTTTACCTGATAAGGGATTTCGGTAACAATAATCGCGTTTCTGTTTCCGATTTCATCAAAGTTAACTTTAGCTCTTAAAACAACTCTACCTCTTCCTGTATGGAATGCATCTCTTACTCCGTCATATCCATAGATGATACCACCTGTAGGGAAATCCGGTGCAATGATGTGCTGCATCAGTTCGTCAATCGTAATTTCTTTATTATCGATATACGCACAGATTGCATCTACAGATTCTGAAAGGTTATGAGGCGCCATATTCGTTGCCATACCTACCGCGATACCTGAAGTACCATTTACCAAAAGATTCGGAACTTTAGTCGGCATTACCGTCGGTTCCTGTAAACTGTCGTCGAAGTTATTCTGAAAATCAACTGTTTCTTTGTCCAGGTCTGAAAGAACCTCATCAGAGATTTTTTTCAATCTAGCCTCGGTGTAACGCATTGCTGCAGGCGGGTCACCATCCATGGAACCAAAGTTACCCTGTCCGTCTACCTGAGGATAACGCAAGCTCCAGTCCTGAGCCATTCTTACCATAGCATCGTATACAGAGGAATCTCCGTGCGGGTGGTATTTACCCAAAACGTCCCCAACAATTCTCGCAGATTTTAAATATTTTCTATTAGAAAACACCCCTAGTCCATACATACCATACAGTACTCTTCTATGAACGGGTTTCAAGCCGTCTCTTACATCCGGTAACGCTCTTGAAACGATAACGGACATCGAATAATCGATATAAGACGACTTCATTTCATCAACAATGTTGATAGGAATCAGTCTTTCTCCTTCTTTTTGCATAAACAAATTTTATTGTAATGATATTCAAACTCTTAGCTGTCAGTTTGAAAATTATTTATTTCCAATTTTTATTAACGGGCTAATTTACGAAAAAAAAGCCGATTTTTGTGGTAGAATTTATCCAAAAAATCTTAAAAATTCATAAAAATATGAGCGTATTAAGTATAACTTTCCACTGCACAAAAGATAACCTGGAAGAATGGGAAAATTATATTGATGAAACACTGGTTTTAATGACTGAAAACCTTATGGATGTTAACAAATATATTCTTTCTGAGGTGCACAGTGACTTTATCGACGAAGGTAAAAATTATAATCTCCTGTTAATTTTTGATAATGATGAACTAAGGGAAGATTTTATTAAAAGTGAACTTTTAAATATTTCCGAAAGAATTGAGAAAAAGTTCGGACAGGAAGTAATGGTTTTCAACACTTTCCTTAATCCCAAAAAATCGAGATTATAACAGATCATAAAAAAGCACTGAAAAAATTCAGTGCTTTTCTTTTTTATCTGTGATGTCCATGACCACGGCCTTTACCTTTGTGATGATGCCCGCGATCGTCATAAATATACACTTTCTTTACCTGTCCTGGTGCGTAGTACCTTGCACTTCCGCCATAATACCTTTTTGCATGACCCGGTGGCATTCTTCTTCCATGATGATCGTGTACCACACAAGATGACAGCATTAAACTACCACAGCTACCCCAGCCATTTTAAACAAACTTTTCATTATTTTCACTTTTTCAATTTCGATAGCGAAATATATCAATGTTAATGCCAAAATAAATTGAAATTAAGCTAATGTATGTTAAAACTGACTGCTAATTTTTATTTTTTGTACCAGTTAATAGCCGCTTCTTTTTTTCACCTGCCCAGGAGCATAGTCTTTTGCACTTCCTCCAAACACTTTTTTAGCCTGTCCTGGCGGAACTGTTTTAACCCGGCGTCCATTGTCATGCACCACACAAGATGATAACATGAATGTTACAATAAGAACTCCTGTAATTTTAATCAAATTTTTCATTATTTCTATTTTTCAACTTTATTTAATATAACAATGGTAGTGCCAAAGGTTAAAAAATTAAAGTTCAAAGCTCAAAGTTTAAGGTTTAAGGCTGGAATAGATGGGCTTTTATTGTAGATGGTCAATTTTGCTTCGCAGGTCAATGGGGAATTTTGTTATGGAGAATTATATTACCAACAAAATCATCAATTATCAATCATCTATTATCGATTATAGTTCTCTAGACGATTTCACTTCTTTTTTCCATCAGGATAATATCTTTCCACTCTCCGTTGAGTTTTCCGATTTTTTTACGGACGCCTACGATTCTGAAACCGTTTTTCTGATGAAATTTGATAGAAGTTTCATTTTCGGAGAAGATATTGGTCTGTAATGTCCAGAATCCGTGATCCTCGCTATCCAAAATCAATTTTTTAAGCAATACGGAACCCAATCCCTTTCCTTGATATTCGTTATCAAAATAAATGCTTACCTCTGCAACTCCTTTATAGCATTCTCTTTTGCTCACCGGTTTTAAGGCACACCATCCCACAACTTCATTTTTTTCATTTTCCAGTACCCAGCGGCAGTCGTTAAAATAGCCCATGCTCCATGCCTCAGCAGTTGGGACTTCTGTTTCAAAAGTGGAAATTCCACCGTCTATTCCCTGGCGGAAAATTTCAAGAACCCTGGCTTCATCAGTGGGAAGCATTTCTCTTAATTCGTAATTCATCGTATTTAATGGTATTTTCTTTTGATTTTTCTTTTAATTCTTGAGTAGTGTGTCTGCTTGCTTTTTTCGTCCTGAGAAACCACACTGATATTTCCATCCACTTCCAGAACGGAAAGCTTTACATTGTTAATGTTTTCAATTCCGTGTTCTCTTATCGCTTCTTCCAATTCGCTTTCTGTAATCTTTACCCGATTCAGGGCTGCCTGATCGGCAATTCCATCCTTGATCAGAATAACCGGCTCATCTTCCATAAAAGTCTGAAAGGAGCGGCTGGAAAACATGAATCTCTTCACAATGAAATTAGCAACAAACAAAACCAATGCCGCCACGATTCCTCCCTGAAGAGAGGTATCAGGACCTACCATTGCATTCTGAACAGCATTTGAAATTAACAACAGCAATACAACATCCCCTGCATTCAGCTGAGAAAGCTGGTTTTTACCAAATAACCGGATGGCAATTACCATGAAAAGGTAAACGCAGAGGGAACGGACAGCAACGTTAAGAATAGGATCCACAATTTTTTTTATCTACTCAAATGTATTGATTTTTGTGATTCGTGGGAAATATTTTACGGACAGATTTTGGTATACATTTTGAGCTTGAAATTCAAATAATACCACAAAATAACACCAATGAAAATTTTTTTTCTCTGTTTAGGAATATTTCTGTTTTTTGTATCCTGCAAAAAGAATGAACCTCAACCTACCCGGTTTTCAGAAACTGCCATTATTGAAAAAGTAAATGAACTGTATACTCAATATGGAAAATCCAACGAAGCTGTTTATAACCAGCCGATTCCGGATGCTTTATTTTCTCAGGATTTAAAAAAAGTTTTAGACGAGGCCATCAATGCATCAAAGGCTGATATTGAAAAGGTAAAAAAGAGTGATCATCCTGATGAGAAACCTTTAATATTCGAAGGGGCTATTTTTTCCAGCCTGTATGAAGGCTTTACAGATTATAAAATCAAGTCTGTTAAGATACAGGATAAGACTGCTGAAGCATTGTTAGCCTTTGAATATAATGCAGTTTCCCCCAAAGAAACCTGGATGGACACCGTGCATCTTATCAATACAGAGAAAGGATGGAGAATAGATAATGTTACTTTTGATACAATAGGAAATTCTAAAGATCTTAAAGCAAGATTAACAGAGTTTATTCAGAGTACACAACAATAGAAAAGCCGCTTTTGTAAGCGGCTTTATTTTTTACGGACATTGAACGATTGGAATATCGCTGCAGATTACTTTATTTGCCCACTCGCAAAACGTACAGTATTTTACAGGTTCTCCTCCGTTCACTGACTTCAACTCTGACTTTGTCAGCTTCTTTAAATTTTTCATATCGTTTTAATTTTATGGTAGCCCAAAACTAAAACATATCTGTTTATTCTTTATTACAATTTAATCTGATAAGGTTTCATTATTCACACATTCATGAATAATATGCAATAAATATTATCTGCTGTGGATCTCTACTGTCACAGGCATTACATAGGTGTAAGCAACCATGTTATCAGTTAGTTTTTTGCGGTCTACTCTATAGTCAAGATCGCTTAACACTGCTTCAATTTCCTTGCTTACGGTTTTACAGTCACCACTGGATATGAACATTAACGATTTTTCCGTTTTTAGCAATATCAAACTTCACCACAGAATTTACCGTTCCCTGTTTGTAATCAGGATTGGTAAGATCAAAATTAGCTTCTAATTTATTTCTGATATCGTTAAACGTTTCACTTTTGCTCAGTTGAATTTCCTGAATGGTATTATGATCTGTAGTTTGAGCTTTGGCAGTGTTCAAAACAGCAGCAAATCCGCAAACGAAAAGTGAAGCCATCAATATTTGAATTCTATTTTTCATAACTAACTGGTTTTAAATGTTATACTAACCTATTTTTATATCTCTTAACCAAAGTTATTAAAAATAATTCATATTAATTTCACATTGAGTTAACATTCAGTTAACATTAAAGCTTAATCAATTGATTATCAGTGTAATAAATTTTTAAAATAATTGAAAATTTAATATTAATGGATGGATAATTCAATTATTTTTTTTAAGTTCTTCTATGATATCATGTTTAAATTTTGAAAAAGGTCTTCCATGATAATCATTCTCATTAATTTCAATTCCAAAAATCATTCTATAAACTTCTTCTTTTGATATTGCTAACCCTTTAAAAGTCTTATTTAATAAAATATCTAAGTAATTTTCAGAATACTTATATCTTAAATCTAATAAATCTCGAAGTTCTTTATTAGAATGAGCATTATAAATTTCACTTAAGCATAAATCTCTAAATGTATTTTTAATTTTATTTTGGGCATCTATATTATTTGTAGTAATATTAACTTTTATATTATTTTCAGAAAAAGTTTTTTTCCTAAAACTAAAACTAAATTTTTTTTCTTCAATATTCATTAAGTATGGATGCAAGTGAGTAGATATATCAAAATCGTCGTCAAGCTTTTTCTTATTACAATTTGAACAAATTGGTATTAAATTATAAAAGCTTAGCGCTAAAAGTGGATACTTACTTTGGCTAAAAAAATGATCATATTCTGCTCTTATAATTTTATTTTTTGTGTTCCCTATAGTTTTTACATAATTTCTATTACAATAAATGCATGTATGCTGATCCAGCAATTCCGCCAAAAAATATTTATTTCCTACAATTTGAGAATACCTAAAAACATTTTTATTTGTGATATTTTGGTGTAATACTTAAGATCTTTAGCTCTATCAGCTTTATTTTTTTTTAGATAAGCAATAAATTCATCAAAATTAAAATTTGGAATAATTTTTACAATAAAATCATTATTCATTTCTTTTAAATGTTCAGGCCTTGAGAGTATTAAGTTTTTAACATTTTGTTCCGTTAAACCAATTAAATCGAAGTCTTTAATACTTGCTTTTATTGCTTTATAATATTTTAAAGCAATTTTATCTGAGAATTCTAAACTGAGCATTGATTAATTATTTTTATTTAATTCATATAACTCTTTCTGCATTCTTTCAATTTCTTTTTCTAAAATTTCTTTTCGAGGAAATTCTAAAGTTGCTTCAAAATACATTTCCTCTAACTTTTGTTTTAAAAAAGGCTCGTCGATAATTTGAATGACTTTATAATATTTTTTGAAGTCTTTACTTCTCTCATTAACTTCCTTTTTAAGCTTCAATAAAATTCTATTTTTATATTTACTTATTTTATATGAATCATTTTCTAAATTTAGTTGAGCTATTTTATCTTTGATATCAAGAATAGAATTTAACCAAACGATTACTTCTTCAATTTTTTCTTTTGCATAATCACCAATTAATCCATTCTCAATAAAGAAACTATCACCCAATAAGTCAGTAATATTTGCTCCAAAAGTATTCATTCTAGAAAAGTTCTTTCTTCAGACTTTTTCGTATCCTTATTAACATCTAGAAATAAAACGTTTTGTTTAGGAATATCTGAAAGAATAAAAGGAGAGTGAGTTATGAAAAGTATATTAATCGCAAAGATATCTTTGAGATTAGTATTATAAATTTGTTGTAAAATATTATTTACAAATTTTTTTTGAAATTCAGGATGAAAATAAAGCTCAATCTCTTCAAAAATTATATTTACACATTGATATTTGACTATTTCATCTTTTTTAACTGAATTTATATTATTCAAATGATAAATTACAGAACTTATAGAATGTATCAATTGTTGTTCTCCGGAACTTAAACTATTAAATTCAATTAAATCATGCTTATTGGAGTTTTCAATTAAGATATTAGTTTCAAAAAGCGGAGGAGGAAGAATTTCAATTAGAGGGATATTATTCTTATCTGAAAAACTATTCAATTTTTCAGATAAAGCATCAATATCAATTTGAGAATTAATCCCATATCATTCCATAGAATTGAATAATACTTTATAAAATTAACAGTTTGTTTTAGTTTATAAGCAATATGACTTGGATATTCTTCTATATAATCTAAAAAATCTAAAATATTAACAAATTTAACGGAGTGATTATCAATATTTTTATTAACAACAAATTTTCTATAAGACTCATACTTAAAGCAAATACTTATTATCTTGTATATTATATAAATATCAAAATGTTTTTGATTAGGAATTACTACCCCTTGAATATTAAACTTTTCTTTTGTCTTCTCTAAAATTTCTAATGGATTATGAATTACATTTTGATTGAATAATATTCCATAATTATCTTTTTCGAGCAATTTAATTTTTACATTATAATCTGTATCTGGAGGTGTATATATTTGACTAGGTGAAGTATCAACTGCTTTAAACTCTTCTCTTTTATCCTTTTTATTTCTAATTTTACCGCTAACCATTATTTCCCATTTTTCGAAGTGAAAAGTTTTCATTAATTACTGGTTTTAGAATATTTACTAAAAGTCTTTGCTGAAGTAAATATTGTTCATTATTAATGTCAATTATGCCTGACAAACCATTTTCTTTATGTTCTCTTTTAGGATTAATAACAACAGGAATTTGATAAGAGTCATTTTTATGAAATAGCTCATCAATCCAATCGCCAATAGTAGAAGAATTAAATGCATATAATGAGTAATTGATAATCATTGAGTAGAAGAAATTATCTAACTTAAACTCTACACTATTTGGTATCTGGTATAAACTAAATGTTAAATGATTAATTTGTAAATAATAATATTCATTTTTATACTCGTAAAAAATTTGACATTGTATTGTTTTGCCATTTTCATCAATATCAATTTCTTTTATATCTGCTGATGTTTTTAATTGTCTTTTTTCATCATAATTTAATAAAGAATAAGAAAGCTGATTTATACTGGCTACAAATAGTTCAACTAAAGCACTTTTTCCAGTTCCATTTTTACCAACTATCGCAGAAATATTAATTTTATCACCATATAAATTTATAGGAGCTGTTGATTCGTATTTTATATTTGACACTTCAATTAGCTGAGAAAAATCAATTATTTCGTTTCCTTTAGAATCTTGGAAGATATAATCATTATAAAATTTATAAATCCTGTTTTCTTCAAGATTTTTTAAAAATTTAGGATTACATTTATCTAATGGACGTATTGCAAGTAATTTAAAGCTCATGTATTATCGTTTTTCCCAAAAGTAAATAAAAAAACCACAATTTTCATTGTGGTTTTCCGTAATATAAATTTATAATTCTATTCTAATTCCCTCTTCAAGAACTTCCCTGTCAAGCTCTTCTTAGACTTCACAATTTCCTCAGGAGTTCCCTGTGCAACGATCTGTCCGCCATGTTTTCCTCCTTCCGGTCCTACGTCGATAATATGGTCTGCTAATTTGATGACATCCATATTATGTTCAATGATGATGAATGAGGTTTCCGAGTTCTACCAACTGATTGATGGCATCCATCAGGATTTTTACGTCTTCAAAATGAAGTCCTGTTGTTGGTTCATCAAGGATATAAAGGGTATTTCCGGTTTGTCTTTTTGCTAATTCAGTTGCTAGCTTGATACGTTGCGCTTCACCTCCCGAAAGGGTTGTCGACTGCTGTCCAAGGGTAATATACCCTAAACCTACATCCTGTAATGTTTTCACTTTCGCGAAGATTTTAGGAATCGGCTGGAAGAAATCTACCGCTTCATCAATCGTCATATCCAATACGTCAGAAATTGATTTTCCTTTGTAACGGACTTCCAGCGTTTCTCTGTTGAAACGTTTTCCGTTGCAGGTTTCACAGTGCACGTATACATCCGGAAGGAAGTTCATTTCAATCACTTTCAATCCTCCGCCCTGACAGGTTTCGCATCTTCCGCCTTTTACATTGAAAGAGAATCTTCCCGGTTTATATCCACGGATTTTACTTTCCGGCAGCTCTGCAAAAAGGTTTCTGATATCGGTAAACATTCCGGTATACGTTGCAGGATTCGAACGTGGCGTTCTTCCGATTGGTGTCTGGTCTACGTCTACAATTTTATCAATATTCTCTAATCCTTCAATTTTCTTGTAAGGTAAAGGTTCCTGAACCGCTCTGTAGAAATGTTTGTTAAGGATCGGATATAATGTTCCGTTAATCAGAGAAGATTTTCCGCTTCCTGAAATTCCGGTTACTACCACCAGTTTTCCAAGAGGAATATCCAGGGTTACGTTTTTAAGATTGTTCCCTGTAGCGCCTTTTAAAACAATATTTTTACCGCTTCCTGCTCTTCTTTCTGCCGGAATTTCTATTTTTCTTTTTCCATTAATATACTGAGCCGTGATGGTATCAGCTTTCAAAAGATCTTTGGTTTTCCCTGCCAAAGAATCTCTCCTCCGAATTTTCCTGCTCTCGGACCAATATCCAGCACCTCATCGGCTTCCAGGATCATGTCTTTATCATGTTCTACCACCAATACAGAGTTTCCGATATCCCTCAGGTTTTTCAGAGAATGGATCAGTCTTTCATTATCTCTCTGGTGAAGCCCGATACTTGGTTCATCAAGAATATACAATACATTCACCAGCTGAGATCCGATCTGTGTTGCCAGACGGATTCTCTGCGATTCTCCTCCGGAAAGTGTTTTTGAACTTCTGCTCAAACTTAAATAATCCAATCCTACATCCAGCAAAAACTGAAGTCTGGTTTCAATTTCTTTTAAGATCTCGTGAGCAATGATTTTATTCTTTTCTGAGAATTTATCTTTAACATCGGCTAACCAGTCTTTTAAATCTGCTAAGCTTAAAGCATTGACCTCTGCAATGTTTTTTCCATCAATTTTAAAACTTAAACTTGAAGGCTGAAGGCGGGTGCCATGACATTCAGGGCATATTTCTTCTGTAGTAAAATGTCTTTCCAATAAAACAGCTTCATAGGAATCTCTATCATCAATAATTTCTTCCATGAAAGCGATCAAACCATCGAAACCTATTTTTATTTTCTTGGTAATTCCTGCGTATTTCAGGTCTTTATTAAATTCTTTATGACATCCGTTGTAGATATAATCCAGTGCTTCTTCCGGAATATCCTGCAATGGAGTGGTTAACCCCAGCCCAAAGATTTCAAGAATATTTTTGATCTGTGACAGGATCCATTTGTTGGACTTGATATCTTCCAACGGCAGTAATCCTCCCTGATTGATAGATAGTTTCGGATTGTCTATAAAGTAATCGGTATTGATCTTTTTAATGGTTCCCAAGCCTTTACAATTCGGGCAGCTTCCTTTTGGAGAGTTGAATGAGAAGGTATTGGGTTCCGGCAGCGCCAGAGAGTGTCCGGTTTCAGCATCCATCAGGTTTTTGGAAAAATATTCGATATCTGTACTTCCCAGTTTCTGAATTCCTATGATTCCTTCTCCCATTTCCATTGCGGTACGCAATGATTTTTCCATTCTGCTTTCCGAAGCATTCTCCCCGATAATCCAACGGTCGATCACAATGTCGATGTCGTGGGTTTTATAACGATCAAGTTTTAAATCATATTCAATATCCTGCAGCTCACCATCAATTCTTGCCTGCCCATAACCTTTTTGGCCATCTGAACAAAAAGTTCATGATAATGTCCTTTTCTGGAACGTACCACGGGCGCCAAAAGCATGATTTTCTCTTTTTTATAATTTTCTTTGATGGTTTCAAGGATCTGATCTTCAGTATAGCTTACCAACTTCTGCCCTGTAGACAAAGAGTACGCATCTGAAACTCTGGCATACAATAGACGCAGAAAGTCGTACAGCTCGGTAACTGTTCCTACGGTAGAACGAGGGTTTTTATTGGTTGTTTTCTGCTCAATGGCAATAACCGGAGAAAGACCTTCGATTTTATCTACATCGGGACGCTCCAGTCCGCCCAGAAACTGGCGTGCATAGGCAGAAAAAGTTTCGATATAACGACGCTGGCCTTCTGCAAAAATAGTATCAAAAGCCAACGACGATTTTCCACTTCCGGAAAGGCCGGTAATCACGACCAATTCATTACGTGGAATTTTTACATTAATATTTTTCAGGTTGTGTTCACGTGCTCCGTAAACTTCTATATATTCTGTTGATTTGCTCATAATTTGGAGTGACTTTGCCTGAAAATCACAACGTGCAAAAATACGAAATTTTATAGACTTTTTTTGAATATAAATGGGATAAAAGTTTCATAAAAAATTCTTAGGTTTTGTTAAGACACTGAATCCGATGTTATTGAATTTTTCCGGAATGATTTTATATTTTTCACATCATTATCTTTGGGCTGAAGCCAATGGAAGCTCATTTATTAAAAAACAGGCTAAAGCCCGTTTCTATTGATATGATAAAATATATTGAGATTAAAAAGGGTATAATCATAATTACAAATTTTCATTTGCACGTATAGTATTCCCAGACAGCGTGACTGATATCTGAGATGATTTTTTCCGTATCTGCCATTTCTTCTTTAATATTTTTAAGATAAATGGATAAAATCACATGTTTTCCATTTGGAAGTTTTATAATTCCTACATCATTCATTGCAGCGCGTAGATTATTTTCATTTCTTCCGGAAATTCCTGTTCGGTGGGCCAATTCTGTACCTACAGGCAATCCCGCTTTCATCCAGTTAAGCCCTCTTGAAGTTTCTACCATCACCTGATACAGGTATTTTGTAGTTTCTTTTTTCAACACTTTTCCTTTATAGAATTTTTCTATAAGTTCTGTGGTTGCCAAAGGCGTTGTTGTATTCAGATAACATTTTTCAAACGAGGACATTTCCTTCTCATTACTTTTATGGTAAAATCTTTAATCCCTGCTGATTAATAAATTTCTGTACTGTCTCCGTTCCGCCAATGATGTTCAATAAAATGTCACAACCATTGTTATCACTGTGGGAAACGGTATATCTTAATAACTGATCTAAGGTAAGATACATATTCCCCTGAGGATATTCTTCCCGGATCGGACTCCAGGTTTCTGGTAGCAGATCTTCTTTTTTGATGAAAAACTTTTGATCCAGTTTTAATATACCTTCGTCAACCCGGTTTAAAACAGCTAAGGCAATGTGAAATTTGAAAACACTCAACATTGGAGTTTCTTTATTTCCGTTGATGCTCAGTGTATCTTTATCTTCTATTCTTTTAAAGATATTCCAACAGTTGCATTTTTTGTAGAGATTATCTGATTAATTTTATTTTTCAGATCTTTAATAGTCTGGCTTTTTAAATGAGCACCAAAGAGGAGGAGAAGTATTAAAAGTGATATTTTTTTCATTGAATTCTGATCTTATTCTGAACATTACATTAAAAATGCCGTAGCGGGTACGGCATTTATTTTTTTAACTTATTTTTATAAGAACTACATATCCTGGAAATCAACATCTTCATTGGTAATCCTTACGATATATTCGATTCCATCAATGGCTTTGGCAATAATCTGATTCCTGATAATATTGGCCATATTTTCCCAATAGGCTCTTCCGTAGAAAGAATAGTTCTGCGGAATGATTTCTACCTCAACAGTTCTTACAAAACCTTCTTTTGGTTTGTTGCTGATCATCGTTCCTCTTCTTACCCTTACTTCTCTTACTTCATCTTTCAGAATCATGCGGCAGTAGTTTTTAACGTCTTCCAAAGAAATGATCTTATCTCTGGTTGTCAGGGCATATTTATACGCCTGAATACTATCCGTTCCTTTTTGTTCTTCGGCTCCTCCCAATGTTTCGGTAAGCAGTACCACAGTCTGAGATTTCAGCTGGTTGGAAAGTTCAGTTCCCGGACGCATATGATTGGCCAGCGTACAGTGTGTAATCCAAAAAGAAGCGTAGGTATGATCGGTTTTTTCTACCGGTTCCATGATCACGTAATTCAGCTCCTGTCTGATATTCCTTTTGGCATTGTTTACTTTCTGCACCATGGATTTCATTTTGTCAGACATTTCACTTAAGACTCCTTTTACATTATCTCTGTTCAAAAGGGAAAATGCAGCAATTTCATCTCTTGTCAGTTCCAGAACATTGGCAATCATATCTACTGCATTTCGACTGGTAAAACGTTCCATTCCTCCCTTTCTTACAGTATATAATCCTTTTTTAAGATCATCGGCCGGAGTAAAAGGAATTTCAGTATATCTTCTGCCGTCACCATCCTGTACCTCATCCACATAAAGGAAATGCTCGCCTTCGTCTGTCACCAAAGGGATATTATTTCCCATGATATCAAGGCTGTATTCTGTTTTTTTCCAGCCTCTGTTATAGATTGGAAAAGCATTCAGCACAAATGAGAAATTATCCAGGATTTCT